>CP166617.1:0-50586 GCA_041937185.1 Leptolyngbya sp. BL-A-14 | reverse complement strand
CACCCGACTGACAAACCTTGCCAGCATGCTAATGGGTAAATTCTCAACCAAACTATTGAGCGTTGCCGTCATCAGAGCGTAGCGACATTGCAGAACGATCGCTTTTGTCTGGTCTTGTGCATACCCTCGTTCTGCGAGTGCCCATCCCCGCATGACGTCCTCCACAAAAATGGCAGGTTGTCCAAGCCGATCACACGCCTCAAACCAGGCATTGCGTCCCTGTTCATCACTGATTGTCATCAGGGTATGGACTGCCTCGGCCCAATTTGCCCGCTCCATGTGCCAGGTCAAATGCCGATGAATGTAGCCATCATTGGGTAACTTATCCCAGCGATGGTCAGTAGCGCGTTCGCGATAGCGTTGCAGAAATTGCTGATGCGCCAGAGGTAAGTTTTGAGTTTTCAATTGTGCGGTTTGAAACTCAGATGCAAGGACACCTTCTTCAATCAGGCTACGTGCCATATCGTGCATTAAGTCATGAACTCGGTAGGTTGGCGTACCCTCGATCGTTGTTACACCCTCGGTAAGGAAGGATCGCTTGCGCAGTAGCACCAAGACTCGCTTTGCTGCTATTGGAGGCAAATCCCATAGTACCGAGGCTACTGGCTGATTCAAGTTCACATCCTCTGGCAACACGCCTAACCAGGCAAATTGCTGGAGCTGCTCTGGATTCAGTCGCTTCAAACTTAAATTAAAACAAGCTTGCAAACTATACTTGCGCTGCTGATTCTCATCCAGGTCATCCCATTGCTCAAATGAGTCCAACAGCTTTAAGGCACTCGAACGCCGGCCACGTCCCAAAGCCACCGAGCGCCGCTCTGCCTCAAACTCTGTTCTTAACTCCTGCCAACTCAACTCATCCAGTACCTGGTTCGCGGCTAGATCCAACGCCAAGGGCAAATAGCCCAGCACCTTGGCAAAAGCTTTGACCTCTGCCACTTGCTCTGATCGCCACTGCCGGCCTAACTTCTGCTGCACTAGGGCGATCGCCTCCGCCTCTGACATCAAATCCAATGGGTAAGAGTCTGCCCCCTCGATCTGAGCCTCGCGCGTTGTTACTAACACCCGACAACCTTCATTGCCAACCCGAAACCATTCAACATGGGCGGCATTCCAAGCATCATCCACCACCAGCAACATCTGCCGCTCTGCCAGCAGGTTGTGTAGATACCGTGATGCCGCTTCTAGAGTGTTGGCGCTAAAGGCTTCCCGCGATTTATCTAATTCCCGAATCCACTCCCCTAGCATTGTTTGCAAGTCTGGGCTCTGCCCCAAGGTCACCCACAAAATCCCGTCTGCAAAACGTGCCTGCACTTCCCGATCCAGCACTATCGCTGTCGCTAACACGGATTTTCCCAGTCCACCCAGTCCCGCGATCGCGCTAACCACTAACGTCTGATTACTCTCTGCCAGCAGCTTCTCCTTCACTGCCTTCAAAGCTGCCGGTCGTGCCACATAGTTCTCTGGCAATTTCACTCTGGGAAATGGTGCACCCGGTTTGCGCGTCTCTTTTGATTGTGTTGCTGGTGGAGGCTTTAATTTGGAAGCAGGCTGCTGCTTACCCCACAGGTTTTTCCACCGCTTGTCAAACGCTGCCAGGGTTTTCTGCGTATCTCTTGTCCCTAAATTTAAGTCAAAACGCCAAGCGGCTGACCCTTGCTTCTTCGCCCCACGCCGATCATGAAAGATTGCTAGAGCCTCTAAATCACCAAAGGCTTCTTTAGCTTGGTCGCTAGTGATTCGAGGTAAGTCACGCTCTCGATTAGCTTGGTAAAGAATGTCACTTAAGCGAACATCATCCACACTAAGCTTGCAGCCATTACCGTCGTCACTCCAGCGGCATATGGATGAGTTGGGCTTGCGTATACCTCTCTCCAGTTCATCCGCATAGTCCAAAATCGCTCGCAAAACACATCTCACTCGCTCTTGGGTTTTTTCACCATGTGACTTACTTGGTTCGAGGGCCATAAATTCAAGCAACGCCAAGCTCTTTTCACCGAAAAACTTAGGGAGCCTCCCTAAGTTTTTCCCCTTCCTAAGTTAACCAATCTGACTTGGAGTTGGGATTTGCTGCCCCACACAGCAAACCCTTGCTTGCCGCTACTCCCTAAGCGGCACAGTAGGTTCATCTCCAACAGGAACTGATCCAATCATGATGAATCACAGTGAAACTCAATCCCTCCAAATCATTTCGCAGTCACCGTCTTTGCAGCCCAACATCGAGCCTCCCCAATTCCCACTCGATTCAACTAATCCCCTGGTTTGGCTGCTGCTGCTTACGGCCCTCCTCAGGAACACCGATGAGGTCATTAATGCGGTTACAAAGCTGATTCAAGCGATCGGCGCGCTCACATGTCGTCACGGCAAGGAGGAAGATCGCGACAGTTAAGTAGCCTCTCTTGGAAGACCTATGTTGGATGCTGCTCAGAAATCGCTCGGATTCCTACGACATACAGTAAACCCAAGCCACCTAGTCGGCATCAGAATGTTGGTCAAGCGGCCATTCTGTGTCTGGGGTATGCCTCTTTAAACATGATGACCACTCTCGATGCTGAAACACTAGGAGTGGTTGCTCCTCTAACGCTACTTAAGTTTCACAAATTGTCCCGACTGGGTCTATTGCAGGTCGGGTTAAACAGTGGCAAGCCATTCCCAAAGCGGTTCTTGATCGCAACACTCAGCGCTTCCATCAAGCAATGGGTGCAAAATACACCCCAGAATCAATAGGATTTCGCCTGGCTTGGTATTCTAATCCGTCATGCAAGCACAGTTCCATGCTGTTGCTTCAATCATTGCTGAATTCGACTGTCATGAAAGCCGAATCCACTTAGTTAAGCATTCAGTGCCATCACTACAACCTCCTTGATCGTCCTGATTCACCGTTGAACGCTTAATTCTGTGGCTGTTTGCAGCCCGCTTTCTGTCGCTGCAATTTCGGCAGGAAGTCGTTTACCGTAGCTTGCCAGCACTTGCAGCACAATGTTGGGTGCGAACAACACCGTCGGCGGTTTGACTAGATGGACTACTGCCGCAAACGTCTTGAGCAAAGCAGGACTATCCTGCATCAACATTGTGACGCGATCGAGATACTGTTGCACCCATCGGTCACTCCATACGGGTTTCGCTCCCTCTGTGGTGGACCAGCGGCTATCTTCCCCCGTGGCCATCAACCACGGTGTGTTGAGAATGCGGGCAAGCTGCTTGTGGAACCGTAGCGGCAATCCTTTGGTCGATTGGGACTGCTTTAGGCAGCGATCAAGCGTCATTGCCCCCAGTGCTGCTGTCGTCATCCCCTGCCCATAAACGGGATTAAACGCGCAGACCGCATCGCCGATCGCGACAATGCCATCGGGGAAGCGTTGCAGGCGTTCGTAGTGTCGCCAGCAATTTTCGGTGCGACGATAGCTGTAAATGGGCGATAGCGGCTGGGCATCCTTCAGCAGGTCGTACAGGATCGGCACCCGCAGGCTGCGGGCAAACTCGAGAAAGCCTGCCTCATCGGTCGGTGGATAGTCGCGACCGACACCGCCTAAGGTGACAATCCAGCGATCGCCCTCGATCGGATACAGCACGCCTCCCCTCCCTGTAATGCCTTGAATGGCTGAGACTGTAATGCCCTGCCAATCGACCTCTAAGTCGTTGGGACGCTGATACCAACGACTGCCATAGCCCAGAAACGCATTAATCACCGTTTCGGGGGGAGCTTTGTAGCCCATCCGCGCTAACCAATCAGGCAACGTGGAATTTCGCCCGCTGGCATCGACGACCAGCGCTGCCTCTAGCGACTCAATCGAATGCGCAGCCTTGCGCCCGTGCAGTTTAACGCCTGTAACGCGATTAGACTCTGGTGCACTCAGCAGTCCCTCGACCTGACAGCCGGTGAGCAGCGTTAGCTTTGGCACTGCCAGCAGTCGCTTGCGAATCAATCCCTCCAGCAGCATGCGGCTACAGGTGCGTCCCGACAAACCGGATGCACAGCGCGGCATCCACTTCCACATCCCCAGCATCAGCCAGTCGGCAGTCCACTCGACGGTCGGCGCACCGGCTGCAGTGAGTTCTGCGGCTAAACCAGGAAAGAGCTGTTCTAGCAGGCGTTGGCCTTGAGTGAGTAGAACGTGAACGTGCTGCGCTTGCGGCACGCCGGGACGACTTCGTAGGGGATCGGACACATCATCGCGCTCAATCAAAACAACTTCGGTAAAGTGGTCGAGCAACACGCGAGCGGCAAGTAAGCCCGCCATGCTACTGCCGATGACGATGGCACGAGACGAAGCGGTGATCGGATGAGTGACTGGCAGCATGAGTTTGGACCGCAAGTGTAGGTTTATCGTATCAGGCATGTCCGTGACGATCATTAAGCTACCTGACGCATCCCGCAGATCAGCTAGGGGTATAGATAGGGTTTAAGCCGACATGCGACTCAAGAAGTGCAAGCTAGACTGGGAAAGCTCTACTCAGATTTAGTTTCAGGAAATCTATAAAAACGTGGCTCAAAAGCTGCACTTCTGCGGCGCGGGGCAATTAACCAAGACACTTTGACAGCTCCACTGGGAGTGGTGAAGCCGACAGAGCCTGAAAAAGCCACAAGTGCAGCCGCAACCGCAGTGCCAGCGGAGTTTACGGCGTTTCCTGGTCAAAGGGGAGTGCCAACTGGTCTGTCCCCGTCAAACGTTGCCGTTTCTGGGCTGTTTCCATCTGCCGCCTCGCCTTGACCTGGTTCAACACCTGTTTGATATAGGCAATCCCCTCCTCTTGGGTCATATTTCTGGTCTCTGCCCGACTCAAATCCCCAACAGGAAAGCTATTACACCCGATCGTTCCTGGTTCTAGACATTCCAAAGGGCTAGAACTCCCTTCAGATAAAGTATTACACCCACTTGCACCCAATAAGTTTGTGTGATTGGTGGAGCCGGATGCCGCCCACGAGCAATCCGGCTCCACAGCACTCTGAAGCGCGCCCATCGTTGCGTTTTGTAAATAACTGGGATGCCAGAGATCGCGATGTCGATAGAGCGTGGCTCCACTTAAGCCATAGGGAATGAGCGCGTCAAAGCGTTCGGTAATGCCTGATGGTAGTGCCTCGTTTTCTAAGAGGTCAGCGACAGCCTGTTGCAGGCGTGCTCTAGCTTCGGCTTGTTGTTGCTGGTTCCAGCTTGGCTCTGACTCGTCAGGTTGATCGGGACTTAACTCGGCGGGACGTTTATCCGTGCCGTAGTGGAAGTAGTGACTCTGTTCAATGGCGAGCCTCCAGTCTTGAGCGCGTTTCTCGACCTCCTGTTGATGTTGGCACCAGTCGTGATAGCCCGGTAGGGCTTGGGCGATCGTGACGATATCGTGTACCAGGGCATGGCCTTCTAACGGCTTGTCGGTATAAAGGATATGACCAAAGATGTAAGAGCGCATGGCAATGCGTCCGAGTAAGCGGTTCGTCTGTCCCGGTCCCGTCCAGCCTTGCTCAATTTCGGCATTCAGGTCGTTCAGAAACTTATCGGCTTTGCCCGTGACGCGAAACTGTCTGCGTCGCGCGGCTTTCAGAATCCGGTCCAGTGCTTCGGTATTGAGGCTGTTGCGCTGCTGGGCGAACTGCCAGTGCTGCACAAAGGTTTCCTGGTTGCCCCAGATCATCTGGAGGTCTTGATTCAGAAGATACGACCCCGCTTGCATCGGCAGACGATGCCCGTTGTAGAGACTGTGCTCGCCACCGGTGACGTAGGCTTTGCAGTTGGGAAAGACTTCCAGCTGCCCCGGTGCCAGTTTGAAGCCCTTGTTTTCCAGCAGTGTCGAAATCGCCAGGGCGATCGCCCATGTCTTCTGCTCAGTGTCAAAGGGAAAGTAGAGATGGAGACCACCGCTGTAGCTGGAGGTGCAGACCACGGCTTGCACCAGACCTAAGACTTCCAACGCGGCGAGCAACCGTCTCCAGGCGAAGCGATCGCGGGTGGGATGGTAAATACTGCCCTTGTCCACATCGAGGACACAGTAGCGGGTGGTGGGACCAAACCGGACACCATACAGCATCGTGCCTTGTTGGAGCAGTCGATCTGACAGGGGATGACGGCTCTCGGTTTGCCAGTCGGGGCGCTCGTTGGGAAGGGGATGCTCGGCCCAGAGGTAGTCATAGCGGTGGGGCCAGAGCGCGAGGAAGCGATCATCGCTTTCCTGTACAGATGAAAAGGTCCGGGAGGGGGCTACCGGCATGGGCTGCCCTCCCTAAAGACATAAGTTTTTTGATGCACAAGTTAACTCCCTATGGCTGGAATGACAGCAGATAGGAAGCCATGCAAAAACTAGAACAATTCATCAAAAAGGTTGCACCTTTTGACAAATTGCCACTAAAATTGGCATAGCAAAGCTGGGTAACCTAACGTCCGCCCTCTCAAAGCATTAGTTAGCGTTCCCGCTCCTATCCTTCAAATCGAATAACAAGCCTTCTAACCCCTGCTGTACCACCAGTTGGGGTTTTTGGCGTTTAGAGTTACTAGAACATGATGGGCACTCCTCTGGCTTCAAAGGTGGAAACTTGTGATTCACCGGCCGCTTGTGCTGTTGTGAGAGCGTTGCTGTGGTGAAGTATCAATGATCTAACCGCAAATCCTGGCAACTGGCAAAGTTTTTCAGAAACCGTGATTAATAAACGCGTTCGTCCTTAGTAACTCAGTTATTGACGACTAGGCTCAATGCTGCCACTTTTTCGCTTTGGCTCTGAGCTTTTCTATGCTCGTCTGTGAACTCAATCAGCGTTTCCGAAGTAAGGCCAAGCTTCGTACGTGTCATCTTACTTTCCTTTCTTTGGCGATGTTCCGTACTTCTCAGGGTATCTATCTCTGATTGCCTGTTCTAGTAAGAAAGCTGCAAGACTCCCTACAGGTCGACTTTCTTCTTTAGCCCATTGCTCTAAATCGGTTACTAAAGCATCTGGCAGAGTTGCTACTACTCGCTTACTCACGGATTGAATTCCTGCAATCATCGACGTTCCCTCGATATTCTATGCCTACCGCATCACTGTAGACTCAAAATGCACACATCAATCACTAAATAGTGTCTAATCCGTGCATTATCGTGTTAAGTTTGGGACACGAGTGAAACGGACTGTGTACAACATTGGAACTGAATCGACACTAAATGGTGCAGGAAATCTCGTTTCATTCCCGTTCCAAGCCATTTCAGAACAGTTCCCTCACCGTTCCAAGTCGTTCCAGAACAAAGATTCCACTATGAACACTTCACTATCAAAATTTTGCAAGGATAACGGTTTGCCAAAATCTACTGTTTACCGTCGCTGCCAGGAGTTGGGTCTCGACACCAGTGATGGTCTGTCGCCGGAAGCTTGCGATCGCCTAATGCATGAGTTTGATGTGGTGCTGGAGCCGCCAGAAGCAGATTCGGTTGCGGTGGAAAAGCCAACCGTCACGGTTGAGATTGGCAACCATGTGATCGTCCTATCGCAGCCAGAGTTACCACAGACCTATAGCCTGGAATTACTCCGACAAAGCGAAGTCGTGGCCTTTGATGACCCACTGGCGATCGCAGCTCAGTTCCTTGAAACTGCCGATGTGCTGGCCGCAGAGATGCAGCGCGATATTCGAGTGCGCGAGCAGAAGTTGCAACAGACCCAGCAGGCGAAGGCCGCGATCGCTGAGAAAGCCACCGAATTCAAACTCGAAGCACGTCTCTACCGCGAACGAACCGCGATGCTGGCCACAGCACAAAGCCAGGAAACGCAAAGTCTGCAGCAGTCTCTCACCACCCTGCAAAACCTGGGAAAGCCTCCAGTGGACGCCTGACACGTCTGATGATGATTGAAACACTTGAAAAGCAAGACGGTAGACCGCACGTTGTTCTAGCCCCCTTCATGGCATCGGCACCAGTCGGCGCGATTCAAGACCCTCTTTCCTCACCAGCAACGGCGCTAGTAGACGTTTGTGTGGCTGACTGCAAGAGCCGCGTGGGGCCAACAGAGTCTTCTCTGTTGCTCCAACGTCTTGAGACGCTAGAAGCCATCACCACTAAGCTGGCGCAGCGCTTAGCCAGCTTAGTGCAAGGGTCGCTGCCCCCCCGTGTGCCACCCCTCCAGCCGTGCCCCACCAGCACCCATCAGCGCCCAGAGCCTTCTCAAGACACGCATCAGCCTGACGCGTTTCCACCGGCGCGATCGCCAGCCGAGAGCAACAAGACTCAGAGTGTCGCCACAACCAGCGCCGCGTCTCCCAGCCAAGCCCTGGCCGCGCTCACGCCAGCAGATTGGACCAGAGGGCTTGTGACCAACCACTTGGTAGAGCGCTTACAGACCAATCCCACCACGCTCAAAAAGTATCTCAGGGACTTGAAGCAGATCCAATGGGCCGTGCAACGGGACCCAGAAGGCTTAGGGTGGGTTTACGATCCACTCTTACAGTGTTACTACCCCAGACGCATGGAGTCAGAGGGGCACGGTGCGAGCACGGTTCGACCCACTGCAGCCGTCAAGGTTGAGGCACTGTCGGAACCAACGCGATCTAACGACATCGAACCCAAGCATGAGTCCGCTTCAGCCAAGCCTCAACAGTACGTTGGAACGGGCGGTTTGTACCAATCAGCGTTGTCCAGGCTAACGGGTATCCCCATCACGACATTGCAACAGTGGAAGCAGCTACCCGATTGTGCTGAACGGATGCGCTGTCGCACTGAAGGACGGTACTGCTACTGGTATGCCAGGCAAACGAAACGTTTTTACCCCCTCAACAGCCTCACTGGCCATGCCTTTGGTGTCGTGACCGCCACTGAGAGCTAGCCAAAGCGTCAAGGTGAACCGCGTCTTAGCTTTTTTAAGCATCGATCGCCTCACGCTCTAGGGGTGACAACGATGCCAGCACCTCCTGCTGCTTGCGCTGGGTCAAAGCATGCCAGAGCTTGCGCACAAGCTTTTGGAGCATGGCTACGAGTGCCGTTGAACTCATTTCAGACAGAGAAGTGGCTGCCTTGGCCGTGCCTAAGGACTTAAAATCCTGCATCCGCTCCTCTCTTGCGGCAATCTCGTCGTAAGCCAACAGGGACTGACGTGCTAGGGCTCCTGGGTGCATTTTGTTGTAAATGTTAACCAACATTTCCATGGAGTGGCCCAAAAGTTCAGCGAAAATGGGCAGATGCTTGGGCTCGCCATAGGTACAGACCCAAGTCGCGATAATCCGCCGAAAATCATGTGGAGTCGTCCATTTAACCTGCTCAATTCCATACAGATGACTAGTGACGCAAGCGACTAGCTTAGAAACTAGAGTCGAGAGATAGAAATCTTCTCGAATGGGATCACCTCGACGAATCTGTCCACGCGGCTTAACGCGATTTAGGCGTATGAAGAAGAGAAAATCATGGTCCAGGTTTTGTGGGCGAATGTGCTCAAGGTAATACTGTAAATCAGCGGTTAAGGCGAGCTGCATCGGTCCCACAAAAAGCGGATACTCTCTGCCCCTCCCGGTCTTGTTGCCATTCTTGTGCCCTTCCGGTGGCAAGGTGGCAAAGATGACATTGCCTTCAAGTGTTAAGTATTGACGCCGTAGCTCGCGCAGTTCGCGCTGTCGCGCACCCGTGGTCATCAAGAAAGCAATCATCAAGTAGTCCATCCACGCGTCAATCACCTGGTTCGTCATACCGTGCTGTTTTTCTAAGTCTTTACAGCGCCAGCCCAGATAGTCCAAGACTTCCCAGCATTGCTGCCTGGTTAAGGCTCTCTCGGCACAAGCCTCATCGGAAACGAGTGGACGATACCGTAGTCGATGAGAATCGTTTTCAGATAGCTGCGAAGCTCTTTGACTGGTTCAGGATTGCTGTAGTTTTCATCAGGTTTAGACAAGTGAAATTGCCATTGAGCAATGGGAATGACAACTGCCAAATCATTCCTAATCGTGTTTGAGGACATGCCTCGCTTTTGGTTGGACTCCACATAAGCTTGCAGTAAAGTACGGTCTAAAAGGTCAGTGATCGCTAACGCTTCAATGCCAATCTTTTGTTCCCAGGCTCTGTACCCCAGCACTCGTGCGATCCTTGCATGGAAAGACTCTAGCGTTGCGGTAGTGACAGCCTTTTTGCGCCATCGTGTGACTGTTTGCAGAAAAGAATCGAAGCTTTGGCGATCGGTTATAAGCTTTGCTGTCCAATCTCGTTCCAGTAAGGCGATCCGCCCTTTGGTTCTCTCCCTCTTTTCTTTCAGCGCCAGCACTGCTTTGAGAGTACCTTTGGGAAGATGGCTGTGAGCAGGTTGTACGGCCTCTAAAACCGGCACCAGCGGAGCCGGATCAGGAACATACTGCTCGTGCGCTTGTAACCAGGTACAGAACCGTTTCCATTGGCTTTTCTCAACTTTCAAAGTGTTAGAGCGGGCCAGTTGCAGTATCTGCTCTTGAAAGATCGGATCCGCTATGGCTACGAAACCAGCGAGCGGGATGTGCTCAAAAACGTAATTTAGGTTTTTGCCTTGTAGCTGTTGCAAGCCATCCAGCTTGAGCAGACCTGGAAGTATGTGTCTCTTCAGAATGGAGCGGAGGTTACTAAACTCTCGGTTACCAGAGAATAGTTGATACTTTAAAAGGAAATCAGACAATATTTCAGCCATATATCTTGGTTATGAAAATACTAGTTTTACTGCGAGACAACCACTAAACTGGTTCGCAGTAGCCAACGATGGCATGCGGTTTTGAACCCTCTCTTTTTCCTAACTACCTAACGTTTTTGGCTGCTTTCATAACAGTTGAACGATGAGACTTTGCATGGTAAAAGCGCAATTTTTTCTGAAAGCCTCGCTGAAGGGTTAGTGATAGCAGATGGTTTGACTAGAAGCAGACGGACGCCATCAACCGTCTGCTCTAGTAGAAAAACGGCGGCAGTGGGAGGGATGTAGCTCCTGATAAAGGCACCTGATGGTTTGCGCTTCTAGTAGGGTTTCTAGGGACGCTGCAAGAGAGAAAATTCCAAGCTAAAACGATCTGAAACTACTGCTAGATCAGAAGCTGGGACTAATGGCGCTGAAATCTCTCTGCTCAAGCTCAAGGAGGCGTACTCAAGGATGAAAAACCTTTTTGAATACGCTCCATTGCCTCCATACTTTCCTGCTTAAGCGTGACAAGCTTGCAACCTCATCTTGAGAAGACTTCTAAGCTGTCCAAATCAATTTGACTCCCTGTAAATCCTGTTGCATAGGACTTGCAAAGAGGAACCAAGTTCAATTTGATGGTGAACTAGAAGCCAGGAGAAGATTGTTTAAGCGAATCTTTCGCTAAAGATACAGGTGTTCAATTTGGGTTGTCAAGTAAAAGCGCTAAAAATTTTAACTAATATTTGAATGCATCTGAAACTGCTTGTGAGTAGTGTTATGAGCCTTTTTCATTTAAAAAGAATTTCAATATTCTGAAAAAATCTCAATCGAAACTCAAGCGTCTTTCAATTTTGTGAGTGGTGTTATGAGCCTTTTTCATTTAAAAAGAATTTCAATATTCTGAAAAAATCTCATCGAAACTCAAGCGTCTTTCAATCGAAACTCAAGCGTCTTTCAATCAAATCTCAATTGAAAATTGAAGTCGATTCAAAACGTCAAGGCTGTTCCCAGCCGCTTTTGAACCTTAAATAGCCTTAAGGCTTGGTTGTGCTGCCTTTGGATAGCCGAACCGCTAGGTCCTGGGTCGAGAAGACTGACCTCCCGTTGCAGAAATGCTTGAAAGACAAAGTGACGGCAGCAATCACTGTTTCATCAGCTATAAGCCTTGAAACCTCAAAGCAGTCACAGAAGCAGCTTCAGCCCTAGCGCTGGCTACAGTCCCAAAGCGACGGGAACGGCTACTTGCAAAGTGCTTGGTAAAGCCGCGAGAGCTTTGGGATGGAAGTTTGATGACAAAGCTTTGATACAAACTGTGCAAAAGCCTGTCTAGGTAAGCCCTTGCAGCGCTTGAACGTGTGCAAGCGGCGTACTTTTTGCAGTATGCGATCGTACCGAGCCCTCTAATGACTGCTAGCAGCTTGATTCAAGCTTTAAGTGCGCAGGGGTCTTGTTCGGGTTCAAGTAGGCCTCAGGTAGCGAGCGCAACCTAGTTTTTCCACAGATGTCCAAGCACGTCGTGCACTAAATCTAGCCAGCGAAACAAGCAAGCACCAGCCCGGTCAATTACTGATCGAGCTGGTGCTTTGCTATCGAAACACCGTGCACTAGCGGTCCACTAGCCACGGGGAAACTACTCCAAGTCAGCACGACGGCTAGCAAGCTTGACTCACAAGTTATGACAGACCCACTCTTCTTTGAGTCTCTGAGTCCAGAGGCACAACAATTTCTGCTGCAATACCAAACTGATAGGCAACTAGCCGCATGGGTACAAGCGGCACAGCAGGTGCTGGAAGCGTCCTGCACCAAGACCGCTGAGCCGTCGCACTCACCACTGTCTCTGGAACACCAAGCTCTGCTCACTACAACACTGGCAACGCTGACGCAATGTCAGTCTCAGTTGGCTAATGTGATCGTCACGCTTAATGCTTTGACAGCGGCGGTGCTGCATCCACCCGCTGGTCTTCACGCTCCAGCCGTTGCTGCCTGGTCTACGGTGGCAGAGACATGCGGCCAAGCACCAAGTGCATCCCTGTCTTGGGCACACACAGCCCGCCGCGGTCTCACTGGCACTGCGTTAGCGGCACGTCTGCAAACGACGCCCTCAACGCTGAGTCGGAAGCGATCACAGGTGGGTTTCGGACGCTGGAGTCAAGCCCGCGATCCAGATGGCCTGACCTGGTTGTACACCGCCCGAACCCGGCGCTTTCACCTCGTGGCGTCAGTGGCATCTGGGCCACTAGCCTCAGCTCACGAGCCGACGGTAGAGCCCACTCCTCTAGCGGACCCCAACCATCCTGAAGCACCGTAAGCGCTCTGCGGTAGCACGGGTTGGGGCTCAACTGGTCTTAGCGCCAACGACTCAGGCTCCTGACTAGGCCGGAAACAGGGGCCACAAACAGGGCTTGAAAGCGCTCGATCTGTTGACCCAAATACCACACCACCGTATCGTGACCCACACCCTTCTGCGGTTCACCGTTTGCCGCCGGCGGGGCATGCGCGATGCGACCTAAGGTCACTCTGGGAAAACCGGCTTGCTCCAGTGCTTTGCTGCCAGCATTCCCATTCACGCGCAGCCAGAGCACCGCTTCCGTGACCTGGCCCGCCTGATACTCATGAATCGCCCGCTCGACCCAGGCGGTCGCCCCATAAATCCCCTGGACATAGTTGCGTTTCCCATACGGTGGATTGAGCCATAAACGACCAAACCAGGGCAGCCGCAAACCATTGTCTGCTTTGGTGTAGTAGGTGTGCGCCCGAATCCAGCTTTGAGCCTCGACACTGGTCGCGGGGTCGAGGTCGATCGCGCCCATCAACGTTCGGGCTTGCTCTACCCAGTAGGCCGGGGTGTACCATTCGTTGGACTCGCTAGAGTGCTGCACGGCACAGTCATGCGACTTCTGTTTAGGCAACGGGAGGCCATGCTGCTGAGCAAGGAGGGACTCTAAGTCTGCTGTGAGCTGCTGTTGCTGTTCTTCTAAGGCTTGTAGTTGTTGTCCGCGCTCGATTGCGGCTTTGAGTTGGTGATAGTCCGTGGGGGCTAACGGTGCGCTTTGCTGGCGACCGGTGGTATCGAACCAGCGTTTGTAGTAGTCGGTTTGGTTGGTGTCGCCATTCTGGGTGCTGTCTAACCAGAAGTCCGGTTTGATGATCACCTCACCCTCCGCTTGGAGACGCTCTGCCTCCGCTCGCAAGTGCTGCAGTTGTAAGCGTAAGTCCGATACCATAAGCGCTCTGTGTGTCACTAATACAATTATTCTATTATAGTGCCACAACAACGACAGCGCCGTACTTTGAGGCGTTTTGTGGTCGTCCGCTTTTGTTCCGTGAGTGGGCCAGTATGTTGGCCAAAGGGGTTGCTGTTGCCACCGTTACGGTCACCAGTGCAACCGCACGCGCAGAGTCAAACTGAGCACACATCTAGAATGACGGGGACAGCCCCGTCAAGCGTTCGCTCTCAGCATGCCTAGACGCAAATTATGGGCCTGACAGCAATCTGCAGCCTTTCCACACGACTCAGGTTGCGTCGGTTTGCACAACTCCTGTTGCCTCAGCCCTACTGCGGGCCCGGCAATAGCGCAATGAGTTCAAAAGAGAAACCCCTTACTGTGGTACTGCCTCAAGTACTTGCGATCGCTTAGCGTGTCGTATCCTCCTAAAACAGAGTTAAATCATTGCTACACAGTGCTTTGAGCTTATTGATGCCGATAGATATTACAATAATTTACCGGCACGTTAAGCTTAAGAAGCCATCACAGAAAGGCTTTTACCATGAAATTGGTTGGTTACATCCGCGTCAGCTCTGAATCGCAAGCCGATAACACGTCACTGGCAGAGCAACGGCGACGGATCGCCGCCTATTGTGAAGCCTTTGGTCATGAGCTTGTCCAAGTCTTTGAAGAAGTGGGAAGCGGGAAGAATGCGGAACAGCGGCCCCAGTTCCAAGCGGCTCTAGAAATGGTCAGGACTCAGGCAGATGGGATTGTGGCTCTGAAGCTCGATCGCATTGCGCGGAACACCCGTGATGTCCTTGAACTTGTCGAGGACACACTACAGCCCCATAACAAAGCGCTGGTGCTACTTGACCTTCAGGTTGATACTTCAACCCCCACCGGGCGCATGATCCTCACTGTCATGGCAGCCGTCGCGACACTGGAACGGGATGTGATCAACGAACGCACTCAAGGGGGGCGGAAGGCGAAGGCAGAGCAGGGAGGCTACGCCTATGGCGCTCCTAAGCTCGGTCAAAAGGCAGTCGCTAAAGCGCTAGTGGTTGACGCTTCTGAGACAGCAGTCATCGCCCTGATGAAAAAACATCGGCGCTCAGGCAAGTCTTTCAGCGCGATCGCGGCTTGGTTGAATGCCAAAAAGATTCCCACTAAGAGAGGAAAGGCTTGGCATCATGCGACTGTAAAGAATGCTCTGGCTGCTTCTGTTTGAGCCGTGGGTGAAGTTGTCCAGAGTGAGAGGCATAATCGCTTGGTTAGTCAAGCTTATAAATGGGTCTTAAACTGCAACACCTGAAGAAGGGGTTTAATTTGAAGAAGGGGTTCAATAAGTAGATGAATAGAAAGTTGCGTTAAGGGGTGTACCACTAGCACCTGCTAGGAAGCGGGTGCTTGAGATCCCTGCTCTACCGTTAAAAATGCCTGTGCCAAATAACTTAGATGACTGGCATATCGCAATGAGCTTGAGCACTGGTTTTTGAAACGTCTGCCTTGTCAGTATTGCAGCCTTGGCATGAGTTCCTGGTCGCCGACTCACTGAACCCCATCAAGAGGATTTATACACCCAAAGACAGCCATGCCGAAGCCATGCCCTACACAATCTTGCTGATTGACGATTCTGCTGAAGATCGAGCCGCGTACTGTCGCTACTTGGAGCGTGGGTCTACTCAGCCCTATCAAGTGCTAGAGGCAAACTCGGCGGTGATGGGGTTAGACCTGTATCAACGCCTGCGCCCGGATGCCATTGTGCTCGATTATTTGCTGCCTGACATGAATGGGTTCGAGTTTCTCGCTGCTATCCCGCAAACCGGCAAGCGCGTGCCCGTTTTGCTTTTGACGGGGCAAGGTGACGAGTTTCTCGCTGCTCAAGCGCTGAAAAGCGGTGTGCAAGACTATTTGATCAAAGGCAACCTGACCGCTGAGGGACTTTGTCAAGCGCTGGCACAGGCGATCGCGCAGTTCGAACTCCAACAACAACTCCAGCAGCAAGCAGAGCAGCAGCAAATGCTTAGCGCGATCGCTCTACGCATCCGCCAATCGCTGACGCTGCAAACGATTCTCGACACCAGTGTGGAGGCGATCCAACAATACCTGGCAGTTGATCGAGTGCTGGTCTATCAATTTGCGCCCGATATGAGCGGTCAAATTGTAGCCGAAGCCGTGTTGCCGGGATGGACGGTCAGCTTGCATAGCCAGGTGGAAGACACCTGTTTCCGCGAGAACTTGGGCGGTGACTACCAACGAGGCAAAACACAGGCGATCGCTGATATTCACGAGGCGGGACTGAGCGACTGCCACATAAAATTGTTGGAACGGTTTCAAGTCAAAGCCAATCTGGTCGTACCGCTGTTGATCACCGAGCCGCACGCAGACAGCGCGGAGCCGCAGCTTTGGGGTCTCTTGGTCGCCCATCAGTGCGCCGCTACGCGTCAATGGCAGCCCCTTGAAACCGAGCTATTGCAGCAGGTAGCGGTGCAAATGGCGATCGCCATTCAGCAGGCAGAGCTGTATCAACAGTTGCGGCAGCTCAATCAGACCTTAGAAACGCGGGTGCAGGAGCGTACAGCTCAACTGCAAAGGAGCGAAACCAGGTTGCGAGAGGCACAGCGGCTGGCGGGACTGGGCCACTGGGAGTATGACTTGACGACGCAGAGCATTACCTGGTCAGAGGAGCTGTTTCGGCTGTTTGGACGCGACGCGGCTCAGGGTGAGCCAGCGTACGCCGTGCATCTTCAAAGCTACGTCCCTGCCTCGCGTGATCAATTGGAACACGCTGTACAGCAAGCAGCGACGCTGGGCACGCCCTATGAGCTAGAGCTACAGTTCTGGCGTGCCGATGGCTCTGTGGGCTGGCTCCTCGCTCGTGGCGAAGCTATAAGAGCGGTTGATGGCGTGATCGTGAAGCTGCGCGGCACGGCGCTAGAGATTACGGCGCGCAAGCAAGCGGAAGTTGCCTTGCGGGAAAGCGAGCGCCGTTTTGCGACCCTGGCAGCGGCGGCTCCCGTTGGCATTTTTCGGTTTGATGTCGCCGTTAACTGTGTGTATGTCAACGAGTGCTGGAGCGCCATGACGGGGAGACCAGTAGAAGCAGGGCTAGGGGAGAAGTGGGTAGACGCGATTCACCCAGAAGATCGGGAGCGGATCGCCGCAGAAGTGGCGCAATGGCTGCAAACCTGTCAGGCAGGTGATGCCTATCGCAATGAAGCCAGAATTTTACGCCCGGATGGCAGCATCGTCTGGTTCTTCTGTCAGATGCTCCCTGAAACCGATGCTCGTGGCACCATTACTGGCTACGTCGGCACGCTGACTGATATTACCGAGCGCAAGCAAGCGGAAGAAGCACTCCGAAACCTCTCTGATCGCTTGACGCTGGCTGTGAAGTCTGGCGCGATCGCCATCTGGGACTGGAACATCCCAGAAGACATCCTCACCTGGGACGACCGGATGTATGAACTCTACGGCACCACCCCCGATGCGTTCACCAGCGTCTATGAGGCGTGGGCCAACAGTGTCCACCCGGATGATCGTCCCCTTGCCGAAGCGGACATTCTAAAGGCTCTGGCAGGGGAAAAAGACTACGAGCATGAGTTTCGGGTCATTCATCCAGACGGCACCATTCACTTTATCAAAGCCTATGCACTAGTGCAGCGCAACGCTCAGGGTGAACCCCAAGAGCTCATTGGCATTAACTATGACACTACCGCTCGCAAACAAGCAGAACTGGAAAAGCAACAGCTCCAAGCAAGACTACAGTTTGTGCTCGCCTCCAGTCCAGCCGTCATTTTTACCTGTGCACCAGAGGGCGATTACGCTGCCACGTTCATTAGCGACAATATCCAGGAGCTTGTGGGTTATACACCCGCAGACTTTCTGTCAGAGTCTGGTTTTTGGGCCAACCACATCCATCCAGAGGATGCACCCCGGATCTTTGCAGGCTTAGCCAGCCTGTTTGACCAAGGGCACCACACCCATGAGTATCGGTTTTTGCACAAAAATGGGAGCTATCGCTGGATGTGGAATGGTCTGCGGTTAGTGCGCGATGCCGAGGCTAACGTGAGTGAGATTGTAGGCTACTTTGTCGATATCACCGATCGCAAACAAGTAGAGCAAGCGTTACAACAACTCACGCTCGATCTCCAGCGATCGAACCAGGAGCTCGAACAGTTTGCCTACGTCGCGTCCCACGATTTGCAAGAACCGCTACGAGCCATCACCAGCTATACCCAACTGCTGGCAAAGCGCTATCAGGGGCAGTTAGACGCCAAAGCCGACAGATACATCGACTACGTCGTGGATGGAGCCGCCCGCATGCAGCAGCTCATCCGCGATCTATTGGCGTATTCACGGGTGGGTCGGTATGAATTAAAGCTGCGACCCACAGACTGCAATGCCGTACTGGAGCAGGTCAAGAACGATTTACAGGTGGCAATCGCCGAAAGTAACGCCGTCATTACCGTTGATGCCTTACCGACCATCCCTGCGGATGCCGCTCAGGTCACTCAACTATTTCAAAACCTGATTGGCAACGCGCTCAAGTATCATGGACAAGCCGTACCCATCATTAGAATCTCTGCAAGCCAACAGGGCAACGAGTGGTCCTTCTCGATTCAAGACAACGGGATTGGCATTGAACCCCAATACGCCGAGCGCATCTTTGAGATTTTCCAGCGGCTCCATACCCGTCGTGAATATGAGGGCACAGGGCTGGGCTTAGCCATTTGCAAAAAGATCGTGGAGCGCCATCACGGACGGCTTTGGGTCGAATCGCAATTGGGGCAAGGAGCCACGTTTTGCTTTACCTTGCCAGCGTCACGCCACGATGAACCTTCATAGACTACCTAGACCGTTTGCAGCGGTGCTTCTAACCATTCAAAGAGCAAGAAAAAACCAGTGTCTACTCTACAAAACCTAGCCGTCATCGAAATCTTACTGGTTGAAGATTCGCCTAGCGATGCAGAGTTGACGATCGAAACGTTCAACGAAAGCAAAATTCTTAACCGCATCTATGTGGCGGAAGATGGAGCCGAAGCGTTAGATTTTCTTTTTAGGCGAGGAAAGTATGAGGCGGCACCGCACCCCGATCTCATCTTGCTGGATCTCAATTTGCCCAAGAAAAATGGGCGTGAAGTCTTAGCCGAGATCAAGGCTCACCCTGCCCTCCAAACGATTCCGGTCGTCGTCCTCACCACTTCTGCCGCTGAAGAAGACATTCTGCGGAGCTACCAGCTCCACGCCAACTGCTACATCACCAAACCCGTTGATTTTGAGCAATTTACCAAAATCGTCAAACTGATTGCCGATTTCTGGTTTGCTGCCGTGCGCCTGCCTCCCCCACCGTCTTAAACCTGCACCTGTATGCCCTCTACTATACCTCTCACCATTCTGCTCGTCGAAGACAATCCGGCCGATGCTGATCTGTTAATTGATAGTTTAGGCACGGATAGCGTTGGGGCGATGTGGCAGGTGCTCCATGTCGAACGGTTGAGCGAGGCCATCCGCTGTGTTGAGCAGCCGCTTGATGTCGTGTTGCTCGATCTGTCCCTACCAGATTGCCACGGGCTAGATAGTATTGGTCAAATTCGCGCCGTCGCTCCTTCCTTACCAATCGTCATGTTGACGGGCCGGGACGATACACAGGTCGCGGTGCAGGCGGTGGCCCAGGGCGCTCAAGATTATCTGGTCAAAGGGCAAATTACCACCCCACTCTTAACCCGTGCCATTCGCTACGCGATCGAACGCACGCAGCAGCTCAAGCAACTGCAAGCCAGTGAAAATCGCTTGCGTGCCATTGTGGAAGATCAAACCGAACTCATTGTCCGGTATTTGCCTGATTCCACGATTCAGTTTGCGAATGGTGCGTACTGTCGTTACTTTGGGCTGCCCACAGAGGCGATCATTGGCCAGAGCTATACCCCCATGATCTTTGCCGCTGATCGGGATCTGGTCGAGCGCCTGGTCCGCTCGATGAATGTTGACAAGCCGACGGTCACTATCGAAAACCGCGTTGTGGTCAACGGCGAGGTGCGCTGGACGCAGTGGATTCACCGCCTGTTGTTTGACGAGCAAGGACAATGTAGCGAAGTGCAAGCGGTGGGACGCGATATTACCCAGGTGAAGGCAGCCGAAGCCCAACTGCGTCATAGTAGTGAGCGGATCAGCTTAGCGAATGCCGAATTAGCCAGAGCCGCTCGTCTCAAAGACGAATTTCTGGCCAACATGAGTCATGAGTTACGCACCCCCCTCAATTCGATTTTAGGCTCAGCCGAAGCGCTCTTAGAAGAAGTATTGGGGAGTATTACGGACAAACAACGTCAGTTTCTGCAGACCATCGAGCAGAGTGGGCAACATTTACTGGCGCTGATTAACGATATTTTAGACCTCTCGAAAATTGAGGCGGGTAAGCTGGAGCTGTCACTACAGACCATCTCGCTACCAGCGCTTTGTCAATCGAGCCTCAGCTTTGTCGAACAGCAAGCGCGACAAAAACGCCTCCAACTGACCTGCGAACTGGATGCCAACATCACGGAGATCGAGGCCGATCAACGGCGCTTACTGCAGATCTTGGTCAATTTGCTGAGCAATGCGGTGAAATTCACTCCCGAGGGTGGTTGCGTCACCCTGGAGGTGCAGCAGCACTTACCGCAGGAAGCCGTTGCTTTCCGCATCAGAGACACCGGGATTGGCATGGCTCCAACCCAGCTCAAAGACATCTTTCAGCCGTTTGTTCAGATGGACAGCGCCCTAAACCGCTCGTACGAAGGTACAGGTCTGGGCTTAGCGATCGTCAAACGGCTCGTCGATCTACACGGTGGCAGTATTCAGGTCGAGAGTGCGGTGGGGCAAGGGAGTTGCTTTACCGTACTGGTGCCGTGGCATCCGTTCACCCACCAGGAGGCGAGTCCCTTAGAGCCAATGGCCTTGAACGAGAGCAAAATGCAGCAAGTTTTAGTGGTCGAAGATTCGAGTTCGGCGGCCAGCCAAATTAAACGTTACATGGCTGAATTCGGTGCTACCAGTGTGATTCATCCGGTTGGCAGAGGCGCATTGAACGTGGCGTTGCGCGTTCAGCCCGATGTGATTGTGCTGGACCTCTTACTGCCTGACTGCTCTGGCTGGGATGTCCTTCGTGAGTTCAAGGCTCATCCTCAGACGCAGACGATTCCGATCCTGGTGATCTCCGTCGTGGATGAGCAGGCGCACAGCTTGGCGCTTGGCGCGGCGGCTCATCTTTTAAAGCCGCTCTCGCGTCCCACGTTTTATCAAGCTCTAACCCGGATTTTCGCACAGGTGCAGCCGCCTAGCCCCGAAATGGCGCTCATTATTGCCGCAACAGAGTCCGCCAACGCCCCCAGAATTTTATTGGCAGAAGACAACGAAACCAATATTACGACCCTGCTTAGTTATCTGGAAGCCCATGCTTTTCAGGTGCTGCTGGCTCGTAATGGCTTCGAAGCGGTGCAAATGACGCAGCAGTGGCAGCCTGATCTCATCTTAATGGATGTGCAAATGCCGGTGATGGATGGTTTAGAAGCCACCCGCCGCCTTCGTGCTGAGAGTAACACCCGTACCATACCCATTATTGCTTTGACGGCCTTGGCGATGCCCGGCGATGCCGAACGCTGCTTAGAGACCGGGGCAAACGCATACTTAGCCAAGCCGGTCAAACTCAAGCACTTGTTGGCAACCATCAGGCAATTACTCGCACCCCAGCCACCAACCTAAGGGGTTTGAGTATCATCGGATGTTGTTGGCAAGCACGAGTCTTCAAAAGCACAGCTAGAAAGAAGCTTCAGCAGATTCTCGGAAGCCGTCCAGTCCAAACTTAGTCCAGTGGCCTTGGTATAAAATTTGCAAACGCCTGAGCAGCAGCTGTTTGAGTGTTGTTTAGCCAGCTGCACCGTTGCACCCCGCAGCAGTAGCGCTTGGCGGCTAATCGGCGATCGTGCTGCTATCGACCGGGTCCAGTTGTTTGAGCTGTAGGTGTTTGCGCCCCAGCACTAACTCAAACGTATCACCTGGCTGGAGACCCATTTGTTGGGTATACGCGGTCCCGATCAACAATTGACCATTTGCTTGCACCGTGATCCGGTAACGCGCACTGCGCCCATCGCGACCCCGCTCAGCCGCTGGTTTGTCCAGCGCAATACCTTCCGCTTCAATAAGAGCTTGCATGAACTGCAATAGGTTGACGCGCTCGACACCACCCTTCGTGACCGTGTAATAACCGCAGGCTTTCGCTTTCTGGGATTTGGTTAGAGTCCCTAACGTCTTGACCTTCTGTAGTAACGCTGCGCCGGTTAAGGGTGCGATCTCCTTCTGTTTCGCCATACTGCTGTTTTATTGCCAAGAATCTGCACTCTGATCATGCAGGATTGTGGAGCACAATGATGGACTGAATACGATCACGATCGCAGCATCAAAGTCTTGCCGTGATGGTCGCACCGCCAGCGGTTTTGAATGGTGTACTAGTGGCGTTGGACTAGAATTGGCCTTTTTGGACTCGGAAAGCGGTAGTACAGAGGCCTTTTTACCCGGTTTAAGCGGCTGAAACCCTTATTTCACGTGGCACTTCTGCTCCCCGCAGGCAATGAACCTAGGCGATCGCCATTTCAATGACTGGGCGTCTCGCTTCGATCCTTACTGCTTCTGAGGGGGGCGCAGAAGTACAGCCTTTGAGACACATTTTTATAAATACTTCCTGAAACTAAACCTAAATAGGGCTTTCCAGCCTGTCTTGCACTTTTTTGGTCTTATCTCGGATTAGCCTCAAGTTGGCGCTCTACGAATTGAACTCCTCCCAAATCCCCCAATGCTGTGTAACCGTTTTTGGCTTGAATGTACCAATGTCTCGCTTGAAGCAAATCGTTTGTCGCAGCATAAATCTCCCCTAGCTTAGATTGGGCTTCAGTGCGATTTTCTAGCTCCTCTTGTGTGGTTGCTAACTCGATAACTTTAAGATACTGAGTAATGGCAGGATTTATCAGTCCAGTATGCCAGTATAAATCTCCTAGCATCCGATACACTGCAGGTGAGCGGGTTCCAGCTATAACTAAGGGAAGTAAAATCTCGATACCCTCTGCTGTAAGAGAGTAAGTCACAGCGTCAAATTCGGCAAGATTGTAAGCTGCCTCAACGGAGGGAGGCAGGGTGTAGCTGCTATAACGCTCAGCTAATACTAAGGCAACTTCAGGGATTGCTAGTTTAGCCTTAGTTACCTTTGGTAAGTTCGACTGTATTGCTGTTATTTCTGAATCTCTTAAGAGCCTGAATCCTATATCTAAAGTGCCATCAGAGTCTGAGGAAGCCCCTGTGTTGCTTTTTACTTGGAGTGAGTAAGGTAATCCAGGCTGTAATGGAGGTGTACCAGGATACATTACTTCCGGCTTAGAGGTTTTTGTTTGCCATACGATTCCTTTTGGGCTGGATAATTGCACCGTATACTGCTTAGCACCTGATATAGCATTCCACCGAAATATAGGTGTGCGGTTCATGACTAGAGTGTGTCGGGGACTAATTATATAGGGGATTTTTGCGTTCTTACCCCCTAAAATATTTTCTGCCGGACTTTCGTTTCCCCTACCCGGACTATCAGATAGGTTAGGACACACTCCTTTCAAACCAGATGGTTTGCCCGATCGAGCAATCTCCTCTGTAAGATCAGGGCAAACAACAGTGACAGTAGCATTTGAGGCAGGAAGAAGCGTATCACCCAATCTAAATTTCGCCCCAGCAGACACTCTGCGATAGTTTTTCCAACCAGTCCGCTTTAATTCAACTTTTCCCACCACGGGAGACTTAATCATGCCAATAGGCTCAGCGATCGCGGGTTTATCTAAAGCATTGGTGATCGCAGCATTGATAAATAATGTTAGTAAGATAACCTTCGCTTGAAACCTCATTTTTTTGTTTCCTCAGGTATTAAATATTTATCCGATAAAATCACCCAACTGTCTTCGTCAGGATTTCCACGATTTGCAAGGCTGACACAAGTTTCCCACTGCTCTTGGGCATCTTTTTTCTTGTTTTGCGCTTGCAGAGCTTGAGCAAGGAGGCAGTGTGGAGCTGCTACATTTTCCTTGAGCCTGCTCCTCAGTTCAGGAGACTGGTTTAGCTTGATTGCTTTTTTCAATTGTGCTTCTGCTCCTGCATAATCTTTCTGTAATAGACGTGCCCATCCCAAATTTTTCAGAAGAAGATACTTGGTTTCGGGTGGTAACTGTTTATCTTTAGCAGGCTTCAATCCTTTTAATAATAGGGTTACGGCTGCAGAGTGGTTCCCCTTCAAAAGATTAAGGCGTGCCAAGTTGTTGTAAGCAAGGATATCGCTACCTTGCAGTGCCAAACTATATTCAGCGCGGGCAGCATCTAAATTTTGTAAATCTTCATAGAGGCGACCCAGATAGAAATGTGCTTGAGCATCATCTGGATTAAGCTGAAGTGCTCGTTTATAATTTTCTTCAGCACTACTCCAATTTCCACTCTGATAATTATTCCATCCCCACGATGTGTAGTATTTAGCAATCCTGGGAAGGGAAAGCCATAACCAAAATACTGACAGCAGAACAAGTAGCGAAAGCCCTGTACCAAGTTCGTGTCTGTAACGTCTAGAGATACCTACTTTATCGGCAATGCGTTGAAGGGCTTCTTGCCCTGTTTTTGTAAGGGTACCTCCTGCTGCAAGTAAGGTCACAACCGTCTGAGCAACTGTTGTGAGCGCAGCAAATACATCAGGACCACCTGACAGAAATCGAGGGTAGATATTCACCAGTAGACCAAGGGAAATCGTCAGACACGTAACAGAACTTGCGCCCCATAACCAGTCAAATCGTTCAGTCCACTGAACTTGCTTCGATGCTTCTAATGTCCACCACCAAGCATCCTCACGTGGGTGAAAGCTATCTCTCCAATCTGCTGATTCACTTGCAGCTTCACGAATCTGAGCAATCGACTCTGCATTCCCTCTCAGTAATTCATCTAATTGGTAAATTACTGTTAGTTGCGCTCCAGTTCGCTGAGTCGAACGTTCTAGCGCCGCCTGAACCTCATCCCGTGCTGTCAAAATATCTAGCACTTCCAGTGTTGAAAGCTCTTGAGGGAGATTGGATTCAGATGCCTTGCTGTTTGGAGACAGTACTACTAAAGCAGTCTTGTAACGTTGAATTGCTTGGCTAAGACGGGAGATGGACATAAGGAGTTAAACTTAAAAACCGTTGCCAATTAATATAAATGGTGCCCAATAATGAGGATGGTTGAGCCGTTTAGCAATGTCGGGAGAGAGACCTTGAGTTAGTTCTCCATTACTAGATATGTTGCCCCTTTGAGAAGGTTGGTTAATGTTAATGAGAGTAATTTGTGCCTGTCTTAATGCTTCCGATTTGGTAATGTTTCCTTGCTTAAGGTTGGTATAAAAAGAACCCATTAATGCTTGTGTTCCACCATCATCTACCTTCCAAAGGGAGGCAATCACAGCCTTGACACCCCGCTCTTGAAACTGGTATCCCAATCCCAATATTTCTTCACCATTGCCAAACTTACCCCCTAATGCAGTCTCGCAAGCACTCAACACAAACAAGTCAACGTGATTCACAGTCCACTTTTTGATGTCTTTCAAAGTGGCAGAATCACCATTACCAAAAGCGATAAAGGAATCAGTAGCTTCACCTGGCACAAAGCTAGCATGAGTTGCCAAATGCACAATGTTGTACTGATTCATCTGACTGGTAATATTGTCACGGCTGAAGGTGTCGTCAAGTAACTTAGTTGTGTTAGGTAGTTGCGCCACCAATGTTTCAACTTCCTTGCCTGCAAATGATAACCCTTTAAGATCGATAGAACTACGGCCTACTTTAAATGTGCGCTCTCCATGAGCAAAAGCTCCAGCAAGGATGTGCGGTTGACTAGTAGGTTGTGCTGTTAGCTTGTCTATGGACTTTGCTGTAATGTTGTTCACCCGATAGCGTTGTACTAACCATTGTTGGCCGTCGTGCAGTGCTTGTAGTGGAATGTATCTTAATTGACCATCAGGGGCATAAAGGATAGTTTGAGGCTTTGCCTGTTGCAGGTCTTTTTCAATCGGCTTAATCAACCAATTGTAAAGTTTTTGAGCAGTAGGTTTTGGATCACTCTCAGAATCACGCAGTTCCCTCCGAAATTGGCTAATAGCGTTATTTAGTTCAACACGTTTGACTGGTACTGGACGTCGAAGGGGTGGAGAATCAGGCGTAATGATGATGAGTTCTAACCGATCTTCCAGAACTAGAGGATAGAGCAGTACTGCGTTGAGCTGACGTAAATTTTCTCGATAGCCATCCAAGCTACTAAGATCTATAGTTTGGCGAATGATCGCAGGAGTTAATTGATCAAGCCACGCTTTTAAATCTAGATCATGGTCTATAAAATTGTTGAACTGACCATTCAAGTCCTCATTGATTTTCACTAATTCCCCAATTCGCTTCTCTTGGGCAGCAGTTCGATTTGCTTGAGGTATGTTCCCAAGTTTTTCGAGCTCCTGCCCCAGCTGAATCACTGAGAATTGCAGAGCTTTGTATTTCTCTAAGATTTTATGCTCTAGCGGCAACTCATAGAGCGGTTGATCTGAACTACGAACTGTTTGCAAGTAATCCTTCAATTCCTGCACCTTGAGCAAGTCAAGCACCTGTTGAGCTTCCAGTACCCGATCCTGCTTAAGTAAGAGGTCAGCAAGAGACCGATAAGTGCTTGCAATTGATTGAGCATACGATTTTTGGTCTTCAATGGAAAGCTTACGGTTATCTTGCCGAATCTTTTCTGTAACCCTGACCGACTCTTTATAAAAAATGATTGCTAGTGGTTCCTGTCTACCGGCTGCAAAAAGAGAACCAATTTTACTTAATGCTAGTGCCTCTCCTTTCTTATCGTTAATAGATTTGAAGAGAACAAGGCTTCTTTGGTATTTCTCAAGAGATTGATCTATAGATCCTGTTGCTTGATAGAAAACTCCGAGTTGCCAAAGGACACGGCTTAATCCCTGAGGATCTCCATTAGGTTTAATTTTAATTGCTTGCTCTGCATACTTAATTGCCTCTGTATATAGCTTCAATCCATAGTATGTAGCAGCAAGATTACTTAGTATTTTTCCTTTAAACTCATCATCACAAATGTCTGGTTGACTACAAGTCTTCCAAGCCTTCTCTAAAGTTGCTCTAGCTTTTTCAAATTCATTAAGATTGTTATATAAAAACCCTAAGTTGCTTCGCGTGATAGCTTCTCCATAAAAGTCACATGAATTTACGTTCTCTAAACAAACTCTTTCATGAATTTTCAAAGATTGTAAATAGTGTTGTTCTGCTTTATCGTAGGAGCCCAAATTATCATAAATTGATCCTAAAATATCTTCGGTAGAAGATTGGCCCGATAAGTTATTTTCCTGTTTGTGTATTTCTAGTGATTCTTGGGCATAGGAAAGTGCTTCATCATACCTATCTTTTCTGTTGCAAGCCCATGCAAGACTATATTTAACATAAGCTTCCCACTCCTTAGACATACGCTTTGCAAATCCAAGCGCCTCTTGGAAATACTTTATTGAAGAATCATAATCGTCTAAATCATTAGAAACATATCCAAGCTTTGAATTAATATCAGCTAACTCATAAAGCCTTTGCTCTCCTACTACTTGCTTAGCAAAAGAAATTGCTATGACATAATATTTTTTAGCTTTATCAAGATCCCCTTCTTTTTTATATAGCTTTCCAATTCCTTTGTTAATTAAAGTTAAACTATAGTAGTAGTCTTTATAGGAACTTCCCAACCTTTCTAAAATATTGTCTGCTCGACCAAAATAGCTAAGCGTTTGATTGCAACTCTTTACTTCCACACAGGCTAGTCCAAGACTAATTAAAGTTGCAGCCTCACCAGAAACATTTCCGTAACTCACAAAAATATCTTTTGCAGTATCTAAAAGTTGAAGAGCTTCCAGATACTTGCCCTCGTCAATCAGCTGACTTCCTACCTGAAGTAGCCTCCAAGCATCTTGTTCTGAAGTAGCTTGAGCTACTAAAAACTTTCTCTTAAATACTTGTTTAAGCCCCTCTTTTTCACCTGCCCAGCTTTCTACTCCATAAGTTTTTGATGATTTCTGCCACCACTTTAGTTTCGTTGGTAAATTACTCTGCAACTGCTGGCTCTTTCTAGCGGTTAGCTCTATTACTTCTGTCTTCTTTGCTACAAGCCTGGCTTCTAATGAGGGGAAAGGCTCGGTTGCGGTTACACGCAAAGCTACAAGAGGCCCGGGGCAGAGAAGTAACAGGAATAAGATTGCGCGATTGTAGGTACGTAGCATAGTAGAACAGATTAAGGTTACATTTTACGTGGATTCTACTAGCTAGGATTCTGATTCCATTGATCTACGTCAAAAAGTTCACCAATTTTTTGTATGTGAGGAATGTTAGAGAAGTTGAGCCGGGCATGAAGGAAAAAAGTGCCCCATCGGACCAAGAATCTTTAGGCCGAATGCCAGGAAGTGCTACCATTTCATGCTGTCAAAATTCTTTCATCTTAAATCCGAGGAACCCTCACGACCATGACTGTAACCAGAATTTTCACTGCTGGCAAGTATTTATACTCTGAGGGTGAAATACGTAACCACGTTAAATGCTCTAGTTTAAACTTGACGATTTGCATTTTAGACTTACCCTAAACACTGCCGAAAATGCCTGAATTAGGCAAAGTTTTTCTCCCTAGTTCTTTCCTAGTAGGGGTTTGAGGCGTACTACAAGCAAGGGCTCAACCATTCTTTTCGGCAATGTTGCAGCTTAGTATCAGAAGGGCACAATATTCTGCCATAACTCTGCTTTCCGGCTAATGCGCTCGGCTTGCGCGTCACTCACTTGGCTCGGTGCATCAGCTTCCGTCAGTACCAGCGGATGGTGGTCACCGGCAAAGCAAAAGTCAGCACCAGTGAGTTCGATCGCGGTTCTCAGCGCCAGCGTGTCATGGAGCGGCGGTACCGTAATCATGGTGAAGCCCTCGTACTCGCACTGCAGCATGAAAGCAACCTCACGGGCTGCCTCTGGCGTTTCAAAGAGTAGTCGCATTGATCGCATGCCACGATGCTACCGCAAGGAAGGCTGTACTTGACTGTAGTGGCGATCGCCTAGGGGTGTCAAAAACGGGTACGCAAGGCAGCTTGCCAGAATCCTTTGGCAGTAGCAGTGGTTGCTGATCTGATCCACTCCAAGGCAATGATTATTTTGTCGAGACGATCGTAGTTCAGTGCTCGAAGTTCCCTTTACTGCTGTTGATCGTCTCGCGGCATCTGTAACTCGGTATAAAGACACAGCAACGTTCAGACAAATTTACCGCAGTAAGAAGAAAGCTGAAACATTCACGGAAAGTTTACACAAATTTACCGCAGCAAGAAGAAATCCGAAGCCTTTGTGGGATTGCTAACGTTACTGAGTAGATTTAGGTTGGCTCAAATTCCTACGACGATTGCTAGCAGCGTGTTATGACCGACGTTTTTATCTCGTACTCGCGCAAAGATAAAGCGTTTGTGCAAACGCTCCACGAGGCACTAAAAGCCAACAATCGCGATACCTGGGTGGACTGGGAAGGCATTGCCCTAACGGCTGACTGGTGGCAAGAAATTGAACGCGGCATCGAAGGTGCCAATACCTTTGTGTTCGTCATGAGCCCAGACTCGATTAGCTCGAAGGTCTGCCGTGACGAAATTGATCACGCTGTGAAGCACAACAAGCGACTGGTGCCGATCGTCCACCGCGAAGGCTTTGAGATGACCTTAGTCCACGCAGCACTCTCCAAACACAACTGGCTCTTTTTTCGGGAGCAAGACACGTTCGATGTCGCGTTTCAGTCGTTGATCACCGCGATCGACACCGATCTGGAACATGTTCGCGCTCATACAAGATTGCTGGAGCGGGCGATCGAATGGGACACGAAGACCCGCAACCCCAGCCTGTTGCTGCGCGGCGATGATCTGGAGGATGCAGAGCAATGGTTCGCCCAGGGAACCAGTAAGGAACCACGACCAACGGAACTTCAAGGTGAATACATCAGCACCAGCCGTAAGACAGAGACGGCACGACAAAAAGCCGATCGTCGCAAGCAGCGCCTGTTTACTGCTGGGATTGGTGCCTTTGCCTTACTGGCAGTAGGAGCCGCAGGGTTTGCGTTTCAGAAGCAGCAAGAAGCGGT
Source organism: Leptolyngbya sp. BL-A-14 (assembly GCA_041937185.1). Lineage (GTDB taxonomy): Bacteria > Cyanobacteriota > Cyanobacteriia > Leptolyngbyales > Leptolyngbyaceae > Stenomitos. The sequence goes on along the minus strand of CP166617.1, from coordinate 20,607 downwards.
CGCCCAAAGAAAAGAGGCCGAGCAGGAGCGTCAGTTTGCCCAGGAGCAGCAGCAGCTTGCCATTAACAAGAGCAAGGAAGCCGAACAGCAACGCAACCAGGTGAAAGCGGAACAACGAAAGACGCAAAAGGCGTTAGACCAAACAAAACAAGCATTAGACCAAACCAGGAAAGCGAAGGTAGCAGAAGCCGCCCAGACATTACGGGCAGTGGCAGCACAAAAACTGGCGGAGCAGGGACAAGCAGCGGCACAAACGCAAACAGCGATCGCGCAACAGCAGAAGCGAAATGCCTTTGTAGCGCAGGCGGCAGCGGAGAAGGAGAAAACGAATGCAGATGTAAACTTTCAGAGTGTTGCGGCCCAAAACTTGCTGACATCCAATTTGGAGCTTGAGTCCCTCATTGCAGCGATTAAAACGGGGCAGCACGTCAAGCAGCTTGAGCAATCCAAGAGCAAGACTCTACAGTCCGGTACTAGGATGCGGGCGATCGCCGCACTCCGACAAGTCGTTTACGGCGTGCAAGAGCGTAATCGATTGGAAGGCGGCAGCGCTGTCTATAGCGTGAGCTTTAGTCCCGATGGCAAGACCATTGCAACCGCCGGTAGGTACAGCATCGTGAAGCTGTGGAACCTGCAAGGGCAGGAGTTGCAACCGCTCAAGGGTCATAGCAGCATTGTCAATAGCGTAAGTTTCAGTCCCGATGGCAAGACCATTGCGACTGCTAGTGGGGACTCGACTGTGAAGCTGTGGGATTTGCAGGGGCACGAGTTGCAAACGCTCGAAGGGCACCGCGGCTGGGTCCGGAACGTGAGTTTCAGTCCCGATGGCAAAACGTTGGCGACCGCCAGTGATGACAACACCGTGAAGCTGTGGAACCTGCAGGCGGGGCGCGAGGTGCAAACCATCAAAGGGCACAGCAGCATTGTCAATAGCGTGAGTTTCAGTCCCGATGGCAAAACGTTGGCGACGGGCAGTTCGGACCAGACCGCGAAGCTGTGGAACCTGCAGGGACAGGAGTTGCAGACCCTAAAAGGGCACAGCAGCATTGTCAATAGTGTGAGTTTCAGTCCCGATGGCAAAACGTTGGCGACGGGCAGTTCGGACCAGACCGCGAAGCTGTGGAACCTGCAGGGGCAGGAGTTGCAGACCTTCAAAGGGCATAACGGTTTTGTTTACAGCGTGAGTTTCAGTCCCGATGGCAAAACGTTGGCGACGGGCAGTTCGGACCAGACCGTGAAGCTGTGGAACCTGCAGGGACAGGAGTTGCAGACTTTCAAAGGGCACAGCAGCATTGTCACTAGGGTGAGTTTTAGCCCAGATGGTCAAATGCTTGCCACCGCTAGTGAGGACAAGACCGTGATTCTTTGGAAGCTGCAGAGGCAGGAGTTGCAGACCCTCCAAGAGCATAGCGATGCTGTCAATAGCATGAGTTTCAGCCCAGATGGTCAGACATTAGCCACTGCCAGTCATGACGGTACTGTAAAGCTGTGGAACCTGCAGGGGCAGGAGTTGCAAACCCTTAAGGGGCATAGTGGCGTTGTCATTAGCGTGAGTTTTAGTCCCGATGGCAAAACGTTGGCGACGGGCAGTTCGGACCAGACCGCGAAGCTGTGGAACCTGCAGGGACAGGAGTTGCAGACCCTAAAAGGACACAACGGTTCCGTTTACAGCGTGAGTTTCAGTCCTGATGGCCAAACGCTTGCTACTGCTAGTCATGACCAGACCGCGAAGCTGTGGAACCTGCAGGGACAGGAGTTGCAGACTCTAAAAGGACACAACGGTTCCGTTTACAGCGTGAGTTTCAGTCCTGATGGTCAGACCATTGCTAGTGCCAGTAGTGACCAGACCGTGAAGCTGTGGAATCGTCAGGGACAGGAGCTACAAACGCTCAAAGGGCATAGCGACGGTGTCAGGAGCGTGAGTTTCAGTCCTGATGGTCAAACCATTGCCAGTGCCAGTAGTGACAAAACTGTGAAGCTGTGGAACCTGCAGGGACAAGAGTTGCAAACGCTCAAGGGGCATAGCCAAGATGTCAATAGCGTGAGTTTTAGTCCCGATGGCAAAACGCTAGCTACCGCCAGTAATGACTTCACCGCGAAGCTATGGAATCGTCAGGGACAGGAGCTGCAGACGCTCAAAGGGCATAGCGATGGGGTCAATAGTGTAAGTTTCAGTCCCGATGGCAAAATGCTGGCCACTGCCAGTGGGGACAAGACCGTGATTCTCTGGAACCTAGATCTGGATGACCTGCTGGTAAGAGGCTGTGTTTGGGTGCATGACTACCTCCAAAACAATCCCAGCGTCAGCAGGGAAGATCGACATCTGTGTGACGGCGCTCGTCCGCCTGCTCAGCCTGTGCCGCGTCAGTCGATGCAGTCGGGAGTAAGTGGGTGGTGGGTTTGGATTTGGAGAAGCGTGCGTCGGTGGGTGTAGGGGGAGAGCCAAAAACCTCGGCGGTTTCAGCCCATTGGTTGCTCACGATGTTGGATGCTTAAAACCGCCGAGGTTTGCCTCAGCATTGCCGAACCAGGCTAGAACTCTTGCATACTTTGGCTCTTGCATACTTTGGCTGGTCGATTGTTTGCGGGCTGATCGTGGCATCAACGGCATGAACGTTTTGTTACCTGCCTTCAGTTGCCGTTAATCTTGGTTTGCATGAAAGTAGTGGCCGGTAAGCTTGACTGAGCAATCTCTTGCTTGCGGGTTGAGCGATTAGTCTTGCAGGTCGCAGGTGCCCCAAAGAGGTCATGCTATCGTCACGAAAGCTTTGATTCATAAGCACTCTAGCCTTTGACAGCATCACGTCTTGCGCACCGCCTCAAAGAGTAAGCGCATTGATCGCCTCCCATAGAGTTAAACCACACGCAACGGCATGTAACTACTCTGCTGCGGTTAACTCTACCCCTGGATAAAACGTGAGCGCCGCAATCGCCCGCCCCTTCTGCTCCTCGCTCACCTCCAGATACTTCTGCAACGCCGCCAGCGATCGATGCCCGGAGAGCTCCTGGATCACCCGCAGCGGAATCCCAGCCGCACTCATCTGCGTCAGCGCCGTGCGCCGGAAACTGTGGGTTGAGGCCCCCACAATCCCCACCCGCTCAAACGCTGCCTGCAGCAGCTTGTGCGCGGACGTGGGTCGGAGTGAGTGCCTCCCCCAGCGACCGGGAAACAGATACACCTGGCCCGCCTGGACATAGTAAGCTTCCAACCACTCCCGCAGTTGGGGATGCACCTGAATGGATCGCGTCGCCTGCTGCCCCTTTGTGTCCTGCTTCCGGATCAGTACCTCCGCGCGCACACTCCCCGACTCCCGATACACATCTCGCGTCAACCGCGTACAGGCCTCATTGATCCGACAGCCGGTGTAGAGACACAGGCCAAACAACGCCCGATAGCGCTCACACTGCAACCCGTCTTGAAAGAGGCGCTGAATTTCGACGGGTGTTAACACTTTCGCCTGACCATGCCCTGCCGTCTTCAACTGTCACACTCCCTCAAGCGCCCATTCCTGTGCCCCTCCAGCATAGGCTAAGAAAGGATCATTTCCTATCCTAAAGGCATCAAAGCACTGCTACGCCGTAGCGGTGGTCAAGAACAGATAGCACTTAAGAGAAACTTATCAATGCTTGGCGAGCCAGTCACTTGAGGAAACGGCTGAAACCCCGATGTAGTCTTGCCACGTCGCCGCTGACATCAGTTCAACTTATCAATGACCCGTCGCGTCCGTGGGTTTGATTCCACGTGGACAGCAGGTTGTAGGCTGTGCCAGTTTGGTGCAGGAGCCGCTCTACGAGGCTTGCGAAAGGGCACTGAAGACTGCTTGAGCGAGTGAGCGAGCACTAGTGACACGAAGATTGTCAGGGCGGTTCCTGAGAAAGCTAATCCCCAGGGGACTTGTACTCCCTCAGGGGAATTCGAATCGGTCAAAAAATAAGTACAAATACTTAATTCGTTTAATGTAAAAACGTGGATAAAAGCAAGCTTTTGTTAAGCACCTTTTAAGCGTATGGGTCCCTTAAAAAAGGAATAGTAAACCCTATAAGGTGAATCAAATGCCCTTTCAATTCCACCCAGAAGTCACTCTAGTTGAAACTGGTGCACTTCCATATCGTTACATTGTTCTTTGGACTGCAACTCAAAAGCCCATCTTCGCATGTGCCTATTCCGCTCAATTGCTTCGGTGGTCAATTGACACACGTTATCTCAAAGCATACAAGCGATGATTTTGAGTATGGACTAGAAACGGACTAAATCGCCATTCGGTTATGGTCTGAAAACCCGATTCTTTCGTTAACTGGTCTCTGTGCTGGCAACGAGAGAATCGGGTTTTTGCGTTGCCCTTCTGCTGCGGGCCGCAGTTAAGCAGCAGTGCTTCTATAGATTAGAACCCTGACTCCGACTTAATTTTTTGACCAAATTATATTACGCTATGACAGCGTGTTTTGTAGCTCGGACAGAAATAATCTTGGTTTCTTCTCCACCTAATTCTTTAAGAAGGTCTTGTATTAAAATACTCTTCTCAGAAGACGTCTTAACAATCATCAAAGATTCGTTAACTTGAAGTCGATTTCTATACAAAGAGATAACGTTTTCTTTAAGTGTCTCAGACTCTCTCAGAACCCGGATAATATAAAGAGTACCACTACTCAGTGAAGCGATAGCTAATATCAATAGTGCGACATATCCATTGAAGGAGTCACTTATAAAATAGGGAAAATCTAAAACAAAACCTGAACCCAAACCTATAAGCAGCCAGAAACGAAACCAGTCTCCATCTACCTCTACAGGCTGAAAATCGTCAGGAAGACTAATAGTATTTTGATTTTCAACAGACACTATATAAATATCACTTTCAAAAACGTTATCTCTCTTTAAAAGTTGCTGCTTAGCATTTGCTACGCGAGATTTATTACGGAAGATAGCAGCAACAATAGGACCAGTAGTAACTTCTTCATCTAAACTTTGAGACGAAGTCTTATTATTAGGTATGGGCATCAAAACTGTCTCTAGCTCTGCCTGTTCGGGTAGAGCCGCCTCAAGTAGAGCAGACTTTAATTCGCCTAGAATGCCAGGTAATTTAGAAAGATTATCCTCCAACTCATCAGCTATTTCTTTAGCCTCTTCTTCTGAGAGACGACTAATGCCTCGAGCAGTAATCGATGCTTGTCGCTTATCAAGAGGCAAAAAGCGTGTAACGTTAAGAAGTCGCTCCTTGTTCGTCAAGCTTCACCTCCAAATTCGACAACTTTCTTCTGAATCTTGTCGAAGAGTTGTTCGATTACTCTTCTAAGCGCCTCAATATTATCATCCCCTAACTCTTGGACATCGTTCCCTAGAGAGAGTTTTTGCAACGTTTTTTTAAGTCCCTCTAGAAAAGCTCTACTTATTTCAGGATTGCTGGTGTGAAGCTGCTTAACATGTGGCTCTAGCGCACTGCGTGCTTTGAATGCTGCATACCTCACAGCGTTTGTCTCAGTTAGTATGTTAATTATCATATCTCCCTCTTCCCAGAAACCTGTAATTCGAGAAAGTGATAAGGCTCTCCTAGCAGCTTTAATGGGATCAGTAGCTTGCTCCTTCTTCACTTCTTCCTGTAGCCAAATAGCATAGTGTCCCAGAGAGATTGGATCTAGTAATTTTTGTGGAATCCAAGTTCCCTCCACTACTGGAACTTCCTGAGCCGCAAAGCTTTGCTGAAGAGTTGAATCATCTGGCTTGGCTATATCTACAGGAAGAACCAGATTTGTTGCCTCAGTTACATCCTCTAAAAAATGTGTTAGAAAATCAAGTCTGGCACGGGAAAGAATGAGGTTCTTAAGAACTTCGTAATTTCCCCTGCCTTGATCAAGATGCTCCGTGTGCACTGGGTGAAAGGCCATTGCTTTTAAGCAGACTAATGTGTCACTCTGCTTCTCGACCGCTTGATATAGAGCGTCAACAAATTTATGGCTCCACTTTTCATTTTTATCAAATGGTACATATTCACAGTAATCAATGTCAGATGTATATTGGACTGCCTCTAAAAACGTCGCACTTCCACTAATACAGATTACTCCTTCTGGCATAACCTTGAGATCGAAAGCAAGATTACATAGAGCTTCGAGAGAATCTCCTGTAGGAAAATAATCAGCAAGGTGGTAAGGTACTAGGACACTACAGGCAGAAGTCTTTCGAATTAGATAGCCTCCCTTATCGACAGTCCAGCCCTCTATCCCTGCTGCATAGATCTTACATAAGCTGCTCCAAATTCTTTCTAAGGTCCCTTGTAGATCCTCTGTTATCTTTTGTATCCTCTTAACACCAAGGTACTCTTGACGCTGAGATAAAGATATACAAGCAGCTGCGGCTTGCTGAAACCCCTGTTTGACTGACGCGATGTCTTCACCTGTGGATTCTGGTTCTAACATTATTTGTTTAGTCCATTTCTACACAATTTGGAAAACGCTTTGATTCTCTTAAGTCACTCATTTTTCGATGAAATCATGAGAAGTAAGATACTATAAATTAATATGACATCACTAGAATTTCAACATCACTGGAATTTCATTTTCTCCTGACCATCGCCCCTGTCGTTAGCTAAGAACTATAACCTTTATTGTATGAATATAGTAATAATTTGTGCAATCTATCGCTAATTCCAAAGCGCCTTAGAACCTGTTTGAAAGCTGGTCGATAAAGTAAAGGGGTCGCTTCAAGACCCCAGAAATGACACGACTAGCTTACCGTAGTGACCTCATTGCTACCCAGTAGCAACTGCTCGAACCCCAAATTCGGGCGCAAGACCTGGTGGACGTCCTCGAAAACTGAACATGCGAGCAGTGTGCAACGTCATCTTCTCTCTCATTCGTAACGGTTGCCAATGGCGAGATTTGCCGCATGCTTTTCACAATTGGCAAAGTGTTTACTCCTACTTTCGCACCTGGAGTCGCGACGGCACTTGGCCGCAGCGCAATGACCGGCTACGCGTTCAGTTTCGACTATACGTGGACAGCAGGCTGCTGACTGTGCCAGTTTGGTTGGTCGGGTCGGCTCCGCGAGACTGGTAAAAGAAATTAGGGTAATTGGGGTTTTGGAAAGTGCTGATTTTCACGAGTTCGGCACCGATTGCGCCTACAGGACGCGTCAAACCTGGTCATTCTCCGGCGATGACGGTAGCATATACAATCTACCATGGCCCTTATGAGGGTCTTCCTGCCGCACAAGCTGATGACTGTGCCTACCCAACGCTGTATTGGACAAAGGCTTGCTTCAGAAGGCCGGCCTTTGTGTTTGACTCTTAACCCTGTGTCGCTGCTACACTCAGCTGTCAACACTAATTCAAAGTTGCGAAAAGCGGTTGTTTTCGGCAGTTACTTTTCAATGTTGCCTCATGAACGTGTAACAGATCGTCCCTTAAAGTAATAGCTAAAATGTATTCGTAAGTTTAGAAATGTTGTTATCAGGAATGGGTGTTGCTGAAAAATTTGAAAGGCTAACAGCCAATCTTCGTACGGCAGATGATGAGATTATTACAGATCGCTGTAAGCGAATAACAAAGAGAATCAATATTGATTTTTGGGACAATGCCTCTGAAATTTATCACACAAAATATTTGGGTTCGTATGGACGTGGCACCGATATAAGAGGTCACAGTGATGTAGATCTTGCGGCTGAATTGCCTTACGCCGAATACAGTAAATACAACTCTTACATGTGGAATGGACAATCTGCTCTCTTACAAGCTGTAAGGAACTCTATCAGGGTTACTTATCCTACAACGGAGGTCGGTGGAGATGGTCAAGTTGTCGTCGTTCAATTTAGTGACGGGATAAAGTTTGAAGTAGTGCCAGTATTTATCAGCGATGACAAAAGCTATACCTATCCGGATTCTAACAATGGTGGTTCTTGGAAAGTAACGAATCCCATCCCTGAAATACGTGCTATTAGTCTAGCAAACAGCTTGTATAACAAAAAAGTTAAGCACTTAGCACGAATGGCAAGGGCATGGAAGAAAAATAATAATGTTTTAATTAAAGGCCTATTGATAGACACTTTTGCATACAATTTCATGCATCAATGGTTATATAAAGACAAGTCTTATTTGTACTACGATTACATGACGAGGGACTTTATGAAGTATTTGTCAGAGAGGGACAGAACACAAAATTATTGGAGAGCGCCAGGTAGTGGGCAGGAAGTTTGGCGGATAGGGTTGTTTGAACCTAAAGCAAGACAGGCTTATGAGATAGCGCTAGAAGCAATCACTTGTGAAGAGAAGGGATATATCTACAGTGCTAATCAAAAATGGAGAGAAATTTTTGGTAGCTTTTTTGCAGGATGACTTTTAACTACTGTATACGAGGAGTAATAAGGCATTGAATGCTAGCTCTACACTGGCAGCAATAAGAGAGTCATTTGGTCGGGTTGTCTACACCCACAAGACTCACTTGAAAATGATTGACCAGTTGAATCAGAGAAATTACTGGATTAAAGTTGCTAATCTTGCGGCTCTCGTTTTAACTACTGGTGGAATATTAACGCCTATTTATGATGCTAGTCCCTTCAAGACAGTAATCATAGCCCTTACTGCTGCCTTTGCCTTAGCTGTTGCTGTCTACCAGCTCAGTTTCGATCCTGCGCTGGAGATCGAGGCGCACCGAAAATGTGCAAAGCAGTTATGGGTGATTCGCGAAGCGTACATCAATTTAATAGCTGATATCAAAGATGGTGTGTTATCAGATGACCAGATTCGTGAGCGGAGAGATACGCTCGTTACACAACTGGGGCAGGTTTACCAGGAAGCCCCCGACACAACGTTTAGAGCTTATAAAGAAGCACAAAAAGCCCTTAAGATTAATGAGGAGATGACATTTTCTATACATGAGATTGATCAGTTCTTACCGATAAATTTGCGAGAAAGCAAAAATTAATATTACGAATACTGGGGCTAACCAAGTCAGTCTAACTAACTTTCTATAACCGATTGTTTTGGCTAAGCTTTGCACCAGTGTCTCAAAACTCATCCGTGCGAAATCGTTGTAAGAATTTGATTTTGAGATGGGTTTTGAGACACCAGAAAGCCGATGCTGCCGTCAAGGCACGATCGCCGTTCTCAACCTCTCTTTTCGGGAGGTTTACGAGACAGTCTCACCGACCAAACTTTGAGACTGTAAATTTAATCGTCACACAACCAAGGGGTCTCCAGACTATGATCAGCTAGTTGCCAGAGAAAAAGATTCTCTTTACTCTCGATGACCGAAACTGCTACCAAAGACTTCTTTATTAGCTACACGGGACGCGATCGCTCTTGGGCAGAGTGGATTGCTTGGATTCTCGAAGAAGCTGGTTATAGTGTGGTCATTCAAGCTTGGGACTTTAGACCTGGTGGCAACTTTGTTTTGGATATGCAACAAGCGACCCAGGCAAAGCGCACCATTGCTGTCCTCTCAGCTCTTTATCTCGACAAACCCTTTACCCAGTCAGAATGGGCAGCTGCCTTTGCCCAAGATCCCACCAGTCGCGATCGCAAATTGATTCCAGTCAGGGTAGAAGAATGTGCTCCTCCTGGTCTACTAGCCCAAATCGTTTATATAGACATTTTTAATTGTGAAGAAGCAGAGGCTAAAGAGCGATTATTGAGTGCGATTGCTGAGAGCAGAATGAAACCCTCTCAAAAACCTCGATTTCCTGGCAAAATACCTGAACAAGTTCCCTTCCCTGGCAATACCTCTAGTTCCTCAGCCGATTTCCCTCCTTCTTCCTCTCCTGGTTCCTTTTCTGCTGCCCCAAGTGCGATTCCCCTTTCCCTATCCACCTATGATGAGTCCACATGGGTGGGCAGAGATGAACTGCTATCAGACCTCACTCAAAAGCTGGAATCGGGCTGTCGCATCTTGACTATTTTTGGAATCACTGGGATCGGGAAGACGGCATTGGCAGAGCGAGTGGTGGTTGGATTACAGGACAGAGGACTATCCTTTCAACGCCTCAACTTTGATGACCGGGGACAGGGAAGGGATTTCCTAAGTGGTGTTCTAGCCCTGTTACCCAAATTAGGTGAAGTGGTCACCACTGGAGACCAGAAAAATGCTCAGAATGCCCTCAAGCACCTATTGGAAGCACTGAGGACAAAGCCCTTCGTGGTTCAAATTGATTCTCTAGAGATGTTGTTAGAGGGAGACGAGCAGCAGGGATGGAGTGCCTTCAACGATGCGTTGTGGTTGGACTTCTTTCAGCAACTATTAGCAGGTCAGGAGTGTCAAAGCCAATTAATTCTTACTACTCAGGCATTACCCGAAGAGTTAGAAATAGTGGCATCTCGATATCCTCGCAACTGGCATCTGCAATCAGTAGGTGGTCTATCTGAAGATGAACAATTGCAGTTGTTCCATAAGAATGGATTGCAGCCTGATGAGATAGGCACCGATTACTTGAAGCGTATTGGCAAACTCTATGACGGTCATCCATTGGTGCTTCAGGTAATTGCTAAGGACATTCTGGGGCGTCCCTTCAATGGAAATGTGGTTCAATACTGGCGACGCTATCAGGGTGAGTTTGATGAGGCTGAAAGCGATAGCAGATCGAGGGGCAGTTCACCCAAAGCACTCCAATTGAGGGTGAAGAAGCGGGTGGAGGAGTCTTTAGAAAGACTATCCATTGATGCTCATCAAATCTTGTGCAGAAGTTCGGTATATCGAAGAGCTGTACCTGAGTCCTTCTGGTTAGCCATGTTGGGGAATGGCTTTGAGGAGCAGCAGTGGTCGGCCTTAGAAGCGCTTAAATCTCACAACTTAGTAGAGGAGGAGGTTAGAGGAAATGGGTCGGTGCTGTTGAGGCAGCACAATCTGATTAAGCAGGTAAGTATTGAGCTACTGAGGGCGAGAGAAGAGGAATGGAGAGAAGTCCAAAGAGTAGCTGCTTGGATATGGTTAGAAGGCTATGAGCCAGAGCCTGATATTCCCAACATCGAGAAGGTTAGAGGGAAACTTGAAGCATTTCATCATTATTGTGAGGCCGAAGAATGGCATTCAGCTAAAGAGATTTTATTTGATCGAGAAGTGGGCGCTCAACTCGATACTTGGGGCTATTACCGGGAATTGTTGCTACTGCATCAACGATTATTAGGCAAGTTAGGAGGTATGGTCGATGTAGATTGTAGGCACGAAATTGGCTTTGCTTACTGGTGCTTAGGTAATAATCTACAAGCGATGGAGCATTATCAACAGAGTTTAGAGAAGGCTTGTGAAATCGATTATCGCGCAGGAGAAGGATTTGCCTTGGCTGGATTGGGGCTTTGTTACCGCTCTTTGCGTAATTACCCAAAAGCATTTGAATGTTTTCAACAACAGTTGACCATCGCGCGTGAGTTAGATAATCGGAGAGGAGAAGGCCGCTCACTAAGTAATCTTGCAAGCATTTATGACGAGATGGGCAATTATTCACAAGCGATCGAGCACTATCAGCAGTGCTTAATCATAGCCCGTGAAACTGAAGACCGTTATTCAGAAGGAATTGCACTGGGGAATTGGGGTATGATGCTGCTTAAGCTTGAACAATATTCAGAAGCTCAAGAGCGATTACAAGCATCCCTGGATATCTGCAAATCATTCGGTTTTCGTAGAGGTGAGATACACAGCCTTTATAAGCTGGGAGAACTGAATCGCAAAATAGGTCAAATCAAGCTAGCATCAGACTTTTACAACCAAGCTCTTTTCCTTGCCCGTGAACTGAATGACCCTTTTGCAAAGAGATGTGAAAACCTTCTGGCTACATTACCCATAGAAGGGGATGCAATTTAGTTAATGCCTACTTCTCTCGCTCTAAAGGAGGAACATCCTTGCTAGCTGCCATCGCAATGGTAAACAGGGAGTTGAATGGGGAATGTATTGTCTCTTGGTAAGCACTATATTTCTATCAGTGCTTGGAGATCAGCCAAAAGCTTTTCTAGCTTTTTCTGTTTTTTGGGATCGTCCCACACCTTGGATTTTTTCATCTGTTGGTAGGCACTATCAAACTGCTGTTTAACAGTCACTGGCTTCTCTTCCTCACCGACTGCTTTGAGGGTGGCAATCCGTTCTTTAATTTGGGATAAGGACAGATCTTTGCTGATCGTATCTTTCAGCAATGTTCTTCTCTGGCTGTCATCCTTGATTCGGGCAATTGCCCTTGCTTTGGTGTATTCTAGCTTGCCCTGACGCAGAGCTTCCAGCACGTCTTCCTGGAGATTCAGCAGTGGCAGGCGATTACTAACAAACGATTGCCATTCCATTGAGGCAATCTCATTAAATATCTGCTGAATTACGGTTGTTTCAGAGTTCCCCATAACGTTATGGGGAACTTTCCCTTTTGATTCATCAAGCATCCGGTGCAGCAACGAAACCACATCACTTTGCGGTTTGTCTAGCTCTACAGCCAATAGCTGCAACAGCCCTTCTGTTTCCTCAACGGGGTTCAGGTCTTCTCGTTGAAGGTTTTCGATGAGGGAAACCTGTAGGGCCTGTTTATCATTGAAGTCACGGATCACGATCGGGACTTCGGTGAGCCCCGCGTCCTTCGCTGCCCTTAAGCGTCTCTCACCTGCTATTAGCTCGTAATTGCCATCAGACACAGGGCGAACCAACAATGGTTCTAAAATTCCATGCTCTTTAATAGATTCAGCAAGTTGAGTGATTTTTTGAGGATCAAAATATTTTCTGGGTTGCTGCTTAGGGAGTTTAATTTGAGATAGATTGACGGCTTGTGAGGATGATGTTGGCTCGTCTTCCTCGTGAAACAGGCTGACATTCTTAAGTTGACGTGGCGCGGGTTTTTTAGCTGGACTCATTCAAGTTGCTCCATAGCGGCAGCAATTTCATCAAATACTTCTAACACAGCAGGGTTCTTTTTAGGAGAAAGAGCTAAGGGCTTGCCGTACTCGGATGCCTCTGCTAAAGCTGTGGCACGCGGAATCGGCGTAAATATGTGCCCGATTAAGGACAGTTGCGCTGTGATTGCTTCTAGAGTTCGCTGGTCAATCGCATTGCTGGCTGAGTAAAGGGTTGGACAGAATCCGGCAACTTGAAGTGATTTATTCAACCTGCGTTGAACTCTTCTGATTGTTTTCAGTAAAGAGTCTGTCCCCATTAACGCCTTGAACTGTGTCTGAATCGGGACCAGAACATGCGTTGCTGCAACCAGGCTAATCAGGCTCAATATCCCTAAGCTTGGTGGGCAATCAATCAGAATGAAGTCATAGTGACTGGCGACTTTAGCAAGGGGTTCTTTCAACCTGGTTTCCCGCTGTTCCGCCAGTACCAATTCTTGCTCGGCATTAGCAAGGATAATGTTTGCGGGCGACAGGTCTAGCTGGTGCGCGCTTAGGATCGGAATTTTCTCATCTTCCTCGGATACCAATGCGTTGTAAATCGTCCTATCTTGATCTGTAACATCAAATCCCATAAAGGTAGTTAGCGAGGCTTGGGGATCCATATCTATCAGTAGAACCCGATGACCCCTAAGCACAAGCTGGTAGCCAAGATTCATTACTAGCGTAGTTTTAGCTACCCCTCCCGCCTGGTTGAATACTGCAATTGTCTTTGTCATTACTTAGCTCAACTGCCAATACTCAAAATGATATGGCAGTACCCCTCAGAAAGAGCACCGTTAAACCATAAAAGTTGCAAGGTGGCTAGTTTACTTTAAAGGCAGGGACATTGTCAGCAAATTCTTTGACCCCACCCACGGCGATATTTCTATACCGCCAGACGAACTCTTGGCACATCCTATCTGCTTGAGTCCCTCAGAAATTAATTTTGGTTCTGCTGTTCCCGAATAACACGCTCGATCGTTGGCACATCCACCTGAAACTGCTCGGCGATCTGTTCGGGAGTCAATCCCAGCTTTAGGAAACCAGGAATCGCACGTGCCAACAACTCGTCCTGGACTTCTTCCTTAACTTCTTGATAGAACCGCGTCTGCTTTAGTTCATCTAGTCCGAGCATTTGCCTGATCGCCTCCCGATCGAGGGTTGGGAACTTGTACACCAGAGTTGCCAACACCAATTCTATGACTCTTTGCTGGTCTGCGTCATCCGTAGCCTCAGTCCTAGCTCGATTAATTAACGCCCGTGCCCGTTCCGGGGCTGCCTCATCCTTCAGCCCAATTAATTGAAGCACACTGAGTTCTAGAGACTGCCCCACGACCTGGGGATCAAGTCTATCCAGGTAGACCCGCTTGAATCGGGAACTGTTGGCATAGTCTTGAAAATGCTGAGGCAACTTAGGGTCGAGGCTGCGCTTGGTGAAGATGATGACTCCTATCCAATCATTGACGGGTTGGTAATCGCGCAAGTACAGAAAGATTTCGGCAAAGAAAGAATGGTATAAGGTTCTTGCGCGATCCGGGTAACCCTGTATCTCCACAAACACGATCGGGAGGTCAGACGCGTAGAGAGGTGGATTGAGGATGCCATCAATACGAAAGGAAAGTTGTTTGACCTCCTGGCTGACAAAAGCATAGGTGGCGTTTCTGGGTGAGGAATTGCCAATTAGTTCAAGCACCAGCGTGGGTTGTTCTTTGAACAGACGGTAGAAAAGAGAGTCAGTCTTCATTCAGGCAGGGAAGCAAATAAAGCCTGTTTGATTGTAAGCCCAGTTCCCTTGCTTGCATCTAAAGGTAAATTTTCGACCTCACTCCTTTAGGGCTTTCGACCAATGCAGGAATTGATCGCGCTCTACGACAAGCTAGACTAAGCCGGACAGTCGCCCGCCCGACTTAGTCTGACCATCCCCTTGTAAGAACCATTTACTACTTGTCCCAAGGTTACCAAGGTCTACGGACTACCTGATTAGAAATCACTAGGCTCATTAGTTGCTGCTCCATACAACTCTATTTCTATTTCCACTGGCTACAAACTTCTCGCATCCCATCAACAACGCCGTGCATAGCTATTGCACCGCCAAGGTAAAGGATAGCAGGGTGAAGGGTTACAAGGTTTTGCATCAGATCACTGCGTTTGCGGTAGGCAAGGATGTGGAGGTAAGTTTGCCAGTTGGCGTACGGCAGGGTAGTGAGGGCAAGTCGAGGGAGGTAGCCGCTCAACGTCTCGGCGCGGATACGCTTGTGAGTGAGATCAGAAATTTCTTGCCAAATACTTGGGAGAAAGTCTGAGGAAGCGTGTTTAGTCAGGGCGCTTAAAACCTCTGCCCGATTGTACTCAGACTGCAGTGACCGGGCTGCCGCTAGCAGCGCTGAAAAGTCTGCACCATCGACTTGTGCCAGAGCCCTTAAAAGCCATACCCTATTGTGCTCAAACTGCAGGGTTCGGGTCGTCTCTAGCAGCGCTGAAAAGTCTGCACCATCGACTTGTACCAGAGCCCTTAAAACCTCTACCTGACTAGATTCATCTTGCAGTGACCGGGCTGCCGCTAGCAGCGCTGAAAAGTCTGCGCCATCGACTTGTACCAGAGCCCTTAAAACCTCTACCCGATTGTACTTAGACTGCAGTGACTGGGCCGCTTCTAACGCTTCTGAAAAGTGAGTGGCATCGGCTTGTGCCAGAGCCCTTAAAACCTCTACCCGATTGTACTCAGACTGCAGTGACCGGGCTGCCGCTAGCAGTGCTGAAAAGTCTGCGCCATCGACCTGTACCAGAGCCCTTAAAACCCAGGCCCGACTAGATTCATCTTGCAGTGACCGGGCTGCCGCTAGCAGTGCTGAAAAGTCTGCGCCATCGACTTGTGCCAGAGCCCTTAAAGCCTCTGCCCGACGAGATTCATCTTGCAGTGACCGGGACACCTCTAGCAGCGCTGAAAAGTCTGCGCCATCGACTTGTGCCAAGGCGCTTAAAACCTCTGCCCGACTAGACTCATCTTGCAGTGACCGTGTCGCCTCTAACGCCTCTGAGAAGTAAGCGGCATCGACTTGTGCCAAAGCCCTTAAAACCCAAGCCAGATTGGGCTTAGACTGCAGTGACCGGGCCGCCGCTAGCAGCGCTGAAAAGTCTGCGCCATCGACTTGTGCCAGGGTGCATAAAACCTCTGCCCGATTGTACTCAGACTGCAGTGACCGGGACACCTCTAGCAGCGTTGAGAAGTAAGCGGCATCGACTTGTGCCAAAGCCCTTAAAACCCAAGCTCGATTAGGCTCAGACTGTAGGGACCGGGCTACCTCTAGCAGCGCTGAAAGGTCTGTGCCATCGGTTTGTGCCAGCGCCCTTAAAGCCTCTGCCCGACGGGCTTCATCTTGCAGCGACCGGACCGCCTCTAGCAGCGCTAAGAAATCTGCGCCATCGGCTTGTGCCAGCGCCCTTAAAGCCTCTGCCCGACGGGCTTCATCTTGCAGTGACCGTGTCGCCTCTAACGCCTCTGAGAAGTAAGTGGCATCGGCTTGTGCCAGAGTGCTTAAAACCTCTGCCCGACGGGCTTCATCTTGCAGCGACCGGACCGCCTCTAGCAGCGCTAAGAAATCTGCACCATCGACTTGTGTCAGAGCGCTTAAAACCTCTGCTCGACGGGCTTCATCTTGCAGTGACCGGGATATCTCTAGCAGCGCTGAAAAGTCTGCGGCCTCGGCTTGTGCCAGAGTGCTTAAAACCTTTGCCCGACTGAACTCGTCCTGCAGTGACCGTGTCGCCTCTAACGCCTCTGAGAAGTAAGCAGCATCGACCTGTGCCAGGGCGCTTAAAACCTCCGCCCGATTGTACTCATCCTGCAGCGACCGTGTCGCTTCTAGCAGCGCTAAGAAATCTGCGCCATCGACTTGTGCCAGGGCGCTTAAAACCTTTGCCCGACTGAACTCATCCTGCAGCGACCGTGTCGCTTCTAGCAGCGCTGAGAAATCTGCGCCATCGACTTGTGCCAGGGCGCTTAAAACCTTTGCCCGACTGAACTCGTCCTGCAGTGACCGTGTCGCCTCTAACGCCTCTAAGAAGTAAGCAGCATCGACTTGTGCCAGGGCGCTTAAAACTTCTGCCCGACGGGCTTCATCCTGCAGTGACCGTGTCGCCTCTAACGCCTCTAAGAAGTAAGCGGCATCGACTTGTGCCAGAGCGCTTAAAACCTCTGCCCGACGGGCTTCATCCTGCAGTGACCGTGTCGCCTCTAACGCCTCTAAGAAGTAAGCGGCATCGACTTGTGCCAGAGCGCTTAAAACCTCTGCCCGATTGTACTCAGACTGCAGGGTCCGGGCTGCCTCTAGCAGGGCTGAAAAGTCTGCAGTATCGACTTGTGCCAGAGCGCTTAAAACCTCTGCCCGATGGGCTTCATCTTGCAGTGACCGTGTCGCTTCTAGCAGCGCTGAGAAATCTGCGCCATCGACTTGTGCCAGAGCCCTTAAAAGCCAGAACTGACGGGATTCATCTTGCAGGATCCGGGCCGCCTCTAACGCCTCTAAGAAGTAAGCGGCATCGACTTGTGCCAAGGCGCTTAAAACTTCTGCCCGACGGGATTCATCTTGCAGGATCCGGGCCGCCTCTAACGCCTCTGAGAAGTAAGCGGCATCGACTTGTGCCAGAGCGCTTAAAACCTCTGCCCGATTGTACTCATCCTGCAGCGACCGTGTCGCTTCTAGCAGCGCTGAGAAATCTGCGCCATCGACTTGTGCCAGGGCGCTTAAAACCTCCGCCCGATTGTACTCATCCTGCAGGGTCCAGGCTGCCTCTAGTAGGGCTGAAAAGTCTGCAGCATCGACTTGTGCTAGGGCAACTAAAACCTTTGCCCGATTGTACTCATCCTGCAGGGTCCAGGCTGCCTCTAGTAGGGCTGAAAAGTCTGCAGCATCGACTTGTGCTAGGGCAACTAAAACCTTTGCCCGGCTAGACTCAGACTGAATGGCTTGTATTTTCCCTACCGCAACCTGAAACAGTGACCTAGACGAAGATAAGTAAGGTGCTAACGCTTGAATGGCTGCTGCAATCTTGCCCTCATCCTGCATCTGCTCCATATACGCCCACGCCTGCTCTACTGTCCAGAAGCCCCGACTATCAAATGTCAACTACATACCAATAAACGACAGCTAGAAAGGCGACTTTAAGACTTTGAGCAACGTGGTGATGGGTAACACAATGAGTGCGAAGACAAGTTGACATTGAAGTCAGCTAGCAAAGCAAAAAGAATCAACAGCAATGCCGCCGGTGGTTTACCGTGCAAAATTACTGGCGACAACTAAGATCGAAATGACAACTAAGATCGCAGTGACAACTAGGATCGCAAGCTTGCTTGAGCCTCAGTTTTTGCCTGCGTTGTGATGGCTGACTTCGCGACTGCCGACTGTTTGCGGTAGCTTTCGGTCACAATCTCCACAATCAGGGCATGATGCACCAAACGGTCAACGGCAGCCACCGTCATCATCGAGTCGGTGAAGATGGTATCCCATTGACTGAAGGGTTGGTTGGCAGTGATTAATAAACTCCGACGCTCATAGCGATGGGCAATCAACTCAAACAGCACCGAGGTTTCGGCTTCCGACTTTTTGACATAGCCCACGTCATCGAGGATCAGTAAGTCAAAGCGGTCGAGTTTTTTGAGTGCCGCTTGCAGTTGCAATTGCAGTTTGGCTTGCTGTAGCTGTTGCACGAGGGCGATAGCGGAAAAGAACTTGACTCGTTTGCCCAACTCGACCATCCGACGTGCGACACCCGCTGCCAGATGGGTTTTGCCCACACCGCTTGCGCCAAAGAGCAACAGATTCTCGGTACGTCCTAACCAACCTGGGTCATCTACCAGCTGCATCAAGGGTGCAGGATTGAACGTTGGACAGTGCGAAAAATCAAAATTGGCAAGAGTTTTTGCGTTGGGTAGTTGGGCTTCGCTGAGCGCTCGTTGCAGGCGCACACTCCAGCGTCGTTGTGCCTCCAATTCGCAAAGAGCTAGCAAGAATTGAGCGTACGACCAACGCTCTTGCATGGCTTGATGCTCGAGGCTCTCCCAGTGGGTCAGCATGTGGGAGAGTTGCAGTTGCTTGAGGTGCAGACTCAGGCTTTGGTAAGGACTCGGTGACACGGCTGGTGGAGAGGAGTTGGTCATAAGAGGAGAGTTCATGTTGTTCGATGTGCAATTTGGGCACTCCTGCCCGGTGGAGCAAGCCAAACTGGTGGCGGAGCGCGACCAAGGTCAAAGTGTTTGTCTCCAACTGTGTTTGCAGGTACTGGGCCACGGTCTGTTCTTTGTCTTGCCTTGCCGCTATGTAAAGCGCCTCGACGATGAGAACCGCCGCACTGTCAAGCTCAACCCGGACTTTCAACTGCTGCCATAAGTCCCGCCACAAGTCATTCGGCAGCAACTCTTGCTGCCAGGTGCAGTAGAGAAAAGCTTTGGGCTTGCGGCGCAGCCTTCAATCACATGTCGGTAATTGATGCAGCGAGCACGGCGTTTGTCCGTACCGACGACTCGGATGCGCGGTAGTTGCACGACGGGCTGATGATTCAGGTACCCCACAATCCGGTCATGATACAGATGCAGTTCGAGTGGTCGTCCAATCAGACGTGCCGGAACGGTGTACAACACACAGCGCACATCAATGGTGCTGCGACAACTGACTTTGGCAGTCAGCACTTCATAGTCTGCCACTCGCTGGGGCGGCAAGGGTTGCAGAGACGCTTGTTCGACGACAAACTTCTCGGTGTGCTGGGCGTTGAGTCGATGAGCGGCTTGGTCGATGAAGGTTCCATACTCGGCAACACTAGCAAAATCGAAGTTGCCGCGCAGATACAAAGCTTGCTCAATTCGGTTCTTGAGGTGTCCGTGGGATGCTTCAATCGACCCGTTTTCGTGAGCAATGCCCGTGTTGTTGCGCGTTGGTTGCATCTGATAGTGGTGGCACAAGTCGTCATACAACCGGGTTAACGGCTTCTGCTTGCCACCGAGGTTGCGATAAGCGGCACTCAGACTGTCGGTACGATGCTGCTTGGGCACACCACCACAGGCAAACAGGGCATTCTGCAAGCCCTCGGACAGGGCGATGAAACTCTCGCCCCCCTGGATGATTTGAGCGTACTGCCAACCGCTGTAAGCAAGGCGATAGTGATAAATTAAATGCTCAAACGGGTTGCCGTTAATGGTGACGGTGATTCCCTTCAACTCGGTGAAGTCAGAAAATCCCATCATCCCCGGTTCATGCCGTAACTCGAACATCACTTCTGGGGCCGGTCCGTGTAGCGCTTTCCACGCTTGCACACGCCGTTGCAAGGTTCGCAGTACCTGCCCATACTTGCCGGGGTATTGGTCTTGCAAGTACTCAAACAACGTCATCGGCTTGAGCTTCGGTGCTTGCCGCAACATGGGCTCTAACTCACTTTCCCACACCGCGGCTAACGGGTCAGCGCAGGTGCGCCAGTCCCGTACCCGTCCCCGGTTGGGTTGGTAGTCTTCCGCCTCAATGCGTTGTCCCGTGCGTTCTGAAAATTCGGCAATATAAGCTGCGTCGGTTTGGGTTAAACCGATTTCTCGTGCCTTCATGTACACTCTGACTTGATAAGGTTCAATGCTTTTCCCAGACACTCAAGGCTTGCCTCCATAGGGCGATCCTCTAGTGTCTTTTTCAAGCCTCTGTTTGGCGCACGCAGCCTATGAGTCTGGTGGCGATCGTGCTGCAAAACTCGAAGCAACCCGACTTGTAGCTGTCGTGCATCCGTCATCCTCATTGTCATCCAA
>CP166616.1:0-24534 GCA_041937185.1 Leptolyngbya sp. BL-A-14 | reverse complement strand
TTTCCTCGCTCACCCGCCGTTTGCTGCGATTCTCCAGTCGATGCATGAGTCCCACCAGCATCTCCACCAGGTTGTCGATAATTTCTTGTAAGCGCGACCAGCAAAACGCAGCCAACAGGATATATCGTATGGGGTCGGGGTGTCGCCTCAATTCCGTCAGCGTTTCCGTCTCCACCCGCAAGCGGTAGCGTTCCACAATACTGTCGCACAACCCTGCGAACAAGTCCTTAGGAAGCCCTATATTTTGCAGGATTTCAAGCTTTGATAGCTCAGCCGTTAAGCCCTTCAAACTGGCAGGTCCGGCCTCCTCCTTCAGTTGATTGAGCCGGATCTCGTCAGGGTCTAGCAGATATGAATCTTCTTGGGGGCCGCTCAGCGCATCTAGTTCGTGGCGGCAGGACTCTGGCAACTTCTGCACAATAGCAGCACAAAGGTTGATCTCAAATTGGTACTGGGCAGACCTGACAAGGCGTTCCACCTGTGCAACGGTAGGGGCTTCAATCTTGCGGGCTTTCAACTCCCCATAGAGCATCTGTTTAATCGGTCGCTCCTCTACTTGCTGGGGTAAAACGAAATCCATCAACCACTGACGTAGCTCGTCGAAATCTGCCAGTCGAATGGGGCGAAAACCACACAACTCACGGATTTCAGCCCGATGATATTTGAGAGATCTACCTTGCCATTTGTACTCCTGGTAGAGGCTTGCAGGGATTCCCAGTTGCTCAGCCACAAAGAATTGGACAACACGGGGAGTCTCGTTCTTCTTCTCTGGAAAACGCCCTTCCAACTGGAAGAACTTTAGAAGCAGTGCAAATCCCAATCGGTTTGCTCCCTTCTTTTGCCCAATGATTGCCCGTTCCTCGACGTCAATACTCCAGTGTTCGATTAGCTCATCGTTATCCCATTTGCGCTTCATGTTACGCCTCTAAAAATCTCACCTTTAGAGAGCGTAAAACGTCATGAGGATAAATAACTGAAACTTATCATTCAAAAGTCAGGCAGGGCGGCAACCTTAAAAAGATTAAGGGCTAGAACCTTTTGCTAGTAAGCATTCTGGGCTAATTGCCCCTCGTTGCAGCGACGCTTCAATTACCCCAATCTCTTGCAAAGCGGTCTTCCCACTCCGGCGTTGCGGTTGTGCTCGTCCAAACCCACCTAGCATGACTGCCTCCTCGCTGGAGCAACCTTCAAGTTGTCCCGGTGCTACGACATCTGTGCTGACTAGACTGACCGACTCTTGCGGTGCTTGAGCCGCAAAAAACTGTTGGGCTTCCGCCATCAGAATCGGATCATCACTCGCCAGCCATGCTTGCATCTTAGCAAGCTGCTTCGCCACCCGATTAGACTTCTGAGGGATAGATTCACCGCATGCACCTGTGGAAAACCCCCCGTACCCCCCAACTTCTTGAAACCCAACCGCTCGCCCTTGAGGGGCAGCGGCGTAGAGCACAAGCTTATTGGTACTAACAGGGTGGTAGTCCTCTCTCTGTATGGGTTCCAGCGCTTCTGCATTGATGGAAGTGGCACCAACAGGGTGGTAGTCCTCTCCCTGTATGAGTTTGAGGTGTTTTGGATGCCATAACTCCTTGTATTTATCTAAGGTTTGGTTCCCGATGCCATAGGCTCTAATGGCTTCTCTACGGGCGGTCGTTGTCTCTGGCAAAGCATGGCGTTGTTGTAGGTCGGTGACGGCTTGATGGATACGATCACGAGCACCTTGAGCTTGTGTCTGGTTCCAGTTCGGTTTGGGTGGTGTAGCCGATGCTGGTAGGAGTGCAGTCTTTGCCGGGTGCTTGGAACCAAACGGGTAGTAATGACTGGACTGGATGGAACGGGCATAGAACATCGCTCGCTGTTCCAGGTTGGCTTGATGGCTGCAATACGACTCAAAACCAGGGAGCGATCGCGCCACTTCACAGATGGCAGCGGCTAAGTCTTCGCCCGTGAGGGGTTCGGAGCCACGCTGGACGTGTCCGAAGATGTATTCCCGCATCGCAATGCGACCCAGCAGGTAATTGGTCTGCCCGGCGTCCGTCCACCCAGCTAAAACCTCAATGTTCAAGTCGTGGAGGAACTTCTCAGCTTTGCCTGACAGCTTGTACCGCTTACGCTTGGTCTGTTGCAAGACCCGCTTGAGGGTGCGCTGGTCGATCTCATTGCGGTGCTGAGCAAACTGCCAGCGCTGCACGAAGATGGTTTGTTCGCCGTAGATGGGTTGAAAGTCGCGGTTGAGCAGGTAGGAGCCTGCTTGCAGAGGGAGTCGGTGGGCAGTGTAGAGACTGGGTGCTTCGCTGTAGGGTTTGGGGTTGGGGAACAGTTCAAGTTGTCCCGGTTTGAGTTTGAACCCGGCATTGGCGAGCAAAGTCGAGACGACGTGGGCGATCGCCCAGGTTTCTTGCACTTTTTGAAAGGGCAGGTACAGGTGGATACCACCGCTGTAGCTGCTGGTGACGGCGATGGTTTCGACCAAACCTAACGGCTCTAGGGCAGCTAACAGACGTGCGATGGCGAAGCGATCGCGGTGGGGGTGATAAAGACTACCCAGGTCAATGTCGAGCATCAGGTAGTCGGTTTGTTTGCCAAACCGGACACCATATAAGTAAGCGCCTTCTTGGAGCAGGCGATCGCTTAAGGGGTGTCTGTCTTCAGTTTTCCAATCAGGACGATCGCCGGGGTCGGGATGTTCGGCATAGATGAAGTCGAACCGATGTGGAAAGAGATGTAAAAACGCCTCTGGTTCCTGCACGGCTTGGAATTGAGGGGCAGGGAGATTCATCGCTACGCCTCCCCGTCCAAACAAACGCAGAGCAGAGCATGCTTCCCCCTGCCTTCTATTTTTTGATGCACAACTTTACTCCCTATGGCTGGAACAACAGCAGATAGGAAGCCATGCAAAAACTAGAGCAATCCATCAAAAAGGTTGCACCTTTTGACAAATTGCCACTAAAATTGGCATAGCAAAGCCGAGCGACTTAACTTTTGCTTTTGCTGGGCGGTTAGTTAGAGTCCTCGCATCCTATCTAAAAGTGAATTAAAGTCTTCTACCCCTTCTGTTTCCCGCAGTGGGGGTTTTGACTTTTAAAGGCTTTTTAGGTCATCCGGTCACCTCCTATGACTTCAACGGTGGAAACTTGTCGGTGCTGCCAGGGTTTCACTCCAAGTAGGGAAAAGCCTGTACGGCAGTATAGGCGATCTAACCTCAGATCCAGCGCTTTGATGCAGTTTTTGAGCTATCAAAGCGGATCTTTTTTCCGGTTACCCCGCCACCTTGCCCGCCTGCACGATCTGGTCAACGGTCAAACGCAGTGTTGGCAGCACGGCTGACTCAAGGTACGCTTCTCCCCGGAACTGTTTGAGCTGATATTCGCCGTTTTCCAAAACATAGATACTGATGGTTGGCAGCTTGGGTTTGCCGATATGACGAACTGCGGCAATACTCAGGTAATCGACAATCCAGTACTCCGCGATGCCCATCTCCTCGTAGTCCGGCAGCTTGCGTTCATAGTCATCCCGCCAGTTGGTGGAAGCGACTTCAATCACTAGTTTGCAAGTCGAACCGAGGACGATGGTGGATTCTTTATCCCAACGCGGTTCATCTTTGAGCGATCGCTCATCGAGCATCACGACATCAGGCTTATAGCCCGCCTGTTCACGAAAGGGCTTTACTGTTGCCGTGCGCGGAATGAAGTAAGGCAAGCCCGCCTGGTCGATCGCGCGATTAAGCTGGTGGACTAGGAAGCCGGAAAGCTTTTCATGCGGTCCTGTCGGATTCACCGGCACCACCCTCCCATCAATCAGTTCATAAATGCAGCCGTCGTCTGGATACCAGGCGAGAAATTCGTCAAAGGTGAGCGGTCGTTGGAGTGTTTGAACCATAAAGAACGCCTTCAATGTTGTCAGTCAGATGGGACCGTGAGCGTGTGCTCGGAGGATGGTTTCAACTGCTTGCTGCCAAAATCTGCTCCAGGCTTAGTTGCAACTCAGGAAAGACCAGCGACTCGATCAGCTGCTGTCCCCGGAATTGCTTCACCTGATACTCACCAGCTGGGTTGAGTTGGTAGACCGAAAACGTGGGTTGTTTAGGTGAGCCAATATACCGCTTACCACCTAAGCCTAAGTAATCACAAACCCAATACTCGGCAATGCCCAGCGCCTCATAGTCTTCTAGTTTCAGGGCGTAGTCATCACTCCAGTTGGTGCTCACAACTTCCACAACGACCTTGGCGGATTCCCCGCGTGTGATCGTGGATTCCTTTGCCCAACGGGTATCAACTGCGATCGTGTGGCTGTCGAGCACGATCAAATCGGGCTCGTAACCCGACTCACTGTATTTGACGATGCATTCCTTGGGAATGAAGTATGGGAGTTTGAGCCGACGGATTTCAAAATTGACTTCAGCGACCAGAAAACCGGCGACTTGTGAGTGTTTGCCAATGGGTTTCGGCATCTCAATGATTTCCCCATCATGCAACTCGTAGTGGTGTTCTGAGTGTTCTGGATACCAGGCAACAAACTCATCAAAGGTAACCCGTCTGGGTGCGGCTTGGATCATCACGATCTCCCTTTAAGCTGATTTGCCACTTTTGGGTTGGGGGATTTTCCCCTGGTCTTCAGCTTCCTCGATGACTTTTTGCAGCAGATACGCTGCCAAATTCGCCACAGGTCTAGCCTCTGACTCTGCCCAGGTTTCCAGCTTAAGGTAAACCCCCTCTGGAAGCGTGACGTGGATTCGCTTGCTCACGGCTTCTTGTGTGTCGATGTTGCTTTGATGATACATCTGAGTCTCCTAGAAGCCTTAAATGGAGCATTTATGGGTTTATATAAGCCTATTTTAGCTACAAATAGCTACAAGCAATGTTAGCATTACCGCTATGATTCGTCGTCATCGCGTTGCCGTGGCGATATACCGACATTCTTGAGGCTGAATGATCTATGGCAGAAGATTTTTTTCCCAACAACACATCCGAGCAAGGGCAGGTGGCGATCTTGCTAGCGGTGGCGATCGAGAACCTGTTCGCCTTACCATCAGTGGGTCGCACCGCGGGCTTACCGTCATCATGCAACGGCTTTACAGCCTTGGCTTTGCCCAGATGCACGAATGGAGCCGGCCTCAGCGCCATCCACGAACAGGTGTCCTCTTTTGCATCTTGACCAAATATTTGCCGCTGGAGTGACGATTGTCGGTGAACGATCGGCTTTGTCGTGCTTTTCGGTTTTCTTACCACCAAGTTCCATTGTTCCAAGGTCTGTTGCAGGTCCTTGGAGGTTGCTTATCGAAGGGTGGACTCTGTAGCCCTCTAGATCTCTTCTCTCTGCTCTTTCCCCTACCGGCCTCCTCGTCCCCACAACTGCGTTCTCAAAGCTTGCACCGTCGCCTGCCACTGGGCTTGCTCTACCCGCCACTGACTGTTGCGGGGCTCCTTCTGGCACCGCACACTTGCTAAATGCAAGGCAGACTCTGCCTGTGCCAATGCGGCTAACTGTTGCTGCTTCGTTGGTTGGGGCATGGTGAGTCACCGTCAGTCTGCACCAAGGCTATGCAGTTTAACTGATCGGTGTGACAACTGTGTGGAGCGGTCTCGCCCCTCACTCACGTTACGACATCGTGAAGGCGTACGATCGGAGCGCTAGGACTATAAAAAACCTCGTTTTGCTAGCTGGTGCCTTTACAGGAGATGAAAGCCTTACGTTACTCTAGTTGCAGCTAATTTGGTTTCAAAATGTCGCTGTTTGCAGTTTTGTAGTGTTCTTGTTTGCAGTTCACTACACTTACCAAACGCTCGATGAGCTTGCTACCAATGACCTGCTAAAGCTCAAACTGGGAGCAAGCTTGAGTCCGGCGCTGAAGCAGATGTTGTCGCAGGCGATCGCGCCTGACATTCAGTCAGTGGATGTGTCGATCACACCACCGCCAACCTTCCGGCTGCCCTGGCAATGAGCCTCGCATGATGGAGTCAGCAAGCAACTTATGGCAACGCCGCTTGCCAAAGTGACGCTGCGACACGCCTTCAGCTTGGGCAGCGCACCCAGCTCTCTACTGGACGACAGCTTTGCGGCAACCTCTGTTTCTGTCTGAAGCCCCCTTTGAGTGTCGTGCGAGTTCCAACCAGCGAACGATTGGTTTCAGCAGTAGTGCTGCTAGTCTACGAGGGGTCGTCTGTCGGCTCGACCCCAGCGATGCAATTGAAAACTTAATGCAGGTAGAAACTGATGGCCACCGAGCAAGAGCTTCAAACTCTTTTTAATAACTTAGATCGCGATCAAGATGGCAAAGTCTCCCTTAGTGAGTTGTTCTTAAGTCCTGGCTTAAGTGCAGTCATCGAAGCCGAAACCGATACCCGTAGCCCTCAGGAGTTACTAGCACAGTATGATGCCGACGAAGACGGTAAGATTACCTTTGCAGAGTTAAAGCAAGCCGTTGCGCAAGCAAGTAATTTAACCTAGCAGTCAAAGAAGACCAAGACGCAAGACCGTTCAACCTCTCCCCAAAGGCGGCATGACTCGTATGGGCAAACGCGAGCAGCAAAAGCAGGCGCTTGGCGCAGCGCCGCCTTGACTGGCGGTGCCCCTGCATCAGCTGAGCGAACTGAGCGAGCAGTGAGCTGATCGCAACAGGACTCAAGCCCTTGGTGCGTGATCACTTGCTGATGGCGGTTGTGGTCTGCATGCCTTTGCTGCTTGCGTGCTTCAATGCATGACCATGGTCAATAAATCGGCAATCTGCTTGGCATCCTGGACCAGCGTGCGCATCTACGCGGAAAGTTACGGTTTCGGCTAGAACTCCTTTGTAGCAAGGGACTCAGCGCTAGTCATCATCTTGGTTAACTGCGGGATAACGCAGTTAATCTCACGTTTTTAGCGGCTTTCAGCAGACTTACGCAACGGGGACTCAGCGGTTTCAGAATATAACTGACAAGCGATATAGGCCAATCTCAGTCCAAAATTTCAAAACCGCAACTTTCTGTTCAAATGCGCACGCGGGTCCTATCTGTCAGATGTTCAAGAGTCCGACTATCAGGACTTGACAGCCTCGCCACAGCCGCCGGTTACCTCGCCGCCCATGGCAGCAACCGTTGCACCTGGGCAACCCAGTGTGCCTGTCACTCCCACGTCTGATCCCACGTCTGACCCGACGGCGTATCTGCAAAACTTCCTGGAATATCCCGGGCTCTTGTTTGGTGGCATGGGTGCCGGGAAAAGCTGGACGGCGCGCTATCTGGTCATGCAGAAAGTGCGTGCAGGGCATCAGGTGATTTTGCTGGACCCACACGCAGCTAACCACGAATGGAAGGGGATTCGCCATATCGGTGCTGGGATGGACTACCGCGCGATCGCGGAATTTCTGCGGTGGTATCTCGACGAAATCGAGCGCCGCTACCAGGAATTTAACCGCTCAGGGTTAACCGAGGAAGACTGGCAGCAGTCGTTACGGCACCAACAGCGCATTACCAGCGTCGTGTCGGAAGAAATGACGAACTGGGCCGACCGCCTGCCCGGTGACATCGGCAGTAAGTTCTTCAAGTCCGCGATGAGTGATAGCCGCAAAGTGCTGATGCCACCCCTGTTTGTCGCACACGATCGGACGTTGTCTGCACTAGGGGTGATTGAAGCGAAGCTGTCATGAAGTGCAATTAGGCTGAAACTACTGTGCAGCAAGGATTTTAGGGTAGATAATCTGTACTAAAAGTTTTGCCGTATTCCCAAAATTGCCTTGACTAGTCAGACACCCCCGGCGAAGCCGGTGGCTTAATGAGTGTGACCGCCCCAAGGGCGGGTGTCCTCGCCGGGGGATTCTCGGTCAGTCGCTAGAATTGCCCTCCTCTATCCGCGTGATCTTGTTCCCGAATGTACCGCTTCACCGCTTCGAGCTCGAAGCCAACCGTGGAGACAGCATAACCACGTGCCCAGAAATGCTCACCGACGAAATTCTGTTGCTTGCCCTTGAACTGTCGCGCAATCGCTATCGCGCTCTTGCCTTTGAGAAAGCCAATCACAGAAGCAACGGCATGCTTCGGCGGAATCTCGATACACATGTGCACATGGTCTGGCATCAGATGTCCCTCAATGATCCGGCATTCCTTCTGGCGTGCCAATTCATGAAAAATCGGTCCCAAAAACTGACGAATCTCGCCAAACATGACCTTGCGACGATATTTGGGTACAAACACAACGTGATACTTACAGTCCCACTTCGAGTGAGACAGACTTTGATACAATTCCGACATTGTTTCTTTCCTCCTACGGAACTGGCTCATCAAGCCACCGTGGGAGTTACTTTACGCCGGGAACGCTCAAAGCTTTGCGAGTCGCACTGGTAGAACCAGTGGCTTACCTCAGGGGTTTAGTTAGTGCATAACGCTGAGGTTCAAGCGGTGCAAACCGAAGAAGTGAGTGCCGATGAGCTATGGTCCTTTGTTTCAAAAAACAGAAGCAATGCCTCCCACAGGAGCTAAAAGCGGGTGATTGTTGGATTGCAGTCAGTTTGGCAGATTCATGTGGATTGATTTTGACCGCCAGAGTCGGGAAACACACCGATGAATTGATTGAGGAATTAGTGGTCAGTAGTGAAGGGAAAACTGCTTGTAAACGCTTCAATAGCGATGATTGGGGCGGCTACGAACGAGTCTTACCGCCCGAAATTTTTCACTATATCGGTAAAGATAGGACACAACGGTTAGAGCGAACCAACGGCATTGTCAGACAACAAACTGGACGCTGGCATCGTAGACAGAATAAGTTTGGCAAGGTGTGGGAGCAAACTAGGGTGACGACACGGTTAGTGGTGAGTTATTTCAACTGGATTTGGCAGCATAGTCGATTGAAGACGACCGCAGCGCAACGAGCAGGATTAACCCTACGGCCTTGGACTTGGCATGATCTTGTTACTTATCCAACCATAATTTGATGCACTACCGGATTCTGATAACGTTAGATAGCAACTACTGCATGATGTTGTCTAGAAAGCTTCACCATATCTGTCCATTGTTTAGAGCGGTTCTACGCGTGCCCAAACCAGGTTCTCTGTTTCCGACTGATGATAACTACACGAACTTTTTGCGGTCGCTGAAAGAACGGATTCGTGAGGCTCAAATCAAGGCCGCTCTATCAGTCAACAAGGAATTAACTCTGCTTTATTGGCAGATTGGCAGAGAGATTTTGATGCGGCAGCAGGAGGAAGGCTGGGGTGCTAAGATTATCGAGCAATTAGCAAAAGACTTGAAACGGGAGTTTCCTGATATCAAAGGGTTTTCATCGCGAAATCTCAAATACATGAGGTCATTCGCTGAAGCTTATCCCGATGAGCAAATTGTGCAGCAGCTTGCTGCACAAATTCCCTGGTTCCACAACTGCGTTCTCATCGAGAAGGTAAAAGACCCGTCAGAACGACGATGGTATATCCAGCAAACAACACTCAATGGCTGGAGCCGCAATATTCTAGAAATACAAATTGAGACGGGTTTGTACCGCCGTCAAGGGGGAGCAATTACCAACTTTGAACGGACCTTGCCCCCCCCACAATCGGATCTAGCGCAGCAGCTTCTGAAAGACCCGTATAACTTCGATTTTTTGACCCTAAGCAAAGCAGCCCAAGAGCGCGACTTAGAAAGAGCCTTGGTTGATCGAATTCGTGATTTTTTATTGGAACTGGGTAGCGGGTTCTCCTTTGTAGGCAGCCAGTATCCCATTGTGGTCGATGGGCAAGAGTACAGGATCGACCTTCTCTTCTATCATTTCAAGTTACGATGTTTTGTTGTTATCGATCTCAAGATGGTGGAGTTCCAACCTGAGTTTTCAGGGAAAATGAATTTTTATGTTTCGGCAGTCAATGCCCTTCTGCGCCACCCGGACGATCAACCAACAATCGGCATTGTCCTTTGCAAATCGAAGAACAAGACGGTTGCTGAGCTGGCACTGCAGGGGATGACTCAGCCGATCGGTGTTTCAACCCACAGAATTGGTTCTGATTTGCCTGATCAACTCAATGAACAGCTCAAAAATATTATTCCAACAGTTGAGCAGCTTGAGATTGAGCTACAAACAATCAAAGTTGAGAGCCGTGATTCGGGTGATTAAACGTAATCAAGCGCACTTGCTGTTGCGTTGAGAGCGCTAACGTCTTTAGCGTTTGAAGCCATCCTGACTCAGTGAACTTTTGTTTGATTCCAGTGTGTCAGGAGATCAAGCGTACCGTACACTATCTATGTCATTCCAATCCTATTCATGCCGATCGTTGCGATCATTAACCAAAAAGGTGGAGCAGGTAAGTCAACAATTGCCGTGCACCTGACACGCTGGCTGCAGAAGCAGAAAGAATCCGTGTTGCTGGTCGATGCTGATGCCCAATGCTCATCCTCAAAGTGGCTGTCAAGGTTAGCGCAGGACATCCCTTACCGAGTTTTACAAGCTCCAGATGAACTTTTGGATGAATTACCAAAGCTAATAGAGTCGCATCAGTGGGTTGTAGTGGATGGTCCTGCCGCACTCTCTGAAACAACTAGAGCTGTAATTTTGGCAGCTGATTTAGCGCTGATTCCCTGTCAACCTACAGGGGTTGACTTGGAAAGCGCTTCCGACACAGTACGCTTGGTTCATCAGGCCCAGAGAATTCGGCGGGGGCAGCCCAAGGCTGTGATGTTTGTCAACCGGGCAGTGAAAGGAACAAAATTAAAGGATGAAGCGATTGAGGTGTTGCGGTTGATGCCAGATGTTGCGGTTCTAGACACGGTGATCCACCAGCGTCAAATCATCGCTGACTGCTACGGGCAAAATGCTACAGTTTTTGATTTGTCTGGCTCTACTGCAGGCATTGCTAGACGAGAAATTGAGCAATTATTCAAGAAGGCTTTGGAAGGTTTGAATGGCTAAGTCAAGGCAATCACTCGCACAAGGGCTTTCTGCTTCAATTGCCCAAAAGTTTATTGCTAATCCGGATAGCGTTCAGTCTGCTCAAACGCTGCCGCTTCAGCAAATTCAGTTACCTAAACAGCAGCCTCGACGTTATTTCGACTCTGAGAAGCAAGCCCAGCTCGTTAAGTCAGTTCAAGAACATGGGATTCTAGAGCCGCTATTAGTGCGCCCTCTGGGGGGTAGCTATGAACTGGTTGCAGGTGAACGGCGCTATCGAGCAGCTCAGGAAGTTGGACTGCAGGAAGTTCCAGTCGTTATTCGAGACTTTGACGATCGCCAAGCGCTCCAAGTTGCTCTTATTGAGAACCTTCAGAGAGAGGACTTGAACCCTGTTGAAGAAACTGAGGGGATTCTTGAATTGTTGGCGATTGAGATTAATAGCAGTACAGAGACTGTTACTTCTATTCTCTATCGGGCGAATCACGCTAAAAATCGAGGCCAAGAGTTGGAGGAAAACGTTTTCCTCCAACTTCAAACGATCGAATCAGTCCTGGCTGGTATTGGTCGATTCACGGCTGAATCCTTTCGTACAAGCCGTTTACCTCTGCTGAATCTACCTCCAGAAATCTTGCAGGCGCTACGGGAAGGAAAAATAGAGTTTACCAAAGCCAGAGCGATTTCACGAGTTAAGGATGGGGAGCAGCGATCCACGTTACTCAAGCAGGCAATTGCTGAAAATCTGTCATTGAACGAAATCAAGACAAGGATTAAAGCGTTGAAGCCTGAGGTGGAGCCAACACCTGAGAAGGTAGTTGCTGAGCGCCTGGGTAATATCAGTAATCGCTTGCAGAAACCTGAGACCTGGGGGGATCGCAAGAAACGCGATCGTATTACTAAATTGCTGGATGAATTAGAGAAATTGACGACTGAAACTTGATTGGATAGTTAGGGGCTGTTAGTACGAGGGTATGTTTTGATGCTGGCTGGCTAATAGTCTCGCTAACGGTTGACTTTCTTTTCTAGTTCCTCTCGTTCCTTTGCAGATGTCTTACGGAACTCAGCCGCTTCGGCAATTTTTGTGAATTTAACCTCTGATCGACAGGTTTGAAGTTCCTCATCGATATTTTGTACAGCAGTAACAATTTCTTCAATAGAAAGACGAAAAAACTCTTTTCTCTCGTTGATTTTGTTAACCCGTCTATGATTAAACCGTTGATGTAAACGGGATTCTAGTGCTGGAGCATTTTCACAAGAAATCATGGCATGGACATCAAATGGAAAAGGAACTGAGGCATCCCCCAACTCTTTAACTCGATCCATCGGTTCAAGGCGACGGGTCATGCCGATCTTATAGACATCTTCACCAAAGGAGCCAATGTTTGAAATGACGTAAACAAATCCCATTTTTGTCATCTGCGCTTGAGAAATAGCACGCTGTCGGGCTTCAGCTTCAGCAAGGCGTTTTTGCAATTCTTCTATCTGTCTACGAAGTTTCTCTTGAGCCTTGCCAGTAGCTGTCTCGACATCTCGGCGTGCCTTCTCCAAAGCCTCTTGATAGCGACGCTCTTCTTGCTCCGCTTCCTGCTTTGACTTCTCTAATTCCCTTAAAGCACGTTCCTCTTCACGCATCTGCTCGCGAATCGCACGCTGCTCCTCTTGCTCTTGGTACCGCTGCTCCTGATATTCATGAGTCAACCACAGTTCCTGAAGCTTCAAATTTAGATATTGTGGAGTAATTTCACAATTGGTAGTAACGGATAGTTTATTCAGGTCTCCATAAGCTTTCTGAATCCGTTTCTCCATTGTCTGAACGTTGTTGTACTTAACCTTAATTACTGAAGCCTCACATTCGCCATTAAAGGCTCGAAGCACTAGCTTAAGGAAGTTGTCAGTCATCTTTTTGCCTTCCTTAAGGCTGCCGCCAATAGTCCATTGCGTATTGCAGATAGCGGCTGTTTTATCTTTAATCATCTGCTTTTGCTGAGACCGAATCTGATCCAAGCGTTGCTTATACTCTTCAGCCTCTTGAAAATCGTACTTTGACTCGTAAAAGCCGAATGACTCAACAAAGTTCTGCTCTTCAAGCTCCTTAAGTCGGTGCTCAAGAATAGAAATTTGACTGCCAAGCTCATGCTTTTTAGCTTCGGCTTGCTGATCTAAGAGCTTAGCTCGTTCCTCAAATTTTGCCTGTAAAGCTGAAGTTTTATCTGTGAGTTCACGTTCTCTAGCTTCAGCATCCTGGTTAAGCTGACTCAGTTTATCTGTTAAAGCTTTGATTTGAGCCTCTAGCCGCCTTACTGTATCTTCTCTCGAAATCAACCCGCTGTATTTTCGGTCTGCTTCCTTAAGGCGCTGCTGAGCGATCGCAAGTTCATTCTGGTGCTGCTGTTTCTGCTTAATGACAGCAGCTAGAGCTGTTGCCAATCCCAGCGATATAAGGAGTAGAAAATAGGTCATGATGGGTTACAGCTAATGCTCTACTAAAATTCCCAAATAACTTGAGGGACTTGAGATTAGGAAAGCTCTAAACCAGTCATCGTCTAGCAAAGCTCCTTTGAAATACCTTACAAAAGGTGACTTTGTCAGACATAGATTTTCATCAGGCCTTGATCAGTATTTCAGGTATTTCAGCTATTCGATCCAGTTCAGAATTGCACCAAGAATAGAGGTACGGCGATTATGAGAGACCATGTTCGGCTGCATCTTCAATGCTTAGATGTTCATCTCAGAATGAAGTACTACTACCCCGATCAATCCAGAATAATTTGTATGGGGACATCAGGAACATCACTACATGACAGTCACAAAGAGAAGCAAGCTTTGTAAAGGGAATATGAAAATCCGTATTTTTTCAGGCAGCCTGGGAACCCTTGAGTAGAAGTGAGAATATTGTCCCCGTACTTGCCCTAAAGTTCATGCACAGGTTACTGCCGGGTCTGTCAAACGCTGCATCATCAGGATTAAGTTGGATACAAGTTTCGCCCAGGAGTAGGCGTATTTCTGTCACTTCTGTCTACAGAAGCCTCTCAAGTTTGTTCTGCTCAAGTGCATTTATTCTATTTAGACGTTCCGATACTGCAATCTCTTTGAGGCATTCGTCTAGTGATTTTGCTGAGGTTAAGGGTGGCAGCAATATTCTAGGGACAGGTTTTTATGTCTGAAGCTGAAGTTGCCAATTTGGGAGACTTAACGATTCAGGATTTGTGGAAGCGGATTCAGCCCAAGCCGTTCACTCCAAACGACAACCAGGAACAGGCGATTCTGCATACGGAGGGGCCTCTATTTCTGACGGCTGGTCCTGGATCAGGCAAAACGCGAGTCCTACTGTGGCGGACACTGAATTTAATTGTTTTTCAAGGTGTTCAGCCTGAGGAAATTTTCTTGAGCACCTTTACAGAGAAAGCTGCACGTCAACTTAAGGAAGGATTGAGATCGCTCCTGGGCCTAGTGACAAACCTCACAGGCAAGCCTTACGACATTTCACACATGTATGTGGGAACGGTACATTCTTTATGCCAACAGTTGATTGTGGATCGGCGGCTTTGCTCAGATATTCTTCGTCCCAATCGTCCTAATTTGATGGATTCGTTGGATCAGTATTTTTATCTCTCATCTCCCCAGTTCTGGGATACTGCTGTCAAATCGGTTGGGTTGCTAGAAGGTGCTAATTCCCAAATCAATACCTTTTTTTGCGGTAGAGACTCCCAATCCCGTCATACCGCTGTAAGTAGTTGCATTAGCCTGTTCAATCGGTTTTCCGAGGAGTGCTTAGAACCCCATGCGATGATGGAGCGAGCGGAGGGTTCAGTCTTGCGCACACTGATTGAAC
This sequence comes from Leptolyngbya sp. BL-A-14, assembly GCA_041937185.1. Lineage (GTDB taxonomy): Bacteria > Cyanobacteriota > Cyanobacteriia > Leptolyngbyales > Leptolyngbyaceae > Stenomitos. The sequence continues at coordinate 9,857 of CP166616.1, read as the reverse complement.
TATATAGCTACTACAAAAAATCTTTAGGACTAGAGGGTAGAACCCCTAAGGTAGACTTTTCGCTGATCCAACAATGCGCACTACAAACCCTTGAAGAGTTTCCTAACTCCGGCAAAGTCTTTAAGCATGTCATTGTGGACGAATACCAGGATACCAATGCGATTCAGGAGCAATTGTTCTTTAAGCTGGCAGCGGGCTATAAGAATATCTGTGTGGTAGGGGACGATGACCAAGCCCTATACCGATTTCGAGGTGCTACAGTTGAGAACTTTGTTCAGTTTCCAGAACGGGTTAAGCGATACCTGAAAGCAGAAACCTGCACGATTCCCCTCAACACCAATTACCGTTCTCGGAAGCAGATTGTAGACTTTTACACGCGCTTCATTGCTCATGGTGATTGGCAGCGAGCCGACGGTAAGGGGTATTACCGCATTGTTGATAAAAACATCCAAGCTCACAGCTCAGATCATCTCCCTTCTGTTATTGCCAGTTCCCCCGCGAAACCTGAAGTGGTGGTGACTGAGATTGCAGAACTGGTTAAACGGCTTTTGGAAGAAGAGAAAGTTGCAGACCCCAACCAGATTGCCTTTCTCTTCCCCTCTCTAAAAAGCAGCCAAGTGACTCGAATGAAGGAGGCTTTGGAAGCTCAAGGACTTCAGGTTTATGCACCAAGAGCTGGGCGTTTCCTGGAGGTAGAGGAGTCAATCGCGATTTTTGGCATTGTCTTGAAAATCTTTGGTAGACCTGAAGCCGGAGGTTTTGGAGGAAATGATTATGCCAATTTCCAGACTTGGCTCGACCAGTGCTTAAGCAAAGCTGATGCTTACCTTAGCGCAGATCTGAATTTAGCAACTTATGTCGGTGACTGCCAGGATGAGATCGAAACCGTCCTGAGCGATTATCAAGTTTTGAGCAGAACTGTCCAGAAGCAAGGGTGGCAGATGGACCAGCCATATAACCCTCGCATTATGGAACAAACGCTAGCAGCATCTTTTGGGCTCTCGGAGAAGTCCAGGAAGAGCATTACGAGCCGTGCTATGTCCAGGTTGTCTCTACAACGTTTAACTGAAGGTAATCCCTTCAAACTCAATTACATCCTCAACCGAGCGACATCTCTGGACTGGAGCATTCTAGATCTGTTCTACCGTCTCTGCGCGTTTCAACCCTTCCGACATTGGTTTGACCTGGCCGAGATGGGAAAGGATGAAGGCCCTATCTGCAATCTGGCTCAAATCACCCAGTATCTAGCTCGCTTCATCGACAGTAACTCTCCTGTGTTGACGGCTAAATTTTTAGAGGGCAATAAGTTCTTAAACGCATTTTTTATGCGGTTCATTTATAGCCTTTACCGATTGGGAGAGTCGGAGTATGAAAATGCAGACGATCCCTTTCCCAAGGGACGTATTCCTTTTCTGACGGTTCACCAGTCGAAAGGATTGGAGTTCCCAGTCGTGGTACTGGGTAATCCTCGAAAAGACGCGAAAGTTCAGGGCGTTGAGCAGATTGTCAGACCATTGATTGATCGCGAAGGTGAGCCATTGGATCGGATGGCTGAATTTGATGTCATGCGGATGTTCTATGTAGCGCTCTCCAGAGCAGAGAATCTGTTAATCCTGGCGCATTTTAAAAGTGCAGGAAACTATGTGAGTGAGCCCTTCAAAACCATGCTGGGTGAGTCTAATTTCCCACGTATTAAGCAGTTTGATGTCAGTACTATGCCTGCTGCCAATGCCAAAGAAGAGGCTATCGCCCACTCCTACTCCTACACGAGCGATTACCTCCTTTATCAAAAATGCCCACGGCAATACATGCTGTTTCGGAAGTATGGCTTTGCTGCCTCTCGTTCTCAGACTCAAATGTTTGGCAATGTGGTTCACCAGACGCTTGAAGATTTGCATCGTCTACTCATTACTCGCAGAGGTCAAGTGTAATGACTGAACAAGAGATTGAAACGGCGATTCTGGAGATGTTTGAGCAGAACTATGAGATGCTGCAAGCCGACGGCGGCCACTCCTTCACTCAGGACACGAAGAAAGCAGCGCTCCAGCAAGTTCTGCTTTACTGGCGGAAGATGCAGCATGTGGCAGAGAGAGTTACCCAAACGGAAGTAAAGCTAACGTTACCGGAACAGCAAACTCCTAAGGGGCGGAAATACTCCATTCATGGAGTTGTAGATATCGTACAAGAAGACACTCAGACGGTCATGTATGACATCAAAACTCATGACGCTGAGTATGTTGCCAATAACATTGGGGATTACGAGAAGCAGCTCAATATTTATGCCTATATCTGGCAGAGACTTAGAGGGCAACCGTTAGACCGAACTGCAATTATTGCAACAGCTTATCCCAAAGAGGTCAAGCAGGCTTTGAATGAAGAAGACGAAGTCGCTTTAGCAGCAGCGCTTGAAGCTTGGGAGCCTGTTGTGGATATTCCCTTCAGCCAGCAGCATGTCCAGGACATGATTGCTGATTTTGGTGAGGTCGTCGATGCCATTGAGGATCGAGCTTTTGTACCGCCTCCGGTAGCTCGACTGAGCCAGAAGGACAAAGTAAGAGGTAAAGAAACGCGGTTTGCAACCCAGATCTGCAGCAACTGTGATGGTCGGTTTTCCTGTTCCTCTTATCGGGCCTATTCCATGGCTGGCGAGGGCAGTGAGACCAGTTTCAAACGGTATTTTCGAGAGTTTGAGTCTACAGATCAAGAGGAATGGTTACGAGCCAATTTAGGACTTGAGTCAGGGGCATAACATCAACCGTCGGATACAACCTTTGGGAGCTTTCAACCTATGAAGACGATCGCGGTTTACCACAATAAGGGTGGTGTCGGCAAAACAACCCTGACGATCAATCTAGCAGCTTCGTTTAGCCGAAAAGGGCATCGAGTTCTACTGATAGACTTAGATAGCCAAGCGAATTCCACGTATGCAGCGGGTTTAGTTAAGTTTCAAGATGAGCTCCAGGATGATATCAAGGATAATTACGTTTATCATGTGATTCGGGAACGGAATGCCTACTTTATTCCAGATGTAGCGAGAGCCTCTAAGTTTACAACGCATTCCTTTAGTGTGGTTCCCAGTCATATTGATTTGATGCAGCATGAAAAGGAGCTGATTGAAATTGCACCATCGAGAACACGTCTATTCAGCAAGCTCCAGAAAGTGAATGATGACTACGATATCGTCATTATCGATACACCACCTTCCCTAAATATCTACGCCCAAATTGCACTGATTGCGGCTGATTATTTGCTGATCCCTTCTGACTTAAAACCCTTTGCCAACGAAGGATTGCGGAATGTACAGCAGTTTATCTTGGAAACGAACGAGTTCAGGGAGCAAGTGGGACGAGAAGCCCTTAACGTGTTGGGAATCGTTCCGTCAAAAATAGCAACTTCTTACAAGTTCCTTGAGAATATATTGCCTCGAATGGAGCAAACCGTAAAAGAGCGCTATGGCTTTCCGGTGCTGAAGAGCCGTATTCTTGACCGACGAGATGTATCAGCTGCCATTGAGAGAAGTATCGAAGTTGGTGATTTAGAAATTCCTGATCCAATATCGATTTTTGACTACAAGCCAGGGTCACAAGCTGCCGATGAGTTTGAGTCCTTGTCTCATGAAGTGATGCAGTTGATCGGAGCCTAATCGGTATGGAATTAGAAACAGCTCAGCTTGACCTGGAAAGTATTGAGGTAAAAGATGATTTTCCTGAACCACATCCGGAGCAAGTAGAATATCTGGCTCATGCGATCACTTCTGTAGGTGGGTTAATCCAGGTACCCGTAGTCAGACAGATTGGCCTAGAAACCTATGAGCTTGTTCGTGGATACTTTGAGTACCAGGCGTACTTAAAAGCACGGAAAATTGACCCCAAGCTGCCGGATCGGATGCGCGTGTTTGTAATTACCAAAAAGAATGAGCAGGCGATTCAGCAGCAGCTAGAGGTATTTCAAACCCTATCTGGGGAGAAGGATGAGGACAAAATAGGAGATCCTGAACTAACCATGAAGCTCAGCAATCTCATTTCAGCCGTTGCTCTGCTTCAGAAGGATGTTCAGGTAAGAGCTGAAGAAAGTCAGAGTGTAATTTTAAGCGCTATCAATGAACGGGTACCCAAACCGCTCCCTGCACTGGAAGCCTTTAACCGCATTGATGAGCCAGAGATTACTAAAGAGATCCTTGGGAAACTAGCTGGGCTGGGCTCGAAAAAAGCACAGAAAATAGTTGAGCTTCTTCAAGCCCATCAGAAAAAGCACCACAAGCAGCCGTTTAGAGGTTTTGGTGATGTTCTAGAAGCATTAGGTAAGGGTGTTCTTTCTAAAGAGAAGATGCTGGATATAATTGACTCCTGGTAGGAGTTTGACACTGTTCTTGGTTAAGTGTCACGTTGTCTGAAACTTCCACTGAAAAAGGTTCTGGCGTAATCGGAGTTGGGAAACGACTGCTTAGCGCCTTGGTATTTAGACGTGGTTAGCTAAACCGGGACTGGATGTATTTACCAACCTCTTTCAGCGGAAGCTCGATCGAAGAGTTACCGCTTCTGACGTAAAACTTATCCGTTTTAACTCCGCTTCTATCCTGAACACTCAAGTACTGGGGTTCGCTTGCCCGTTTGATGTCAATTTTGCAGACTTCTTTGTCTGTGACGGCTGGGAAAGTGATTGTTAGTTTGCTGGCAGCGAAACTGCCCCCAAAGGTCTTATTGACCAGGTTCCTTAGATGCAGCTCAAACTCGTCTTTGTTACCGTCAAGGGTTGTGTAATCGTTTTCCAGCCCTAGCACTTCGCCTTCATCATTCACCCCGATGAGTACGGTGCCGCCTTCTCCATTACTGAATGCCGCGATGGATTTCATAATAATCTCTTCCATCTTCTTATTCACACAAGCCTCGTCGTAGCTCCACCGCAGAGAAGATTTGAATTCTAGGTCGGTACTTTCGCCTTCAGCAATTAGGTCTTCGAGGGACGTCTCGACTTCAGTGTCGCTCGTCTTGGTAATGTTTTCTAAAAACGCAGTTAGCTCTTGTGCCAGCATCTTGCGGCGCTCACTTAAGAACTGCTCGTAGTACTCCAGTTTCCAGAGTTGAGGATCAGTTGGCACACACTGTAACCCTAGAGCTGCCGGAAAGCGTTCTTGAACCTGCTTGAGATAAATCTCTGCCAATTGATCAGACTTTTCCCGGTTAGCAGTTTGAGTCAAGACAGCGCGATTGGTGATTTCTTGGGCCAAGGCATACTTGAGTCGATTCTTCTGCGCGTACCCATTCTTCTTCAGCACAGAGTAAGCAAAGATGTGGTCCCATTCGAGGGTGTAACGCTTGCCCATATTCTTGCTGATGCCGACGCCAGTCGTAAAGCAAACGGCTTTATGGCTCTTGAAATACCATCGCATGAGGCTCCAGAGGGCATTGCGGGTATCGGCACCGACAAACTCATCGGTGGAAATTTCGAGGGAGCGATCAATTCGGATAATATTGAGCAGATCATCGAAGGGTGTCTCAGACTTCACGATTATGCCGATATCCTTGTCGAGCTTCTGAGGCATCTGGCTGATGTAGCGCTGCCGGATCTGAGAATAATAAAACCATTTAACGATTTTCTTGATTTCGTCCTGAGAGAGTGATTGGTTGCCCTTGTTGAAACAGTAAACAATAATGGGCACCAGAGCATAAACCGAGTTGATTTCCTTGGTGTGATCTACATAAGCATGGGTTTTGAGGATGTTCATTACATAGTCAAGTACCTGATGATCCAGCCGTTGCCACGCCACTTTAATGGGGTCTAAGTTGTCGGCTGGATGGAGCTTTCGCATTTCGGAACCGACATTGTGCAGAACGCCCAACATCACGTAGACGATAAAGTCGAGCTTAAAGACAAACCCGTCTTTAGCTAGGGCTTCGAGCTTGGCTTTGAACAGTTCGCGGGCATTAGGCCAGTAGCCGCAGATTTGTGCTAGAGCCAGTTCTGCATCGGTCAAGTTAACACCACTAGCGTTCACAACATAGAAGATATCGATCGCTTCTTTGATGGTGGCTCTGACAGGAATGGTTTGTTCTAGGAATTCGCGATCAGAAATTTTTGAAATCGCTCGAAAATTGTCATCAATCTGATCTTCCCGGCTATCGCTAACATCCTCTTTCTGCTGCAAAGCCTTAACCACATTCCTGGCTCGCATCTTATCCTGAAAAATGTCCGTTAGGTTAACCCACAGAGGGTTATTCTCCATCAGTTTCTTCTGATAATACTGGAGGTCCAGAGTTTCAACGTTGACATACAAGTTGCGTGTGTCATGGGTGATTTCTTCAGGACGGTAGTAGGGCGGAATTTCGCCACGAATCAGCATGTAAAGTGTTGTAATCCGTTGTTGTCCATCTAGAATCAGTTTGACAGCTCCCTGATTAGCTTTATATTTCCACTTGCCCTTCAGTTCTGGTGGGTTATTTGTCTCCCAGGTAAGCATTGTGCCTGTGGGATACTCTTTGATCAAGGAGGCAACCAACTCTTTAGCGTCGTCCTTTTTCCAAACATACTCTCGTTGGAAGGCAGGAACAAAGAGTTGATTATCATCAATTTTGTCGAGAATCTGGGAGATTTTCATGACAATTTTGCCACCAGGATTGCAGAAGAACGATTCCGATGATTGAACCACGCCTCCAGTTTTCCCAAAATTGTCAATAATTCACTGTTTGTGATCGTAGTTCTCCAGTAGCAGAGCTAAAATTCAGAGCAAGTTAGCATCGGCGTTCAACGTGCCTCTTGATTGGGCATTCTTGTTTTGGAAGGTAATTGGCGTTTCTTTCGTTTTGGCCCGTTAAAGCTGTAGAGAAGCTGCGTCTACCTTGAACTCAATTCTTAAAGAGACGTTTTATGAAAAAGAGCTTACTCTTTTGCCTTTCCTTGGCGACCCTGCTTCTTAATTTCGCGCCAGACAGCCATGCAAGCGAGAGAAGATGTGGGTGGCTGCAAAATCCCACTCCTGCAAACTGGTGGTTAGTCGATCGAGATGGTTCATGGACGATTTCAACGCAAGGCGGGCGTAGCGCCAGGGGAATGGAGAGAATTCCAGACTTGAGCCAGGGCGAGTATGTTACGACAAACGGTAGTTATGGCTATGCTTGCGTCTGTATGGATGTCGCGGCTAATCCAAAGTCTACGAGGATCACCACGATTTACAGAGCTAGGCAGCTGCCGTTAAATACCTGTCGGAAGGATCCTGCACTGCCCAAAGAGAATTGAAGGACTAGATTCGTTCTAGAGCAGGCCACAACGTTGTGGGCTATTTTCTTAGTTCAATCCAGGAGGTTCTACAGATACTGTGATTCTAATTTCCCTAGGGGAATCCTAAATTAGAATCTCCAGAAATCTCTTATGAAAAATTACCGCTGGCCAGCATTTCTAGCTCTTGCGGCTACAGTCTCTATCTTCCTTGCACCTAAACAGGCTCAGGCTTCCACTGAATTACCAATGACCATCGAAACAGGGGAGGGAGCGTTTGTTCTGACTGTGCCTGATAACAACACAACTCGTTCCGCTTACGGTGGTCGCTTACGAGTCTATGACGTTCACATTGCCAAAATGTTTGAAGTCACTTACAACCTCTGTCAATCCGGCTCGATTGGTGGCGGCACAAGTTGGTCTTACCTGGGGTAATTGAAGCGTCGCTGCAACGAGGGGCAATTAGGGCAAAAGACTAGCCACCATCCCCCTTTTTTAGCCTGATTTCATAAGTTTGGCTTATAGGACTTGGCCTGGAAAATGTCGTCCGTTTTCAGGAAAAAATCAACTCTGATTCAACTGTGAATACCAGAGGCAATTTGAATCATGACACTAACTTGCAATGGGTTCGATTTGCAGTCGTTCTGTCATGTTGAGACGGAAAATACCATACGGATTGACATGAGCATAAATGAGTGGCGACAAAGCTCTGAGTTCATTTGGCCCCATCTGCTGCATCCATTGAGGATCTGATAAAACTTGTTGGATCAACAAAGTGTTGATGTAGACCAGACTCATTTGGAGCAAGTGTAAACAGAGCATGGAGATTTCCTTTAAAGCCACTGGAGCAGAGGTAAAGTCACCACTTTTGCCATAGAAGATGAAATCATTAGCACTATTCCAACTCTCAACGACATTTAATCCCTCCTGGATTTCCTGGCGTAGGCGCTCATCGTGCAAGTAACGACATAAAAAGATGGTTTTAATCGCTCTCCCCAGTTCTGCTAACGCCAAATAGACCGGATGTTTGGCATTATTGCGGGTAAAGCGAGATAAGATGACCTCCGGCTCAGCCGTCCCCTGCTTGAGAGCCGTGGCAAACTTGACCATCGCGTCATACTGCTCCCGAATCAGTTGCCAGCGAATAGGACGTTTAATAATGGCCTCCAAATGGGGATAGGCTTGGGACTGGCCTTTGTCAGGCAGGTACAGCTTTTGCTGGTGAATGCCCTTGATACGGGGCAGTAATTGGAATCCAAGGAGGTAGCAGAAGGCAAAGCCAACCTCACTTTGACCATGCGTATCCACATAGTTTTTATCGATGCTCATCTGGGTACAGTGGCGTAGCACTCCCTGGATCATGGAGGCGACTTCTGAGGAAGAACAGCGTTTGAGTTGAGAGTAGATGCAAACAGATTTTGTTTCCACATGCCAATAAATCATGACACCCCGCTCTCGGTAACGGGGATGCCACTCGGTCATTAAATTCTGGTCCCACGTGCCAAAGTGCTTCGAGTCAGAAGCACAGGCCGTTGTGCCGTCCCCCCAAATGTGGGGAAGTCGGGTGCGGAAAATGGCATCTGCAACATCGGTAATTGCCGCTCTGAGAGCAGCTTTGCTCAAGAACTTTCGCCGCGCGTAGTGCAAGTCAAAGTAGCTGACCCCATGTTCGCCAGGGGCAATCCGTTTAATCCCCAAATTTGTTCCTAAAGCATACAAACACAACAGTAGGCGTTTCTGGATGTCAACGGCATCCAAGATTTCTCGATTACCTGCCCCCCGGAAGTGACGGGTGAACTGGAGCCGAAACTCGGTCTCCTTAAGGATATCCAGCAACGGAATGGTAGCCCAACGGCGATGCAGTTCTTCCTTCAACTTGCCCAGGTGCTCAGGTTCGGGTTGGGCCTGTAGCGGTGAGAGGCGAATCCAGGGTTCTCGTGTGTCACAGATTGTGACTTTCGAATTGGTGGGCAGTCCTCGATTGAATTGCTCCAGGGCCTCGCTCATGTCCTGTTGGATTTGGGCAATGAAGCGTTCAACATCAAGCGGTTGCTGGAGGTCTTGATAGTAGGTGTCGCGCTTGGCCTCAAAGTCTTGCGGTAGGTCTTCATCAGGGTTTCGCTACCGTTTGGCCCCTTCCACCCACATCTCCTTGCATCGTAGTTTGTCCCGTACGGTGTGCAGCACCCCTAGCTCATAAGCAACTCGGTCAATCAGGGGGGTACCATCTTCTCCCACACAGACCGCTGCTGCTTGCCATTCTGAGCTAAGCACCCCTTCAACAGGCACGACCCTATCGCTTGCATAAGGCTCCTGGCGAGGTTTATCCGCATAGTCTTTAAGCAGTTGCAGAGCGTCGATTAGCGGTTGCAGGTGCGGATTTTCACAGCGGAACTCCAGGGTGTTGATAATGAGGGGCAGCATCCGTCGATAGTGATGGGTGTAGGCGGAGCGTAAGCGGGCCTGGAGGCGTTCTTGGAAGGTCATAGCACCCCCTAACTGCTCAACCAGATGCTCTAGGGTTTGTTCCCCTGCAACTGGGTAAATGACGTCTTTGACTAAGCCCTCTGGTTCTGCCAGAGCGGCTAGGGCGATCTGGTAGAGAATCTTGTCGTGGTCACCACTGCGTTGGACGGTAACGACCA
>CP166618.1:0-122236 GCA_041937185.1 Leptolyngbya sp. BL-A-14 | reverse complement strand
GAACCCGAAGCATGTGCAATTTTGCACCTTCTTCCGTCCCAGCCAGTCCAGTCGTTATCAACATGTGGATGCACTCTTCAGTGAGACGGTGGATTGGGCCATGATTGAAACCTATCTCCCGGATATGCTGCGGATGGCCTTGTCGGTCAAAGCGGGTCGGATTCAAGCTTCAACGGTCTTACGTAAGTTGGGCACGAACAGTACCAAGAATAAGCTCTATCAAGCCTTCCACAGCCTGGGCTGTGCCGTCCGCACCGGCTTTCTCCTCCAATATCTCAACGATGCACAGTTACGCGCGACGATCCAAGCGGCCACAAACAAAAGCGAATCGTTCAATCACTTCGTGCAGTGGTTATCGTTTGGCGGTGAGGGTGTTATCAGCACCAATAATCGGGAAGAACAGCGCAAGTTGATTCGCTATAACCACCTGATCGCCAACTGCTTGATTTTCTATAACGTCGTTGAGATCAGCCGCATTCTGCAAGAACTCACGGTCGAAGGCTACCCACTGGAAGCCGATGCCATCGCCACCCTCAGTCCTTACTGGACACAGCACGTCAACGCTTTGGCTTCTATGACCTTGACCTCAACCGTCGTCCCAAGCCCCTAGATTACGAGCACCCGGTCATACCAAAGCTCTAAACAGAACAAAAATACTATGCCCTGAAACTTCCTCCCAGAAAGCCTTTTAAGCCAGTCATGATACCAAATTACGCGAATGGGTCTCCGACCCGGGAATGAGTTGCTCTGACATGCTGCACCTGCTTGAGTGTTCCAATCCAGAGCTGCCCGGTATTGTGCTACCATTGCCACCAGCCGCAGCAACCCTTCAATACTGACGATAGGCGAAGATTGCCACTTCGGGTCTAGCGCGATATTGTGGCTGGGTGATGGAACGGACGTTTGGCTGGTGGCAATGGTATCGCCGCCTCAATTGCGACTATGAAGCCTTACCAGAAACCGCTGAAACCATGATTTATCTCGCCATGATTCGGCTCATGGTCAGGCGCTTGGCGTAGTTTGCTACACCCTTCCCCCTTTTCAAACAGCCTCTTAACCTTTTGCGGCAAGACACCTCTGCCAAGGGAGGCATCAAGGCGAAACGCCTCAAGGCCGGTTGGGACAACGCTTATCTCTCACGCCTCCTGTCTACCTGAGTATGCGTTTGCCCTAGCTTCGACGGCCACTGGGTAGCCCCAGACCCGACAAGTGCTTGTCAATCGTTGGGCTTGACCGACTTGCAAATGGGCAAAGACGACTCGTGCTACCAGCCGTTTGCCATCATGTTCAAGCTGGTCCTGGCTCGAAACCGTAAGCGAAAGGCTAAAGCCGATTCAAGTAGGAGATAGCGCACCCAGGCTTGTTCAACGAACTCTCGGTCGGCACACAAGTAGTTGACGACGGCCGTTGGGAAGCGTTTGGCAAACGTCTCCATCAACCGCATCCGCTCGTCACTGTTGGCATGCCCCCGCTTGTCCAACAGCCACCACAGCACCGGGAAGGCAACGCCTTGGTGCACAATGCCTAAAGTCAAAATGTTGTACCAGTGACGACCAAACTTCCATGTGGTGCGATCCGGCTTAACACCCAATCACCCTCAATGCCCATCCAACTCACGACCAAGGTAGCTAGTTGGGCATAATCCAGTTCAAACTCCCGGAAAAAGCGCTGTAACCGTTTGTAACTCGATTCGGGCAACGCCTTGCCACTAAAGCCTAAACACAGTTCACTCAAGTTGACCGTTTTGACTTTCAGCAGCGCTAACATGAACAAGGCCAGAAAGGAAATCCTGGCTCCATGCCAGCTCAGTTGCCCTTGGAGGACTCGCTCTAATTCGCTACACTGGCTCATAGGATTTCTACAGAGTGTGGTAATTCTGATGAAACCCCACTCTGCTCATCCTTTTAAGCTTTTTGTCCCGTACTTAGATACAATACACTGGAAGTAGAATTGAGACTAAAATAGTTTTCCGCAGTCACCTGCGATGCCGTAGGATGAACCACCTGAACATTATGCGCTTCAAAGTCCTAACTATCATTTTATTCACTCTGCTCTTTTCTGGTACAGTTTTTACAACGATAGCTCGCGCAGAAGGTGGTGAAGGTGGCGGTAATGTGCAAACGCCCGTTCAAGTGATTGTGCAAATTATTATCACGGCGATTGCTTTAAGAATTCTAGGTAAGTTTGATTTACCCTGACATGTTCTCTCTGGTAAACAGGTGGACGTCATTCAACAAGTAAGCTGATGAACGAAAGCTATCAATTTTCAGTCACCAGTGTTCTCAGTCTGCTTGGGCGTACCCGGAAACGCTTACTTTAGGCTTGCAGTAGGCTTATTTTGAGTAGTAATTTTCTGGTCTTGCCAGCCTAAACCAATCATTGTTGCAACAAAGAGGGTATAACCCGGTTCTTCTAGTTGAGAGAATACCAGTCCAAAGGTAAATACGGTTAACATGAGGTATTTAGAAACATCGGTGACACAGACATAGCACCAGGTCAAAAACGCCATATAAAAATATGTTACCAACCCCAGAAGGCCCAAATCTCCCCAAATACCTGCCCACCCAAACAGGGGTGAAAACAGACTTGATTGATTGCCCAGCCAGCTTTCCCCAACCGCCCTCCATATCTCCTTACTGACAGGATGAATTGTCGCACCCAACGGAGCCAATAAATTCCAATAGGTTTCTAACATCCATCCACCCAAACGTCCAACGGTATGACCAGGACCTAAACCCAGAAACCAGTTGAGCGGAGAGTGAAAGTGGTTGGGAACAAGCCGAAAGGTTGCGAATTTTAATCTGGTCGCTTCTCCATCGGAACCATAAATTTCTGGCCGGATCCAAACAGTATAAGGGTGAAGGTACTCAATATTATAAATTGCCCACCAAAAAATTCCTAGAGAAACCACACCCATAATCAGATACATTAATGCTTTTCCTAGATCCTTCATGCTTAGTAAATAAAGAAATCCATAGGCAACGATAAACGTCATTAACACTTGTTTTGTATCTGAAATGATGACGTGGTTAAGACAGAGTAATATAACGACTGTACGAAGCCAGAGAGGCTTTGTCTTTGCAGTGACAAAGTAATACACCGCAAAAGTCATGGCGACCGATCCGCCCAGAACGTGCCCCGCTCCCTGCCCAATAAAAATGCCCTTGATGTTATCCTCTCCACCGATCAATCGTTCCATGTGAAAGACATATTTCTGGACATAGGCAAACAACATATTAATCAAAGCAGCTTGCAAAATCCATTTGCGAAAGCTGTGGTAACCTTCGGCTGTCATCGGAATAGAGACGATCGTTAGAATTACAATAAAAGGCTCTGCCAGCAGCAGATAATCCAGAAATGCATTAATAGCGCCAGCGTCATTCAAAAACGCGCTGGCAAACACAACCACTAGGAATATATACAAGCTAATTAAAAGATTTTTTGAAATTGCAATTTGTTTTGGATCTTTGCTACGAGAATTTAACAGTACAGAGCCGCAAGCCAGGGGAATCATTGCAAAATGCAAAAAGTTGATAGGAGAGGGAATTTTTAGCGTAGTTAATACCCTCGGGAATAGGGCAGTAGCCACTCCAAATAAGGTAAGATTTGTATTCCTAACATACCCCTTTGGTTTTGCAGGAGACTCTGATAATGTATTCATTAAAAATCCGCCATCATTCCATTTTTGATATATTCATCCACTCTCACGGGTAGAATATAGGATTCAGGGCTCAGGCAAGGATCGTGGACTGTGCCCGTCTGACATCCCTTTAAGGCATCTAACTCTTAACCGAGCTTCAGGGACTTTTGCACTTATCAGCTTTAAGACTCCGTTCGTTTGCATCTCGTTCCTAAATTCAGTGAATTGATACGGTAGATTTTTCAGCCTAGGCTGATCAACAGTGTAGTAAAGTAGACATTTATTATTCAAGTCTTTAGTCAGACCATCATAGCTAATTACTTTAATCGGTATATTCCGAGAATTGACAACCAAATACCTGTAAAAATTTAGATGGGCTATATCGGTCGATAAATATGGTATGAAGAGAACCTCATTTGGAGATTGACTTACAGCTGATTGAAGCAAACCTTTGAAATTAAAACTCATTTCTACAGATTCAATACTATTGGCAGGGTAATATACAAAATAGTTGAAAATATATCCACTCAGCTCGAAGAGTAAGATAAGAAAAATGCAAATAAGAAGCTTTACCCTAACATATCTTCTAGCTAGCATTACCAATTTCAGTCCGTAACAGGAAATAATTAAAATGTAGTAGCCTAAGAGTATACTCCTTAAGGCATTTACGTCTGAGGTCAGTGCTCCTGCTACAGGCGCAAATATAAGATTTGCTATCAAGAATATATTAAATCTATTTCTCAATTTCTTATTAAAAAGAACATGGGCTAAGCCTATTAAAAATAGAATAAAGGTAACAGAAAAGACAACACCTCCGTACCCAGTTGAATTTCTCAAAGAATTCATAGAGACGTCGCCATTTTTAATTAAAAAATCGGGTGATATGTATCTCATATAATTGTATAAGAATCTTAAAATTTTCTCTGGAATTGATATAGGCAAATAGAGATAAGAAATGCCTTTTAATCGAGCAGTTAAAGCTTCAGAGTTGCTGACGGCAAAAGAAAAATAAGGGATCAAAGACGCAAAGAAGCAAGCTGTGATTAGGACGAGTTTCTTGATATTATCTCTCTTTATATATATTGTCCAAAGCGATATTAAGCTCAGGAAAGTTAAAATACGAGCAGTAGGATACGTATAAACTGAAACGCCTAGTACTACACCACATATGAATGAATTAATCCACCATCTTTGTTTGCTGGCTCTAAATGCGAGCTTTACCAGCAAAGCCACGAGCGTAATTGAAGTCAACTGAGAAATCACCTCGAAAGAAACTCTTGACGCAATAAAAAACTGAGGCAAAAAGCCGAATGTAATAAGAGCATACATTTCAATTATCCAATTCTTTTTAAATATTATTCTTACCAATAAAAGTGTGAATATCAAAGCAAGAATATAGAAGATAAAGCTTGTAAATCTTGAGTTGAATTCTGAAATTCCAAACAGTTTGAAGATTAGCGCTACCGCATAAACATAGATGGGGGCTTTATAATCTCCGAAAGATTTGAAATAAATAGGAAAAGGAATGTTATATTCATCCTTGCCTGTTTGTGCTATTAACGCTGCGTTGTATGCGATAGAACTTTCATCCTGGAAAAAGCTTGGAGGAATACTATCAAGTTTGAGAAGGTGAGCAGCAGCAACGCATAATATTGATATGAAAAGTATAATTTCATATTTTATATTACTATCCTTTAATAAACCCTGAAGCAATCGGAACATATTCTAGTCTTCTCCTACTCAATGGACACAAAAACTATATAAACCCAGAGTTTTGAAACGAATAAATTTAGCATAATATTTATCACTATTTGACAATCGTATAAATTTAATCATTCAAGTAAATTATCTTTGACTTGCAAAAATTTAGTCCTCCTGATCGAACAATCTAGGCAGATGGGAATCTGATTGAAGACTTCTTTTAATCATCATTATGATTAAGATCAGTGATTCGCCAGCTGAGTTTTAGGTTGATCCAAAAGTTCCATAATGTGACGAGCGCAATAGCGATTAAATTTGCTACATAGCGATTGATGCCCAAGGTATTGAAGAGCAAATTGAGTATGAGAACATTTAAAATTAGCCCCATCAAGCAAATTGTATTGAACTTGACAAACCGCTTGAAGCGCTGACGCTTTCCTTTCTGGTGGCTGGATATATCCCCAAAGGTCCAGCGATCATTCCAGAGGAAGTTATTAATAACCGCTGTTTCCGTAGCAATGATTTTACTACGAGTAAGACCCAGTGCAAGCGTAGTTGGATCGCTGAGTAAATAGAACATTAGCATATCTACAAACACACCACTTAATCCTACCAGTCCAAACCTTATAAAGCGGCGAACTGGGAACTTCAGGTGCCCTCTTAGCGTTCCGATACGCCCACGAGAACGCAATCTCAAAAGGTGCAGAAAATACTCCACATATTGTTTCCAGGAGACCTTGCTTTCCCCTGATTGCCGTTCCTGGAAAACATAGCCAACCTCAGCTATATTCTCAATATTACCTCGACCAAGTACCTCAATCAGAATTTTGTATCCCATTGGGTTTAATGCTGGACCAGCGATTGCTCGACGACGCACTAAGAAATAGCCACTCATGGGATCTGAGACGCGGCCCACAACCTTAGGTAGTATAATCAGACCTAAAAGTTGGGCACCTCGCGATAAAAATCGCCTAGCAATGCTCCATTCACTCACGCCGCCACCTTCTACGTGACGACTAGCAACTGCAAGATCTGCTCCTTGTGCAACGGCAGATATAAGGTTCAGCAAGACTTCTGGAGGATGCTGCAAATCAGCATCAATCACGCCTAATATAGCTCCCCTTGCAACCTGCCACCCCCGAATTACTGCTGATGAAAGCCCTCGTTCCTGATCGCGGCGCATTACTTTTAGGTGGGGATAGTCAGATATCAAGGATTGTGCCACGTCCCACGTTCGATCCGGGCTATTGTCATCCACAACAATCAATTCGTAGCCTTTAAGGTCAGCTCTATCGAGCAAGTTAGTCAATAATTGGATAATATTTTTGATATTATTAATTTCGTTATACGTGGGAAGGACTAAAGAAAGCTGCATTGAATGAAGAGGCTTGGATATATTACTACTACCAATAGCTGTAGCCTTCTCATCAGATAAGTCAGAAATCTGTAATTGCCCTGATGGTACTTCTAAGAGAGCATTAGATTTTAGAGAAGTCATGTTGTTGTCGGGGAATTTACATAGCGCTAACACTTTCTCCCAATCGAAGCAAAAATACTACCTAACTTAAAATGACTTTAGGAAATCTTTAATAAATTACCGTTGGGCACCTCAAAAAATAGTGTCTCACCCTGAGATCAGAGACTCGTTGACTGACAAAAGCTGAGTATAAAAGCTGAAAACCTGACTGCCTTAGCTTAGTGGTGCAGAAAACTTAGTCAGTCTCATTATGAGAATGACACCACCTTGGAGAACTCAATTCGGCAAGCCAACAGTTCCCGTTTACGCCTAGAAGCGCAGGCTGGGGGTGGGCTGTATGTGGGCAATGCCAGCAGTTTAGGCAGAGGCAATCGTTGGTAACAGAGCCGTGCCAGTTCCCGTAGACCCAGTTGCAGAAAACTCAAACCCCGTTCTCCATGCCAGTCTAAACGAGAACGCTCTGCGGCTTGCACTAGCAGCAGGCCCAGCATGAGAGCAATCAGAACTGCACAATCCAGCAGCATGACAAGACAGGTCAGTGCCTGGGGTGTGCGTAAGCCGGATTGCAACACGTTGAAAGCCGCGGACTTGTAATCCTTAAAGTGGGGTTCAATGCCGCCAAAGCGCTTGCCATAGAGGGCAAAGGTTTGGATTGAGGGGGGTTGGTTCGACAAAACCGCCCAAGGGTCTTTGCTGCTGGTCACCCGTGCCGTCGCAAGGTGACCCGTGATGCCATCCAATACTTGTACGTGCTTGAAGAGATACACTTGCTGTTCGGGTGCGATGAGTTGCTCCACCGATTGCGTGTCGCCATGACTCAATTGCACCTGCAAGTTCGATTTCACCCGAATCGCCCACGACCATTGCTGCTGGGTTAACCACTGCATCAAGTTGCCATGCTCAAAGCCTCGGTCGGCTAGTAAAGTCACCTGGACGTGCTTGGGTAGGACCCGTTTGGCACGCTCTAACACGGGCTGATAGTGCTCAAAGCCTACCGTCGCGCTGCCATGTTCGAGCACGGTTTGAGCCAGGGTAAAGGAACGTCCGCCCCACACCAAGCACACCTCAATCAAACAAAATTGCTCCCACAGCATACTGGTATCGAGGGTAAGCAGCACCGCTTCTCCCGCAAATGCTTTCAGAACATGACGTAGCATCGGTTCATAGAACCGCTCGGCAGTAATCTGTGGATTATGGAGAAAATAGCTGAAGCGTTCCAAGTGCGCACGGGCTTGGCAGTTTCGGTGACCGAGATAGGGTATCCATTTTCCCAATGCGCCACTCCCCGATTGCAAGATGGCTGCAAGGATTTCACAGAAGACTTGCAAGTGTCGTTGGTCAACCGGACAGACCCATTGACGGAGTTGGTCTTGCAGTTGACGATACAAGAGGGGTACTTCCATGAGGTTTGCTGATAGTTGGGGAACTTCAGGGTCTCATGAAATGCCCCCTTCCAGCTACTCCTTGTCTCATGTGAGACTCTCGACAGAGTAAGCCTTTCAAGACTTTTCTGCACCACTAAGATGCCTGACACATCTTAATCATTGAAAGGCATAACAAGGCTTGCAGGTTAAGGAACGAATGCGAGTAAGCCAAATCTGGCCATAAAAATCTCGTTCAGCCCGGTTTGAGGCAAAACAAGGTTCTGGGTCTTTTGGGAGCAATGGGAACGGATCTAGGAGTTGCCGCCCTTTATGTATAACACCGTGAAGCCAACGCAACCCGATTTTGAGGTAGCTAATGCCACGTCGCCAGTGCGGGTCAACCTGTTGACGCAATCCAGTGAGTTGCACCGACATGCCTTGCGTGGTGGCATAGAGCAGTGCGAGAGCCGCAACCATATAGAGGCGTTTGAGGGCAGACTCACCCCGGAAACGGGAATCTTCTAACTCAAAAGACCCTGACTTGCTATCCAAAAATAATTCTTCAATGCGGCAGCCATAATATCCGTATAAACGCAAAACAGCGACCGTCTCCTACGCTAGTAAAAGTTGCGGAGCGCTAAAATTCCTATCCCCGCTGCAAGCAGACGGGGCATTACGGAATTTTCACTTCGGGACGCACTTCCGCTTGTTACAAACGCCGCAAGCGGACGGGGAATCAGACCCGTAGAGATTGAAGGTTTGCTACGCCTGGTAGACTTGGTCGCCAAGACCCAAGTAAGCCAAACCCTACTTCAACCAGAAGGTGTCTATGTCCAAGTCCGCAGTTCCCCCCGTCCGTTGGTCTGATAGCACCCCCTCTGTGGCTCACCCTCCCGCCCTTGAACCGCAAACGCTTGGTCTGGATTCTGGGTCAAATGCTGGAGAGCCAGATGGCGGCTCCAACGACGAAGTAGCAGGACAATGAGCCACAATCATGAAACGCTAGCGTAGCGTTCGGAAAAGATCCAACCTCATCATCTCGAACGACTGGCTATTGTCTATGTGCGACAGTCCACGTTGCAGCAAGCTTTGAATCATCAAGAGTCCACCCGGCTTCAATACGGGTTAGTAGATCGAGCCGAAGCATTGGGTTGGAGTCGTGAACGAGTGCTCACGATTGATGACGATCTGGGTAAATCAGGCAGTAGTGTGGAAGGACGAGTGGGCTTTCAGCGATTAGTGAGCAAGGTTGGACTGAACCACGTCGGTTTAATCTTAGGGTTGGAGATGTCTCGATTGTCCCGCTGCTCAAAAGATTGGTATTGAGCGACGATTAGGTAGACTGCTTCCATTTGCTCTCACATCCGCAAACTCGCCGACGTAGCGCAAAAAGGGAAAGCAGCACGGCTAGACTGGATGAATAAAGATGGCTGCACGTTGCCGCAAAACGATAGCTGTGTGCCTGGAATGTCATTACAAAATTCAGTATGGCGTTATAACAGCAAAGCTCTTTTACGTTGAGATTACTGGAGAGCGACGTGATACGGAAACGGTCATGCATCGTTTGGAGAGGGGCGATTGGAAAAGTGCCAGCAGTGCTAACTAAACCCCTGAGGTAAGCCACTGGTTCTACCAGTGCGACTCGCAAAGCTTTGAGCGTTCCCGGCGTAAAGTAACTCCCACGGTGGCTTGATGAGCCAGTTCCGTAGGAGGAAAGAAACAATGTCGGAATTGTATCAAAGTCTGTCTCACTCGAAGTGGGACTGTAAGTATCACGTTGTGTTTGTACCCAAATATCGTCGCAAGGTCATGTTTGGCGAGATTCGTCAGTTTTTGGGACCGATTTTTCATGAATTGGCACGCCAGAAGGAATGCCGGATCATTGAGGGACATCTGATGCCAGACCATGTGCACATGTGTATCGAGATTCCGCCGAAGCATGCCGTTGCTTCTGTGATTGGCTTTCTCAAAGGCAAGAGCGCGATAGCGATTGCGCGACAGTTCAAGGGCAAGCAACAGAATTTCGTCGGTGAGCATTTCTGGGCACGTGGTTATGCTGTCTCCACGGTTGGCTTCGAGCTCGAAGCGGTGAAGCGGTACATTCGGGAACAAGATCACGCGGATAGAGGAGGGCAATTCTAGCGACTGACCGAGAATCCCCCGGCGAGGACACCCGCCCTTGGGGCGGTCACACTCATTAAGCCACCGGCTTCGCCGGGGGTGTCTGACTCGTTGGTCGCCGACCCTAACGCACGTCCAGATCTAGATAGGAGGGGCGGGACTTAATACTTTCCCTCGACTCAACCAGTGTATGTGAATCTTACAAAAAACGCTGGAAAGATTGCTCAATTTGAAGAGTGAGTAAAGAAAATTGGAGGGGCTAGTCATTTTTCTGAATAAAACTAATATAGTATCAAAGACATATACTGTTACAAATCAGAAATTTAGATTCTCTGAGATGAGGTGCAAAGTTTCATGCGTGATGGAAGTACCGGATCCACAACAGCTCCACACCAAAATCTTATAGCTGGTACGGCTATATATGCACAGATTACTGTAGTGTTTTGCTGAAACTAGCTTACCTGATAACATCTGGTTTGAGTATTCGAATCGCACAATTGCTATTATTCGATCTGAGGTTTTATGCTTCGGGTTGAGTTGGGTGGAAACCGTAAGTCATGGTTGGCTTTTTAAACCGCAGCTAATTCACAGCAGATAATATGGTTTCTGTAAAGCTGAATCGCCGTATTTTAATGTTTGACCTCTCGATTCATGGTCATCATGCTGCCTATATTAAGCATTTGATTTGCTATTGGTCTGAGTCAAAACTTAGCGGTGAACTGTTTATTGTTGTTTCACCCAGGTTTTTTGAGACCCATTCGGATGTGATAGAGCTTACAGAGGCATTTGGCTCAAGTAGGATCAACTTTATAGCAATTAGCTCCAAAGAAGAGGCTGTTCTTAGTTCACGCCAATCAAGATTGGATCGGGTGTTTCGCAATTTGCGGGAGTGGAACTTGCTCCAAAAATACGCCGAAGCTTTAGCAGCAACCCATTGTTTGCTGATGTACTTGGACACCTGTGAACTTCCTATAGTATTAGGTGCCAAATTACCTTGCCTGTTTTCGGGCATTTACTTTCGACCAACATTTCATTACAGTAGCCTCGCAGGCTACAGACCAGACTGGAAAGAGCGCTTGCAACAGTGGCGTGAAAGATTATTTCTAGCCCGAACGTTGAATCACTCAAAGATGAAATCGCTTTTTTGTCTAGATCCATATGTCACAAAGTATTTCAACCCACCTGCTTCAGCAAATATTGTTTCACTTCCTGATCCGGTTGAGACTGCTTTGCCAAAAGATACGGACTTACAAGCTATGCGGAACGACCTTCACATTGATTCAAACCGCATAGTTTTCTTACTATTTGGCTCCTTTGAAGCCGAACGTAAGGGCGTTTACCAATTTCTAGCAGCGCTATTGCTGCTACCTGATGAGCTTGCCAGAAAGGTCTGTTTGCTGATCGCTGGTAATGCTGAGTTGGCGGAGCAGATCCGGATCAAGGAGCAAATCGACGTGGTGTCTAACCGCCGCCCGGTTCAGATAATTACCCGGTTTGAGTTCCTTTCTGATGAATTGGTAAAGCAGTACTTTCAACTGACCGATGTGACCTTAGCGCTCTACCAACGCCATGTTGGTATGAGCGGTATATTGCTATTGGCGGCAGCAGCACGGAAGCCAGTTCTGAGCTCAGGTTACGGGCTGATGGGGGAATTGGTCCGGCGTTATCAGCTTGGCTTAACAGTTGATTCAACTTCTGTGGAAGACATTAAAAGTGGGTTAACTAGGTGCTTATTGGCGCCTCCCCAAGCATTGGGTAATCAGAATCAGATGCAATCATTTGCTGAACAAAACTCAGTACAGCGTTTTGCTGAAGTTATTTTTCAGCATATTTAACGTACCCATAGTGTTTGTAATCAACATATCTAAAGCACCTAGTAGACCTCAGCGGGAATAGAGCTACCATTGAGGGGAGTTTGAACGATGGTCTGAAGCGATGCCTAGACTTGCTCCAACACTTTTGCAACTGACTGAAACAGAACGAGAGCAACTCCAACAGTTAGTCAATCGTCATAGTACTCCCTCCCCAGCAAATTGGCTTGAGAGCCAGGATTATTTTGTGCACTGCTGACGGGCAAAATCATCGAGAAATTGCTCGTGCACTCAAGATCAGTTGCGATATGGCAAGGCTATGGCGTCAGCGTTGGTTGACCTTGAGCGAGAAGGATACTCTCGTAGGGGAGCGTTTAGCCGATGCTCCCCGACCAGGCGGACCCATGACCTTCAGTTTAGAGCAGCTTCTGCAACTGTTTGCCCTTGCCTGCGAGAAGCCAGAGGACTATGGACGACCCATCAGTCATTGGACGGCACGGGAACTGGCCGATGAGATCGTCAAGCAGGGGATTGTGACCAGCATCTCCCCCCGCCATGTCGGACGCTTGCTGAACGAAGCCGATTTGAAACCGCACCAGTCACAATACTGGTTGAATCCCCCCCGACCCTGAATTCGATGCCAAGGTCAACGACATTTGTGGGGTCTACTTGAGCGCGATTGAGCGTGCTGCAGCGGGAGCGCGCACCGTGTCTCTCGATGAGATGACGGGTATTCAAGCTTTGGAGCGCAAGGCGACTGACAAGCCGATGCATCCTGGGAAACGGGAACGCCGCGAATTTGAGTATACACGCCCCGTACACTAGACCTCCTGCATGAATCAGGAAGCATGTACCAGTTCATAGTTG
Source organism: Leptolyngbya sp. BL-A-14 (assembly GCA_041937185.1). Classification (GTDB taxonomy): domain Bacteria; phylum Cyanobacteriota; class Cyanobacteriia; order Leptolyngbyales; family Leptolyngbyaceae; genus Stenomitos. Next base: position 109,255 of record CP166618.1, on the reverse strand, counting down.
AGCAGTCCTGCAATCAAGTTCAAGCGCAAGCCAAATCGCCGTCTGCGGTTGCGATAGCGTCCTGAGAAGATGCGAAAGATCTTGAAGCGACGAATCACAGGTTCCACTCTTACCCGTAGTCTCGCTAAGGCCCGATTGTGCTGCTTCTCGTCCTCGGCTAACGGCTGGTTGCGTTGCTTCTTGGTTGGCATACAAGCTCCAGCATGACGCTTGGCAAATCCCTGATGCCCTCGGTCCGCTAAACATAACTGCGACGACACAAAAGGCAGGCGACTTTGTTTCAGCAACTTGAAGTCATGGGTTTTGCCGGTATCGATCACGGTGGCAATCACTTGCCCCTGATCAAAATCCACGAGCAATTGCGCTTTCAGCCTATGGCACTTTTGCTTGCCACTGTAGGCCTAAAGGTAGCGAAGCTGAAACAAAGTGCCACGCGACGGCTGAAAGCGCTTCAGGGTAAAGGTCCCAGAAAATTTTTCTAGATTTAGTAGAATATCCCCCAAAATAGTCATTTACGGGCAAGTTTTCAGACAAAAAAGGCGTGAAAAGCCCATTCTGTCGTCGATTTTGTAAGCGATTCGATCATCATTTATGGGCAAGTTTCAGTTTTCAAGCTTTTTTTGCTGAAATCCTTGCAGGTCAATTATTACAGCGATCGCGTGGCACCTCGTTGCAGCGACGCTACCTTTACCCCATAAGCGGTCAGCGAGGGCAAGGGGTTGGGCATTAATCTCCTGTTGAAATCGTGCCACTCGTTGCTGCAATGCGGCTTGGCTGGTATGGGAGGCATGATAAGTCACATCTTCCCGTAACCATTGCCAGAGATGCTCCACGGGCATGAAGTCTGGACTGTAAACCGGCAAAGGTTCAAGCGTGATATCGAGTGCGGTGGCGGCCACTTGTACCGTTTGGGCTCGATGATAGGGGTCCCCGTCCCACACCAACTTCAACGGCACATCAGGGAACTCCCCGCGCAGTCGCTTGAGGACATCAAGGGTGTTGAACTGGTCTGCGTTGTCATAAGCAAAGACACGTACTTGGGCACTTTAGTTTGGACTAACTGGCATCACAACATGGCGCAACAGGATGCCATGAAGGATTCGCTCAACCGTTCATGACAGTTGAACGCAAGGAATTGAATGCCATCCTGCTTGAAGTTACGCTGCTGTTGCGACTGAACTGTTCGGGGATTGCTCGGATCTTTTGCGTTTCGAGGCTCGTTTTTTAACCGTCGGATAGCGGGGACGCAGGGCTGGCTTGTGCCCTTTGACGCGTCCTGGCGATTTACCACGGGGTTTGGGCGCAGGAGTGGGGGTACCGATCGCTGCCAAAATGCCTGCAAAGGCTTGTGCTACCTGACCCGGAGTGAGCGCATCTTGGGGTGCCTGCCAAGGCAAGGGGTGGTCGATACAATCCTGCCGTGCCAGCCACAACTGCCAACTGAGCAATGGCATCAGGGTACTCCACTGTTCGGTTGCCGCTACAGAACTGAACTGGGGGAGTGTCCAATATAACCGCTGCTTGGCAAAGCGATACCAATGTTCCAGGGCAAACCGACGCAGGTAGTGCAACCACAGAGTCTCTAAGGGGGGCATCTGCTCACCCAGCCAGACTAGCCACAGGGGAGTCAAGCGTCGCTTGCGACTCTGTGGCTCCAGCACCTCCACTCGCAACATTTCCATTTCCCGTTGGGGGGATTTGCGAAAATGGTACGCCCGCCAACGACTCACGCGCACTCGTCCAAATTTGGGGTCATCCACTTCAACTGTTTCGCTGGGGACATTCCAAGTTTCAGGGTCATTGAGCTTCATCTTGTGTCCATGTTTGGCAGGTGCTCCTCGTCCCTGGTATGCAGGTGGTACTCCATACACACACCGATTAGAGGCAACCCGCAGCAGCAAGTCTGCCTCAATGCCTGCAGCAGTTCTCAGTATGGCAAAAAGCTGTTCAAGTCCTGGAAATACCAGTATTGTAAGGACATCTGAGAGCGCCAAGAGAGCCAGAACCGTTGAAAGAACGAGGGTTGTTTGACACCATCGTCGGTTTTTTCGCCAACGTTTGTCCTCGCTACCAGACAAACGGACTGGCAAGAACATCCGGTATGGGATGGAAGATGCCGCCTTAAGCGCGTTTAGCGTGTTCTTCACCCAAACCCCTTCCTTTCTGGCCTATCAACGCATGATGGCAGGCAGCAAAGGCAAAAGTAATGCCCAAAGCCTGTTTGGAGTCCATCAGATTCCCAGTGACAACCAGAGCCGGGACCTGTTAGATCCCGTAGCCCCTGAGCAGGTTTTTCCCGTGTTCGAGGAAATCTTGCAGGTGTTAGAACAGCAAGGGCAGTTAGAGGGTTTCCGCTCGCTTGCGGATACTCTGTTGATTGCCCTCGATGGCACCGAATACTTCAGTTCCAGCCAAATCCACTGCTCGAACTGTTCAACCCGCACACGGAAGTCGGGGGAGACCTACTACTTCCATAGCGTCATCACGCCGGTCCTTGTCTGTCCGGGACGAGCGCACGTCATTCCATTGGTGCCTGAATTTATCGTGCCGCAAGATGGCCATGACAAACAGGACTGTGAGAATGCCGCCGCAAAACGCTGGTTGGCGCAGCATGGGTCACGCTTGAGTACTCTAAACGTCACTGTTTTAGGGGATGACCTCTATTGCCACCAGCCTTTGTGCCAGGAGCTTCTAGACCAACCATTGGACTTCATCCTAGTGTGCCGTCCGGAATCTCACACCACCCTCTATGAACATCTGGAGGGCATTGACCTACCGACAGTAACCGTGAAACGGTGGACTGGGAAAGTCGAGGAAACTCACACCTACCGCTATCTCAACGGCGTGCCCCTGAGAGATAGCGAGGATGCGCTGTTGGTGAACTGGTGTGAGGTCACCGTCACTCGTCCTGACGGGAAGGTGACGGATATGAATTCATTTGCCACCAATCACCCGTTGAGTGACGAAAACGTAGCAGAAATCGTTCTAGCAGGACGGACTCGTTGGAAAGTGGAGAATGAGAATAACAACACACTGAAGACCAAGGGCTACAATCTGGAACACAATTTCGGGCACGGCAAACAGCACCTCTCCTCGCTGCTTGCAACCCTGAACATCTTGTCCCTGCTCTTCCACACGTTGCTAGAGTTGCTCGACCAAAAGTACAAGTTGCTGCGGTCGCACTTGCCCACGCGCAAGACCTTCTTTGATGATTTGCGGGCGTTAACCCGTTACATGTATTTCGACAACTGGGATCATCTGCTCACCTTCATGCTAGAAGGTCTAGAGCTAGATGTCCCGCTGAATACCAGCTAAATTTCCATACTGAGAATTGCTGCAATGCCTGCGGTCTGGTTGACAAAATTCGCATTGCCATAGCCTCGGTCATAGAGCGCCAACGGACGTACAGTCATCTGACGGGTGACTTGTTTAAGTTGGAACGCTGCTTTACTGGCGGGTGTCTCAAACCTGGTGATGCGCTCATGCCGCAACGGTAAGGCCCAACGGCCTTGCGCTTCGGCAAGCCAAGCTAAGGTGCTATAGCTTTGTCCTACAGTGGTCGCATGACCGGCTTTGCCTGACAAGGTGCGGTCTTTCAAGCGCTTGGCCGCAGGACGATTCCACCGACTCGCATGACCGGCCAACAACGGTTGCTGCTGAGTAGGAAGCTGCTGCACCAACAACTTCAACAGCTTTGCTCGGGGCAGACGGCTATCACGCAGTGCTTCATAGGTGCTCGACCACTGACGACGAAAGACAGGACTTTGTGACAGGCTCACAAACGACACAATGCAAGCACTCACCAACACCGCATCCATCAGGTCAAACAGGGCATCCCTGGCATGCCCAGACTGTGATACAACGTTTGGCGAAATTGCTGAAGTTCGTTGAAAATCATAGGGTCAATGTTGCTTGTTACTTCATTGACCTTACGGCAGTCGGTGGCTCTCATTGACTGCCTTTCTCTTCTGCATTAGTCCAAACTCAAATGGGCAAGATTGTAGAGATAGACACCGTAGAAGGAGACTTTCTCGCGTCCCGGTGAACTGGAACTGACCCAGAAACGTTCCCCCCGGAGGGACCAACCATAGCCCACGTCGGTGTCTAAATGGATATAGGCTTCATCGATGTAAACCAGCAGGCAGCGTTGGTGGAGCGCCTCATCGAGCATGACCTGCAGGCGTTCCAGAAAGGCAGCACGCTGGGCAGGCTTGCCCTTATTCAGTCACTTGTGCGCTTTCTTCCAGGAAAACCCCAAGCGCTTGAGCACCTTACGCAAGGTATCGCGGCAGCAGTCAATGTCAAACTGGGCCTTCACCCAGGCCACCAACCGCTTGAGGGTCCATCAGGGTTGAGTCGGTGCGGCACGCTGTTGGGGTGGGGTTGCTGCCAGGTCTAAAGCCTCACGGATAACCGCCGCTACCCCTTGCTCGACGGCAGCAGACAAAGGGGGGGATGACCGCCTGTGCTTTGATACAGCAGTGACTCAAAGCCTGCTTCATTGTACCGATGGACCCACGCCATGATGGTTTGTGGATTGCGCCCGCTCTGCCGTCCCACTGCTGTCGCACTTTTGCCCTGGCAGACTGCGTACAGCGCGAGCAAGCGCTCACGGGTCCGTGCATGGGTTGCTTGGAGTGCTTGCACTCTCAAACTTTCGGGGCTGTGCTGCCAGCGTGACGTATCAACCTTTAACAGGACTCGCTCATTGAAGCTTTCGCATCACTTCTTTCAGCTTAGCCAACTCGCCTCCAAAACTCCAGTTCTCAAGATGGACGAGGTTTAATTAGTTAGCCGGAAACTCCTTATAGTATCGAGATCGTCAGCGCTGTAGCCGGAAAATCAGGTTTTCCGTTAGTAGCCCCAATTACCCTATTCGGCTTTTGCGGTAAGCACTGTGTATATTGTAAGTTTTTGACAAAGAATTTAATGGTTGTCTTGAGTTACCAGGCTTGTAACATTATTATCTCTACATAACAAGATGAATGATGAGAAGTAGCTCTATGGGTTAGATGAAGTCTCTAGCGGTCAGCCATGGTAAGGTCTCTTTATGGTTCTGAATATGAGCCTAAAATTTCCTGCTTACGTTGGTTCTAATGTAGTCACTGCCTTGTGGCGAAGGTTTTGCCAGGGTGACGGATAAGTAGACTTCGTTAAGTAGGTATATATTTTCCTGATAACTAAGAGACCTGTTGCTATATAAGGTTGAAAAAGTCGTGAAACCTAGTCATATTAAGCTTTTCGGTTGATTCCTGCGGTCAGGGGCTAAAACCCATGCAGCGTGAGGATTTCAGCGATTTTTTCCGTTAAAAAGCAACAGGTCTAAGGCATTTCAGTCTAAACGTGCGATCCCGTTAACAATTAATTCGGCATTGAAGCATGGGGCCAGCGAGTAGCCTGTGGGGGTAAGTCAGCTATCTGTTTTGCCCATGTCAGTCCTTTGCTACCAAGGTGTTCGACAAAATGAAGCTTTGTCCTGGTGAAGACTTTGCCAAGCAGGCTAGCTCGTCTTATTTAGTTGCAAAATTTCAAAGAACTACTCATACCAAAATTACATTGAGCCTTATTCATGAACCACCTCCGAGTTGCCTGGTTGTTACCGGTAGCATGGTTTTACTGGCAACCTTCCTTGAGTGAGTTTGCGCGTCTATTTCCTAGTACGACGGTATTTACAGGGCTGTTCCCCGGATTTGCCAAGGGGCTAGAAGGAACGCTTCACGTAGAAGTGGTTGGTAAGTTTCGAGTCATTGAGATTAATCGAGATAGCAGTAGTTATGGCGATAACTTCACGGCGCTCTCACCAGGGATCATTAGTTATCTGCTGAAGTTAAGACCGCAGGTGATTTTTTCTAGCTCTTTTGGAGTCTGGACAATTTTGGCACTATTGCTGAAGCCCATTCTGTGGTCACGAGTAATCATTGCTTATGAAGGAAGCTCACCTGGTGTCGATTATCGTAATTCAGCCTTGCGCTTATTTATACGACGACTAATGGTGCGGCTTTCTGACGCCTGCATTACTAACAGCCGAGCAGGAAAGGATTATCTGCTTGACGTGCTAGGGGCTCGCCCGAATCGGGTCTTTCTGCAACCTTATGAAATTCCTGATGAGAAAACTCTGCCGGGATCAGAGGAAAGCGAAGGCGATTTAGCATGCTTGCAGCATCCAATCTTTCTTTTTGTGGGTCATGTTATTCCGCGTAAAGGGTTGCCTTTATTGCTGCAGTCCTGTGCAACTCTGGTGTCACGCGGTTATGCTAATTACACTTTGCTGGTAGTAGGCAATGGCCCTCAAGAAGAAGAGCTGAAAGCCTTCTGCCAAGAGCATGACTTGAGTGATCGTATTCAATGGGTTGGACGAGTTGCTTACGACCAAATTGGCAATTACTTTAAAGGTGCCGACGTTTTTGTCTTCCCAACCTTAGAAGATACCTGGGGGGTCGTCACTCTAGAAGCAATGCTGTTGGGTAAGCCAATCTTATGCTCGAAAGGAGCGGGGACATCCGAGCTGGTTATCCATGGCGAGAATGGCTACGTTTTTAATCCTGATAATTCAACTGATCTAGCAGATCTGATGCAGACGTTTATCGATCACCCAGAATGCATTGGCAAAATGGGTGATCGATCGCAACAAATTATGGCGCAGTATACCCCAGAGGCTGCGGCAAAATGTTTGGCAGCAGTGACAGAACTGGTCATGGCGAGTTGAGGTGGTACTCAGTTTCAAATGGCAGGATTAACAATTGAAACACACGAAGCAACGATGAAGACACTCAGAATTTCCATCTTGACTCATGATATTGGTGGGGGTACTTTTACCAATCTCTGCACGGCTTTGGTGCGTGGATTCAAAGAGCTTGGTGTGGACTGTAACCTAGTTGTTCTGGATGCCAGCCCACAAGAATTAGCTCAATATTCTGATATTTCAATTACGACTCTAAACGTTAAGCGCACGGCATTCTCGCTACTTCCAACGGTACGCTATTTGCGGGAGTATCAACCGGATGTGCTGCTCCCAATGCCTTGGTATTTCAATATTGTGGCAGTCTGGGCACGATCTTTAGCTGGAGTACCCACCAAAGTAATTTTGGGCGAGCATAATATCATCAGCTTAGAGGCTGGAATTGAGCACCGGGACAAGCTACATCTGCGATTTTTGCCTGTTTTGATGCGCTACGTATATCCCCATAGCGATGGGTTAATTGGTGTTTCCAAAGATACGATTATCGATCTGGTGAAAACGCTTAAAATTGCCGTGAGCATTCCTATGCGGGTGGTACTAAACCCTATTAACCGCGATCGAGTGCAACAGCTGGCTCAAGAACCAGTTGATCATCAATGGTTTCAAAATCAAAACATTCCTGTCATTGTTACTGCTGCTCGTCTAGCAAAGCAGAAACAGTTGGATGGGCTACTCCATGCTTTTTCCCAAGTGCTCAAGGAGCGTCCGACGAGGTTGCTCATTCTAGGAGACGGACCATTGCGGGCAGAGTTGGAAAGTTTGAGCCAGTCGTTGGGTATTGCTGATGCGGTTTGGATGCCCGGCTATGAGACTAATCCATACCGCTATATGGCAAAGGCCGCTGTTTTTGTCCTGGCATCTGCTTGGGAAGGATGTCCGATCGCTCTTCAGGAGGCTATGGCCTGTGGTGCTGCTGTTGTAGTTTCGGATGCTCCCGGTGGTATGAAAGATATTATCGAGTATGGCCAGCATGGAGTACTGGTTCCCGCTGGTAACCCGGATGCTCTCGCCAAAGGGCTTTTACAAATTCTCAGTGAGCCTGAACTAAAGCAGCAGTATCAAGCACAGGCACGGCAGCGATCGCAGGATTTTGATTACTTAAATACCAGCCAGCAGTACCTCGAATTTTGCCACATGGTGCTTTCATCCTCAAAGCAGACAAAGAGAGTTTTAGCGCAATGAAGGTCTTGCTATCAGCGTATGCCTGCGAACCAGGACGGGGTACGGAGTTAGGAGTGGGCTGGAATACAGTGCGGGAAGTTGCACGCTACTGTGAGGTCTGGGTGCTGACTCGACCGGATGATGGCCGAGAGGCGATCGAAGCTGAACTAGCACGGAATCCTGTGCCCAATTTGCATTTTGTTTACTTTACCCTGCCCATTTGGGGAAATGGGTGGACTTGGGGGCAGGGTGCTTTTCAAATTCACTACTATCTTTGGCAAATTCAGGCTTACTTTGTTGCCCTCAAGTTGCATCGTGAGATCGGCTTTGACTTAGCCCACCATGTCACCTTTGTAAAACACTCTACGCCCAGTTTTCTCTCACTCTTACCCATTCCCTTTATTTTAGGACCAGTAGGTGGCGGCGAAACTGCTCCTAAAGCGTTTTTTCAAGATTTCAGTCGGAGAGGCAAACTCTACGAAGCTTTACGCAGCCTGAGTCGGTGGCTTGGGGAACGCGATCCATTTGCTCGCATTACGGTGAAACGTAGCATGCTTGCCTGGGCAACAACGGATGACACGGCACAAAGGCTAGTAGCGATGGGTGGCAAAAATGTGGAAATCCTCTCGCAGGTTGGGCTTTTGTCTGAGGAAGTAGCGCAGTTGGCGCAATATTCCTTATTAAGTGAAGTCCCTGTAAGGTTCATCAGCATTGGACGCTTTTTACATTGGAAAGGGTTTCATCTGGGCTTACGTGCCTTTGCACAAGCCTCTTTACCAGCAGAAGCAGAGTATTGGATTGTCGGCAAAGGAGTGGAAGGGGATGCGCTTCAATGTCTTGCGATCGATCTCGGTATTGCGTCTCAGGTCAAATTCTTGAATGAAATGCCACGGACTGATTTGTTGCAAAAGCTGGGTACTTGTACGGCTTTGGTACATCCCAGCTTGCATGAGTCGGGCGGTTTTGTCTGCTTAGAGGCAATGGCGGCAGGTCGTCCAGTAATTTGCTTAGACCTTGGAGGACCAGCTGTGCAGGTGACAGCGGAAACGGGATTTAAAATTCCGGCAGATAATCCTGACCAGGCTGTACAGGGGATGGCAACTGCCATGTCTCGCCTGGTGCAGGAGCCAGAACTACGATTGCGCATGGGCATGGCAGGACGCAGCCGGGTACATACATTTTTTAACTGGGAAACAAAGGGCAAATTTCTGGCTGATGTTTACGAAACCGTTTTGACGCAACAGGGAAAAAGCAATGCGTGTTCTGACTGTTCATAACTACTATCAACAACCAGGTGGCGAAGAGCAAATTTTTGCTACAGAAGCTGCTTTGTTGAAATCCTACGGACATGAAGTCCTGCGCTACACGCTCCACAATGACAACATCATGGGGGCAAATCCGTTGCGGTTGGCCAAAAACACCTTATGGAACGGCACGGTTTATCGAGAATTGCGATCGCTGATTCGCCAGGAACAGCCCCAAATTGTCCACTTTCACAACACGTTTCCCCTAATATCTCCTGCTGCTTACTATGCAGTTCAAGATGAAGGTGCCACTGTAGTGCAAACGCTACACAACTACCGCTTACTTTGCCCCAATGCGCTTTTCTTTCGCAATGGGCGAATCTGTGAAGACTGCCTCGGACAACCATTACCGCTACCAGCTATTAGACATGGCTGCTACCGCGGTAGCCAGAGTGCCAGTGCAACCGTCGCAACAATGCTGAGTTTACATTCCTTACTAGGCACATGGCAGAACAAAGTCGATGTCTTCATTGCTTACAGCCAATTTGCAGTCGATAAATTCATCCAGGGTGGGCTGCCAGCAAAGAAAATTGCGTTTAAGACGAACTTTTTGCATCCTGCTCCTAAACCTGGGGAGGGTAAGGGCGGCTATGCTTTATTCGTGGGACGGCTTTCCATTGAGAAAGGTCTTGGGGTAATGCTCGATGCCTGGAAACAACTGGATGGTAAACTGCCACTGAAAATTCTGGGTGATGGACCGCTAGCAGGGCAAGTCATTGAAGCCACGCAGCAGCGTCCAGAAATTGAATGGCTGGGGCGCAAATCGCTGGAGCACGTATATGAAGTCGTTGGCAATGCTGCGTTTCTCGTCTTTCCTTCAGAATGGTATGAGACGTTTGGACGGGTGGCGATCGAAGCCTTCGCCAGAGGTACTCCTGTGGTTGCCTCAAATATTGGGGCAATTACTGAACTTGTAGATCATGAACGTACTGGTCTACTTTTTAATCCTGGCGACCCTATTGACTTAGTAGCTAAAATCAACTGGCTCCTTGCACACCCACAGAAATTAAGTCAGATGCGGCAGGAAGCTCGGGCTGAGTTTGAGACTAAATATACTGCTGCTGAAAATTACAAGCGACTACTTGAGATTTACCAAACTGTTCTCGGCCAATCGGGATAGGAAGAAACCTCGCCGTTTCCCCCCTCTCAAGCCACTTGGCATAGGAGTCCGTACCAAGACGGCTCGATAGAGTTGAATGTCAACTCAAGCACTGGCGTTGCTGAATGAAGGTATGAATTATGTTGGAATAGGGACCTCCCAGAACTTGAGGTAGTGAAGTAGCAAACGAACTGAATGCTCCAGCATTTCTACTGGTTTTGAATAACACAATGTCTTGCGATGCAACCGGGCTAGATAATGTCTTAATCGAGTGTTTTCCCCCTCGACTCTAGTCATGTAGGTTTTGCTGACAATGTGGTCTTCAGCTTGAACAAACATCGGATAGACTCGGTTACCATCAGTCACATAAAAGTAACAGTTCCAGAGCCTCACCAAGTGCCACAACGGTGTAAAGGTTTCGGCACTATGGGCTCCTATAACCCACCCTAAAATCCCCGGTTTGAAGTGGTCTACCGCTGTCCACAGCCAAATTTTGTTTTTTTGACCCGACAAACGTTTCTAATTCATCAAGTTCTCCAACTTCTGGTATCACTGCTGGTGCATAGGCATCGGGCAGCAGTTCTCCGACTTGTTTGACCCAGTCGATGACAGTGGTGTGATGCACACCTTTAACTCGTTCGATCGCTCGAAAGCCTGAACCATTGACATACATACTCAAGCATTCGCGTTTGACTGCCTCAGAGTAGCCTTTGGGGGGCTCATAGCAATCAATAAACTGCCGCCTGCAATCGACGCAAATGTGATTTTGTTTACCTTTTTTTGTCCCATTCTTACGGATATGAGAAGAGCCACATTCAGGGCATTGCATGGCAACTTTCCTCAATTCATACCTCTATTATGCAATGCCGATTGAACACAAGTCTTTACCTGCGATTGCAAAAGCTATTGGACTTGATAGCCAACAAAACCTATATCACTTTTTGAGCGAATCTCCATGAACAGTGCAACAGTTACGTCAAAAGCGATTGGAGATAATTCTGAAGGTTCTTAACGTCCGGTCGATGATTCTGTTACCTGGAGTTTAGACTAAACAGTGAAAAAAGGCAGCCAGACCGAACGATCTGACTGCTTAATAGTCAAGAACGTTTCAAAGCACTTGACTATGAGTCATTTTGACAAGCTTCGTGTCTTTCGGCATCAAGTCTACGGTTTGATGGGAAACGGTAGAGAGGCCTTGTTTGATCTGATGGATGCCGTTTTAGTCAGCCGCAGTGTTTACTCGTTTGCTGAACTTTCCTTGTCGCCTGTGTTTCGACGCCAATGGTCGAGTTTGTATGAGGCTTTGCAGGATAGTGAGCCGCCGCGAGCTAAATTGATGGCACTCTACATGCAGCAGCTTTCACCGGACAAGCCGATTGTCTTAGCAGGAGACCACACAGCGTGGCCACGCTTGCAGGCAGAGACTTTACGAGAACGAACCTTTGAACACCAGGCCAACCCGATGAGTGGAGCCAAGCCCATTACCTTGGGGCAGGGTTATAGCACGCTTGCTTGGGTGCCAGAGGTGCAAGGCAGTTGGGCCTTACCCTTGCTGCATGAGCGCACCACCAGTGCCCACACCCCGATTGAAACAGCCGCACAGCAACTGCGCCAAGTCTGCCAGCAGTCAGACACCCCCGGCGAAGCCGGTGGCTTAATGAGTGTGACCGCCCCAAGGGCGGGTGTCCTCGCCGGGGGATTCTCGGTCAGTCGCTAGAATTGCCCTCCTCTATCCGCGTGATCTTGTTCCCGAATGTACCGCTTCACCGCTTCGAGCTCGAAGCCAACCGTGGAGACAGCATAACCACGTGCCCAGAAATGCTCACCGACGAAATTCTGTTGCTTGCCCTTGAACTGTCGCGCAATCGCTATCGCGCTCTTGCCTTTGAGAAAGCCAATCACAGAAGCAACGGCATGCTTCGGCGGAATCTCGATACACATGTGCACATGGTCTGGCATCAGATGTCCCTCAATGATCCGGCATTCCTTCTGGCGTGCCAATTCATGAAAAATCGGTCCCAAAAACTGACGAATCTCGCCAAACATGACCTTGCGACGATATTTGGGTACAAACACAACGTGATACTTACAGTCCCACTTCGAGTGAGACAGACTTTGATACAATTCCGACATTGTTTCTTTCCTCCTACGGAACTGGCTCATCAAGCCACCGTGGGAGTTACTTTACGCCGGGAACGCTCAAAGCTTTGCGAGTCGCACTGGTAGAACCAGTGGCTTACCTCAGGGGTTTAGTTAACGATTCGTCCCGTGTCGTTATGGGATGCCGAGTATGGTTGTGCCCCCTTCCTCCAGCGAACGGCTGACGTTGCTTGCGACAAGCTGATGCGGTTGCGCTCCAATCGTGTTCTCTATGGTGCTCCTGCGGCTTACTCTGGCATGGGTCGCCCCCGAAAACATGGGGCTAAATTCAAGCTCAGTGACCCGACGAGTTGGTGGCAACCCGATGAGGAACAACAGGTTGAGCACGCAAAATGGGGACAACTGCGATTACAGCTCTGGCATTCCCTACATTTAAAGCAGGCAGCAAAGCAGGTGCTCTCCCTCATTCGGGTTGAGCGGTTGGGCACGGCAGCCACCCCGCTAGCTTTCAAACCCTTGTGGTTAATTTGGGTCGGCCAGGAATTACCGGCACTGGCAACCGTTTGGCAGCAATACTTGCGTCGCTTCGCGATCGAGCATTGGTATCGTTTTGCCAAACAACGCTTACATTGGACGCTGCCCTAGGTGTCCACCCCTGAAGCTTCGCAACGTTGGAGCGATTTAATGCCTCTGCTCACGTGGCAGTTATGGCTAGCCCGACCTGACGTGCAAGATTCACCACTCCCCTGGCAGAAAGCCTTACCCAACCTCTCACCAGGCCGGACAGCCAATGCTTTTGCACAAGTTTTAGTGGTGATTGGCACTCCTGCCCCGGCACCCAAACCCCGTGGAAAGTCACCCGGTTGGACTCCAGGACAAACCCGTTCTCGTCGCATTCGCTATCCAACCGTCAAAAAACGATTTCGGAAACCCAAAGCGGACAACAAAAAAACTGCTTAAGCTCTGATTATGTTGCACCTGCCATCCCACTCAAGGCCTGCAAGGAGTTGAGTCGTTCTCATCTGCCTTAGTCTAAACTTCAGTGTTAATTGATGAGGCTGGAGATTGCAAGAAGGGACAAAGTATCGATTATGTCAAACGGCAATACATCAGCAACGTGGGCAAGAAAGAAAATGGCATCGTTCTCAAGTTTCTAAGAAGACGGAAAGGCGATGTGCATCGCAATTAAGGGGCTTAGTGGTTGATCCATAGCGTTTATTAGCGCCTGGAAAGCCTTGACAGAGGTTTATAGCCACCAAAAGCCCCAAAACGCGATCGCGAGAAGCCGTTGTTAAATGATCGTTCTACCCTAAAGCGTGTTGGACAACTTTGGCTTCCTTCTCGGCAGTGATCGCCACGGAACGGTAGCCAAGCACTGCCAGCAAGTTGTTTTCAGGTAGCTTCACGGGAGTCGGTTGTTCGCCGTGTCCTGGAGCAGGGAGGGGATAGGCTGTCGCTGCCGCGGTGTGGAACCGAATATTGCCTTCGCTGTGCTCGATCACTTGATGAATGTGCCCCGTTAAGACAGTGACAGAGGTAAAACGAGCGAGCAGTGAAAGTAATCTGGCAGAATCGGCTGTCGCCCAGCCCCATTTGGGATAGAGGTCGTAGAGGGGGATATGGCTGAAGATCACGATCGGCGTCTCCGATTTTTGCGCGGTCAAATCGTTTGCCAGTAAATCTAGCTGTGCCTGTCCCAGTGCACCTTTGCCCGTGGCTCCAAAGTCCAACACGTTCGTCAAGGAGACAAAATGGATGCCTGCCTGATCCCAGACCTGTAAGCCTTCTCTAACATCCTTATTAGGAAAGGCTGCCTCGTAGGCTTTGCCGCGATCGCCAATGGTGTCGTGTTCTCCGGGCAAGGTAAACAGTGGGGCTTTCAATTGAGAAAGGAGTTGTTTTGCCTGATCAAATTCTTCGGGTTTAGATAGATGTGAAATGTCTCCCGTATGTATGACAAAGGCAGGCTGAACGGGTAAAGCGTTGATCGCCGTAATCGCTTTCTGAAGCGTATCGGTAACGTGTTCATTGGCTGGTTTGTGGAAGCCAATATGGGTATCGCTAATTTGCACGAATGAAAAGGGTGTCGTAGTGGATGCTTTCTGAGCGGTCGGTTCTCTCACCTGACAGGCTGTGAGTAAGCCATTTTCCCCCACTGCCCAGACGATGCCTAAGCCTGTCCAACTGACATGTTCGATAAACTTTCTGCGTTTCATAAGGCGTTTCTCAGTTTAGTTGTGCTTGGGGGTTACAGTGAGCGTCCCTTTCATAAAGGGATGAATCGAGCAAAGGTAAGGAAAGGTGCCAGGTTTCGTCGCGGTATAGTTCCAGGTTTGATTGGTATCGAGTCCTTTAGAGTTGAAAACGCCATCGGTAGAGGTTGCCGTGTGCGGTTCCTCATCAAGATTGATAAATTGCACCGTTTCACCCACGGCGATCGTCACACTCGCTGGCTCAAATTTGAAATTACGAATTTTGATGGTTACTTTGGCAGGCTGGGCACTCGCTTGGGGTTGCGCCTGCGATGAACTGGCGGTGGCATGGGGTTGGGTGGTCGGTGAATGATCCATCGTCATTGGTGGAGTCGTTGTTGCCTGGGGGGTTGAACGACAGGACGATAACGACAATAGAATCACCAGAACGGCACTGGCGATTGCCATGAAAAAGTAAGAAAGGGATTTCACGATCGTCCTCCTAGTGATTTCGAGTGACGACGTTTAGCAAACGCACCAGACATGCTCAGCCCTGTTGCCACTAAGCCAAGGAGACCGAAACCATTCAAAACGGGCAGAATGGCATCGAGTTTGAAAATTTGGAACGTGTGCACCGTCATTAAAAAAGCTGCTAGCTCCTCTTGATGCAACCAGGTGTCAGTAATGGCAATGCTCATGCCAGTCAGAGCCGTAAAGAGTAAGGGCAAACAAAAGAGAGTGGCTATGAGCCGATGGTATTGGCGCAAGGTATTTTTCATTGCTTGAGGAGCCTTGTAGATGTAGTGATGGTAGGTCGCAAAATTTGCTGGCTAGACGCAAAGCCTTGAGCGATCCATGCGTCCTGGAATGCCAGGAGGAAGGCTCAAAGGCTTGGTTGATCGCCCTTAGCTGCCGTACAAGCACTTCTCTAGCGCTTCACGGTAGTCCCAATCGCCCGGTTGCGTGCCGATGGGAAGGGCTGGACAGTACCCTGGGTAAGCACCATCGACACTTGGTTGATCGACTGTGAGGCGCGATCGCTCGGCACGGATGGCATTGCTATTGGGCATTGCGTTTGTGGGGGCTTCTGGCAAAGCGTCTGTCTTGGTAGCGGTTGGCTGTGTCGGATCGACTGCCGCTTGATCAGGGATATTTGCAGAACTGCTGGCTAAGCTCATCGGAGAGCCAAGCTGCTGCCCGTGAGCCAGCGCCTTTGGCATAAGGGCAGCCGTGAGCAGAAGGGTTGTGAGCAGCGTGGCAAGAGAACGGTTCATGGCATTGCCTCTCAGAGTAGTTGGTTGGCT
This sequence comes from Leptolyngbya sp. BL-A-14, assembly GCA_041937185.1. GTDB lineage: Bacteria > Cyanobacteriota > Cyanobacteriia > Leptolyngbyales > Leptolyngbyaceae > Stenomitos. Next base: position 93,356 of record CP166618.1, on the reverse strand, counting down.
ACAGCGTTTCCACTCGCGTTCAGTCATTAGATGCAGCACAATTGTGTAGACCGATCGGACTACCTCAAACTCTGCAAGTACAGAAGATGGCATGAGTGAAAAAGCTGTAGGAGTGAATCAGTCGGCAGTAAGCGTCATGCCAGAAATTGATTGCAATTGATGCCTGAGCAAGCGCCTGACCGGGTTACTGTTTCGTCTCTATCCTTAAAGCGACTCGGCAATCAGTTTGGATTTAAATTTCTCAGTGATTCTCCAGGGAAGTAGTTTTGCTTGGAAGGTGCCTAGAGCTCATCCAATTGACTTCATCAATCGTTTTAGAGAGAGGAGGACATTTGACCGATGCTCAAAACATGTTATGAAACAACAATTGCTAGCCCCCTTACAAGCGGGATCGAGTCTTCTTACAGGGGCAGCAATCCTCGTCTACTCCTCTGACTCTATGAATCGGAGTGCTCCTGCTGGACAACCATTAATGCCAACCTTCACTGATGCTGAACTCTTAGATCGCCTTAAGACCAAGCAGCCGGATGCGTTAAGGTGCCTTTACGAACGCTATGGCAGTGTGGTGTACGGCGTGGCACTGAAAGTGTTGCAAAGCCAACCGGAAGCTGAAGACCTGACTCAGGAGATTTTTCTGTCCCTCTGGCAGCGTCCGCTTGACTCTGCTAAGCAAGGACATCTGCTCCACTACTTGATGGCGATGACCCGATCGCGATCCATTGACAAACTACGATCGCGCAGTCGCCGCCTTCACTTGGTGCAGCGCTGGGGGCAGACCGTTACAGCGGCATCGCCTGCCCCTACTCCGGTTGATCAAGCCGTGGTGGATGAGCGATCGCAGCAAGTGCGACAGGCCTTGTCTCAACTTTCTGATCAACAACGGCAGGTGATTGAACTGGCTTATGATGCCGGACTGAGTCAGTCAGAGATTGCCCAACAACTCCAGCAACCCCTGGGCACTGTGAAGTCCTGGACGCGCCAGGGACTTCTGAAATTGAAGCAACTATTACAAGCGTCTATTGATTAAGGTTATGACTGAACCCCTCACTCCTGAAACAATCGCCACCCTGGCAGCGGGCTATGTCGTGGGCGACCTTGATCACGCCGAAATCGAAGCCTTCGAACAACTACTGGCAACCAATCCTGCCTTAGTAGCAGAAGTCGCTGAGCTTCAGACCACGTTAGCCCAGGTTGTTCACGGCCTCAACAGCGTAGCACCGCCGCCCCATCTTCAGGCGGCGATTCTGGATGCTGCTACCACCAAGCTGCAACCTTCCCGGCGCAAACTATCTCAGATTCCCTGGCGTACCGTCGTGGGCAGTGTGGCGGCACTCCTGATTTTGGGTTTGGGTGTCGATAACTATCGCTTGCGACAGGATGCCCGCCTGAACCAAGAGGTCAATGCCCTCCTGCAGCAGTCTCAAACCCAACTTTTTGCCCTCAAGCCGGTGAACACATCGGAAACGGCAGGGGGAAGTTTTGTGGTGAATCTAGAACAACGGCAGGGGGTGCTCGCTGTGCAAAACCTGGTCGCGCCACCCGCAGGCAAGGTTTATCGACTGTGGGCGATCGCAGATGGCGAAACTATCCCCTGTGGCACTCTGAACAGGAATGCTCAAGGCAAGGTGCTCAACAAATTCTGGATGCCTGCCGACTTTTATGACACCGGGGTTTCTGGCTTCTTTGTGACCTTAGAAGTGTCTGACACAAGCCGTTATCCCAATGGCACGATCGTCATGCAGAGCCACACACCGACCAAGCTCTAACCGCAGCAACGCACGCACGCTCACCACCATCGGTGTCATGTGTACTGTCCAGAAAAGCTGGTAGCTTCCTGATCCAACGCAGTCAAAACGTTTTACAGTTCCAACTCGTAGATGGCGGCAATCTCATTGGACTGAATCCCCAAATACGCCAGTGTTTGCTGCTGGGTCGCATGTCCAAACGCTTCCATCAGCAGCGGAATTGCCGTACCCCGCTCCAAGCGCTGCCAATAACCCCAGGTTTTCCGCAGCGTATGACTTCCATAATTGCCCTTTAGCCCCACATCCTGACACCAGGTCTTCACGCGTGTACTGATCGTTTCTACTGTCAGACAGCCGCGTTGTCCTGTGAAGAGGTAATCGTCTGCCTTCAGATCACTCACCTGCAACCAGGCTTGGATGGACGCAACGGCGGTAGCATTCAGCGTTACGGGACGATACTTATGCGTCTTGCGCTGCTTCAGGTCCAGCACATCTCCCGCTTGCAGATTCTTCACCTGCCCCACCTTGAGTGATAGCAACTCATTCGCCCGATACGCCGTATTAATGCCCAGCGTGAACAAACACAAATCACGGGGACGATCCGCCAAAATCTTCTTAATGCGGGCGATCGCCTTCTTATCCCGAATCGGCTCCACCTTAATGGTTGATCCAGCAGCGGGATGATTGGGATTTTGCCCCTTGGGAAACGGCATCGCGATCGCCCTTTGCCTTGATTAACTTTTTAGCATTTTAGCCTAAATACTTAGTTAGTCATCCACATCCCAATTTTGGTCTGCCTTTATGAAACGACCATGAAAGCTAATTGCAGTGGACTTTTCCAGTCATCTTCCAGCTCACTAACTTCAAACTGATAGTTAATGAGTCAGTTTACCTTAAAGTATCGCAATAAATGTCTTTTAGATTACTCGCTCAATCATGGATTACTGAAAGCAATCAACAATGCCCTGCTGTAAACTGGTGTAGCTGACAGTCCTTTGGCAGCGGACAGGGTTGGTTACAAACCTATCTTTACCCTAACGACACTCAATGTATGCAAGGTGATGGGTAACTCCCTGAGTGGAGCTTGACAAGTGCCTGAAAATAACTAGGACTGCGTTAAGGCAGAGGCTAATTTATCGAGTGAATGCATGGAGCTTGATGCTGCACTGGAATTTACCGACTCGCAAGTGTTTGCACACACAGGCAAACATCTGACTGATTTGCAAACAGCTGTTTTCCGCGCTTCCTGGCCCCTGAAAAATCAGAGCTATGACCAGATTGCGGAAACCTATGGGTATTCCCCAAACTACATCAAGCAAGATACAGGTCCAAAACTATGGAAGCTGTTATCGGAGGTTTTAGGGGAAAAGGTCAGTAAAACCAATTTCAAAGCGGCGATCGAACGGCACTGGCAAGCCAGTTCAGTGAGCGTAGCCCAGCCCGCAACTCCTGTCGCCCAGGCTGTGTCGATACCCCTGTCCGTCGAAAAGGACATTGCCAGCCTGTGTCAGGATTGGGGGGAAGCGGTTGACGTTTCTATCTTCTATGGGCGTACGGAAGAGTTTTCCCAACTCCAAGACTGGATTGTTAACGATCGCTGCCGTTTGGTTGCGGTTTTAGGCATGGGTGGCATTGGCAAAACGGCTCTGGCTGTGAAACTCGCTCAACAAATACAAGACCAGTTTGAACGGATTATCTGGCGATCGCTCCGGGATGCACCGTCAACCGATGTGATTTTGGCTGATTTGCTGCAATTTCTAAGTCAGAGTGAGCAAACTGACTTGCCAGAAGATACCGCTGGTCGAATCCTGCGATTGATTCAAGAACTACGTGCTACGCGCTGCCTGGTGATCTTAGATAATGCCGAATCGATTTTACAAAGCGGTGACTGTGTCGGGCAGTATGTGGCAGGCTACGAAGGCTATGGTGAGCTATTCCATCATCTTGGTGCCGATCGACATCAGAGCTGTGTGATTTTGACCAGTCGGGAAAAGCACAAAGAAGTCGCTCTTTTAGAAGGGGAGGCGCTACCCGTTCGCTCTTTACAAATTAAAGGCTTAACGGTTGAAGAAGGACAAGCTATTTGTAAGCTTAAAGGCACGCTGTCAGGGTCGGAAGAAGAATGGCAGCGGCTAGTGGAGCGGTATGATGGCAATCCTCTGGCTTTGAAGATTGTTTCAACCACGGTTCAAGAGTTATTTGATAGCGATATTGCCGAGTTCTTACAGCAGGGAACCGTTGTTTTTGATGATCTGGGTGAGCTGCTCGATCAACAGTTCAATCGCCTTTCAGAGTTAGAACAAACTGTTTTATATTGGCTTGCAATTAAGCGAGAACCGACGTCTTTACAGGGGTTGGACGATTATATTGTTGCACCTGTGTCCAAGCGAGAATTGCTGGAGGCGGTGAAGTCTTTGGGACGACGATCGCTCATTGAAAAATATGGATCGAGCTTCTCCTTGCAACCCGTGGTGATGGAGTATGTCACCGATCGCTTGATTCAACAGATGACAACAGAAATCGAGACAAGACAGTTGGTGCTGTTTCAAAGTCACGCCCTGATTGAAGCACAAGCCAAGGAATACCTTAGAGCGATTCAAACCAGCTTCATCCTGAAACCCATTGGCGATCGGCTCCTTTCTACCTTCAAGAAGAATGCTGCTGCCCAGCTTAAACAGCTTCTCGCAGCTTTGCGAGATGATTCAAACCTGGAGCCAGGCTATGGGGGAGGTAATGCCCTCAATCTCCTTTGCTTTTTGGATGCTGATTTAGAAGGCGCAGATTTTTCTCATCTCACTATCTGGCAAGCTTATCTCCAAAATGTCAATTTACGTCAGGTCAATTTTACAGGTGCAGATTTAGCCAAGTCAGTGTTTGCACAACGCCTCACCAGCATTGGTTCTGTGGCGTTTAGCCCCGATGGCACATTGCTGGCAACTGGCGATGCGAGTGGTGAAATTCGGTTGTGGCAGGTCGCGGATGGCAGACAATTGCTGACCTGTAAAGGACATTCTGGTTGGGTGCGATCGGTCGCCTTTAGCCCCGATGGCGCTACCCTTGCCAGTGCCAGTAGCGATCAGACCATCCGACTGTGGGATGTTACCAGTGGAGCTTGCCTTCAAGAGCTGCGAGAGCATTCTAGTTGGGTGCGTTCCGTCGCCTTTAGCCCCGATGGCGCTACCCTTGCCAGTGGCAGTGGGGACAATACCATCAAACTTTGGCATACCCACACAGGCGAATGCTTGCAAACACTTCAAGGTCACGAACATTGGGTATGGTCTGTGACGTTCAGCCCGGACGGTCGGCGTCTAGCTAGCGGCAGTGAAGACAAAATGATCAAGCTGTGGGATGCCAGCACAGGCGAATGCTTGCAGACCCTGGAAGGGCACACGCTTTGGGTGCGATCGGTCGCCTTTAGCCCCGATGGTGCCATGCTTGCCAGTGGCGGTGGAGACAACACGGTCAAACTGTGGGGTCTAGAAACGGGTGCATGTCTCAAAACACTTCAGGGGCATAGCCATCGTGTGCGATCGGTCGTCTTCAGCCCCGATGGAACGCTTTTAGCCAGTGGCAGCGGAGATTACACCGTCAAGTTATGGGATATCGAGACGGGGCAATGCCTTAAAACCCTGTACGGACACAGTCATCGCTTGGAGTCCGTCGCCTTTAGCCCCGATGGCTTGACGCTTGCCAGTGTGGGGGAAGACCGCACCATGCGGCTATGGGACACCAGTACCGGACAATGTTTGAGAACGTTGCAGGGGTACGCGACCTGGGTGCAATCGGTTGCCTTTAGTCCTGATGGCTCGACCCTTGCCAGTGGCAGTGAAGACCATCAGGTGCGGTTGTGGGATGTGGAAACTGGAGAATGCCGTGCCACGCTGAAGGGGCATCAAGGCTGGGTCTGTTCAGTCGCCTTCAGCCCTGATGGCTCAACCCTTGCCAGTGGCAGCAGTGATTACCGCATTAAGCTCTGGAATACACAAACAGGGCAATGCTCCAGCACATTGCAGAGTAACCGCTGGGTGCGGGCGATCGCCTTTAGCCCATCGGGAGACACGCTTGCCAGCGGCAGCGGCGACCATTTGCTGAAGCTATGGGATGTGAAAACGGGAGCCTGTCTCAGAACGTTCTCTGGGCATACGAGTTGGGTGTGGGCGATCGCCTTTAGTGCCGATGGACACACCTTAGCTAGCGGCAGCTACGACAAAACCATTAAGTTATGGCATGCCGATACAGGAGACTGTCTGCAAACGCTCTCTGAGCACAAAAGCTGGATTCAAACGGTGGCTTTCAGCCCCAACGGCAATACCCTGGCAAGCGGAAGTTGTGACAATACCATCAAACTCTGGAATGTGAAAACCGGGGACTGTCTGCACACCTTCTTAGGACACAAAAGCTGGATTCAAACGGTGGTCTTCAGCCCTGACGGCAATACCCTGGCAAGCGGAAGTTGTGACAATACCATCAAACTCTGGGATGTGAAAACCGGAGACTGTCTGCAATCGTTGGAAGGTCATAGCAGTTGGATCTGGTCAGTGGCTTTCAGCCCGAATGGACAACGATTAGCCAGTGGATCGCAAGATGAAACCATTAAGTTGTGGGATCTTCAGACTGGTCATTGCCTCAAGACTCTGATTGCTAAAAGGCCTTACGAAGGGATGAACATTACCGATGTCAAAGGGCTAACAGAAGCGCAAAAGGCAACCTTAAAGGCTCTTGGTGCTGTTGAAATGGAGTTTTCTCATTGAGACATTCCATTTCAACAGCCTTCATGCCTTCTACGGTTGGTTTAGCCTGGGCTTACGCAAAAACTTGATGCCCAGTAAGCCGACGCAAATTAAGGAAGCCAAGACGTTGGATGGTTCAGGCACAGCCGCAACAGCTTGATTCGAACCAGACTCAACTAATAGCAAGGAGGTGGGATTCGCAAAGAAGCGCGAAAAGGTGCCCTGCACGGAAGCCGAAGCCAATGCCTGCTTTCCGTCTAAAGCACTATCGAGCGAGGTTTGCTTAGCCTTGAACGTAACGCCAGCGCTCTGATCCACGGTTAGAGCATTACTATTACCGGGCGTTCCTAAGTTGCCTGCGATCGTTAAAAAATCCAGGAGCGTCAGGTTGTTTGGATCAGCCGCATCAAACAACCCCAGGCTAATCGTCCCGATCGCAGTAGCCGTCTCCAGCCCAGGCTGATCGAGCGAAGTTTTTAAGGTCAATGCATCCGTGAAATCAAACGAAAACGTCTCTCCGCGTTTAATTTGAAAGGAGTAGCCTACCACTTGCGCAATACTCTGCGCGAGCCCAGAGTAGCTGCTACCACTGCCACTCACTACACTAGAAGACGAGCCATTTGCTCGGGAACTTGATTGATTCAAGGCATCGGTGAGAAACAGTGCATCAGCGTCGGCATTGCTCTTGACCAACCCATCGGGAGCAATGACTTGCGTATTCGCATCATGTAGAGCGGTAACATCCAGCGGCAACACACTAAAGTTATTAACTTCAAAGGTGGCTTCAGAACTGGAGAATGTGGCTGCCCATCCGGGAGCGGACAACAGAGTGCTCGTGCCGATCGAGGCAACAAAAGCGGCAACAAAATGGCTGACCCGTGAGCGATTGTTTATAGACATCTTAACGATCCTCGATTAATTTAAGCTTCTAACGGAGCACAAAACACCTCACTGAGGCTGCGGTGTAGCCGCACTATTTTGATTGAATTCCAACACCGCCGGTTTCTTCTTCACTTGACCTTCTAATGGGCGTACCTTTTCAACCAGCTTCACAAACTGCGTATAGTCAGGCACGTTGACATTGGGAATGTAACCCGCATCTTCAACAATGCTTGGCGTAGCCTCATTCATGGCTTTTTTAATCTGCTCTTGAGCATTGACATCTACGGTTGGACTAACTAAAACAACGCCCGCAGGCACCGGACGGCTGGTATGCAACACACGGAATTTTGTGGTGCTAAACTGGTTTCGATGCTGCTGAAACTCCTCCTCAGACAGCGCTCCAGCATCGATCGTGCCCTTGCTGAGCCACTCCAAAATCGTTACTGGAGTCGGGGAAAAGCGGATCTCTTTGAGCGTTAAACCATAGAGATCATAGAGGGGTAAATAATAGCCAGAAGCAGATCCTGGTTGCCCTAGTGCCACAACCTTATTCGCCAAGCCTGCAATATTACTAATTGGACTGTCATCACGAACAAGTAGTACTGAGCGGACATTGTTCAAGCCCTGAAGCGGGAAGATCGGCGTATATTGATTTTTACCAATTGCGATCGCCGCTAAACCAGGAGGGGCGAAAACAACAGACCAGGTTTTGGTATTAATCTGTTGCACTGCTTGCAATTCATTTAGTGCTGGTTCAAGTTCAATAATTTTATGAGTTTGCTTGCCTAAGTAGTCTTTAAAGTTTTGATATTTATCTAACGACTGTGCACCCGCATCGTAACTGACAAGTCCAACAATCCACTTTTCGACCGGCTCAGAACTGTTTTGGCTACAGCTTGAAAAGGTTAAAGCTGGTAGCAGAAATAATTGAGTGAGCAGCAGATGACGCAACCGAAGGGATAACCGCATACATTTTTACAACAAACGAATGACGAAAATTGGAACACGGTACTGTTAATGACATGCTGCTGTGTAGGGTGGCAAGCCCGACAGCAACGCTGGACTGAATAAGAGAGCAGGACACAGGTGTTGAGCTGACTCGAGATTGTTAAGAGCGTACCACTGCGAGTGCCTAGTATCTTACCTGGCAGTTTAAGGGCATGGGTACGTGAAATGAACCCTGGTTGCAAAAATATATCATCCAGATCGGCTCATCAGCGTCCTTTTAAGGCAAGAACGTGTAGAACCTGAATTTTTCTGAACTATTCTCACTTCCTCTCATGTCTTTCTTGTCTTGCCAGTGATTTAACTCCTGGATTTACCTCAGTTTTCCTAGATTGTGAGTAGCCTGAAACGCCCATATAGTAGGGACATCAACTGAATCAAGCGGTTCACCCAACCACTCCAGATTCAACCTCTAATCAACACAACCAGGAGAACCATCATGTCAGACAAACTTGCTCAAGTTCAAGACACCAACATCGAACTGTCGGATGACGAATTAGAAGGCGTGGCTGGTGGCGTTGCCCTTTCCATCGCGGATGCTACCGGCGTCGCCTTCGGTAAGAACTTCGCCGCTACCGTCAACAGCTCCGATACACAAACCATCTCGGTGCCTAACTTCAACCTCGCGACTGGTCAGGCACACTCCGCTTCCATCGCTGGCTAGACCTCACCTCTTTCTACTCTTCTCAGTCCTTACTTCATCTCAACAAACACACAACTTCAGGAGAACTATCATGTCAGACAAACTTGCTCAATCCCAAGACACCAGCATCGAATTGTCCGAGCACGAGCTAGACGGTGTTGCCGGTGGCGTTGCCCTTTCCATCGCAGATGCCACCGGGGTAGCGTTCGGTAAGAACTATGCCGCTACTGTGAACAGCTCTGATACACAAACCATCTCGGTACCTAACTTCAACTTAGCTACGGGTCAAGCACATTCCGCTTCGATCGCTGGCTAAGCCCTTGTAATGACGAACGTATGCCTCGAAGTCACCCTTGTCATTTGGGCAAGGGTGCATTCCTTCACAACTCTTTGGGGGTTCTTTATGCTGACTTTTATCGCTTTTTTAAGCCTGTATGGGCTGGCTCACACGCTCTTTCTCAATGCACTCTTTCACACACCGCACTCTTAGATTGAATGACAACTCATGCTTGAATTCTCAAAAACCCTCGCCATGTTGGTGAGGGTTTTGTTTTGGTATAGGAGGCAAAGGAGTACCTTAACTTTTCTGAATTCCTCCCAACTTTGCAAACTATTGAATCTGGTCTAACTCCTGGATTTACCTCAGTTTTCCTAGATTGTGAGTAGCCTGAAACGCCCATATAGTAGAGACATCAACTGGATCAAGCGGTTCGCCAAACCACTCCAGATTCAACCTCTACTCAACACAACCAGGAGAACCATCATGTCAGACAAATTTGCTCAAGTTCAAGCTACCAACATCGAACTGTCGGATGACGAATTAGAAGGGGTTGCTGGTGGCGTTGCTCTTTCCATCGCTGATGCCACTGGTGCTGCGTTCGGTCAGAACTTCGCTGCTACCGTCAACAGCTCCAATACCCAAACCATCTCGGTGCCCAACTTCAACCTCGCGACCGGTCAGGCACACTCCGCTTCCATCGCTGGCTAAGCACCGGCTACTCTCTCAAAGCTTTGCTCAACTACATCCCACTCTACTCAACACAACCAGGAGAACTATCATGTCAGACAAACTTGCTCAAGTTCAAGCTACCAACATCGAACTGTCGGATGACGAATTAGAAGGCGTTGCTGGTGGCGTTGCCCTCTCGATCGCGGATGCCACCGGAGTAGCGTTCGGTAAAAACTTTGCCGCTACCGTCAACAGCTCTAACACCCAAACCATCTCGGTGCCTAACTTCAATCTCGCGACCGGTCAAGCACACTCCGCTTCCATCGCTGGTTAGTTGATCAGTAACGCAGCAATGCTCAATGAGAAATCGTTTCACCCTGGGTGTTGCTGCCATTCACACTCGTTTGATCGCTAAAGGGCAAGGTTGAACCCTTAAAGAACCTGACAGCACACTAGCTTTCAAACTCACTTCGTCACTTACTACTCTAAGGAGTTCCATATGTACACCACAGTAAGACCCCGAACCATTGTTAAGCCTGATCTACCTGAACAGACCGTTGAACCACCTAAAAAGCATGGTTTAGAGGCTTCTTGGTCTGTAGTCGATGGCAAACTTGTTTGCAAATGGTCAACTGTTAAACGCTAGTAGTCTGCGTAACTTGCTTGAAAGTTTTCAACCTCTAACGAAACTGCTCTCAAAGCTTCCCTTCCAGGCGAGCCTGCCGACAGACTAGAAACTCACATTTCTCTTTCTACTTTTTCCATCTACTTACCCAATCCCTACCCCTTAGGAGAACCATCATGTCAGACAAACTTGCTCAAGCTCAAGATCCCAACATCGAACTGTCGGATGACGAATTAGAAGGCGTTGCCGGTGGCGTTGCCCTCTCGATCGCGGATGCTACTGGCGTCGCCTTCGGTCAGAACTTCGCTGCTACCGTCAACAGCTCCAACACCCAGACCATCTCGGTGCCCAACTTCAATCTCGCGACTGGTCAAGCACACTCCGCGTCGATCGCGGGTTAAGCCACCTCACTCATAAACCAGTGCTTCAAACGAATGCTGATCATGCAAAACCCTTGCCCATTGGTGAGGGTTTTTGCATTTGAAGTGGTTTGAAAACCAGCACCTTAACTTTTCTGAGCTCCTCTCAACTTTGCAAACCATTGAATCTGATTTAACTCCTGGATTTACCTCAGTTTTCCTAGATTGTGAGTAGCCTGAAACGCCCATATAGTAGGGACATCAACTGAATCAAGCGGTTCACCCAACCACTCCAGATTCAACCTCTACTCAACCACAACTAACCAACCACAACCTCAGGAGAACCATCATGTCAGACAAACTTGCTCAAGTTCAAGACACCAACATCGAACTGTCGGATGACGAATTAGAAGGGGTTGCTGGTGGCGTTGCCCTTTCCATCGCGGATGCTACTGGCGTCGCCTTTGGTCAGAACTTCGCTGCTACCGTTAACAGATCCAATACACAGACCATCTCGGTGCCTAACTTCAACCTCGCGACTGGTCAAGCACATTCCGCTTCCATCGCTGGCTAAACCTCACCTCTTTCTACTTTTCTCAGTCCTTACTTCACCCAAACTCACAACATAACCAGGAGAACCATCATGTCAGACAAACTTGCTCAATCTCAAGACACCAGCATCGAATTGTCCGAGCACGAGCTAGACGGCGTTGCCGGTGGTGTTGCCCTTTCCATCGCGGATGCCACTGGCGTCGCCTTCGGTCAGAACTTTGCCGCTACCGTCAACAGCTCTAACACCCAAACCATCTCGGTGCCTAACTTCAACCTCGCGACTGGTCAAGCACACTCCGCTTCGATCGCTGGCTAAGCGCCGACTACTCTCTCAAAGCTTTACTCAACTACATCCCACTCTACTCAACACAATCAGGAGAACCATCATGTCAGACAAACTTGCTCAATCCCAAGACACCAGCATCGAATTGTCCGAGCACGAGCTAGACGGCGTTGCCGGTGGCGTTGCCCTCTCGATCGCGGATGCTACTGGCGTCGCCTTCGGTCAGAACTTTGCCGCTACCGTCAACAGCTCCAACACCCAAACCATCTCGGTACCCAACTTCAACCTCGCGACCGGTCAAGCACACTCCGCTTCCATTGCTGGCTAGACTTCACTCAAGCAAGCGGGTTGTGATTCTGGAACACCAGAAAGGAGCCCGCTTGCTACTTTCAGAGACCCGCAATCAAGAAACTCAATTACACAACTACAGGAGAATTATCATGGCAGACAACCTCGTTCAAACTCAGGACAGCAGCATTGAGCTTTCCGAAGAAGATTTGGAAGCAGTCGCTGGTGGCGTTGCTGGAGTCACTATCGATATTGGTACAGTTGCTCAAGGCAGTGAAATAGCCTTCACAGATACGAAGGCGTTTACTGGTGCTTTCTCAAATGGCTTTGCGTCTGTTGGCACTGGCGTTGGGGCTGGTGTGGCAGTGAGCCTCAACAAGCCCTCTTTCCCCCAGGCTTGAATCAGCAAAGCTGTAAAGCGGCCGTCTTTACTTGTATCGATTTACCAACTCAAATATCCAGGTTGACTTTATCGACAGCCACTCTTCCCACCTCCAAGGTGGGACTACTGTTTTAAACACTGGTGATGAGTTCCAGGTAAATGGCCTGAAGTCTTTGATCGCCTGCCTCTGAGGCCAGTTCTTCCAGGGTTAGCTGTGTTAAAGCGATCGTGACCAAGGCATCTTGCCGGAGCTGGCTACGTTCACCTCGATACTGCACATCAAAGCGTTCTAAATTTCTTGCTGCTGCCTGCACCAGTGCGCTTAACACCTGAAAGGCACCCTCTGAAAGTGGCGGTTCTCCCCGATAGTTTTGCAGCCGGCCGCCGTCCCGATAATGCGGAAAGGCTTCCAGACCGACAAACCGCAAAAACCAGTCAGCACAATAGCATCCGGTTGCGGCTACGATGCCCCAATAGTCAGCAATGAGTTCATCTAACAGATGATTGCGCATAGAGCCCAGCACGCGGTAGGTGAAGTAATGGGTACACTCATGCTCTAGACGAATGGTCAAAGAGAGGCGTTGCCATTCTGCCCCTGTTAACCCCATATCAGACGCCGATACAGCGCTATAGGGTCCATCACTAAGAATGATGAACCGATCTTGATAGAGTGCTTTTTGTGGTGCCATACGCTGAAATTCCACCGCCCAATCACTCTCAGAACATGCAGACGGGTTTGCCGCTTCCCACTGTTGGCGATACTGACGAATCCGGTCCCAGTTGTTAAAACCGGAAACGATACAGGCTCCCATCGAGTCAGGTACTGGCTTCGGTTCATTGCGTAGTGCCAGAGCCTGCACCAGGGAGACAAAATCGTCCCGCTGGCTGACCATCAAGACTGGGATTGCTCCTGCCAGGCTCTCATGAATCACCACCTCTAGTTGGTCTGGTTGTTGCAAAACCAAACCTGTTGCTTCAACTAGACCAGTCGGGGAAATGCCTTTGCGGGTAGCAGATCGATACGCTTCTGTTTGGCTGATGCCCGCTTGAATCGGAAACTGTAGCTGTACGAGCCGCTGTTTCAATGCCTCAAATGCGCCAAGTTCTTGCGCGATCGCAGCATATTGCTGCCACGTCTCCACATGCAATTCAGGCTCTAGCGGTAGCGTTAGAACCTGCTCCAGATGTTGTTGAGTAAAAGCCTGATCACTATAGACAAGCAGTTCTTCGACTTGTCCAACGTCAGCCCCGTAGGCTGCCAGTATCTCCGCTCTCAGAGCTCGTCTGGTAGTTGTATCCAAGTGGTTGCATCCAACTAACGACCGGGCCACCGGAGTTTAGACAACACGGAAGGCGTGGCTTGCGATTTTCTATCCTCTTGCAACACCTGATTCGCTACCTTTTGCAGTTCTTGTGTGAGCAAATGATCAGGGTGACGTAAGCAAAAAAGGTCACTACTGGCAAGCTTCATCATTTCATCGCAGTTAGGCAACACACCTGCAACAGGTGAATCGTAGGTTTTTTCAACCAGTTGCCGTACCTCGTCAAAATTTAAACTTTGTAAAACCCTGTTGACCAAGAGCAACATTTTCGGCACCTTCAGTTTTCGGGCTAACTCCACAGTGACGGCAGTGCCTTGAAAATCCTGACGATCGGGACGGAGAATGATCACGAGCGTGTTGGAAATGGTGATGGAAAGTAACGTCTCTTCATTGATCCCAGGGTGCGTATCAATAAAGAGATAGTCTAAATTAAGGCTGCGAATCAGTTGTCGAAAGCCATCGTTCAACAGTCGAACGTTATAGCCATCCTTCAAAATACGAGCGATTTCCCCGACTTTAACGCTGGAAGGAATCAAAAAAATACTGCCCTTTGCCTGCTGAATGCTTTCAGGGCTGACATCGTAAGCGCAGTCTTCAATCTTACAGCGCCCCCACAAGTAATCATTTAAGGTGAGCTTGATTTTCTCCACATTCAAGCCAAACAGAATGTGAATACCCGGTGATTGAATATCGGTGTCAACAATGCCTACCCGCTTTCCCATGCCCGCCACGATCGTCGCGAGGTTAGCGGTTGTGTTTGATTTACCGGTTCCGCCTCGGAAAGAGTGAATAGACACAATCTGGGACATGACGCACCTCAATGTAAAAAGTGATGGAGTTCTTTAAAAAAATCAACATGCCACATCCTGCACGGTCATCATCAACCCCTGAGAGGCAATGCTCTTTAGCCGGAACCTGTTTGGCTTATATCATTTTTGGCTTGATTTTGCCAGAGTATGGCTGCCTGGAAAACCGTTGCTGCAAACACTCTAAGGAATATTTGTCAGCATAGCCATACAGATAACCTAAGTAAAATTCAGGAATTGATCGATCAGGATGGGTCTTGATCAGGCGAAATAGCAGTTTTCCTGTTTAGACGAGCTACACCCGATCGTGTACTGATTCCAGCAAACATTACTTGATCTGAGTATTACCTGAACTTTTCTCAGTTTTTCTGAGTTGTGCTCAGGCTTTCCCACTTTACCTAATTAATTAAAGTCCTGAGTTTAGCTCATATCTCCTGGATTGTGAGTGGGTCAGATCATACCTATAGTAAGGGCATAAAAGCAATCAGGCGTGAATTACTGTTGTCATTTTAGATCTTAAAAAAGATCAGAAAAGGCAATTTAATTAACATCAGAAATTCCTTGTTTGAAGTGCTTTGAGACACAAGAAAAAACGATTCTGTAATGAGAAGCTCCGCTATGGAGGTCACTATGAACAGCCGTATGTATTGGAAAGAGTTCCTGCTACATCTTATGCTTTGGCTCCTTGCTGAGATAATTCTGAACCTGACTGAGCTTAGCGATCTCTCAAATTACAGTGAATTTGTTTTACAGCAGAATCAGTTTGAACTTCGGAGAGCATAAAAAAGCGCCGAAGGGAATAAATAAGATTTATTAATTCTCTCTTGTTCAAAGTAAAGTAATTTAAACGAAGCCTTGAATCAATTGCTTACGCGCAAGAGCCACGATCAATCAGAGCTTTTTTGAAAAGCACCTCAATTTTTCTGAATTTTTCTATATTTACATTATTTTAGAGATTCCCTATAGTACTGGATACAACCAATACAATCCGTTGAGTATTCCAGTCTCTTCGTATTTACCTTCGATGAGCCTGTATACTTCACCACAAATTGCTTCAAAACTTAGCTCGTAAGGCGTAATATGCTACCTGCTAGTTGTAGAAATGTTTTAAGGCATTCAGATACAACCCTCTCTCCCATTCAGGGTTGGCATCAACGCCACAGGAACGCCACTCGAACCGCCTTTACACCTTAACAATCCCCTTTATCAAGATTAGGAGAAGCATCTATGTCCGCCGATCGCACCAACGATGATCAAACACGCCCGAGTAGACCGCTAGAGAACATGACACCGGCTGTTGAAGCGACATCAGCCGTTGAAGCAGAGATATCAGATGAAACTCTAGAAGCCGTAGCCGGTGGGGGAGATGCCAATCCACCCTTAACGCAGTCAGCCGTTAATCAACCTTGAATCGCTACTGCTATCAGGCATTACGCCGTCGCTGTCATCATTTGTGATTGAATGTTGCACAGACAGCTTTTTCAAGAAATCGATGCAGTTCCGTGAAAGCAGATTGCGGTTGAAATGCCTGCCCATCTGACCATGAAAGTTGTTCCTTCGCTTTGACGTATGGCAAAAACGAGTCTTCAGCAAGCCCATTCAACCGCTTGCACTCCTGAAGCTTGCCTGCCTGAATCCCTTGCCTCGCTGGTCGTTTGCAGCAGTTATGCATCCTCGTGTCGTGAGTAAACCATAAGGTGTTATTGGTTATGACAGAAGTTCTACTTCAAGAATTAAGTAACAGCGACATTAACTGGATGATCGCTACCGGCAAGCGTGAGGAAATTGCCGCAGGCGAGGTCTTGCTGCAACAGAGTGAAGCCGCCAATCACCTCTATCTCCTTCTGGAAGGAACATTAACGATTGGGATTCCTCAGGCAGAAAGTGATCCATTAGCCCTTGCCTTCTCAGCGTTGGAAGGTCGGGAAACCACAGAACGAGAGATTGCTCGTATCGCTAGCGGTGAACTGGTGGGTGAAGAATGCTTTTTAGATTCTCGTGCGCCTTTTACCATTGTTCGAGCATTGGAAGATTCACTCGTTTTAGCGATCCCACAAAGTCAAATCGTCGCTAAACTACAACAGGATGTCAGTTTTGCCGCACATTTATACCGCGCGATCGCCGTTTTACTTTCTAACCGACTGCGATCGGTTGTGAACCAGCTTGGCTATAGCCGCTTTGCCCAAAGCTCTCAAATTCGAGAAGTCCTCTTTGTGTTTGGCGAGTTAAGCGATAGCGATATTGATTGGATTATTGCGGCTGGGCAGCGAGAAGAAATTCCAGCAGGCAAAATCCTGATCCACAAGGGGCGTCCGGTGGACGGGCTGTACATCTTGCTCAACGGCACGATGACGGTTTCGATCTCAGATCATGACAACAATCCCTTGGCGATCGTCTTTGCCTCCCTGGACAGTAATGAAGATCCTGGACGTGAGATCGCTCGCTTGCTACGCGGCGATATTGCTGGTGAGATGCCCTTTGTGGACGATCGACCACCTGAAACCACCATCAAAGCACACGAAGATTCTCTAGTCTTGATGGTTCCCAAACAGCAGTTGGTGGTCAAGCTGCATCAAGATGAAGTGTTTGCCTCTCACTTTTATCGAGTCATTTCAATCTTGCTCCTCAATCGCTTGCGTGATATCAGCAGCCGATTGGGCTATGGACGACGCACCTATGACGAAGGGCAGACGCTGGATAACAACATTGAATACGAAGAAGAATTGGATTTCAATGTGCTGGATCACGTGTCCTTAGCCGGCGCACGCTTTGATTGGCTGCTGAAGTGCCTCAATGTGAAAGGAGCATGAGCGACAAATGCACCCTTTCAAAAATCAGACACTTTTGGCATGGCTATGGAATGCTGTTAAGCCATAAAACCATCCATCACTAACGATTAATTTCAATTTGCACTTTCAATTTTCACTATATTGGGGTGATGCCAAATGTTAGACCAAAAGCGTGAACTCTTCAGGAAAGAACCCCTGGCGCGTTTATCGTCTCCAGAGCAGTTAGACCAATTGATGCAAGTGGTGGGGCCAAAATCCTGGCTGCCCTTAGCTGCTTTGGGTGGACTCACTTTTGTGGCGATCGTCTGGAGCATTGTCGGACGGCTACCCATTACAGTGACCGGGCAAGGTGTGCTGATCCGTCCTCAAAAAGTGGTGTTGGTGCAAACACCCGGTGCCGGACAGATTTTAACGATTAATGTGAAAGCGGGAGATGCGGTGAAGAAGGGCGAAACGCTTGCCACCCTCGATCCCGATCCGGAGCTGAAGAAACAGCTACAGCAAGAACTCAGCAGACTCTCGGAGTTAGAGGAACAGGCTCGGCAAGCCAGCGACCTTCAGGGACAGCGGATGGAGCGGGAAGGACAGTCCAGTACGCAACAGCGCCAGACGTTGCTGAGAAGCTTACAGAATGCCCAAAACCTCACCCCAGTGTTGCGAAACAAAGATCTGGAATCGCTGCGCGCCGATCGCCAAAGCTTGCAACAGCGAGTGCAGGCGTTACAATCCCTACTGCCAGTCCTTCAAGATCGGGTCAAGAAACGGCAGCAAATCTTTGAGGAAGGTGCCCTCTCCAGCGAATTGGTGCTACAGGCACAGCAGGAATACCTGAACAACCAGGCGACGCTGGCCGATGCCCAATCGCAATTGAAGCAGCTAGATGCCAAAGAAGCAGAGGCAGAGCGTCAGTATCTCAGCAGCTTGACCAACATGTCTGGCATTAGCGCCCAGTTACGGGAATTAGACAGCCAGGAAACGAGTTTAGCGCAGCAAAATCTGGAGACGACGAGCACCCGCCAGAATCGACTGCAAGAAGTCAAACGCAACATCGCACGCCTGGAAGTAGAGCTCAAGGAAAAGAGCAAAATCCTCAGCGGTTACACCGGCAGAGTCGAAGAAATTGCGGTGAAACCGGGTCAAGTCGTTGCGCCTGGCAGCAACATCGCTACACTCAATGCCGAAACGCCGTCTGATAAGTTGGTCAGCGTGACTTACTTTACAGTGCAAGATGGCAAGCGCATTAAGACTGGCATGCCCGTACAAGTCACCCCCAGTACCGTCAAACGTGAGCGCTTTGGTGGGATTATGGGCTCAGTGACCAGTGTGTCATCCTTGCCTGCCACCCCTCAAGGTGCGCTGGTGCTGATTGGCAATGAAGAAACGGTGAAAAACCTGATGTCGGGCGATCGCACGATCGAAGTGTTCACCCAGCTTGAGGAAGACCCCGCGACTGAAAGCGGTTACAAATGGTCATCCTCGAAAGGACCGCAACAAAAGCTTTCGGCCGCTACGACAACGACCGTGCGAGTCAAAGTCGGCGAGCAAAGTCCGATTAGCTACATCATTCCCCTGTTGAAATCAGTCACGGATAGCTGATTCGTCTTCGTAATTGCCCCAACCTTTTCCTGGATCCATCAGTCCCATGGCAAGCATTCTGGGTTTCAAACTTTTCGAACCGGACGTCTCTGGTAGGGTCAAAACACCGACCCTCCTGCAGATGGAGGCGGTTGAATGTGGTGCCGCCGCACTCGGAATCATCCTGGGCTACTACGGTCGAATTGTGCCACTGCCAGAACTACGGCAGGAGTGCGGTGTCTCACGCGATGGGAGTAAAGCCTCCAACGTGGTGAAAGCGGCAAGACACTATGGCTTACAAGCTAAAGGTCTCCAAAAACCACTGGATACACTGAAGGATCTACGTCCTCCCTACATTGTGTTTTGGAATTTCAATCACTTCCTCGTACTGGAGGGGTTTGGTCCAGAACAGGTCTATCTCAATGATCCCGCAACAGGACCCCGATCAGTTTCCTTAGAAGAATTTGACCAGGCATATACCGGCGTGGTGTTGGTGATGGAACCGGGTCCTAACTTCAGCCAGGGTGGACGGAAAGCCAGCATCCTCGAAAGCTTGGAGCGTCGGCTGAATGGGGTACACGGGGCACTGTTGTACTGTCTCCTAGCCGGGCTGCTACTCACCATTCCCCGCTTAGCGATCCCGGCATTCACTCAGGTGTTTGTCGATGAAATTTTGGTGCAGGGTCGGCAGGAATGGTTGCGCTTGCTGATGGTAGGCATGCTGGTGACGGTCGTCCTGCTTGGGCTGCTGGCTCGCTTGCGGCTCTATTATCTGCGACGACTGATGCTAAAGCTGTCGATCGGCATGTCGGGTCAATTTCTGTGGCATACCCTCCGATTACCCGTTGGCTTCTATGCTCAGCGCTTTGCGGGGGAGATCAGCAGCCGGTTAGACATGAATGATAAAGTTGCGCATATTTTGTCGGGTCGTCTGGCGACCACCGTCATTGATGCCATCATGATTGTCTTCTACGCTCTCCTGATGTTCTTCTATGACTGGGTGTTGACGCTCATCGGCTTCTTTTTTGCCGGGATTAATGTGCTGGCGTTGCAGTTACTCTCTCGCTCTCGTGTGGATGCCAACATGCGTCTGGCGCAGGAGTATGGCAAAGTTTCGGGGGTCACGATCGGCGGCATTCAAACAATGGAAACCGTCAAAGCCTCTGGATTGGAATCGGACCTCTTTGCCAAGTTTGCTGGCTATTACGCCAAGGCGGTGAATTCGCAACAGCAGCTTGCCCTGCAAAATCAGATCCTCTCAGTCTTGCCCACACTGCTCGGCACATTAATTACCGCCTCCATTCTGGTGGTGGGTGGCTTACGGGTGATGAATGGCAACCTGACGATCGGCATGCTCGTTGCCTTCCAGCTGTTGATGGGTAGCTTTCTGGCACCTGTGAATAGCCTGGTCAACTTTGGCAGCACGCTTCAAGAGCTTGAAGGCGATCTCAACCGCCTGGATGATGTCTTGCAAAACCCAGTCGATCCTGAAGCCGATCGCAAAGAGACCGACTATCAGATTGATATCGACTCCTTTCGCCTACAGGGCACGGTCGAGTTACGCAATATCACCTTTGGCTATAGCCGACTGGATGGTCCCTTAATTGAAAACTTCAGCCTGATGGTGAAGCCAGGCGAACGGGTCGCACTGGTCGGTGGCAGTGGTTCGGGCAAGTCTACCTTAGCCAAACTGGTGTGTGGGCTGTATGAACCCTGGGAGGGTGAAGTTCGGTTTGATGGCAAACCCCGATCGCAGCTTCCCCGGTCTGTCCTG
Source organism: Leptolyngbya sp. BL-A-14 (assembly GCA_041937185.1). GTDB lineage: Bacteria > Cyanobacteriota > Cyanobacteriia > Leptolyngbyales > Leptolyngbyaceae > Stenomitos. Next base: position 72,647 of record CP166618.1, on the reverse strand, counting down.
GCGAATTCGGTCGCGATGGTGGAGCAGGACATCTTTCTGTTTGCAGGTACCGTCACCGAAAATCTCACGCTCTGGGACGACACCGTCCCGCGAAACGACATCATCCAAGCGTGCAAAGATGCCGCCATTAATGACCTCGTACTCCTGATGCCAGGCGGCTACGATGCCGAATTGATAGAGGCGGGAGCCAATATTAGCGGTGGGCAGCGACAACGGTTAGAAATTGCGCGCGCGCTGGTCAGAAATCCCTCCATTCTGGTGTTGGATGAAGCCACCAGTGCCCTGGATGCGGAAACGGAGGTCATTATCGATCGCAACCTTCGCAGGAGGGGGTGTGCCTGCATTGTGGTTGCCCATCGGTTAAGCACAATTCGAGATTGTGATGAAATCATTGTGTTGGAGCGAGGCAAGGTGGTACAACGCGGTACCCACGAGTCCCTAAGTCAGGAGGGAGGCGCATATGCCCGCCTCATTCATCGCGAAGGCGGAGCATTGCAGGAGGCAAGTCATGCTTAAGCAATTAAACGATACAGAGTTGCAACCGCAGCGATCTAAAATCCAGGGCAATCAAGCAGTCTTGCTGAATGATTCAGGGGCATTCTGGCTTATCAAAGCAGGCTCCATATCTGTCTTCACTGTCGCTCTTACAGACGGCGTACCCAGTGGTGCCCGCCACCATCTTTTCAATGTCAGTGCGGGCGAAGCGTTGTTTGGACTCACCGACGATCGCGACATGGCATCTGGTCGTGGTCTTTTGGCGGTTGCTATTGAAGAAACCGAGCTACTCAAAGGGTCGATCGACCAGTTGGGTGATCCAGCCATCACTGCTGATATCGGCGCGATTTCCCTCTTGGAAACCTGGATTCATCACATCAGTGCTGCCCTCAAACCAATGGCAACAGACGTCGTCAGCGTGCCAGCGATCGGGCGTAAGTTTCTTTCCCTGACCCCAGGTCAAATTTTTGAACCGTTCAAAGGTACAGTCGCCTGGGTGCAGATGCAGCAGGGATCGGCTCACTGGATGGGACTGGATACGGTTTCCCTAACATCTGCGTCAGCGATGATGCCGTTTAGCCAGGGTCTATGGTTACAAGCAGAAACGACGATCGAAATTGCGCTGCTCGAAACCCAGGAACTGGAGGATTTGGAGACTCTGCTGGCGGGGTTGACCCAATTGCATGGGCATGTTCTACACGCTCTTGATCGTATTGAGCAACAGACCACAGCAGAAGCCTTTCGGCGGTTCCAGGAGCGCGAACTGCTGAATCGCCAGGCGACCGAGTCCACCCTGGACGAACTGGCGTCTGTCCTGCAAACCCAGAGCGCCCCAAAGCTCCCGACCGATGGCACGCCGCTACTGGTGGCAGCAGGTGCAGTTGGCAGAGCGCTGGATGTCCCCATTCAACCACCAGCTCGGTCAGAAGCACTCAATCGAGTCAAAGACCCGCTGGAGGCGATCGCCCGCGCCTCTCGGTTACGGATGCGCCGGGTGCTGCTGACTAACCGCTGGTGGCAACGAGATAACGGACCCTTACTGGCGTATACAGATCCAGAACGCGACCCGGTGGCGTTACTGCCAGCCGCAGGTGGTCGTTATGAGTTATTTGATCCCGTCAGCCGTCAGCGGGTTTTGGTAGACGAATCGGTAGCAGCGACGCTGGCACCAGAAGCGTTCATGTTCTACCGTCCATTGGCTGACCATGTGAAGCGCCCTCTAGATTTGCTGTTCTTTAGCCTCAAGGGTCATCAACTCGATCTCATCCTGCTGGTGGTGACGGGACTAGCAGCGACCCTACTCGGCATGTTGATTCCCCAGGCAACAGCCATTCTTATCGATAGCGCCATTCCTGATGGCGATCGCGGCTTGCTCTTACAGTTAGGACTGGCACTGTTTGCGGTGGCGATCGGTCAAACCGCCTTTGAAATGGCACGGGGAGTGGTTAGCTTGAGGGTTGAAACGGCTGCCGATGCGGTGCTACAACCCGCCGTCTGGGACAACTTACTCAGTCTCAAGCCCTCTTTTTTCCGCCAGTATTCTTCAGGTGACATTCAATCGCGGGTGCTGTCCGTTGGCAAAATTCGGCGGCAAGTCAGCGGAGCCACCCTTCGCACGGTCTTTAGCAGTGTCTTTGCGCTCCTCAACCTGGGGCTGATGTTCGTCTACAGTTGGCAACTCGCGCTCATTGCCTGCGTTCTGGCGTTTATTACCGTCTTTGTCACGATCGTCTCCAGTATCCTCAACCTGCGACAGGTGCGCCCCTTACAGCAGTTGGATGGGTTACTGCTGGGGTTAACCGTGCAGCTAATTAATGGAGTCGCCAAACTGCGGGTCGCTGCCGCTGAAGAACGTGCCTTTGCCTATTGGGGCAAAAAGTATAGTCATCAAAAAAAGCTGATGGCAAAATCCCAGCGAATTGATGATAGTGTCGCCGTGTTCAACGAAGTGCTGCCTACAGTCAGCGCCGTGCTTCTCTTCTGGTTTGCGATTCTCTTTATCCAGCAGTCTCGTGGTGACACCAGCGTTGGGTTGAGTGCCGGTGTCTTTCTAGCCTTTAATGCAGCGTTTGGCATTTTCATTCAAGGTGCACGCGACTTGAGCAATACCTTCATCAACACTCTGAACATCATTCCGCTGTGGGAACGGGCACAGTCTATTGTCAAAGCTGAACCGGAAGTAGACGCAAGCAAAACCGATCCGGGGCGACTGACGGGACGACTGGCGCTAGAACATGTCACGTTTCGTTATCGCGAAGATGGTCCGCTCATTCTGGATGATGTCACCATTCGCGCTGAACCGGGTGAATTTGTGGCGGTTGTTGGTCCGTCGGGAAGCGGCAAATCTACGGTCTTCCGGCTACTGCTGGGGTTTGAAACGCCTGCATCAGGCACCGTTTACTATGACGGTCAAGATCTGTCGGGGTTAGATGTCAACGCTGTGCGACGGCAGTTAGGGGTGGTGCTGCAAAATGGCAGGATCAGCACTGGCTCGCTCTTTGAAATCATCACTGGTGGCGCACTGGTCACGATGGATGAGGCGTGGGAAGCCGCTAATAACGCTGGCTTTGCCGATGACATTAAGCAAATGCCGATGGGCATGCACACGGTCATTAGTGAAGGCGCTACCAACCTTTCGGGTGGGCAACGGCAACGACTGTTAATTGCCCGCGCGTTAGTGCTCAAACCCAAAATTATCCTGATGGACGAAGCCACTAGTGCGCTCGATAACAATACACAGGCGGTGATTACCGAAAGCCTGTATCGCATGAATGCTACACGGGTGGTGATTGCTCACCGCCTCAGTACCATTCGCGATGCCGATCGCATTTACGTTGTGGAGGCGGGGCGCGTAGTGCAAGTAGGCTCCTTTGAGGAACTGGTGCAGCAAGAAGGCGGGCTGTTTGCACGCCTCGCCGCACGGCAGTTGGAATAATTTTACAAACGTACGCTTGATGGCAAGGGTGTGACCAACTATGGACTTTTTCACGATCGGCTTATGTCTGGTTTGCCTACTAATTTTGATCTTTTTCTGGCTTCCCGATGTGTTGAAAAGCTGAATGCCAGACCGAAGTACCCCGGCTGCTTTGGAAAAGGTCGAATCACGATACCCCGGTGTGAACATTTACCGTCTTGATGGAGTTAGCGATGCTCAAACCTCTCCGATCCGTTCTGCACAACTTTAAATTAGGTCAAAAACTGACCATCCTTTTGCTAGCAGTGTTTGCTGTGGGAGTCGTATCCAGCGGCATCGCGTTGTCAAGCATTCTGAATACAAGTGCCCAAAATGAAATCACCTCAAAAGCACTGATGCTCATGACCACCATGCTCTCTGTGAGAGATTACACCGTCACCCAAATTGCACCCGAGCTGAAGGATCGGTTGGCGACGGAGTTTCTCCCGCAGACGATTGCTGCCTACTCAGCGCGGGAAGTGTTTGAAAAAGTGCGAACCGATCCGGAGTACAAAGAATTTTTCTATAAGGAAGCCACGCTGAATCCAACCAATTTGAGAGATAAAGCCGATAGCTTTGAAGCGCCGCTGGTAGAGCAATTTCGCCAGAATGCCAGCCTCAAAGAACTGCGAGGCTTTCACGACTCTCCCAGTGGCAAGCTGTTTTATATTGCGCGTCCACTCGCCATTCCTAAAGAGAGTTGCTTGCAATGTCACAGTACGCCCGATGCTGCACCAAAGAGCATGATCGATCGCTATGGCTCAGCGAATGGGTTCGGTTGGAAACTCAATGAAGTGGTGGGTGCACAAATAATTTCGGTGCCCGCCAGCACCGTGCTACAAAATGCTCAAAAATCCTTTCTCTTGCTGATCGGCGTTTTTCTACTGATCTTTGCCGCCACAATTCTGGTAGTCAACTTCTGGCTGAAACGATATGTTGTACGTCCACTCAATCGGATGGCAAAGGTGGCGGAAGCCGTAAGTATGGGCGATACAGCAGCAGAGTTTGAGCGCACTTCTAATGATGAAGTCGGCAGTCTAGCCGAAACTTTTTCGCGCATGAAGATGAGCCTGACTATGGCAATGCAACGTCTGGAGCAGTACCGCAGTAGCCGCCGCAGTGTTGATCGCAGCGTCGATCGCAGTATCGATCGACCACCCAGTTCTCGGGATCAGTAACGCAATGGCGGTTCCTCTCGCAGTCCTCATTTGCATTCCCTACACCCTACACCCCACACCCCATACCCTGTTTCAGCAAGCGATGTTGCACTCAACTGAGCATGGCGATCTGGTGCCGATGGTTCGATTACAGCGATAACAGCAGACGTTGCCGAAATTTGGTCGCTTGTTGTGGATTGGGAATCTCAGATGCAACGGCTTCAATCAATTCTTTAGCCGTCACGTCTGGGTAGTTAAACAAAATCTCCTCCAGAATGTATTTCGCCATTGGTCCAATACACTGGGTGAGCTCTTGCTGGCAAAGCTCGATAAATTCTGCAGTCACTTTAGAACCCGATGCTAAAGCAGGACCAGGATTGGTGATGAGTGGTTCGGTTGCAAGCGGCATCGCACTCTGAAAGTTAGTGTCGGTTGATCGCTCTAACGCAGACAACACCTCTTGAGCCGACTGGTAGCGGTCCATCGGCTTCTCCGCCAGCATCTTGCTCAGAATCGGACTCAACCTGGACGTACTACTGACAAAGGTTGGCCAGCGCCACTCCAGCGATCGCTGATCAATTAAATCGAGGGGTTCTCTCCCCGTGAGCAGCACGATCGCGGTAACCGCAAGCGCATACAGATCGCTACAGGGATAACATTGCCCCACTCGAATCTGCTCTGGAGGAGAGTACCCGAACTTACCAACAAACGACAAATGCTCCGATTCATTGGCTGATGGAGAACCATTCGCCCAGATCTGAGATACCTTTTGCTTCACTAACCCAAAGTCAATCAAAACTGGTTTTGATTGACCCTTCGGCAACATAATATTGTCTGGAGAAATATCGCGGTGAACAATATTGTTCTCATGCAGGTGGCCTAACACTGGCAGTAGATCTTTCAACCACTGCATGATCTCCGACTCAGAAAAGAGGTTGCCTTGCTTTTGTCGCTCCCTCAAAAGGCGAAAATAGGTTTTCCCGTCAATATACTCCTGCACGATAAACAGTTGTTCTGCCTCTTCGAACCAGGCCAAAAATTTAGGCACCTGAGGGTGGTTGATCTTGTATAAAACTCTGGCTTCGCGCTCAAAAAGCTTACGTGAGCGTTGAATGGCTGCCTGATCCGTGTTCGTCGGCAAAAAGACCTTCAGAACGCACATTTCACCGCACCGCTCGACATTAGAAGCCAGGTAGGTACGCCCAAAACCACCCCTCCCCAGAACCCCCTGAATCTGATAGCGGTTCTTGACAATAGTGCCAATTTCAATTTCTGCTTTTAACACGGCTGGGCGGTTTCTGATGATCCAGGATATGGAACAGTGATTTTAGCCTTCAGTTTACTACAGGCTCACGGAGTCATCGACGAGTTTACTGCTATCAGTAAACGCTGACGAAACTCTGCTGCTTGTTTTGTATTCGGAATTTCTGCCGCTAACGTCTCAATCAACTGATAAACAGAGAGATGGGGGTTTTGCTCTAACGTATCCTCCACAATGTATTTCGCCATCGGACCAATACAGCGGGTCAACTCTTGCTGACACTGGCTAGCAAAGGTTTGGGTGGGTTGAGAAGACGACACTGCTCTGGTCTGATTCCTCGACTGAGAAGTGGATTGCGATGGCATGCTACCCATCTGTCTGTCTGTCTGCATTGCTTTTGTCGGAGTTTCAGTCTTAGACAAGGAGTCCAGCGCCGTTACCACATGCTTTTTGAACTCAGCCGCTTGTTGAGCATTAGGAATCTCTGCCGCAAGCGCCTCAATCAATTGCTCTTGAGATAAATCAGGATTGTCATCCAGCGTGTCTTCCAAAATACACTTTGCCATCATGCCGATGTAACGACTGAGCGCTTGCTGACACACGTCGAGCACCCTTGAGTCCAACTGGGGTAAAGTGTCTTCAAACGCTGTGTCCACTTGCAAGGGCTCAAAGTCTTGACTTCTAATCGGCTTTGCTGATTCAAGGCTTAATCTAGGCATGAATTGAGTGTCCAATGACGTTGCAACACTCTTCCTAAACTCAGCAGCCTGTTGAGGATCAGGAATTTCGGCCGCAAGCGCCTCAATCAATTGCTCTTGGGAGAGACCGGGGTTGTCTTCCAGGGTGTCTTCTACAACACACGTTGCTACCACGCCAATGTACTGACTGAGGGTTTGCTGGCACTGCTTGAGAAACGCAGGGTCTAAATGAGAACTCGCTTCAGGCTGGTTGCTATGTTGAAGTTGATCGACCAGAAAACTTGTAGCGCGATCGGCATCTGTATCGAGTAAGGAAGCAGCATAGTCTAACGACGTATCCGACTCAAGGTCTGTGTAAAGTTCATTCCTCAGGGAATCGGCCTGAGCCTGCAATTGTTTGAAGTAGTCCGTCTCTTCAATTTCAGCAATTTGCTGATTTTTATCAGTTTCATCAATCTCGATCTCAAGGGTTAACGCTAAGCCCTCTCCAGAAAAAGAGTCTGGTTGAGGCTGTAGCAGGGCAAGGATTTCTGATGCCGATTGATACCGATCGTCCGGCTTCTCAGCAAGCATCTTGTCCAAAATCGCAGCTAAGTGATCATCAACTTCAACATGAGCATGCCATTGCCATTCCAGAGAGCGGTTAATTAAGCCTCCCGGTTCTTTACCTGTTAACAGGACGATCGCCGTCACAGCCAGCGAGTACAAATCGCTACACGGGTAACATTGCCCCATGCGCATCTGCTCCGGCGGTGAATAGCCAAATTTACCTACAAACGATGCTTCATGCATGGGACTAGCATTATGGGAGGTGATCTCCCAAATCTGGGAAACCCTCTGCTTCACCAGTCCAAAATCAATTAAAACAGGCTGCCATTGACCATCCGGCAACATGATGTTGTCAGGAGAGATATCGCGGTGGACAATATCATTGCTGTGCAGATAATCCAAAACGGACAATAGGTTTTGGAGCCACTGACTGACTTCCGCTTGAGAAAACGGTTGGCGTTGCTGGGACAGTCGATCGTTCAGTAAGCGAAAGTACGTTTTACCACTGATGTACTCCTGAACAATGTACAGACTCTCAGCGTGCTCAAACCATGCCAAAAACTTCGGAATTTGAGGATGATTGATTTTGTATAAGATTCTCGCCTCTCTCTCAAACAGCTCGCGCGCCTTCTGTACGGCATACTGCTTTGAGTGAGTCGGCACAAATTCCTTCAAAACACACGGTTCGTTAAAACGCTCAACGTCAAACGCCAAGTAGGTACGTCCAAAACCTCCCTGCCCAAGAATGTCTTGAATTTGATAGCGATTATTAATTAAGGTTCCAACGCCTATCTTTGCTTCTGCCATGACCAAGCAACTTATTGCACCTGAAGATACAAGAAGAATCCCTTAAATTTCTGATAGTGTCCCGAGTCTTTTTATGGAATATCTGTCTTAACTCTAAACGATTAGTTGAAAAATAAAATAAGGATTATGGGTGGCTCACCACAACCGTATCAGTAGTATCCAATGGCTGGTTGACCCCTCAAAGAAAAACTGGGCTTTGACGCCAGAAATCCATCGCATAGCGTCAGCCATCGCCCACTTCATTAGCGACCAACCGTGAATCTTCTGAAGCGTCGATCGACGCAACCACGACCCAGCAAGTAATGACTCCAACGAGTAGCCTGATCAGGCTCGACATTGGACTCACGTTTCCTTACTTTCAAGTGTGCCGAAGGTAAGGCTTCTGACTGACCCAATGCAGCGGCTTCAACTAACCAAAACGTTTTGGTTAGCGTTTATGCATCCGTTTGTGAAATCGGTGGTACCATTAAACCATGCGTTTTGGTTATTTAACCCATGCCTAAATCAAAGGTCGGGGAAAAGCTAAGCCTTCCTACAACGTTGCCTAAGATTCTAGCCTTCATCAACCAGAAAGGAGGCTCAGGCAAGTCAACGGGCGCAGTTCATGCAGTTGATTGGTTTACGCAAAAAGGCTATTCCACTCTTCTTGTGGATGCTGATGGGCAGCAAAGCTCCTCCAGTTGGCTCAAAGCGTTAGGGTTACCTTACAAAGTCATCAGCGATCCAGAGGAGTTGTTTGATGAACTGCCACGCTTAGGACATCACTACGACATTGTGATTGTGGATGGTCCTGGGAATGCCAGTGAAGTCACAAAGGCAGTGCTCATTCGCTCCAATCTGGTTTTGATTCCATGTCGAGACTCCATGATCGATTTAGCCAGTACTGGCAAAATCGTGCAGTTTGTCCGTCAAGCTAGAGAAATTCGTGGCAACCTACCCGCCGCTGCGGTGTATTTGAACGCCGTTAAGGACAACACGATTCTGCTGCGGGAGGCTCAGGAAGCGCTACAAGGTGGCATTCTGCCGTTGTTGAACACGGTACTTCCCGATCGACAATGTATTAAAGATGCTCCAGGGCAGAGTAGTACTGTGTTTCGGATGAAAGGAGCGTCCCCAAAAGCAGCGGCAAATGCCTATACCAAACTTTTGACAGAAGCTTTGAAACTATTTGAGTCTGAATCATGAGCACACGACGTAAGTTAAAAGATGCGATCGCTGACAATGAAGAACTCAGCTTTGTCTTCGGTCAAACCACAACCCAGAAAATTACGCAAGCGGCTGAAGACACTAAAGAACAAGTGATCGCCTGCCAAGACATTCTTTGCACCTTCACCTTTGTTCCTGATGGTAAGCCAGTCCGACATTACTACGACTCGGACGAACTCCAGCAGTGGGCTTTGCACGATATCAAGCCAAACGGCATTCGATCGCCCCTCTGGATCCGCACTCACCCTCAACGACCAGGCAAGTATGAGCTAGTTGCGGGGCTGCGACGTTTCAAAGCGGCTAACATCCTTGGCTTCGAAACAGTGCCCGTGAAGGTGTTCGATTGGGACGATCGCACGGCTTTTCATGCTGCCATCTCAGAGAATGCCAATCGTCGCGACTTTAGCGCTTTAGAAGAATTGGATAACACCTTACGTCTGCTAGAAATTCAGTTAGGGTGTGATGCTGAGGCCGTCATCAGCTTGCTTTATCGCATGAACAACGCTGTTAAAGGGACAACTAACCAAAACGTTTTGGTTAGCCAGGAAGCCGAGCTTGTCAAACAGGTTTTTGACTCGTTTGGACGCATTACCTGGCAATCTTTTGTCGCCACACGCCTTCCCCTGCTGAAAAAACCTGCCGAAATTTTAGAGGGGATTCGCCTTGGCAAGATTCACTACACCAAAGGCATCTTACTTGCTAGTCTTAAAGACCCAGAGCTCCGACAGCAACTGTTGGCAGAAGTGATGAGCAACTCTCTCAGTCTCTCTGAAATTAAGCAGCGGCTTAAAGCGCTCAATCATTCGTCACAGCTACCGGAGCCAGCAAATCTCAAGCAGCGCTTAACCCAAACCATTCAATTAGCTAAAAAAGATAAAACGCTTTGGAGCAATCCGGCTAAGACTCAACAGTTAGAAAAACTGCTCGGTCAACTAGAGGCAATTATCACTAGTTAAGCCCACGACTATATCCACGAAATCTGCCTTCACAAATGACCGAAGCGCCCTGACGATCGATCCACTATTACAACTTGCTGCATGGCTGATTTGCTCAAGCCCGAAGACTACGAGTCTTTTCTGCACGGGCTCAAAGAACGCATTCGGGCTGCCCAGGTACGAGCAGCACTGGCGGTCAATCGTGAATTAACGCTGCTGTACTGGCAGATTGGACAGGATATTCTGCAACGGCAACGGCAACAGGGCTGGGGCGCAAAAGTGGTGACAAAGCTTGCCCAGGATTTGCAAAAAGAGTTCCCGGACATGAAGGGCTTTTCGCGGACAAATCTGCTTTATATGCGCGCCTTTGCAGAGGCATATCCAGATGAAGCGATTGTCCAGCAGGTTGCTGGACAAATTCCCTGGTTTCATAACTGCACGCTGCTGGACAAGGTGAAAGATCCGCAGGAGCGCCTCTGGTACATCCAGAAAACGATTCAGCAGGGTTGGAGCCGCAGTGCGTTGCTGCATCAGCTTGAACGAGGGCTCTACCAACGTCAGGGAGGAGCCATGACGAATTTTCAAACAACTTTACCCCAGCCACAGTCTGACTTAGCTCAGCAGGTTTTGCGCGATCCGTACAACTTTGATTTCCTCAGCCTGGGCACAGAAGCACAGGAACGGGACTTAGAAAGCGCGATCATTAAGCATATTCGAGCCTTTTTATTAGAACTGGGGGTTGGGTTTGCGTTTGTCGGCAGTCAGTTTCCCCTGCAAGTTAGTGGCAAAGAGTACCGCTTAGACTTGCTGTTCTACCATTTTCGCCTGCACTGCTTTGTCGTGATTGACCTCAAAACTGTTGAGTTTGAGCCAGAGTTCTCCGGCAAAATGAACTTCTATGTGTCTGCTGTGGATGACCTGATGCGGAGCCCTCAAGATAACCCAACGATCGGAATCATTCTATGCAAAACGCAAGACCGCACGATCGTGGAGTATGCATTGCGCGATATGAACAAACCGATCGGCGTTTCGACTTATCAGCTTCAAGGTGCTTTGCCCGCTGCCCTGAAGGGAAGCTTGCCGACGATCGAAGAACTGGAAACACAGTTAAATGTAGTGAGCGTTGAGCTGGCGGACGGCATCAACGTTAAAAACATAACCAAGCGAAAGAGCTAATGCGCGGCAGATGTTCCAATCGATCGCGGCTTGTCTCAACCGTTGCTTGTTTCAAAAGGGCATTTCTTTGCCCTACTTTTGCTGTAGCAGCGTAACATCGGATATTACTCAGCTTATTTCGCTACTCACTGATTAGGAGCAGCAATGTCGTCTGCAAACGGTAAGTCAAAACGTTCAAAGGATCAGGACACTGACTCGCAGTTAGAGATTAGTGATCTCTCTGCAACGCCTGCGAAAGTGGGACGGAAGCGGCTCAGTCGATCGCGCTTGCTCTCTAAGACGAAACTGCCACTGTTCACGCATAAGCAGATTGAGATGACCGCAACTGGCGCACCCGTCATCAGCGCGACGCAGGCGTATCTGAAACACCCCGATTGGAGCGAATACGAAGAGAATCGTCTGTACTTTCACCGCTCCTTTGGCAAAGGGCGGCACATTGAGTTTTACATCCTCAACAAACAGAAACATCAACCCGGCTTCATCACCAGCTTTGCCGAACCCGAAATTCTCAGGCTCTATGGTATCCACGCTGCCAGGCTCCATGCTGTTTTTGCAACCTACGCGGCTCAGCAAAAAGAACCGTGGAAAGAGACGTTTACCCTCTCAGGCAGCGACCTGATCAAAATTCTAAGGATTCACACGGGCAATAAACTCAAGAAAGCCGCCAAACTCAAAGCGATCGCTGATCTAGCCTGGGTTTTAGGGACACTGGGAGCAAAGATTCAGTGGCAGGAAGGCTACCTGGATCTCACGATCGTGGAGCGATCAATGATCTGGATTGTCAATGTTAAAGAGCAGTACCAGAATGACCTTCATGGCAATCCACTGGAGTTAATCGAGGTTGAAATCGAAGTCCAGGCGGGGCAATGGACTCGTAACTTTCTTAACCGGGAAGGGGAAAAACAGCGAACAGCACTGTATCAGTATGGGTTCATCAACCAGGACGTACTGTCAATCGATCCCTATAAAAAGGAATTAGCCGCAGCACTGGCACTTTACCTGATCCAAAATCGGCGATCGCACCCCAGCGGCAGATATCGCATTCAAACGCTACTGGAAGCTGTCATGTCCGTCCAGGAGATCGATCTAATTCGGAAGGACAAGCTCAAGCGCTCTCGGTTCGTCAAACGCTTCTACGTCTTACTGGAAGACCTGACCGAGGTTAACTTTACGATTCAGTTTGATGACGGGTTTCCCAAGGAATTACTGCCCACATGGGCAACCATCCCCAAGGAAACAGACAACGTTGACCCGGTAGACAGCCCCCCCCAGGAGCAGCGGATGCCTGACGGGTTCTTTGATAGTTGGCTGCAAGGCATTGTCATGATCATTTCACCCGCGCCCATTGAGGGAGAACTCGCTGGGTTTGAAGCAAGCAAGGCTGAGGCCACAAAACGACTCACGACCGCAAACAATACTCAGTCGCTAGTGTCTAGCCCAGGGGAAGCGATCGCCGTGGAAGCGATCGTTGTTCAAGACGATCTGCCTCCCACTCAAGAATTAACAGGTGCGTTGGTCAAGCAGTTACGCCAGGAAGCTGGGCTGAGCCAAATGGATGTGGCGATCGCGATGGGCATGAGTCAGAGTTGGGTGCGCAACATCGAAAATAAGCTGCAAGATAAACCGCTCAAACCGATCTACGCTGAACAGATCAGGAGAATCTTTAAACTCACCCCTTGAGCCGCAGGGACGAGTACAAAGAGTACTTGAAAACTTCCACCACACGATACGTTAACCACCCGTTTACGTACAAGATTCCCGAAGCAACAAAGCCGCACTGAGAGTACTTGAAAACTTCTACCTACTGATACGCTAAAAGTACTTGAAAACTTCCACCTGCTGATACGCTAGAAACCTTTTGTTAGCTCTTCATTTACTGACTCTTGAGGGGTTTAAGTACTTTCTACTTGAAATATTCCACTGAATGCTACGCTGAAAAGTACTTGAAAACTTCCACTGGATGCTACGTATAGAACCAGAAAATCAACGCTACGCAACAGCAACAGCAACAAATTGTCAGAAGTACTTGAAAACTTCCACCTGCTGCTACGCTAAAAGTACTTGAAAACTTCCACCTACTGATACGCTGAAAGTACTTGAAAACTTCCACCCATCGATACGCTGAAAGGCTTTTTTACAAAGCATGACGCTAAAACAGGACGCTAAGCGAGCAAAGTACTCAATTCATTCCACGCAACGATACGCAGGCGCACTTCAAGACATCCCCCTGCTAATTGCTATACTCTCGACTTAGCAAGACTTTTCAGCCTTCCACAAAGCAATCTGAGTACTTAAAAGTACTTGTTGATTTCCACTGAGTGATACGGAAACTTCCACTGAGTGATACGGAAACTTCCACTGAGTGATACGCAAGTTTTTTAAAGTTACTGCCCAGCAAGGATCTCAGCCATTAGTACTCATCTGATCATATTGATCAATTTGATCCATCGCGATTTCCTCTACCTAAAAAAATGGGGGTGCTAACCTTTTGAAGCAGAAATTGTCGGGTGCTCCTCAAGAGTTATGTCACACCGTCTTGCCAGTCAGCAAAGCAAAGCAAACGCTTCATTGTCGAAGCGCTTGGCTGCTGATCGCTTACAAGCCTACTCTGACTGGCTAAACAGCGTTGACGCTGACCATGTTCAAGAATGGCGTGCTAGTGGTGTTGACCCTGACATTATTGCGCTCAACGTCGAAACCCTTACCGATACAGCGACCAACAGCTACGCCGAGAGTTTGTTTCCGATCGCGGAGCGGTTGCATTGGAAAGTTGCTCGCTTTGGACAGAAAACACGCGCTAACCTGCGCGGTTGGTGGGTCAGTGGGATCGATCCGCTCAACCAGTGGCAGCGAATGTCCTGGGGACGCTTCAAACCCGATGCCGCTACCCCTGTCTTAGACCGAGAGAAGGGCAAACCTGCCAAGTACCTCAGCCCCAGCCTCGGACATGGTTCCAGTCGTCTGGTACTGCTAGATGTCCCCCCTCGCCTTTGGGACAAGGTGGCTCAACGCTATAGCCTTTCTGTCGCCGCTTGCGATCGCCCCCTTGGGTTCTGGCATTGGGTCTGGAAAGCCAACGTGCCCGTGATCTTAACGGAAGGGGAAAAGAAAGCTGGTTGTTTGTTGACCCAGGGCTATGCAGCGATCGCTCTCCCTGGCATTTTTAACGGCTACCGGAAAGACACGCGCCGACTCATCCCCGAACTGGACCACTTCGCCACGTCTGAGCGATCGGTAACCATCTGCTTTGACTATGAAACCAAGCCTAAAACTATCAAAGACATCAACCTGGCAACGACGAAACTCGGCAAGCTGCTGAGAGATGCGGGGTGTGTGGTCAACATCCTCTCCCTACCTGGACCGCAGAAAGGGGTTGATGACTTCATCGTGGCACAGGGACAGCAGCCTTTCGAGTCGCTCTACGCGTCTGCTCTGTCGCTAGAGTTCTGGCTAGCCACCAAACTTTGGGCACTCACTTACACGCCATCACTCACTTTAAAAACACCCTATCTAGACAATCTGCCCTATCCTTCTACGGGTCTGGTCTGCATCAAGAGCGCCAAGGGCACGGGCAAGACCACCGCACTCCAAGCCCTAATCCGCGAAGCAACCCGCACTGGACGCAAAGTGCTGGTCATTACCCATCGCATTCAGCTGGGACGTGCTATCTGTGAAAGCATCGGCATTGATTGGATTGAAGAAGTAAAAGAGTCAGCCACTCAGGGTTTGTTTGGTTATGGGCTCTGCATCGACTCACTTCATTCCACCTCTCAGGCTCGCTTTAATCCCCAGTTCTGGAAAGGGGCGATCGTCATTCTTGATGAAGTTGAACAAGTACTCTGGCACGCACTCAACTCCAGTACCTGCTACGACCACCGAGTAAAGATTCTGGAAACCCTAAGAGAACTCGTGCAGACGACACTGAGTAGCGATGGTCTAATCATTGCTCAAGATGCAGACCTCTCTGATGTCAGTATTGACTACCTCAAGGGTTTGGTAGAGGAACCCATTGAACCGTGGCTGGTCATCAATCACTGGCAGCCAGAACGAGGATGGGACGTTTCGTTCTACGACACGAAGAACCCTGCGCCATTAGTGACACGAATGGAAGCGTTTCTGGAGCAGGGAGCGATCTTTGTCGCCCTAGACTCCCAAAAAGTGAGCGGTAGATGGAGTTCCAAGAACCTTGAAACTTACCTTCAATGTCACTATCCCGCCAAACGTATCCTTCGCATTGATTCTGAAAGCGTTGCTGACCCTCAACACCCGGCGTATGGGATTGTGGAACGGTTAAACCAAGCGATCACGCACTACGACATCGTGCTAGCAACACCCACGATCGGCACTGGTGTCTCGATCGACGTGCGTGGGCATTTCAAAGCGGTCTTTGGTATCTTCCAGGGGTCCACACCCGATGCTGAATCCCGACAGGCATTGGCACGCGTGCGGGAGCCAGTGCCTCGATTTGTGTGGACAGCCTGCTTTGGTCCCGGTAAGGTCGGCAACGGTAGTTGCAGCTATCAAGATGTCATTCATTCCACCACCAAAGCGGTGAAGTACAACATTGCCCTGCTCAAAGAGGTGGACTTTGATATCGATGCGCAGACAGACCCTATTACGCTGCGCAGTTGGGCAAAGATGGCGGCTCGCGTCAATGTTTCGCTGTGGAGTTACCGCAATGAGTGCCGCAATGGGTTGGTCATGGAAGGGCATCAGGTTACTACAGTGACAGATGACCTGCTCAACCGATTGCCAACGGCATTTCAAGCGCTTTGCACAGACCTTGCCGAGTTATTTGGCGCAGCCGACATTGCACAGACCTTGCAAGCAGACTTGCTGAAGGGCGTGCTGCAATTCCCAGGGGTTGAGTATTTGCCGTGGCAGCATCAGGAAAGCACCGCCGCACTCGTCACTCAGAACATCAAAGCTGTTCAGGAACGTAGTCGCTTAAGGGAAGCACAGGCGATCGCAACTGCACCCGACCTGACTCCACCCGAATACGACAGCCTGAAAGACCAACGGGCTAAAACGGTTGCTGAACGCTACGCCCAGCATAAACACGAGTTGCAGCGCCGTTATCCCATTCCCGTGACACCAGAGCTAAAAATTAAAGATGACGAGGGGTGGTATGCCCAGTTACGCCTCCACTACTACCTCACGCATGATCCAGCCTTTGTGCGCTTGCGTGACCTGAAAGAGTGGCAGGGGCATCTCGATCGCGGTGACGGCAAGGTCGCGCTGCAGGATGTGCGGTTGCTCACGTCCCAGGTTGAGACCTTTAAAGTGCTAGGACTGCTCCATCTACTGGATTCAGAACGCCCAGTGAGAGCAAATGATGCTGAGGTTGAGCAACTCCACCAAGCTGCGAATCAGTATGCTTACGACATCAAAGCTGTCCTGAACCTCACAATCTCCAAAAAGATGACGCCGATCGCAGTCGTGCAAGCCTTGCTCAGCAAGTTAGGGCTGAAATTAACCTGCATTGGTCGCGATATTGCGCCCGATGGCCGACGTGGGGGCTTGAGGGTTTACCAATATCTGCCACCAGACGATGACCGCGACACAATCTTTACTCAGTGGCAGCAACGCGATGTGATCGCCCAGGTAAAGCAGAGGGAAGAAGAGCGTGCGGCTGTTCTTCCACAACTTCCAGGCATAGATCCTGATCCACCCCCCGATAAATCTGGTTTAAATCAATCATTCGGTGGCACAAGTGAGGGTGAGAACGCTCTCCGAAAGCAGTCAAAAGCCCCCATGGAGAGTGTCCTGCTCCAGGAGCCGTTCTTTGTTCAAGCGCGAAGTGAAGTCCCTCATCAAATACCCAAAATCCAGCCTGGAAGTTTAGTCAAGCTCGTTGGTCAGGCTTGTTGGTGGGTGGTGACGTATCTGGAAGAAACATTCGTTGAGCTCAAGGAACTTCACGGCGTCTTAGAGTGTACTGTTCTAAAGAGAGACGTGCTGCTGTCATTCAGGGAGGGCATCCCTTAAAGGCCCATCGAAACCTCAACGAGGCTCCAAAGGGCTGTTTCCTGATCAGTCCGTTAATCTTTTCGGGTTTTTCTAAGCTTTGATGAAGTTTCGCTGCCAGAGCGATTAAACTGCTGAAAAAGTAAACCAGTCATTAGAATAGAAGGTGCCTTCAAGCGACTAAAATTGTATGCTGCGAAACTTGTCTGAAGGTCGTACAAATCTTATGCAACGCATCGCGGGGCTTACGGTACCTGTAGTGCTAGTTATGGCTACAGCATTCCCTTGCTTGTCTCAGCAAGGGATACCTGCCAGTGAAGGCTCAACAAATGCAGGGGTATCCTCAACCCTACAAGAGGATGCCTATACGTTAGGACCCGGCGATCGTGTGCGGATTGAGGTACTGAAATTGACCCAGTTTTCGGGCGAGTTTCAAGTTCTGGCTGATGGGTCTCTGAATCTGCCTCAGATTGGTAGTATTCCTGTGACAGGAATGACACTCAAAGAAGCAGCCAGTGCCATTTCCGCAGGGTATGCTCAGATTCTTAAATATCCTGTTGTCAGTATCAATGTCATGACTCCCCGCCCAGTACAAACAAGTATCCTGGGCGAAGTCAATCGTCCGGGCGCTTATACCCTGGCAGAAGCGGGGCAGATTCCCACCGTAGCGCGAGCGCTCCGACAAGCAGGTGGCATTACGCAAATGGCAGATCTGCGTCGTGTGGAGGTTCATCGTCCTCGGCATTCGGGTGAACAGGTGATAAAGGTCAACCTTTGGGACTTCCTTCAAACGGGTGATGCTCGCCAAGACATTACACTGCGCGCTGGCGATTCGATCTTCGTTCCCACCCTGAGTAAAACGAATCTCGCTGAGTCTATTCAACTCGCCTCCACGAGCTTTAGTGCCGATAAAAGTCAGACATTAAATGTCGCTGTTGTTGGTGAAGTGTACCGACCTGGTCCACACACTGTGACAGCATCTGCTCGGACAGGTGCGGCTGGAGAAACTGGGCAATCCGGTGGCTCTGGCGGTGTAGAAACGCCACCCACAATTACCAGCGCCATTCAGATTGCTGGTGGCATCAAGCCTCAAGCAGACATCCGGCAAATTCAGGTGCGACGGTTGACTAAAAGCGGTGCTGAGCAAACGATTACGATCGACCTCTGGAAATTATTAAAGGAAGGAGACGTTCGCCAGGACCTTTTCCTACAGGATAGGGACACCATTATTATTCCGACCGCGAAGACCACCTCTCCCGCAGAATCGATTCAGATTGCGACGGCTAGTTTCTCCCCAGATAGCATTCGGGTGAATATTGTGGGTGAAGTGAAACAGCCTGGAACCGTAAAGATTCCACCCAATACGCCGCTCAATCAGGCAGTTCTAGCTGCTGGTGGTTTTACAACACGGGCGCGTGTCAAGTCAGTCGATCTGATTCGGCTCAACCCTAACGGCACGATTACCAAGCGCAATATCGCGATCAATTTTGATAACCAGCTCAACGATCAAACGAATCCGGCGCTCTACAACGATGACATCATTATTGTGAACCGCTCTGGGTTAGCCGCTTTTTCGGATAATCTAAGTTCTGTGCTCAGTCCTGTTAATGGCTTTCTCTCATTATTTAGCATTTATAGACTCGTTACCGGCAATTAGGTGTCTCAAAATTTCATCAAAGAGGTACGTTTGGTTTACCATCGCATACCATCAATAAACAACAGATATTGCATCAAACTATAGATTAAGTAAGGGTCACATCTTTCCTCGTTCCAATCGCTTACCGGGCTGCTATCAACATGGAGAATCAGCAAAATTCTCAGCCATTGCCACCAGAAAATCGGCTTGATCAACGCCTGCAATGGCTACCATTAATCAACCGAGCCCCGATCAGCGATGAGGATGAAGGGGGTTTAAACCTTGGTCAGGTTTTGGGTGCACTGAAGCGACGGTTACCCATCATTGTTGGTGTCACCATTGTTGTGACCTCTGCCGCCATGCTCAAAGCCTTGACCAGCAAACCTGTTTATCAAGCTGGGTTTGAGATTTTGACAAAGCCGGTGACCGTTGAAAACCAGGTCATCTCCTCTGTACCCCAAACTTTAAGTAATAAAGAGGGGGAAACGGCACCGGAAACGGCTGTCGATGCCACGAAAATCAAGCTGCTGAAAAGCCCCAAGGTTCTTGCACCGATCGCTGATCAACTAAAGTCTCAGTACCCAACCATTACCGATGAGGAATTGGCTACAAAGCTTTCCATTGCTCCAGACCCCAAAAGTGAAATTCTAGTCGTCAGCATCCAGGACGCAAACCCTGAGAAGGTGAAAGCGATCTTGAAGCTTGTGGCGAGTGCTTACCTTAACTACAGCCTGGAAGAACGGTTAGCCGATGTGCGACAGGGGATTGATTTTGTCAATGCCCAGGTGCCGCAACTGCAGCAACGAGTCGATACGATTCAGGATCGGTTGCAAGCTTTTCGTCAACAGTACGACTTGATTGATCCAGAGTCAACGGGGAAACAACTGTCAGAGCAAACGAATACGATCGGTCAACAACGCCTTGATACCCGAATTAAACTGAATGAGGCGCGTGCGCTTTACAACGACTTACAGACATTGTTGAATCAATCGGATGATCCAGCCTCTACGGCGTTGAGTAGCAATACTCGTTATCAAGCTTTGTTGAGTCAGATTTTGACGGTAGAGGGTGATATCGCTAAGGAGTCATCGTTCTTTAAGAACAACACGCCTAATGTGCAAGTTCTTAAAGAACAGCAGCAAAACCTTGTACCGCTACTGAAACGGGAAGGACGGCGAGTCCAACAAGAAGTTGCTAGTAACATTCGAGAACTGGAAGACCGCGATCGCATCTTGGCTCAGGCAGACAGCCAACTCCGCCAGCAAGTAAAACAGTTATCTGTTGTGTCCCGTCAGTATGTCGATATCCAGCAAGAACTAAAGATTGCAACGGATAACCTGAATCAATTTCTCACAAAACGGGAGGCACTAAGGATTGATGCTGGGCAACGCAAAACGCCCTGGCAAATCCTCACCCCCCCTGGGGAGCCGATTCCATCTACCGCTAATGTTAAACGGACAACTATATTGGGTGTTATTTTGGGGGTGTTGATGGGAGTAGGCGTTGCCTTGTTGTTGGATAAATTGAGCAGTGTCCTCCATGACCCCGAAGAGATTAAGGAGGTGAGTAAGTTTCCTGTTTTGGGTGTGATTCCCTTTAACTCCGAATTAGAGACGATCGAGGAGCAGAATTCTTTTAGCAAGCTTGTATCTTTAGCTGATATCGGTGGACTGGTGCAACAGATGGGGCAAAAGATAAAGCCTAATACTGGTTTCAGACCGCATTACTACACAGCCTCTCCTTTTGCAGAAGCTTTTCGATCGTTGTATACCAATATCCGTCTATTGGGTTCTGATACCCAAATTCGCTCCCTTGTCATCAGTTCGTCGACACCAGGGGAAGGAAAATCGACGATTTCTGTGTATTTGGCGCAAGCGGCGGCGGCTCTTGGGCAACGGGTTCTACTAGTTGATGCTGACCTGCGTCGTCCCAAAGTTCATGACCGTTTGGGATTGGTCAATACGTTTGGACTTAGTAACGTCATTTCCTTAGATCTGGACGTTGAACGAGTGATTCAACCATCGCTTACAGAACCGAATCTCTTCATCCTGACTGCTGGACAAATTCCGCCCGATCCAACCAAGCTACTGTCATCTCAAAAAATGCAGCATTTGATGGAGCAGTTTAAGGATGCCTATGACTTAGTGATTTACGATACCCCTCCACTCACAGGCTTTGCCGATACGAAGCTAATTGCTTCCAAAACCGACGGTATGATCATGGTTGTGTATCTGGGCAAAACCAAGCGCTCAGTGCTGTCTCAAGCTTTGGGAAGTATCAAACTATTCTCGGTGCCAGTGCTGGGTATGGTTGCCAATGGTTCCAGGGAACAAACTTCTCTGAATGATCCTTATCAGCAGTATTACTTGATGGAGCCAGAAAGCCCATCTGCTATGGATGTACCGGTTGTAGACGCATCTGTCCCGTCTGCAGTTAAACAGCCGGATCAATAAGTGCCTGTAGGCAAGAAAGTGCTTCTGTAGAGAGCGATGAATTGGCGGTACCTCTGACATGGAAGCTTTAATCCTATTGACATTGCTTGGGATCTTGTGGTTGATCAGCCCTCGCCGCTGGCGACGACGCGTGATCAAACCGGTGGTAATGCTTGTACTGGCGGGACTGTTGGTGACATCTCCCTGGATGGTTCAACTAGCAGCTTGGGGCTTAACGATTCCACTACCAGCTGACAGAGGAGAGCGAGCGGATGCCATTGTTGTTTTAGGCCGTGGTGAGGAATTACAGAGCCGTCGTGTTGAGCGAGTGCATCAACTCTGGCAGACCAAGCGGGCTCCACGGGTGTTTGCAAGTGGCATGATGGATGCCCGGACGATCATTGAGCGGCTTCAGCAAAAAGGGCTTCCAGGTTCTAGTTTGAGTGGGGAGGAATGCTCACAAAATACGGAAGAAAACGCGCTCTATACCGCTGCCATTCTTTACCCGCAGGGTATTCGCAAGATCATTCTGCTGACTGACACGCCGCATATGCTGCGAGCATTTTTGCTGTTTCGCAGTGTGGGCTTTACAGTCGTTCCTCATCTGAGTCCACTGCCATCGCAATGGAAGGCGCTTCAACAACTGACAGCTATTCTCCGAGAATATGTTGGACTGTTTCACTCGGCGCTGGCGGGACAATTCAAGCAGCGGTCAACAGCAGAACTCGAACATCCACCCACTGCAGTACTTGAGAAATTTACGGAATGGCATTGTCGAGTACAGGGTGTATAGCAGGGTAGCGACGAAAGCTGGTCTGCAAAAATTTATTTGGTGAATCAAATTTCGCTTAGACTTTAAGCGTTAAACAGCTGTCAATTGCTCTTCGTCCGCTCTCTACTCATCTTATGAACGATTCTCCAGATTTCTCTTCTTATCACTACCAAATCGAGAAGGAGTTGGGTCACAACAGAGCGGGCGGCCGTGTGACCTATTTAGCAACCGATACGCGCAATCAGCAATCTGTAGTGATTAAACAGTTTCAGTTCGCCAAAACAGGCTCTAGCTGGCAAAGTTACGATACCTACGATCGCGAAGTGCAGCTACTCAAAGAGCTCAATCATCCCGGTATTCCACGCTATTTAGATGCCTTTCAAACCCAGGACGGGTTCTGTATGGTGCAGGAATATAAACAGGCGGTTGCCCTCGCCACATCCCGTAGTTTTAACCCAGACGAAATTAAGCAAATTGCGATCGCCGCTCTAGAAGTTCTGGTCTATCTGCAAAACCGGATTCCGCCTGTGATCCATCGCGATCTGAAACCAGAGAATATTTTGGTTGATGAAACGGGCAACGTCTATCTCATTGATTTTGGCTTTGCCCGCGTCGGAGAGGGCGAGGTTGGCGTCAGTAGCGTCGTCAAAGGAACGCTGGGCTTTATGCCACCTGAGCAGTTGTTTAACCGTCAGTTGAGCGAAGCGTCAGACCTTTACGGCTTAGGGATGTCCCTCATTTGCTTATTGACCAATACAAAATCCGATCGTATCGGCGATCTAGTGGATATCAGCTACCGCGTCAGCTTCAAACACCTCGTGCCTAAACTCAACATCCATTGGGTGAACTGGTTAGAGAAGATGGTAGAACCACGCTTAAAAGACCGCTTTCCCAATGCTTTAGCCGCTTTAGCCGCGCTCCCTGCTTCCCCAGTCCGTCCACCGGAAGCCCAATTCAGCCAAACCACATTAGCCTTTACCGCGAGTCGCCGAGGTGAATTGCTGACTCAAAGAGTAGACATTACAAATCCCATTCCAGATACCCTTCTGGAGGGGCAATGGAAGGTTGCATCGCATCCCCATGATCCTGTAGGCGAGGTCTATCGATGGATCACCATCGAGCCGCAAACCTTTGAAGGCAATCAGGTTCAATGTCAGATTACCGTAGACACACGCAATCTGATGGCAGGCAAAACCTATCATCGCCGCCTCCTACTGCATACTAATACGCTTGCAAAAACCTATTGCCTCAACGTGCAGGTACAGACAGCCCGGATGCCTGCCCCAGGTTATCTTCTTGCTTATGGGCTGCTAGGGTTTTTAGGTGCTTTCTTCATTGGTTTAAGCTGGTTAACCAGTTGCTTTGCTCTCGTCTTTGGCGCGCTAGCAGGATCCGTAGAATCTGTTGCAGTGGGCACTCTAGTGGGCAGTGCTGTTGGGCTGGAAGTTGCTGCTTGGTTAATGCGCTCTTCCGGTTGGCAGTTTGGTGCAGCATATAGTACTGTCCCAGCCGCAATACTGGGTAGTGTCGTCGTCGCTCAAGTTTTCTCAGGTGCGCTTGAAACTGTTAAGAGCTCCGCAGCTTTACTGGGAGCAGGATTGGGTGTTGCAAGTGGTGCGATTAGCGGTATTGCGCTCAATTTAGTGATCGCAAAGATGATGCTCAATGGCAATCCAAAATTCTTGGCGATCGTGCTTAGCTTGGCAACAGGCAGCTTTGGAGTAAGCTTAGGACTGGGTTTCAGCGTTGGTTTCGCTCAAACATTCGTTCTCATCCCGCTCATTACTAGCGGTATTGCACTTGTTGCTCTCCTTGTTCAAATTCAACTATACCAAGTGAGTATTGTTTTCAATCATAGAAAGGCAGAACGCTATTCGATTAGACCCTGAGCCCCTTCTCTTGACGCTATTTTCTAGGTCATACCTACAAGTATCTTTTGAACACAGGACCAAAAGCAGTTTTAACTCGCTATCTTCGCCTAAAAAGGTAGACGACTACTTCATGACCCTCACACATAAGAGGTTTGGCTTTGCACAGCCTCATAATGGCAAGGCTGTGCCTTGCAGGCTCGGTAAGGATAGGAAACTGATTTGTGATGGTTAAAGATTGTATGAATTTCTCCCAGCATAACGCTAACTGTTGAAGTAAATCTGCAATATTTATGTACGTACAGTAGAATATTCTCAAACGCTAGAAGTGTGTATTCTGTAAGTTTTTGATGCTTGGAAATATTCCAGAGTCCTTGATTGCAGAACAACCTAGACGACCAATTTCTGTTTCTTATGACTCTACTTGAGTTTTTTTGTTGAAGAATCAGGTCTTATAGTTACACCTCAGGGGACTTAAAGAGCTTTGTAAAAAATGCAGAGAGGATAGTGTAATGTCCGTTGAACGATTAAAAGAGAGCATTTTAGCCGACGGAGAATCGTCCCGGAGATATATACTGCAAGGCATAGCGTCTGAAACTTCGCTTGGTATCGGTCGAACCGTACCAATTAAATCTGTAGGTGAACCAGCATTTCGGACACAAGCTATTCAGATTCCAGAAGCCTTTTCTCTCTTTCTGGACTTTCTGCTTAAAGAGCATCAGATAGAGCCTCACGTTCTATTAGTTGGAGCTTGGAGTATTCTTCTTAGTCGATATAGCAATGAAAAGGATGTGATTCTCGGGGTGCAGGATCCCCTGCCTTGCCAAGAGATGCATTATTCATTCCCTATGTCCCCATTGCTTGTCCCAGTGCAAACTGCGTCTGAAGAGTCCGTTATCCCCTGGCTGAAACAGCTTCAAAGCCAATGGCTCACCTTACAAACCCATAAACAGACATTACTAAATGAAAACGACGAGTGGAGCGCGTTTTCGCAAGAAAAACCACTGTTCAAAAATTTATTAGTTTTCTGTAGTACTGAAAAGGCTGAAGATGGCACAGCGCAGCTATATGAATATTGCGATCAATCTGAATTAGCTAGCTGTTCACTAACTATTCAAATTGACATTACTTTAACACCGACCATTCAAGCGCATTACGCGTGTGCTCACTTTGATGATATAGCCATTTTACGTCTATTAGGTCACTTTCAGACGCTTTTAGAGGGATTAGTAGACCATCATCACAAAACACTTAAAGAATTGCCCTGGTTGACAACAGCCGAGTGTCAACAACTCCACGAATGGGCATCTAATCGTGTGGAATATCCCAGGGAAGCCACTATTCCACAACTGTTTGAGGAGCAGGTAGAGCGAACCCCTGATGCAATCGCGGTTGTTCTCCCATGTGTTAATGAGAGCAAAGCGCAACAACTAACTTACAAAGCGCTAAACGATCGCGCCAACCGTCTTGCCGCGCATCTACAAGCGTTGGGTGTGCAACGAGGTACCTTTGTTGCCATCAGCATGGATCGCTCACTCGACCTCATTGTGGCGATTGTTGGGACTTTAAAGGCAGGAGGCGTCTATGTGCCGATTGACTCTGCGTACCCAACCGAGCGCATTACCTGGATGCTAGCCGATACTCAAGCACCTGTTATTCTCACTCAATCTCATCTGGTTGAACAATTGCCAACTCACACAGCTCAAGTTGTTTGCCTCGATGCTGGTTTGGGAGCCAATGCTAACCCCGTAACGCCTAAGCCCTGTGCGTTGACTGCGATTGATCTAGCGTATGTCAACTATACCTCCGGCTCAACTGGCAAACCAAAGGGTGTAGCGATTCCCCATCGGGGGGTTGTACGACTGGTGTTTGGCACTGACTTCACCCCTCTAGATGGCAATCAAACGTTTCTGCAACTCGCTCCAATCTCCTTCGATGCTGCCACGTTAGAAATTTGGGGCGCTTTGCTGCATGGAGGCTGCTGTGTTTTGTACCCAGGGAATGGCGTCCCTGACCCTGCCGTTCTTGGTAAAGTCATTCGGCAGCAGGGTGTTACCACAATGTGGCTGACCGCTGCTCTGTTCAATACCCTCATCACCGAAGCCCCAGAAGCTTTGCAGGGAGTTAAGGAACTGTTGACAGGTGGTGAAGCGCTTTCTGTTAATCACATTCGACAAGCACAAGCGCTCCTGCCAGACATACGGTTAATTAACGGCTATGGTCCAACAGAGAATACAACTTTCACTTGTTGCTACCGGATTCCATCTCCTTTAGAAAGCGAACTGAAGACGATTCCATTGGGTCGACCGATCGCCAATACGGAAGTTTATGTTTTAGATGAAACTTTGTGCCCGGTACCAATTGGGGTTACGGGTGAGCTTTATATTGGCGGCGATGGTTTAGCAAGAGAATACATCAACCGTCCCGATTTGACGCAGGAAAAATTTATACCGCATCCTTTCAATACCGATCCAACTGCGCGGTTGTATAAAACTGGAGACCATGTGCGGTTTCTAGTGGACGGCACCGTCGAGTTTCTAGGACGGAAAGATAGCCAGATTAAGATTCGGGGCTACCGCGTTGAACTGGGTGAAATTGAAACTGTTTTGGGGCAGCAAGCGGGCGTACGAGATGCAGTTGTCATTTTGCGAGAAGACACTCCAGGCAACAAACGTTTGGTGGCTTATATTACAGCCTTACCTGGGAAGAACCTGATTGTCAGTCAGCTTAAGCGGGTTTTACAGGAGCGCTTACCAGATTATATGGTACCTGATTCAATCATGGTGTTGAGTAAAATACCCCTCACACCAAACGGTAAAGCCGATCGCAAAGCACTGCCACAGCCCGCGCAAGGAGAAACTTCATCCCAGTATGTTGCCCCTGGACGTTCCTTTGAAGCAGAACTGGTAGATATCTGGTCTAATGTGCTGGGTCTGGATCAGGTTGGGATCGAGGACAATTTCTTTGATCTAGGTGGTACGTCGCTACTAGGAATGCAACTGATTGCTCGCATTCAAAAGCAGTACGACTCGGATTTTCGAGCAGTGATGTTGTATCAATACCCTACGGTTCGGGCACTGGCAAAGCATTTGAGCCGGAAGAGCAACGATCGGGTTAACCAAACAGTGCCAACTTTGCGATCGTCCACAACAACCAGCGGTATCGCCATTGTTGGTATGGCAGGACGGTTTCCCGGTGCAAACAGTGTTGAGGAACTGTGGCAAAACCTCTGCGCTGGAATGGAATCAACCACCTTCTTCAGTGAGGCTGAACTGGACGCTAGCATTCCAACTGAACTGCGCTCCGATCCCAACTATGTTCCAGCAAAAGGCATCGTAGCCGGGGCCGAAACGTTTGATGCAGCTTTCTTTGGCATCAGTCCTCGTGAAGCCGAGATTCTCGACCCACAAGCGCGAGTCTTTCTAGAACTGGCGCATACTGCCCTGGAAAATGCTGGTTATACACCGGAGGCATTTTCAGGACAGATTGGGTTATATGCAGGTTCTGGTCAGAATACCTACTTTGAACGTCATCTGTGTGGGCGGTCAGAGATTATTGATCGCCTTGGTGCCTTCCAAACGATGTTGGCAAATGAGAAGGATTTTGTTACCACTCGTACTGCCTATAAACTCAACTTGACAGGTCCCTGTCTCAGCATTAATACAGCTTGTTCCACTTCCCTTGTCGCCGTGATTCAAGCCTTTCATGGACTCATGAATAAACAATGTGACATGGCATTGGCAGGTGGTATTTCCATCAATACTCCCCAGAACATGGGTTATTTGCATCAGGAAGGGGGCATGCTATCCCCAGACGCACGCTGCCGTCCGTTTGATGCGGATGCCCAAGGCACCATGTTCAATAATGGAGCGGCGATTGTGGTTCTGAAGCGTTTGGAAGATGCGTTGCAAGACGGCGATCGTATCTATGCAGTAATTAAGGGCGTGGGGATGAATAACGATGGGGCTGATAAAGTTAGCTTCACAGCCCCTAGTGTCAATGGGCAGAAAGCCGCAATTCTGGCCGCTCAAGCGAATGCAGGTATTCATCCTGAAACAATCTCCTACATTGAGACGCATGGGACTGCAACACCTTTGGGAGACCCCATCGAAATCGAAGCGTTAACGCAAGCTTTCGGTGTGCAAACGCAGGAAAAACAGTTTTGTGCAATCGGTTCCATCAAAAGTAATGTGGGGCATCTGGTAGCGGCGGCTGGCGCAACCGGATTGATTAAAACAGCTTTAACGCTTCATTATAAGCAGATTCCTCCCAGCCTAAATTTTCAAACCCCCAACCCAGAAATCGACTTTGCCAATAGTCCGTTCTATGTCAATACTCAACTGGTTGACTGGCAGTCTAGCGACGCACCTCGGCGAGCAGGGGTGAGTTCCTTTGGGGTGGGTGGCACTAATGCCCACATCATTCTGGAAGAAGCTCCCCATACAGTCTCTCCTACACCCTCTCGCCCCTGGCAGCTTCTGCTATTATCTGCAAAAACAGACACAGCTTTGAAACAGTCTGTTGAGAATTTGCAAAAGCACCTTCAGCAATATCCAGAGCTTTCTCTAGCCGATGTTGCTTACACCTTACAGTTGGGACGAAAAGCGTTTACTCAACGACGGTTCGTAGTTTGCCAAACAACCAATGAGGCACTTCAAGCGTTGAACACGTTTGATGTCAAGCGTACTGTCGCCCGTTGTACAGAGAAACGCAATCCTGATGTAGTGTTTATGTTTCCAGGGCAAGGGTCACAGTATGTGAATATGGGGCGAAATTTATACGATCGCGAACCCGTTTTCCGTGCAGCAGTTGATCATTGTGCAGAACTCCTCCAACCACTGCTGCCACAAGACTTGCGTGAGGTCATGTATGCCAGCGCCAACGACGAGAAAGCAGCGAACCTGCTGCGGCAAACGCTTTATACTCAACCAGCACTGTTTACGATCGAGTACGCCCTGTCGCAACTTTGGATAAGTTGGGGCATTCAACCCGCCGCTTTAATCGGACACAGTATTGGTGAGTTCGTTGCAGCTTGTTTGTCCGGGGTCTTTTCCTTAGCTGATGCGCTTAAGCTAGTTGCTACACGTGCCCAGATGATGTGGCATTTGCCGGGTGGCTCTATGTTATCGGTGCGCTTGCCGGCAGCGGAGGTAGCAAAGCGATTGGGAGCAGACTTATCGATCGCTGCCATCAACGGTCCATCTCTCTGCGTTGTTTCGGGTCCGACCGATTCAGTTAGCCAATTGCAACAAGCGCTGGAAGTAGAGGAAATTGTCTGTAAACCCTTATACACTTCTCATGCCTTCCATTCCCCCATGATGGAACCAATCGTCGCTCCTTTCACCGAAGTGGTCAAAGGGGTTTCTTTGGCTCCTCCTCAAATTCCTTTTATCTCAACAGTAACAACCGACTGGATTACAGATGCTCAGGCAACAGACCCGCTTTACTGGGCAAGCCACCTGCGGGCAACAGTACGCTTTGCTGAAGGGGTAAAAACTTTGTGGCAAAACCCGAATCGTATCCTGCTGGAAGTGGGTCCTCGTGCTACTGCTACCATCCTAGCGCGGCAACAGGCGATAGACCTGAAACAGCAAATTGCGATCGCCTCTCTTGGTAGCAGTGCTGAGGACGAAGCCGAGTGGTTGGCAATGATGCAGGCGATCGGGCATCTCTGGCTGTCCGGGGTTTCCCTGGATTGGCAAGCCTTCTATAGCAATGAATCACGTCAGCGTGTCCCACTCCCCACCTATCCCTTCGAAGGTCAGCGTTACTGGATTGAGCCAGAACCCGCGCTCTCCTTGACAGAACCGCGCGCCAATTCTACAAGTGTGGCTCCCCAATCTTACTCCCTACCCTCAGTTATGCCATCTCCACCTTCTGATCCGTCCCTCTCTCATTCACACCCATCACTCATGACAGTTTCTCGCAAACAACGCATTCTTCTCCTCCTCAGAGATGTTGTAGAAACCACCTCTGGGCTAGAAGTAAGTGATGTCAGCGAGGAAACGACTTTTCTCGAAATGGGACTGGATTCACTTTCGCTAACGCAAGTAGCAATGGCACTCAAAAAGCAATTCAAAGTCAAAATTGCTTTTCGTAACCTTTTAGAGGATTACCCTAATTTTGATACTCTGGCGGCATTTCTAGACGGCACTTTACCACTAGATGCCCTGCCTGCTCCGGTAGCTGAAGTTCCAGTTACAGACAGTCCTGCTCCACTGCCATCTACGCCTGTCCTTATGTCCATGAACCCCTCCACGGCGTCTGCTCCACTGCCATCTACGCTTGATGGCTCTACGCATGAGGTGAGCTCTGGTGCGATTGCACCTGCTGGAACCCCGCTCAGCGCGATCGAAACTGTGGTCGCACAGCAGTTGCAGATTATGACTCAACAACTTGAACTCCTGAATCAAGCTAGAGGGGTGACGGGTCCAGCTAGCCCCACACAGCCCATGCATTCTGTGCAGCTTACACAGTCCCCGGTCTCTCCACTGCCTGTCACGCCTGCCCCTTCAACGAACAACACCCCTGCTGTCTCAAATGGCAAACCCTCAACAGCAGAGGCTCCCGTTTACAAAAGTAAGGGACCGGGCGCAAAAATCGAGAAGTCCAACAATACCATCCTGACTGAAGAACAACGGACTGCTCTTGATCGCATCATTGCTCGTTACATCGCTCGAACTCAAGAATCGAAGAGACAAACTCAAGAGCATCGTCGTTATCTGGCAGATCCTCGTACGGTTTCAGGCTTTACTCCACTCTTAAAAGAGGTGGTGTATCCCATCGTCACTGATCGCTCCTCTGGTTCCAAACTGTGGGATGTGGACGGCAATGAATACATAGACTTAACAAATGGTTTTGGTTTAAACTTCTTCGGCTGGAATCCCGATTTTGTCAAAGAAGCAGTGATTGCTCAGATGGAAAAGGGCATCGAAATCGGTCCTCAAACCCCTTTGGCTGGCAAGGTCGCAAAACTAATTACTGAATTTATCGGCATGGAGAGGGTCGCCTTCTGCAACACTGGCTCCGAAGCGGTGATGGCAACCCTGCGTCTAGCTCGTACTGTCACAGGACGAAATCTAGTTGCCACCTTTGCAGGGGATTACCACGGTACCTTTGATGAAGTGCTATACCGACCTGGCCCAAAACTAAAAACCATGCCAGCGGCTCCCGGCATTCTGCCATCTATGTTTGAAAATCTGCTGGTTCTAGATTACGGCACCCCTGAATCTTTGGAAATTCTGCGTAACCATGCTGATGATTTGGCTGCGATCCTGGTAGAACCTGTTCGCAGCCGTGATCCGGGATTGCAACCCAAGGAATTTCTACAAGATTTGCGCCACCTGACTGAACAATCGGGCACCGCTTACATCTTCGATGAAGTCGTGACGGGCTTCCGGGTTCATCCCGGTGGTGCTCAGGCTTACTTTGGCATTCAGGCAGATATGGCAACCTACGGCAAAGTAGTTGGTGGTGGTATCCCCATTGGCATTGTCGCTGGGAAAGCGGAATACATGGATGCTTTGGATGGTGGGTTCTGGCAGTATGGCGATAATTCCATCCCTGAAGTGGGTGTCACCTTCTTTGCTGGAACCTTTGTGCGACATCCAATGGCGTTGGCAGCCGCAGAGGCAGTTCTGCTTAAGCTGAAAGAAGGCGGTCCAGATCTTCAGCAATCGCTAGCAGTGAAAGTGGGCAAATTTTCGACCCATCTGAATCAGCATTTTGAACGGGTTGGGGCACCGATTCGACTCGAGCATTTCACCTCTTACTTTTATATCTCCTACCCTGCTGAACTGCCTTACGCCCAGCTATTGTTCTATCTGGTGCGGGAAAAAGGAGTTCATGTCTGGGATCATCGTCCCTGCTTCTTTACCCTGTCGCACACGGATGCCGACATTGAGTTTGTCATTCGTGCGTTCAAAGACAGTGTGGCAGAGCTACAGGCGATCGGCTTTCTTCCAGGTGTGACTCCGGTAAATGCAGCCACTAATGGGAATAGAAAAGGCGATCGCAATCATCCGCCCCAACCAGGCGCTCGTTTGGGTAAAGACCTGGAAGGTAACCCTGCCTGGTTTATTCCCGACCCTAAGCGCCCTGGTAAATATTTACAAGTAGGAGGTGTTGTATGAATACCTTTCCTCTAGTTACAGCAGCTACTTCCCCAATCCCTAATCGGATTATTGATGCAGAACCAAATGATTTTTGTGATAGTTTCAACCGTTCTCCATTCACCTTTTCCCATCAATTAGCGTCTCTTCCCCTATTTGAACTTTCCAGCTTGTCCAAAATAGCAGAAGAATTATTGTCAAGTGGACATCCTGAGAAATTTTGCTGTTCTCACAATAGTCAAGTTTCTGCCAGTACAAAATTTGAAGAACTAAAGCCTAAAGAACAAGTAGCAGAAGCCATTCTAAAGCTTAGAGAATCTAACTCTTGGATTAAGCTGAGTGCTTTAAATGAGATCATTCCAGAGTTTGACTACTTAGCTAGACAAATTATTCTTGAACTTGAAGAGCTTACAGGCAAAGCTTTGCGTAAGGAAATTACTTGGTGTGGAGCCACGATTTTCTTGGGCTCACCGAATACAGTAGTTCCTTACCATTTTGATCATGAAGCCAACTTTTTATTTCAAATTTATGGCACCAAGGAAGTAAATCTTTTTGATCAAGAAAACCGTTTAGTTCTCACTGAACAAGAGATTGAATCTAGTTGTTTTGGTGCTAGAGCACTAAACTATAAACAGGAATACCAGGAAAAAGCTAGTGTGTATCATCTAACCCCCGGGACAGGAGTCCATCACCCAATTATGGCTCCTCATTGGGTGAAGAATGGAGATGACATCAGCATTATGTTGAGCTTGGGGTTTCGGATGTGTTCCTTTGATACGCGTTTGAGGGTTTACAAGACTAATCATTACTTGCGCAAACTAGGACTGAAACCTACTCCGCCAGGTAAATCGCGATGGAAAGACAGCTTGAAGACTCTAGTCATGATAGATACAGTTTCTCCATCCATCAAACAGTTTGGTGCCTTTGTAAAATATATTTTTCGCTCATTCAGGTATCGAAAAAATAATTGAATCATTTTCATATTCGGCAAACAAAGTTGGTGTAAATTATTTAGTCAATTCGCTGACAAAAAGTCAAGGCGTTCTTCATATGAGCACGATACATACATCAAATCCCTCCGTCGAATTATCTAAAGAAGTACTTCATTCTGAAGAGGCAACTAATTTTTCTGAGAATTATGATCGCGCTCCATTTACGTTTTCCCATAATCTATTGGGTCATCCACTGTTCGAACTTCCACGACTCATTACACTGGCGGAGTCCATTGCTAATCGCGGGGATAAAGAAAAGATATTTTGTGGTTTAAATAAGATCCCGGTTCAGCAAAAGTGGGCAAACTGGCCTCTAAAACAACAAGTTTCAGAAGCGCTTCGGCACATCGAAGAATCAAATGCTTGGGTGCTACTTGTCGATGTGCAGGTTGACCCTGAATACGCTGCGCTTCTAGAGCAAATTCTTGCTGAGCTTGAAAATTTTACCAAGCGACCCTTACGACAGGAAATCATTTGGGTTGGTGCTTACATTTTTGTTGCTTCTCCTCATTCCATCACTCCCTATCACATTGATTCTGAAGTGAATTTCTTGTTTCAAATTCATGGTGATAAAGAGAACAGTGTTTTTAATCCAAATGATAGATCAATTCTGTCTGAACAGGAGATTGAGCAGTTTTATATGGGAAATGTAGGAGCGGCTACCTACCGAGAAGAGATCCAAGCAAAAGCAAATATTTACCATTTAACGGCTGGCAAAGGAATTCACCAACCAACCTTGGCTCCTCATTGGGTGCAAACGGGAGATCAATATTCTGTTGCATTGAGTGTTCTTTTCTACACTGAAGCCTCTATCTCGCAAGCATACGTGTATCAGGCCAATCATTACTTACGGAAGTTGGGTTTAACTCCTCATCCACCTGGAAAATCTAAATTTGTTGATCGTCTTAAAGGTGCCTCAATTGAGCTATTTTCAAAACGAAACCCACAAACTAAAGCTGAAATCATTCGTTCCGGTATAACGCGAATTAACTCCTTAACGAATGGATTAAAAATTTGATTAATTGATAATTAATCAGTGAATTTTCTGATTTTAAGGAATTTACGACAACGATTTCATATAGACTCACAAGCCAACGCTCATTCTCGTGATATCTGGAGACTAACTTTGCTCAAGTTATGCTTGTAAGTAAACCAGGTTAGATATTGAAGATATTGATAACTGTTCGATTCCTTTAATCCTTGACAAACAACGATAGCTTATGAACTCATCTTCTCAAGAGCAGTCCTTTAAGCCGATTGCTGTTGACTTCAACCCTTTTGCTGGTGGCGACTTGCTATCAACTGCTCCAGCAACAGAATCCCAAAAAGAGATCTGGGCTTCGGTACAAATGGGGAGTGGTGCAAACAGTGCTTACAACGAGTCTCAAACCCTTCGGTTCACGGGAGACTTAGATGTGCAGGCGTTGCAGTCAGCGATTGCCCAATTAGTGCAGCGACATGAAGCTTTGCGAACCACCTTTAGCCCAGATGGCATTAATCTTTGCATTACCGCCTCGTTGCAACTTGATGTACCTTTTTTAGATTGGTCAGGCGTAGAGTTATCTGATCGCGAATGCAAGATTGAAGCTTTGCGCCATCACGAAGTCTCCGCCCCCTTTGACTTGGAGCATGGTCCGTTGTTTCGAGCACAGATTATTCAGCTAAGTGGCCAAGAATACCTGACAATTTTGACCGCTCATCACATTATTTGCGATGGTTGGTCGTGGGCAGTGCTAATGCCAGATTTGGGCAAATTCTACTCTGCACTCAAGCAAGGACTTTCTCCAGACCTAGACGAGCCAGAACCCTTTAGCGACTATGCGATCGCCCTGGAATCCGCAGAAAGCAGCGAAGAAGCTCAAGCAACCCTTGATTATTGGCTACAACAATTCGCTACTATTCCGCCTGTGTTGGATTTGCCTAGCGATCGCCCCCGTCCGTCCATTCGCACATTCGACGCGGATCGAGAAGATTGGGAACTTTCTCCTGAACTGGTCGCCAGCTTGAAGCAACTGGGTACCCAGTTAGGCTGTAGCTTCATGACCACGATCCTATCCACGTTTGAAGTATTCCTACATCGCCTCACGGGACAGGATGATATCGTTGTTGGTGTTCCTGCTGCGGGGCAAGCCGCGACTGGCTCTTATGGCGTAGTCGGGCATTGCGTCAACTTATTGCCGTTGCGGAGTCAGATCAATCCAGATCAGCCCTTCAATCAGTATCTTCAGGCGCGCAACTCCGCAATTTTGGATGCTTATGATCACCAGCAGTTCACCTTTGGCAGTTTAGTGCAGAAGTTGCCCATTCCCCGTGATCCCAGCCGGATTCCTCTAATTTCGGTGTTGTTCAACCTGGATCAAGGGCTAGAGGCAGACAAGTTA
Source organism: Leptolyngbya sp. BL-A-14 (assembly GCA_041937185.1). Lineage (GTDB taxonomy): Bacteria > Cyanobacteriota > Cyanobacteriia > Leptolyngbyales > Leptolyngbyaceae > Stenomitos. The sequence continues at coordinate 37,251 of CP166618.1, read as the reverse complement.
CCCTTTGATGGGTTGAGCGTTGAATTTTTCTCGAATCCCCGCTGCTACGAAAATTTCGAGATTTATATCAACGCCACAGAGCTAAAAGGCAATGTGACGTTGGAATGTCAGTACAACACCAACCTGTTTGATGCCGCCACGATTCGCCGTCGATTGGTGGAGTTTGACACACTGCTGCAAGGACTGGTAGCAAACCCAGAGCAAGCGATCGCCAGTCTCCCCCTCCTGCCCGCCGCCGAACAACAACTTCTGTGGCAGTGGAACCAAACGGCATTGCCCTATCCCGATCACCAAGTCATTCACCAACTGATTGAAGCTCAAGTTGAGCGTGTACCGGATGAGATCGCTGTCATTTCTGGCACTCAGCAGTTAACCTATCGCGAGCTGAATCAACGTGCCAATCAACTGGCTCACCGTCTCCGCCATCTAGGTGTACAACCAGATCAATTAGTCGGTTTGTGCATTGATCGCTCCTTTGACATGATGATTGCCCTGCTCGGCATCCTTAAGGCGGGTGGAGCTTACGTTCCGCTGGACGCAACCTATCCTCCAGAACGATTGGACTTCATGCTGGCAGACTCGCAAGTTACCGTTTTGCTGACCCAACAACACTTGCTAGCTTCTCTGCCAGAAGTGGTCGCTGAAAATTCGCAGCCCAACATTCGTCCATACATCGTTTGTCTGGACGCTGACTGGGAAACAATTTCTCAATATCCGCTCGAAAACCCCAGCAACCAAACAGAGCCTCGCAACCTTGCTTACGTGATTTATACTTCCGGTTCCACGGGTAAACCGAAGGGAGTGGCTCTGAATCATCGACTACTGGTCAATCTACTCCACTGGCAATTGCACCAATCAAATTTAGGTAAAGGTGCTAAGACTGTTCAATTTACACCCGTCAGTTTTGATGTGTCGTTTCAAGAAATTTTTTCCACTTGGTATGCCGGTGGCACGTTAGTTCTAATTAACGACGATACCCGGAAAGATGCTTTGGAGATGCTGAATTTTTTGGATGAACAAGCAATTGAACGTTTATTTTTACCTTTTATCGCACTCCAGCATCTAGCAGAAGTTGCTGACAGTAATAGCATTGTTCCCCTAAGCCTGCGAGAGGTAATCACTGCGGGTGAGCAGTTACAAATTACTCGCTCTATCGCCAACTGGTTTAGTCAACTACCTAACTGCACCCTATATAACCACTATGGACCATCAGAGAGCCACGTTGTCACCTCCTTCACCCTGATGGGTTCTCCCAAAAACTGGATGACACTGCCCCCGATCGGTAAGCCTATTGCCAATTCTCAGATCTACTTGCTCAACACACACCTGCAACCTGTACCAATAGGAGTGGCAGGTGAACTGTGTATTTTGGTAGAAGATTCTGTTCGAGGCTATCTCAATCGCCCTGAGTTGACGGCTGAAAAGTTTGTTCCCAACCCCTTCGATCACCAATCAGGCAGCCGCCTCTACCGCACCGGAGATGTGGCACGTTACCTACCTAATGGCAATATCGAGTATTTGGGGCGGATGGATGGACAGGTTAAAGTGCGTGGTTTTCGCATTGAATTGGGTGAGGTGGAGGCGACCCTAAGCCAACATCCCGCCGTACGAGATGCCGTTGCAGTTGTGCGAGAAGACACACCAGGAGATCGCCGATTAGTTGCTTATGTTGTTTTGAATTCACTCGAGGACAATGCTGCTGACTTCAAAGTGTTCCTAAAGCAAAAACTTCCGGAGTACATGCTACCCACAGCGTTTGTCATACTTGAAAGACTGCCCCTGACTCCAAGTGGCAAAGTGGATCGGCGATCACTGCCCACTCCTGATGTTATTCGCCCTGATTTACAATCCAGCTATGTTGAGCCTCGAACTGATACGGAACAACGAGTAGCACAGATTTGGGCAGAAATACTCAAATGGGAACACATTGGAGTTCATGACAATTTCTTTGAATTGGGTGGTTACTCCTTACTGGGAACTCAGGTATTAACTCGGATACGTAAAGCTCTTGCAGTCAATATGCCGCTAAAGGTGTTATTTGAAGCTCCAACTGTAGCTGAATTGGCAACCCGAATCGATGCGTTGTATTGGGTATCTCAGGAGGCACAAGCAGATCAAGATAGAAATCCTATGCTTAATTATGAAGAAGGTGAGATATAACAAACGCATTCTTTTCCAGTCAATATTTTTTCCAGTCAATATTTTTATTCTTTTGATTTTGGGAACTGCATGCATTTAGATTTTACTCAAACAACTGAGCTCCTGTAAAGATTGAACATGACAGACAAACAACACCCAACACTTAAGGTGATCTTTTTATGGAATTGGGCTGGCGGTCACTATGATTCAGAGTTGATTAGCCATTTGAAAACGAGGGGAGTTGATGTAGAAATACACAACTCTACTATGTTTTTTCTAACAGATGTTCTTAAGAGAAAACCAGTTATATTACACATTCATCAGCAACTCCAATCTTTTCTTTTGGGGAAAGATCTAATTAGGCAATTAATGAAGGCATTTATATTTGCCAGTCAAGTGAAGTTGCTTCGATTGCTTGGAATAAGAACTATCTGGACTGCCCATGAGTGGGCTCACAAGTTTGGCGGTGAAATCACCCCATTGCAGTCAGCAATTATCGGAAACAGCTTTCATGCCATCATCGCTCATTGTGAAACCACTCAAAGGCAGCTTGAGAGTGCCTTCATGCTAGAAAACAAAAATAAAGTGTTCAACATACCTCATGGAAACTATTTAGATATTGAAAATACAATTAGCAAACAAGATGCCAGGTCAAAATTGAATCTCCCTGAAGACAGCTTTGTTTTCCTACTTTTTGGTCATTTGTATCCATTTAAGGGACACTTGGAGGCGATCGAGGCTTTTCAAAAGCTAGATCAAGATCGGTCTTATATGTTGATTGTAGGTAGTGTCGGGGATGTTCAGTTTAAGGAGCAGATTGAGAAGAAAATTGCAGGTTATCAGAATATACTTCTGATTCCTGAACGAATTCCGGATGAAAGAATTCAAATCTATATGAATGCCTGTGATTGTGTGATTTTGCCCTATAAAGTGTTTACAACTTCAGGTGTGGCACTCATGGCAATGTCTTTTAAACGTGCCTGCATTGCGCCCAATAAAGACTTTTTTGCCGATACTTTGGGCGAGTATGGAGGATTCTTGTATAATCCCACCCAAGAGGGTGGATTACTGCAAGCAATGAACTCTGCTCTAAAGAATACAGATAGACTTGCTGAAATGGGACATCGTAACTTCAATCAAGTTAAAGAGTGGGATTGGAGTACTATTGCTGAGAAGACATTTCAAGTTTATATAAAATGATAAGCCTATTTTATATATCAATGAAATGGAAATACGTTGTTGGCTATCTAGCAGAAACAGGATGGATATGCAGTTAATATTTGACATTGGAATGTACGACGGTTCTGACACAGAGTATTACCTGTCCGAAGGATACAGAGTAATTGCCATAGAAGCTAATCCTAGTTTAATTGAAAGGGCAGAAATTCAATTTAAAGAAAAAGTATCTTCTGGACAGTTGGTTCTAGTCAACCGAGCAATATGTAAAGATCCAGGAGAGACGATAACACTAACTATTTGCGGTTCTGACCTTGGATCAAGTAGCATTTTTGAGGAGAGATTACAGAATAGGCTCGGTTCTTATAATGTAGAGGGGATAACAATAGCTGAACTCATAGAAAAGTATGGATTTCCCTATTTCATGAAAATTGATATTGAGGGTGCTGATAGGTATTGTATTCTACCGCTTGATAAAGAGAGACGTCCACAATATATCTCTTTTGAAGCTGGCGATGACATTGAAGAATTAATTCATCATTTGGAAAAGATCGGTTTTACAAAATTCAAAATCATCAATCAGGCAACGTTTATTGAATTGAATAAGCAGCTCTCTTTAATTTATCGTGTGAAATGTAAGATTATCTATTTATTAGGTGGAGAAATCCCAGTATTTAACGAGAGATATCCAACATATGTGTGGCGACATATGCATGCCTTTTTGTTAGGACACAGCGCGGGACCTGCGCCATGGATTAGTGATGGAGGATGGCAAAACTCTAGTGAGCTTCTATCGAGATGGAAATCAGCATCTGCTAAAAACAGGTTGCCCTATTGGTATGACGTGCATGCAATGTAACTGGAGCAATATTTGGCAATTAGATAGCGGTAAGTTAAGAGACAGGCTCAGTTTTACATGAATTAAAAATATGTTTTTCGATTCTTTAATTGATTAATCTGCGTACTTTTCATTTCTGCTGAAGACGAAAAAGATATGAAATCTAGTGATAAATTACTCTCGGAATTAAGACAGCTAGGAGTGAGATTGTGGTTAGATAACAACCGCCTACGATATCGAGCACCAGAAGGAGCAATGTCTCCTGATGTTATAGCAGAACTAAAAGCTCGTAAAGAAGAGATAGTAGCCTTTCTTCAACAGGTAGGTACGACAGTCGCTCTAGAACTTCCACCTTTAGTGCCGGTAAAACGGCAAGAATTCATTCCACTATCTTTTGCTCAGAAACGATTCTGGTTGTTGCATCAGTTTGAGCCAGATAGTTCGGCCAACAATATGCCCGTTGTTCTTCGCTTAACGGGAAAGCTAAACATTCCTGTTTGGGAGCAAAGTATTAATGAGGTTGTCCGTCGCCACGAAATTCTTCGAACGACATACCCTGTAATGGATGGTGAACCGTACCAGAAAATTGCGCCAGAAGTTAAGCTTTCACTGCCAACTATAGATTTGAGGCAGGTTCCTGCGGAACAACGAGATGTTGAAGCTCTCCGATTAACCACCCAGATCGCTCAAATGCCTTTCGATTTGGGAGAAGGACCAATGCTGCATATTGGGCTTTTCCATTTGCAGGACGACGAATACTTATTCCTTTGGTGTCTACACTGTATCACGGGCGATGGCTCGTCTTCAGATATTTTCTTTCAAGAGTTGACCACTATCTACGCTGCATTTTCTGGAGGTCAACCATCCCCACTACCTGAGTGTCCAGTCCAGTATGCTGACTTTGCTCAATGGCAACGTGCATGGTTGCAGGGTGAGTTATTGCAATCTCAACTGGAGTACTGGAAGAAACAGTTAAGTGGTAATTTAGCTGCAATTCAGCTGCCTACCGATCGCCCTCGCCCTCCGGTGCAAACCTACCGAGGCGATCGCTGCCCCCGGATGTTTTCTTTAGATTTGCATAGCAAACTCTTGAACTTGAGTCAGCGATGCGGGAGCACGTTGTTTATGACACTGCTGGCAGCCTTTGAAACACTGCTCTATCGCTACTCTAACCAGGAAGAGATTCTGATCAGTTTCACTAATGCAGGTCGTAATCAGGTAGAAACTGAGAAATTGATTGGGTTCTTTTCTGGTACTTTACTGTTGCGGACTAACTTTGCCAACAATCCCACTTTTCGTGAGTTGATGGCACAGGTCAAAGACGGGGCACTGGAAGCCTATGCTCACCAAGATTTGCCGTTTGAAAAATTAGTCGAAGAACTTCGTCCTGAGCAAAGCCAAAGTCGATCGCCCTTATTTCAAATTAAATTTGCCCTTAATCCACCTTGGACCAATGGTCGTGGAATGGAGGCTGTGCGCCTGCCTGACTTAACGATTGATTCAATGTTTGGCTATATCTACCACGGCCAAACCAAGTTTGACCTAATTCTGGTGATGCGAGAACAGGTACAGGGCTTAGGAGCCGTATTTGACTACAATGCCGATTTATTTGATGCTAGTACCGCTGCGCGCATGATGGATCATTTCCAGATGTTGCTAGAGGGCATTGTCGCCAATCCAGATCAACGGGTTCTCGACCTGCCGTTGCTTACTCCAACCGAGCAACAGCAATTAAAGGAATGGAATAAAACTCAAAGTGAGACTTTTCCAGACGTTTGCATTCATCAACTCTTTGAAGCTCAAGCCGCACAGACTCCCGATCACATCGCGATCGCATCTAGCGATCGCCAATTGACCTATTGCGAACTCAATCAACAGGCGAATCAGCTTGCCCACTATTTGCAAACGCTAGGGGTTCAGCCAGGAATGATGGTTGGCATTTATCTGCCGCGATTGCCCGAAACAGTCATCGCCCTACTCGGCATTCTCAAAGCAGGGGGTACTTACATTCCACTTGATCCAAACTCTCCCTTGTCTATCCGTCATAGCCTAGAAACTTGTCCAGTAGAAATCATCCTGACTCAAACTAGCCTGCCAAAAAAACTCAATGAATATGCTGGTAAGACAATCAACTTAGATATAGAACAGACATCGATTCAAAAACACGCTCCACTGAATCCTCAGGTTAATAGCAATCCTCATCAACCAGCTATTATTTTAGGCGCTGTAAACTCTCCCAAGGTTCAAATTAGTCACCATGAGATTATCAGCCGAGTCAAAGGTATCGATTATGCAACGTTAGATCCTGAAGAAACGGTGTTGCATCATGCTGCTCCAGATTCCGCAATCGCAATCTTTGAAATTTGGGGCAGCCTGCTCAATGGTTCACAGATGGTGATCGCGCCATCCCAGATCCCAACCCTGGAAACGATCGGCGATTTAATCGATCAACATCGAATTACAACGGTATGGTTGCCCACTCGCCTGTTTCACAAAATTGTTGACACTCAATTAGAGACGCTAAAATCAGTCCGTCAACTTTTGATAGGTGGCGACGTGCTATCTGTGTCGCAAGTCCAAACCGTGCTAGATACTCTACCGAATTGCAAACTCACGCACACTTACAGTACCCCAAACACACCGGGTTTTACGTGCTTCTATCCCATTGCAGAAACTCCAGCGATCGACACAGCCATCCCAATTGGGCGTCCCACTGCCAACACTCAAGTTCTCATCCTCAATCCGCAACACCAACCAGTGCCGATCGGTGTTCCAGGCGAACTCTACGTTAGTGCAAAAGAGCTAGCACCGACAGTTCAGCCTTCAAGCACCGGACTATTAAACCCTCATCTCTTCAGTGACCCTCCCAAGGCTCAGTTACGTAAAACAGGCGACCTCGCTCGATATTTACCTAATGGCAACATCGAATGGATTGGAAGATCAGATGACTTGGTGAAAATCGGTGGTTGGCGGATTGAATTCGGCAGAATTGAAACCCTTCTCAGCCAGCATTTGGCTGTACAAGAATCAGTGGTGATTGCCTCTAAAGATTTGCCAGAAGAAAATGGCTTGGTTGCTTATATAGTTCTGAAACGTGATCGCACCGCTTCGATGTCCGATTTACGCAGCCATTTGAGGCAAAAACTCCCAACTTTGATGATTCCGTCAGCATTCGTCTTTCTGGACACTATTCCCCTGACTCCGAATGGCAATGTAGACCGAACTCTCCTGCCAATGCCCAATCTCACTCAAGACCAACCCCAATCTTTCACGGCATCAAGGGATGAGTTAGAGACTCAACTGGTTCAGATCTGGGAACAACTGTTTAGCCTTTCCGCGATCGGAATTAATGACAACTTCTTTGATTTAGGGGGCGACTCCCTCATGGCAGTGCGCTTATTCTCAAAAATCGAGGAAACCTGCAGCAAAAAGCTACCCTTGTCGGTACTTTTGTCCGCACCCACGATCGCCCAGATGGCAAACCTGTTGCGGGGAGAGTCAATTGCCGATGCTTGGAATCCTCTCGTGTTGATTCAAGCTGGCAACAGTTTCAAGCCGCCCCTTTTTTGCATTCATGGTGGAGGGTTTAATGTCTTAATCTATCGCCAGCTGGCAATGAATTTAAACCCAGATCAACCAGTATATGGACTTCAAGCACGCGGATTAGATGGAGGAATTACCAAAGTTGGCGATCGCATCGAAGACTTAGCAGCCGATTATGTACAACAAATTATGACGGTTCAACCCCAAGGTCCCTACTTCTTAGCAGGACTGTCCAACGGCGGTATTATTGCCCTGGAAATGGCACAACAATTGTTGGCGCGAGGGGAAGAAACAGCATTCCTGGCTATGTTCGACACGTATGGACCCGATGGCGCTTATCTATTGCCTTCACTGCCTAGATTTGGGTCGTCTCTTTGGTATATGTTGCGCTACAGCCTACCTCGACTGATCAACACCTCGCGGCTGAAAAAAGAAATCTTTGCTATTACCCAGATGCCGAACAAAGCCAAAGTACAATTCTCAAAGCTAAATACCCATGAGAGCGGATCCAAAAGTAAGCAAACAAACGTCAGTGAAAATCATACAGACATAGACAAATCAGTGGTGGGCAACAACAAGCTAGAGCATTGGGTGAATCAATTCAGCCAATACGTCCTTGAGCACTCGCCATGGTCATTCTTCACGCCGAAAGAAGTATTGGGTGATGTCGTTGGTAGTACATCCGAAACTCTCAAACAACTTGAAGAACGCCATAGAACAACCTACAAAACCTATGCTCCAAGGCCCTATTCTGGTCATATCGTTTTGTTCCGAGCTACCGAAACTCCACCCGGCTATCATACAGATTTCTATCTAGGTTGGGACAAAGTGGCAATGAATGGTGTAAAAGTTTTCAAGATTCCAGGGCATCATACCTCGTTGATGAGTTCTACTCTGCTGGCTAAGAAAGTAGAGCAGTGTTTAGCAAACATTCAAAGGCTTAAGCAAAACCACTAGAACAGAATCAGCTATCTAAAGGGCTTTTTGAACAATGAGCAAATACTACTCTAAATGGACTTTTCTACTTATTTTCATACTAGTAGTCTTATTATGCATTGGTATTAGCAAAGGTAAATCGCTCTCAGCAAAATATTACTCATGGCTTTATAAGCCTCTCCCTGCTGTTTCTGCAGGTGGTTTCTCTTTACCTGGAAGCTATTATGAGACATCTATTCCACCTGGAAAAACAGATGAATATTTAATGGCAGATTATCGACTTTGGGTTCCTAATCAAAGTGGGGAAATTCGTGGTTTGATTGTTCGACAACATGGTTGTGGTGATCCGGCAGCAGCTACAGGGTTAGATTATGCGAACGATCTTCAATGGCAAGCATTAGCAAGAAAGCATAACTTTGCGCTTCTAGGAACAAAATATCTCACAGGTGATAAGCCATGTGAGGTATGGGCACTAATGAACTATTTTTCTAAAAGGGCTTTCCTCAAAGCACTTCATATGTTTGCTGAAAAAAGTCATCGACCCGAATTAGAAACAGTTCCTTGGGTTCTATGGGGACACTCGGGGGGTGCAGATTGGGCAGCTCAGATGATGCAAGAATACCCCGATCGCACTATTGCAATGGTTACTGCCCGTAGTGGTGGTTTCCAGTTTTTTGGAACTAACCCCTCGCTAATTGGTGTACCAGTTCTTTTCATGCTTGGCGAAAACGATCCTTATGCGTATGGAGTGAACAAAATCTCTCAACAAGCCTTTTCTCGATATAGAAGCATTAATGCACTTTGGTCTATTGCTATAGAGCCTAACGCTGCTCATGAGACTGGAAATAGCCGTTTCTTAGCCATTCCTTATCTTGATGCTGTAATTAATGAACGGCTAAATGAATCAGAGAATTCACTTCGCCCTATTGCAACAACAAGAGGCTGGCTGGGTAATCCTGTTACTCATGAGATCGCCTCAGCCAAGCAATATAAAGGTAATGCTCAACAAGCAGCTTGGCTACCAAATAAAGAAGTAGCACTCAAATGGCAACAGTATGTTACCAAAGGGGAGATTACACCAACTCAACTACCTTCTGCACCTACAGAAATCCATGCTCTAAAACAATCAAATAACGAGATTGTCATTACCTGGAACTACACACCTAACTTAGAAGATGGATTACCTTCATTTCGCATTTATCGAGGCAATTCTCTAGTTGCCAGAATCAAGGGACAGAATCATAACTTTAGTGATGCCCCTGAGCCAGTAAATTTTGTACTGCAATATTCAGACAAAAACGGTAATTCTAAGTCGCTCTATACTGTAGAGGCTTTCAACGCTCTTGGGAAAAGCGTATCATATGGAGCACAAGTGGCAGAGGTCAAGTAAAAGATGAATATCCAATGCAAAAATTGAGACCTCGGCTTTAAGAAAAAATAGCTTTATCCTTTAAAGACCTATTTGTATGATCTCATGGACACTTTCTATCTAAATTCCTGTAATTCTTCAAGGCAGAAGCAAAGACCTTATCGTTTTGATTGGGTTGTCCTTACTTCTTCAATTTTAGTTCAGAAGCTCAGTGCTTATATTGATGAAATAGAGAAAGAGCATAAGATTGGGATATAGTCTACAATCAAAATAAATGATATTTCCCCTTTCATAAAGGTTCCACTCTTATCTCTTATTTCGGTCACGTCAGGAGAACGCATGCGTCAATTTATACTTAGATTTCTATATGTTTTGAAGGAAAAACGTAGAGACCTCCTTCTGTTGCTTCTTCTGTTTGTCTTGACCTCTTTTTTAGAAGTGGTAGGAATTGGCATTATTGGCCCATTCGTTGCTCTAGCTACTGATTCTAATTCAATTCAGAAAAACTACTGGCTACGCTTGGTATACGGCTGGTTGCATCTTACCTCTGAAAACCAGTTTCTAATTATTGTTGGATTAACCGTAACTATTATTTTCTATATCAAGTCCTACCTCAGTTTTAGCGCCCAAAAGTATGTCTTTGAATTTAGTTATCTACGGCAAGGGGAATTATCCTATAGGCTGATGAATGCATACTTGAACGCTCCCTATACGTTTCATCTCACCCGTAACAGTGCTTTCTTAATTTCAAATATTACGGGTGAGGTTGATCGGTTTGTATCTGGGTTATTAATGCCGTTACTTACTTCTATCTCAAATTTCATCGTTATTTTGTCGATTGTACTTCTGCTAGTTAAAACAAGTCCACTGGCCATTATTATCATTGCAGGTATTTTGCCAGTTGCATTGGTTCTATTTCTCTACCTTAAAGATCGGTTGAGACAGTGGGGTGAAGATGTTTCCAAATCCCGCGATGAGATGATGCGTTCTCTCCATCATGGTTTGGGAGGATTAAAAGAAACTAAAATTATTGGGTGTGAATCTTACTTTACTGGGCAGTTCCAAGAACATTATAAAAAATACGGTAGGAGTATTGCTTTGGCTATTGGTTTTGCAAACCTACCTCGATTTGTTATTGAAGCCTTTTTGATTACATTTCTAATTCTTTTCACATTCCTATTTATCTACCTTAGTAAAAATTCTCCTCAAGATTTGACTTCAGTGCTGGGCATATTCGCTGTGGCGGCGATTCGATTACTGCCAGCAACAGGGAACATCTTAAGTTCTATCAATGGAATTAGATACAATGCCTATGCTTTGGATAAGCTCTATTTTGACTTAATGGAGTTAGAACAGATTAAATCGATCGATATTCAGCGGTTTCATCCTCTGTCGTCACTGACTAGTCAACAAATCCAACTATTTCCCTTCAAACATAACGTAGTCCTCGATTGTGTAACTTACGAATATCCAAACTCCTCAAAAATTGCAATTGAAAACTTCTCCCTAAAGCTAGAAAAAGGTCAATCAATCGGATTAATTGGTAAATCTGGAGCCGGAAAGACAACACTGGTTGATATAATTCTGGGTCTTCTGGTTCCACAATCTGGAGATATTCAAGTTGATGGTGTCTCAATATACAGTGATTTACGCGCATGGCAAAATATAATTGGCTATGTTCCCCAGTCAATATTTTTGATTGATGACACCCTAGAAAAGAATATTGCATTTGGCGTCCCAGAGCACTTGATTGATCAAGAACGGCTAGCGAGATCACTAAAAGCTGCTCAATTGGAAGAGGTCGTGGATCAGCTTCCCCAGAGGTTGCAAACTACAGTAGGGGAAAGAGGAGTTTTACTGTCTGGAGGGCAGCGACAACGGGTTGGGATTGCCCGTGCTCTCTACCATGAGCGTGAAATTCTGGTTTTTGATGAAGCCACGGCGGCTTTGGATAATGAAACCGAAAAACTTGTAACCGAATCGATTAAGTCCTTAAGTGGCATCAAGACCATGATTATCATCGCTCACCGCCTCTCGACGATTGAACATTGTGACTGTATTTACATGCTGGAGAAAGGGCGTTTGGTGAAGTCTGGCAAGTTCGAAGAAGTTGTACCGGGTTAAGTAACTGCTAGTGAAGGATTTTCTATAACTATGGGGTGTATAGAAAAACTATGGGATGTATAGAAATGTCAGTTGCCTCCAAAACAATGGATAAACGACAAAGATTAGTAGGCATAGACCTATTGAGGGGATTGGCAATTTATGGCGTTGTCATCTTGCATACCGATCAGGGCATACAGCTACTACCTGATGCGTGGCTAATGATTCGACAATTTGCAGCGTTTGCCGTTCCCTTTTTTCTGGCAACCTCATTCTACTTGACAGCTAATAAATTATACGCAGGTAAGCCTTACAGGTTATCTTCTCGCTTCACTCGTTTGTTTGTCCCCTATGCTTTTTGGAGTGCTTTCTATCTTCTATACCGTTTTCTTAAATATTTAGCTATCCATGAACTAAGTCGAGCTATCCAGCTAGTTCATGATCCTATTTCAATTGCTTTTTTTGGTGGTGCTGCATTTCATCTATATTTTCTTCCACTATTGCTAACAGGAACCCTACTCATGAAGTTAGGAGAGTGGTTAATTCAAAAGCAAGCTTCCTTGAGGCTATTAGTGACGCTAACATTCATCAGCTTTTGGGTATATGAGATCGTTCTGGGAACAGGAAATATGGTTGATATTAGCGCTGGTCTGGCTTTTCAACCGTTCTTAAATTTCATTGTTTCGACAGGGAATCAGAATCAGATCTTGCGGGTACTACTGGTTGAATTCGCATGGGCAATTCGCTGCCTGCCGTATGTATTGTTCGCCATAGTCCTGACTCATCCAAAAGTTACCCCTTACCTCAAAGCGTGGATTAATCATGCTCTACCTATTTGGTTGTTGGCATTTCTGATCATTAATTTTTTGGGCAACCAACTTCTGCCTGATGCTGTTCACGATGTTTCTAGAGGATTTACTGCGTTACTTCTTGCCCTCTCACTCTCAGACCATTTACAAGAAAATTCGATCGTTCAGAATTTAGGGTTTTGCTCCTTGGGAATTTACCTGATTCATTTATTGTTTGTAGAAACTGCTCAAACTATCTGGGTTCGCTTGAATCCAGGCCATATCAATCAAGTTTCAACCCTCACTCTATTTGCTGTTTCGGTTGTGATTTTTCTGGTGAGTTGGGGTGCTGTTATCCTGCTTCTTCGATATAAACCGATCGCTAAAGTCCTGATTTAGTTATTTATCTCTCAAGTGGCTCAGTTTAGATGAAAGTTTTGCATCTCAGTACAACCGATGTTGAAGGGGGGGCTGCTAGGGCTGCTCATCGCCTGCATCAAGGACTTCGAAGCGCAGGTATTGAGTCCCAAATGCTCGTGCGGGCAAAGTTTGGCATTGACCGAGATGTGATTGCTGATAATGCCCCCCTGACTAAACTAGGACCTCGTTTAGATAGTCTTCCCTTACGCCTTTATCCCCATCGGGCTCTGGCAATGTTTTCCTCTCAATGGGCACCGGATGCGCTGGTTCCTACGGTCGCCCAACTTAATCCAGACGTAGTACTGTTGCATTGGGTTTGCAATGGTTTCCTGAATATTGACAGTTTGCGCCAATTCAACAAGCCATTGATTTGGCTAATGCATGATATGTGGGCATTTACAGGCGGCTGTCACTATACCCAGGAGTGCGATCGCTACACCGCTCAATGTGGCAAATGTCCGCATCTCCAAAGTAGCCGAGATTGGGATCTGTCGCGCTGGATCTGGCAGCGGAAAGCAAAAGCCTGGAGAAATCTAAATTTGACGATTGTTAGCCCCAGCACATGGCTGGCAGAATGCGCTCAAGCTAGCTTCCTATTGAAAGATGTTCCGGTGGTCGTGATTCCCCACGGGCTGGATTTAGAGCGATACAAACCTCGTGATCGCCAGTTTGCTCGTAACTTATTGCATCTACCACTCGATAAGCAATTGATTTTATTTGGGGCATCTCCTGGCACAACGGGCGATGCAAGGAAGGGCTTTCAATACTTGGCTCCAGCTTTAGAGAAGTTGGCACAAATGGGCTGGGGACAGACGATCGAACTCGTTGTTTTTGGCGGTAATCCCCCTGATAATCCACCCAATTTGGGTTTCAAAATTCACTATTTGGGGCAATTCCAGGATGATCTCAGCCTCAGTCTGGTTTATTCCGCTGCTGACGTGATGGTTGTGCCTTCTGTTCAGGAGGCATTTGGGCAAACGGCATCAGAAGCTCTTGCCTGTAGCACACCTGTTGTGGGATTCAAGGCAACGGGATTGAAAGATATTGTGAATCACGCTACCAATGGGTATCTGGCAAGCCCGTTTGATGTAACAGATCTTGCCCAAGGTATTGCCTGGATTTTAGAAGACCCAGAAAGACACCAGCACTTGAAACTTGCTGCCCGAGAGGAGGCTGAGAGAGAATTTAGCCTGAGACTTCAAGCTCGCCGTTACCTATCTCTACTGACTGAAATTTCAAGTAAAAATTGATGTGGTTGAGCAATGCTTTAAATCTAGCAGAAGTGACAAATCGTGAGACGTTTATGGTTATGCAAGCAGGCTCTACTGGGGGATGAGCCGACATAAAGGCAAAAAGGTGCCAGATGGGCTAGAACGCTTTCTGTATCTACGCTCCGTCAATGTGAATCGGCAAGGCAATAGCTGTCTCTAACGGCTGTGGTTTTTGCTGGAAATCGACGACATAATCGCCATAACGCTTAAGATGACGCGTGAGATAAGGACTCAGCGTTTTGAGCATCGCTCGGTCTACTCGCATCCCCTCTGCACTTAATGCTTGGATGGCTAACGAAAGATCCACTGTATTTTGCAGAATCACCGCATTGGCGACTAGATCCAGATATTTCAGTCGTTTCTCCTGCTCCTCCGGGTCGTTGTCCGTGAACACCCCTTGCTTGCCAAAGAAGAGCCAGTCGACAAACCGGTTATAGTCCTCGACGATATTGGGGTAATTGAAGCGTCGCTGCAACGAGGGGCAATTAGGGCAAAAGACTAGCCACCATCCCCCTTTTTTAGCCTGATTTCATAAGTTTGGCTTATAGGACTTGGCCTGGAAAATGTCGTCCGTTTTCAGGAAAAAATCAACTCTGATTCAACTGTGAATACCAGAGGCAATTTGAATCATGACACTAACTTGCAATGGGTTCGATTTGCAGTCGTTCTGTCATGTTGAGACGGAAAATACCATACGGATTGACATGAGCATAAATGAGTGGCGACAAAGCTCTGAGTTCATTTGGCCCCATCTGCTGCATCCATTGAGGATCTGATAAAACTTGTTGGATCAACAAAGTGTTGATGTAGACCAGACTCATTTGGAGCAAGTGTAAACAGAGCATGGAGATTTCCTTTAAAGCCACTGGAGCAGAGGTAAAGTCACCACTTTTGCCATAGAAGATGAAATCATTAGCACTATTCCAACTCTCAACGACATTTAATCCCTCCTGGATTTCCTGGCGTAGGCGCTCATCGTGCAAGTAACGACATAAAAAGATGGTTTTAATCGCTCTCCCCAGTTCTGCTAACGCCAAATAGACCGGATGTTTGGCATTATTGCGGGTAAAGCGAGATAAGATGACCTCCGGCTCAGCCGTCCCCTGCTTGAGAGCCGTGGCAAACTTGACCATCGCGTCATACTGCTCCCGAATCAGTTGCCAGCGAATAGGACGTTTAATAATGGCCTCCAAATGGGGATAGGCTTGGGACTGGCCTTTGTCAGGCAGGTACAGCTTTTGCTGGTGAATGCCCTTGATACGGGGCAGTAATTGGAATCCAAGGAGGTAGCAGAAGGCAAAGCCAACCTCACTTTGACCATGCGTATCCACATAGTTTTTATCGATGCTCATCTGGGTACAGTGGCGTAGCACTCCCTGGATCATGGAGGCGACTTCTGAGGAAGAACAGCGTTTGAGTTGAGAGTAGATGCAAACAGATTTTGTTTCCACATGCCAATAAATCATGACACCCCGCTCTCGGTAACGGGGATGCCACTCGGTCATTAAATTCTGGTCCCACGTGCCAAAGTGCTTCGAGTCAGAAGCACAGGCCGTTGTGCCGTCCCCCCAAATGTGGGGAAGTCGGGTGCGGAAAATGGCATCTGCAACATCGGTAATTGCCGCTCTGAGAGCAGCTTTGCTCAAGAACTTTCGCCGCGCGTAGTGCAAGTCAAAGTAGCTGACCCCATGTTCGCCAGGGGCAATCCGTTTAATCCCCAAATTTGTTCCTAAAGCATACAAACACAACAGTAGGCGTTTCTGGATGTCAACGGCATCCAAGATTTCTCGATTACCTGCCCCCCGGAAGTGACGGGTGAACTGGAGCCGAAACTCGGTCTCCTTAAGGATATCCAGCAACGGAATGGTAGCCCAACGGCGATGCAGTTCTTCCTTCAACTTGCCCAGGTGCTCAGGTTCGGGTTGGGCCTGTAGCGGTGAGAGGCGAATCCAGGGTTCTCGTGTGTCACAGATTGTGACTTTCGAATTGGTGGGCAGTCCTCGATTGAATTGCTCCAGGGCCTCGCTCATGTCCTGTTGGATTTGGGCAATGAAGCGTTCAACATCAAGCGGTTGCTGGAGGTCTTGATAGTAGGTGTCGCGCTTGGCCTCAAAGTCTTGCGGTAGGTCTTCATCAGGGTTTCGCTACCGTTTGGCCCCTTCCACCCACATCTCCTTGCATCGTAGTTTGTCCCGTACGGTGTGCAGCACCCCTAGCTCATAAGCAACTCGGTCAATCAGGGGGGTACCATCTTCTCCCACACAGACCGCTGCTGCTTGCCATTCTGAGCTAAGCACCCCTTCAACAGGCACGACCCTATCGCTTGCATAAGGCTCCTGGCGAGGTTTATCCGCATAGTCTTTAAGCAGTTGCAGAGCGTCGATTAGCGGTTGCAGGTGCGGATTTTCACAGCGGAACTCCAGGGTGTTGATAATGAGGGGCAGCATCCGTCGATAGTGATGGGTGTAGGCGGAGCGTAAGCGGGCCTGGAGGCGTTCTTGGAAGGTCATAGCACCCCCTAACTGCTCAACCAGATGCTCTAGGGTTTGTTCCCCTGCAACTGGGTAAATGACGTCTTTGACTAAGCCCTCTGGTTCTGCCAGAGCGGCTAGGGCGATCTGGTAGAGAATCTTGTCGTGGTCACCACTGCGTTGGACGGTAACGACCATTTCCTCGCTCACCCGCCGTTTGCTGCGATTCTCCAGTCGATGCATGAGTCCCACCAGCATCTCCACCAGGTTGTCGATAATTTCTTGTAAGCGCGACCAGCAAAACGCAGCCAACAGGATATATCGTATGGGGTCGGGGTGTCGCCTCAATTCCGTCAGCGTTTCCGTCTCCACCCGCAAGCGGTAGCGTTCCACAATACTGTCGCACAACCCTGCGAACAAGTCCTTAGGAAGCCCTATATTTTGCAGGATTTCAAGCTTTGATAGCTCAGCCGTTAAGCCCTTCAAACTGGCAGGTCCGGCCTCCTCCTTCAGTTGATTGAGCCGGATCTCGTCAGGGTCTAGCAGATATGAATCTTCTTGGGGGCCGCTCAGCGCATCTAGTTCGTGGCGGCAGGACTCTGGCAACTTCTGCACAATAGCAGCACAAAGGTTGATCTCAAATTGGTACTGGGCAGACCTGACAAGGCGTTCCACCTGTGCAACGGTAGGGGCTTCAATCTTGCGGGCTTTCAACTCCCCATAGAGCATCTGTTTAATCGGTCGCTCCTCTACTTGCTGGGGTAAAACGAAATCCATCAACCACTGACGTAGCTCGTCGAAATCTGCCAGTCGAATGGGGCGAAAACCACACAACTCACGGATTTCAGCCCGATGATATTTGAGAGATCTACCTTGCCATTTGTACTCCTGGTAGAGGCTTGCAGGGATTCCCAGTTGCTCAGCCACAAAGAATTGGACAACACGGGGAGTCTCGTTCTTCTTCTCTGGAAAACGCCCTTCCAACTGGAAGAACTTTAGAAGCAGTGCAAATCCCAATCGGTTTGCTCCCTTCTTTTGCCCAATGATTGCCCGTTCCTCGACGTCAATACTCCAGTGTTCGATTAGCTCATCGTTATCCCATTTGCGCTTCATGTTACGCCTCTAAAAATCTCACCTTTAGAGAGCGTAAAACGTCATGAGGGTAAATAACTGAAACTTATCATTCAAAAGTCAGGCAGGGCGGCAACCTTAAAAAGATTAAGGGCTAGAACCTTTTGCTAGTAAGCATTCTGGGCTAATTGCCCCTCGTTGCAGCGACGCTTCAATTACCCCAGGAAGGTCAATCACCCATTCCTTCATAGCACCATAATCCGCTTGATGCTTCTCCCACCAATCGGTTAAGCAATCAACAATGAAATCACTGGTCTCAGCAGACTGACCAAAGTAAATGGATAACTAAATCGGGTAAGCCCCCGGCTTTGCCGGGGAGACTCTCAAAAGTTTGACTGGGTGCAGCAATAGCAGAAAAATTCTCCTGTTTGAAAGCAAAAGTGCTTTCGAGTGTTCAGGAGAATTGAAATGGATTATCAGAAACTAAATCACACGACGTGGAATTGCAAGTATCACATTGTGTTCATCCCCAAGCGACGCAAGAAGGTGATCTTTGGTGCACTGCGGCAATATATGGGCGAGATCTTTCATGAGCTAGCGCGGCAAAAGGAGTGTGAGATCGTTGAAGGGCATCTGCTCAAAGACCATGTGCACAGTTGCATCAGTATTCCACCCAAGTATGCGGTTTCGGCGATTGTGGGCTATATCAAAGGCAAAAGTGCGATTGCGATTGCCCGCCAGTTTGCTGGTAAAACCCGCAACTACACCGGTGAGAGTTTTTGGGCACGCGGTTATTACGTTTCAACAGTCGGTTTGGACGAGCAGGTCGTACGTGCCTACATTCGCAAGCAAGAAGAGGAAGATGCACGACTAGAGCAACTCAACTTACCCTTGCGCTGAGGACGGGTCTCCTTGGGAGACTCATGAACTTGCCCCCTTTGGGGGCTAACAGATGATAAGCCTCCGGCTTTGCCGGAGGTGATTTAACTGGTCATTGTGGGTGTTAAGAATGCCAAACGGCACCAGCACCGATTCCCATTCTGTATCGTGGTCGTCAGCGCTCTTTGCCTCTACCCCCCTGGCTTTCCCTCCGCGTGAAAGATTGCCAATTTTAACTTTGGCTTTGGTATCAATCGATAACCGCAGTGCGTTGGGATTCGCATCGGCGGTTTGGTTTTCTCGCCATACATTCTCGAAGATGGCATCGGTTTGCGGG
The DNA here is from genome assembly GCA_041937185.1 of Leptolyngbya sp. BL-A-14. GTDB lineage: Bacteria > Cyanobacteriota > Cyanobacteriia > Leptolyngbyales > Leptolyngbyaceae > Stenomitos. The sequence goes on along the minus strand of CP166618.1, from coordinate 17,910 downwards.
ATCTTTTTCAAGGGTTTGATTTTTTGTGTTTTTTTAGGCGATAGCCTAAGCGATTGAGAATCTCCCCGATGGTTTGGCGTGTGGGTAATTGCTCCTCGCTATATCCCTTCTGCGTAATGAGAGCCTCTCGTACGGCTCTGGCACTGATGCGGGCATAAGCGAACACCGATTGAAATTTGGGGTCTGCTTGCGTACAGTGATCAACCAGCCCACGAATATCCTTCTCCAATCGGGGCAAGATGTCCTCGCTTTTGTGCTTTCCGCGAGCTTGGTAATTGTCTATGCACACCAGTCCACTGCGTCGTTCGTGCAAACCTAGCGCAACACTCTTGCGGTTCCACCCCAACACCCGTTCTGCTTTGCGGGCTGAACCCTGTAAGTAATCCTCAGCGACTTTCGCCATAAAGTCCCGCTTTCGGTGTCCGGTCAGTTTCTTGGCGGCATCTTGAAAGGTTGATTTGACAGCAGCATCTAACGGCATTGCAGGCACTCCAAAGCCAGCAGGGTTGGCACAATAGCAGAGTTGTGCCCGTACTCTACATCCTAGAATGACGGGTACGCTATTTCCCCGCAAGTCCCTTAGTAGAAGGTACAACATCAAACACATCAGAGACCTCTGAATCTTCAAGAAAGTTACTGTAGCTTTCCAATTGCATGAAGTTTATGTAAACTCTGGTGGAAGTATTTACAAAAATAGTTGTGTTCTTTGGTAGGTTAATGTCGAGGATTGAGTGACTGGTTTTTTACCATAAAGCTTCAAAAGTAACTGAGTAATGTCTGATTCCAACCCGCACATCGCCTTTTTTCTTGGCTCCTTTGGTGGTGGTGGTATTGAGCGAGTTACCGCTCATCTCGCCCATGGTTTCGTCAAAGCGGGTGTAAGAGTTGATTTGATTTTAAATCGGGCTGAAAGTCCACATTTATGGCGAATGCCTGCTGAGACGCGAATCATTGACTTGAAGCAATCCCGACTGTCGGCAAGTTTACCAGGATTGGTAAACTATTTGCGTCAAGAGCGTCCTTTTGCGATGCTAGCGGCAGACCACTACCTGAATGAGTTGGCATTGCTGGCTGGACGCATAGCTGGAGTACCGACCCGAATTATTGTAGCAGAGCACAATCAGCTTTCTCAAACGACTCGCAATGCCGGCAAACTGAAGTCTCGGTTAGCACCGTTGTTTGCTCAGTTTTTGTACCCTTGGGCAGATAGGATCGTTGCCGTTTCGGATGGAGTGGCAAAGGATCTGGCAAAAACGGCCTCCCTTCCCCTCAGTAGTATTCAAACAATTTATAACCCGGTCATTACTCCTGGATTGTTTACCAGTGCCGAAGAGTCAGTTGATCATCCCTGGTTTAATTCGCCCGATGTGCCTGTGTTGATGGGAGTAGGTAAGCTTGAGGCACAGAAGGATTTTCCCAATTTAATTCGAGCCTTTGCCAAAGTGAAGCAGGTAAGACCTGCCCGATTAGTCATTTTAGGCTGGGGGCCCGATCGCCCTCAACTTGAAGCCTTAATTCAAGAGTTGAGCATTCAAGACGAGGTTGATTTACCAGGATACGTGCAAAATCCCTACGCCTACATGGCGCGATCGTCTGTGTTTGTGCTGTCTTCAGCGTGGGAAGGTTTGCCAACCGTTTTGATTGAAGCGATGGCATTAGGAATTCCGGTTGTGTCTACTGATTGCGAAAGTGGACCCTCAGAAATTTTGGCTGGTGGCAAGTATGGCTATCTGACTCCAGTTGGAGATAGCGAGGCGCTTTCAGACGCAATGTTACAGGTATTAGCAGGCAGTTCAAAATCCATTGATTCTATGTGGTTAGACCAGTTTGGATTAGAATCTGCCACACAGAAATATCTCAAGATTCTTGGCGTTACATGAATTGGATTCAACTTAATGCAGATATTTGTGGCTACCAAATGCATAGAGATAGGAAAAACCATGAAGATTAGGGAAATGCCCATATCAGGTGAAACGGCTTTTATCAACCGTTACCGGGCTTTATTTGAAGCGATGAAACCTCAGTTGGATCAATTAAGTTATTTGTATAACGATAAGATATTTAAGATTGATATATTCAATAGACCTGTTGCTATATAAGGTTGAAAAAGTCGTGAAACCTAGTCATATTAAGCTTTTCGGTTGATTCTTGCGGTCAGGGGCTAAAACCCATGCAGCGTGAGAATTTCAGCGATTTTTTCCGTTAAAAAGCAACAAGTCTAATAAGCTGGCAAAGGTACCAAATAAATTCATCTCGATTCTTTCCCCTGGCCAAGCCGACAAATCCAGAACCATGACTGAGGGATTTCTTGCAAGATCAAGAAGATCGGAGCGTAGAATTGGACGAATGAAGGAGAATCCCGATTTTGTGTTTCAAGTTTTTGATATGTACAGCCCATTTTGAGATCATCAATCCATCCCCTATCCCATGTATCTGAATTATACAGCGGCGTTGGCTCAACGTGATTTGTCCCCTTCCCAACAAGAGCTGTCAGAATGGAAGGCGTGTGAGCGGTTAATGTATCAGCGAGCCTGCCACCTTTTTCCAATGAGTGGATTGGTTCGATCCTCTTTAATTCATGACTACGGCATTTCGCCCGATAAGATTACTGTTGTTGGTTTCTTTGCCAATCGTCATGCCCTTTATACAGGCGAGAAAACCTTTGGTACAAAACAGATTTTATTTAATGGTTCAGATTTTGAGCAGAAAGTAGGTGACTTAGTCTTAGAAGCCTTTCAACACATTAGAAAAGCGATACTAGAAGACAGATTAGTCATTATTGGTAAAAAATTAGATTCTATGCAGGATGGAGTCATCAATCCAGGGAAGATCAATTCTCTAAGCGAAATACGCCAACTTTTTCTGGAGACAGATGTGGTGCTTTCTCCTATAAGATGTGATCCTTTTCCGTCCTTTGTGATTGAAGGAATGAACTACGGTGTTCCAGGTATTGTTTCAGAAAATGATGGGATGCCTGAAATTTTTGATCATGGAGTGAATGGTCTTGTCGTGGGGCCACTCGTCCCGAAATTGATTGCTGAGAAAACTATCAGCTTACTGACGGACATTCCAACCTTGACCTCAATGTCTCAGGAGGCACGCAAGAAAATCAAGACGCAATTGAATTGCAACGTAGTCGCTGAGAAAATTCTCACGACTCTAGAGCGGTTGTGAACGCTATGGGTATTACTGAGCAAACCAGGATTTGCCATGGGCTCTCGCAAAGTTTGATGGATAAGAGTTCATGCTAGCGGTTTGAGAAATCCCTTTGAGCTAACCGAAAAAATTTGGGGAATGAACGATGAAGCTAGCTATTCTGTTTTGGTTTTACAAAGAGCCAAAGGTATGCCAAAATCGCCTGGAAGTTTTGCGCCAAAATAACCCTAATATTCCTATCTATGGGTTGTACGGTGGGGATTTGAAGACTGCTAACCAGTACGAATCTCTCTTAAAACCGTATCTCAATGATTTGTACGCCTTTACTTTAGATAAAGATGCCCACTGGAAGTGGATTCAGGGAGATCTGATGATCACCCACTGGTATCAGGAGCGGGGTAAGCATCTGGAGTGGGATACGATCATCCTTGTTCAGTGGGATATGCTAGTCTTTGGAGTCGTTGAGGATCTCTTCTCAATGCTTAAGGAAGACGAGATTTTGCTATCTGGGCTTCGACCTATTGCAGAAGTTGAGAATGATTGGCAATGGGTTTCACCCAAGATTCCAGATCTTAGGCAGCGGTATCTCGAATTTTTAGCACATGTGCGCAAGGTCTATGACTACAAGCAGAACCCGTTGGGGTGTTTATTCATCGTTGTAGGTTTTCCCAGAACTTTTTTAGAACAATACTCGAAAGTCGAAGAACCAGAATTGGGATTTTTGGAGTATAGAATTCCAATCTACGCTCAAATATTTGGAACTCCATTTTGCAAAGACCATTCCTTCCACGCTTGGTGGGTGGATGCAGATCCAGTTTTCTGGGCAAAAAATCCGGTGAGACGAGCGTGGAACTCTCTCCGCTTAAGGCTCAATCCAAACCCATTAAATCCAGCTAAGCGAGAGATTTCACTGATACCGATTTACTGCCACTTAAGCACTGAGATGGGTGCTAGGATTTTCCATCCGTATGAACAGTTGTTCCCGATGACAAAGCAACAATTCGTCGGTTCTCTATTTAATGAATTTGCAAAGGATCTCAATTGGCTGGGCCAAAAAGTTTTACTTTCCGAAGCTCCTAAGTAAGGCATTTATTTTATTGTGTAGTCTGGTGGTTCACGGAAAATGGAATGAACATCTCTAAGAATATTCGGTTATCAATCATAATTCCATGTTTCAACGATGGTCAATTTCTTAAAGAAGCGGTGGCGAGCGTAACAGCTTGTCCAGATCAGATTTATGAAATTATCATTGTCAATGATGGTTCTACAGATTCATTGACTCATCAGGTTTTGAATGAACTAAGAAATGATGGCCATCAAGTTATTGATCAATCAAATCAGGGGGCCCCTGCTGCTAGAAATACTGGTATTAAGTTGGCAAAAGGAGAATATATATTACCATTAGATGCAGATAATCGAATTCGGGCAGCTTATATTTATAAAGGAATCGAGATTCTAGATCGACATCCTGATGTTGCAGTTGTCTATAGTGATGTTGAACATTTTGGTGAAGGAATCAATGCTTTAGAGGATCTTCCCGCTTTCAGCGTACCCTACGAGACAATTAGTTTTGAAAATGGATTCAGAGCTGTTCAGCGAATCCCAAACTTCAATTTGTCATGGTTGATCAATCACAACTATATTGATATGTGTGCAGTTCTTCGTAAGTCAGTTTGGGATGAATGTGGTCCCTACGACATCAATATGCCTTTTGGATGTTATGACGATTGGGATTTATGGCTAAGCATTGCTAAGAAGCAATACCGTTTCTATCACATTCCAGAAATTTTATTTGAATATAGAGTTCGATCTATATCGTTAAGCACGGCTTCACGCAGTGAAGAGAAGAATAAAGAGGTCTACCGTTATTTAGCATCTAAGCATGCTGCTCTATTCCCTAGAGAATACCGTTCATATTTCAAGCCTTATCGGGGTTGGCTCAAAATTTGGAATACGTTTCAATCATCATTAAATTTTTCGTGATGAGAAGCAGAACGAAAAGTGATCTATTTCACTTCAGGTTTGCAGTGAAATAGATCACTTTTCCAATAGAGGTTTATTAAGAATGTCAAATTCACTGTTGATAACTGGTGTCGCAGGCTTTATCGGTCGCTATGTAGCCCGCTACTTTATAGAACGGGACTGGTCTGTTATTGGGATAGATAACTCGCCCCCCCGAAAATGCACCTCTTGCAAGTTTGAAAGCTTACCACCGCTTGCGACTTCCTGATCCAACTCTGGCTACACTGATCGCATCCCATTCTCCTCAAGTATTGATTCATTGTGCTGAGAGGGCTTCCGTTGGTTCATCAATTACTGACCCTACAGCAGATTTCTACGGTAATAGACTTGTCGGTTAATAACAGAGAAAATGCCTGAAAGCCTTGCTATGAAAAAGATGCTATTTCCAGACAACTCTAATACCTTATTAACATTTGAAGTTCTTAACACACTGCGTGTTAAGAACTTCAATGCAAATTTATCTATATCTCTAGTGCGGCTGTATACGGAAACCCTCAATCGCTTTCAATCAGTGAAGAACATTCGCCATTCCCTATATCGCCTTATAGATTCCATAAACTGCAAGGTGAACAACTTTGTCTCGAATTCAGTAAGGTCTATGACATGGCTACAGCAAGTGCTCAAAATTTTTCAGCCTATGGCCCTAGAATTCGCCGACAGGCCATGTGGGATATCTACCCCAAAGCAATTTTTCAAGATTCAATTAATTTGCAAGGTGCTGGGCAGGGGAACCGTGATTTTATTCATGCTCTTGAAATTGCTAAAACATTATTTATTACCGCCAACAAAGCACCGACGCAAGGTGAGGTCTATAACTTGGGTACAGGCATAGAGGTAACAATTGCTGAACTTGCTGAGCTACTTTTGGAAGCTCTTGATTATCAAGGGAGTTTAAAGTTTGAGTTTAAAGTTTGACGGAAAAACCTCTGTGGGTAATTCATTGAGCTGGCAAGCAGAGATAGCCAAAATTCAAACCTTAGGTTTTCAGCCAGAAATGCCACTGAAACGGGGGGGCGTACATTCGCAAAGTGTGTAGAGCAGAGTTGATAGATATATGAGCAAGCCAATACACATCGGACTAATCATACATGGTGGATATGGTTGGCGGTTGATACATCAAAAAAGTTGTTCTCGCTTTATATAAGAGAGGGTAATGAGGAGTTTTTTATTGAAATTTTCATTACCTTCTCTTACTTGACGTTTATCCCTTTTGAGCCTCAATCTTGTCCAAAGTCCAATCGACAACCAAACAAGCTCCTGATCAGAGATGATACATGATAACACCGCGGTAACTCCCGACCTCTTTGGGATGTTAATGATGAAAGACGACCATGATGTCCTCGAAGAGGTGCTAGATTGCAACGCTAAACACTTTAAAGCTCTCTTCGTGCTGGATGGCAGTGACGATTACCAAAAAACGCAGCGGATTCTCTCCCGTTACCCCAACGTCGAATTCTATCTCCGCGACGCTCAATTAGACAGTCGTTTCGTGCGTCCGCCACGGGATGGAGCGAGACAGGTTTTGCTGGAAGCCATCCAGTCGCGATATGGAACCTCCGGCATCATCTTCATCTTACACAGTGATGAAATGTTCTACGATCTTTCGCCACGAGTGCTCGCTGCAGTCATGATAGAGCACCACCTCGATGCAGTTGGGGTATCCAACGTGCATTTCTTTCTACACACCTCAATGGAGGGACACTACTATCGCGACCCTGTGCGCCCCATTGTCGAGCAGATCGAATATGCCTGTTTTCCCGGTTTTCCCGAAATACGCGCCTTCCGCAACCAACCGGGCCTTGCTTACCAACCCAACGAGCACGGAAAAACAGAACCTCACGGGCTAATGCGTTTGGCTCACACCTCGTTCCCATTACGTCACTACCTCTACAGGACAGAGGAGCAAATGCGGCGTAACGCCCTTGATCGCTCCACTCGTGGGTGGCAAGGTTACGGGCAGTGGATGGCTGAGCAGAGTTGCTATGTCGACAAGTTGCCCGGCGACTTTATAAAATTTTCCCAGCGCATCGCCCCCGGAGAGCGGCTAGCTAACGGTCGAGACGGGACACTGGCTTCCGGTAGTTTGGAGCCACTTATCCGCATAAAAATGTTACACGAGAGGGGTAGCGTAGTAAGGCGAATTACACGGAAAGTTGCGAGGCGATTCTTTCCGCAATTTTTAGATGTAATAGATTGGACGTAATAAATACGTGACTGCTTACTAGAGCTTTTTTGTCAAATCAACTACCCCGCTGCAAGCAGACGGGGTATGGAATAGGATCTGCTGCCGAACCTAAAGCTTCGGATTGCAGTCTATCCTCTTCGCCGCAGAGCGGCGGGGAATCTACCCCTACTAGATTGAAATCCAGGCAAAATCTAATGTAGGCTATCCCTTGGCGTGTTGAAATAGCTATAACCTTGCCTGTATACCTCAAGCACTTGTTAGGTAAACTTTCCCACCTTAAGTTGATATCCATCCATCTTACAGCGTTTTGCACGACGGTTTGGCACAATAGAGAGAGTCTTCCACTTGGATAGCTATGAAGCCCTACTCCCTCGACCTACGCGAAAAAATTATCAGTACCTATGAGACAGGCAATACTTCGATTCGGAAGGTAGCAGAGAGATTTCAGGTCAGCAAAAATACGGTTCAGTCGTTGCTCAAGCGCAAGCAAGCCACAGGAACACTGAAGCCTGCTCCAGCAACAGGCGGTAAGGCAAGCCAACTGGCAGGCTATGAACAGAACATCGCAGAGATGGTTGAGACACACCAGGACTATACATTGGCAGAGTATTGCGAGTATTGGCAAGACAAAACCGGGGTGAGTGTGAGTGAAAGTACGATGTGCCGATTCTTGCAAAAACAGCAGTTAACGGTTAAAAAAAACCTGTCGCAGTGCTCAAGCCGCAGCAGCGGATAAGCAAGCACAACGAGTTGCCTACTGGCGGACGATCAGTACGGTTCTGCCAGAAAATTTAGTCTTCCTGGACGAGATGGGAGTGCTGCAAGGGTTAAGCAGACCCAGGGAAGAAGTTGTAAGGGACAACGAGTGTATGACCTCAAACCCTTCTACCGCGGTCGCCGGATCACCGTCGTTGGGGCGATTAGTCAAACCGCCATCCTGGCGATGCAAACGTTGGGCAAATCGATGACAGGAGAAGACTTCAAACAGTTTGTGTCCGCACGTCTCGTCCCGAAGTTGTGGCCGGGGGCAGTGGTGGTGATGGATAACCTCAAAGCCCATAAAGTTGAAGGGATAGAGCAGATGATCGAAGCGGTCGGAGCCAGGGTTGTTTACTTATCGCCGTACTCACCTGAGTTCAACCCGATTGAACACCTGTGGTGGCAGTTGAAGTCGTTTATCCGGCGGTTTGTACCGAAGAGTGTAGAAACCATTACAAAGCTATTACAACTGGGCGTTAGCCTCTGTTCGAGTAGGGACTTGCGAAACTACTTTGCTCACTGCTGTTACTGTACCAATTAGTTATGCAACACGCTGTAGAGGCTGTTTGAAAAGCCAGATCGACCGTAAAAAAGCTCACACGGTTAGGCTGTCAGTAGTGAACTTCAACCCCGTGAGAGCGATGGTTAAATTCTACTCAAGCAACCTGACCCACGCCCAATTTGACTTAATTCGACCGCTATTGCCGCCCGCGAAACCGGGTGGTCGTCCTCGCAGTACGAACCTATGGGCGGTGCTCAACGCCATTTTTTACGTGGTGACGCAAGGGTGTATCAAATGACAATGAGGGTAGCGGATAAGTGACAGCTACATAGCGGATTTAGAACCTTGCTAAAAACGTGATGGGTTGTTCGCTATCTGAATCAAAACCAGCAGTTGGAAAGACACTGGAGGATCACCTCGTCAGGGAAAGCCTCCAATGCCTGGAAAACTGATTGAAACTTATCAAGTCAGAGTGTACATGAATGCCCGAGAACTCGGTTTAACTCAAGCCGAAGCAGCTTATGTTGCCCAATTTTCTGAACGCAGTGGACAACGCATTGAATCGGGGGACTACCAACCCAACCGGGGCAAGGTGCGAGAGTGGCGAACGAGTGCTGACCCCTTAGCCGCGGTGTGGGAAAGTGAATTGGAACCGATGCTGCGAGCGCAACCGAAGCTCAAACCGATGACGCTGTTCGAATACCTGCAAACGAAATACCCGGGCCAATACCCGCAGGTTCTGCGAACCCTCCAACGCCGGGTGGCAGCGTGGAAAGCGTTGCATGGTCCTGCGCCGGAAGTGATGTTCGAGTTGCGGCATGAACCAGGGATGCTGGGGTTTTCTGACTTCACCGAGTTGAAGGGGATTGAGATCACCCTCAACGGTCAGCCGTTTGAGCATTTAATCTATCACTATCGCTTGGGATACAGCGGCTGGCAGTATGCCCAAATTATCCAGGGTGGGGAAAGCTTCATTGCCCTGGCTGAAGGCTTACAAAATGCTCTGTTTGCCTGTGGAGGAGCACCCAAGCAGCATCGCACGGATAGTTTGAGTGCCGCGTACCGGAACCTGGGCGGGGGTCGTCATAAACCCTTAACGCGGTTGTACGACGATCTGTGCCATCACTATCGGATGCAACTTCCTCGGAACAACACCAGCATTGCCCATGAGAATGGCTCGATTGAGTCTCCCCATGGGCATTTGAAGAATCGGATTGAGCAAGCCTTGTTGCTCCGAGGAAGTTGTGATTTCAGCAGCATGGTTGAGTATCAAGCGTTGATCAACCAGTCCGTCGAGAGACTCAATGCCCAGCACGTCGAGAAGATTGAGACCGAAAAAGCCTATTTGCAACCGTTACCCAAAGGACGAGTCGCCGATTACGAAATCCTCACTGCCCGCGTCAGTTGTCACAGCACGATTGATGTGCGCTGCGTGTTGTACACCGTACCCGCCCAACTGATTGGGGCGCAACTTGAACTGCATCTGTACCATGACCGCCTTGTGGGGTATTGGCATCGGCAGCAGGTAGTGGAGTTGCCTCGAATTCGTGTTAGTGGCAAAGGCAAACGACGCGCTCGGTGTATCAACTACCGTCATGTGGCCGAAGGATTGCGGCGAAAACCGAGAGCATTCTTGTACTGCACTTGGCAACAGGACTTACTGCCCAATGAGCAATGGCAGCAGGTGTGGCAACAGCTGAAAACGCAGTTTGAGCTTGACCAGGCAGCGGTTTTGATGGTTGAAAGTTTGTACATTGCGGCAACCCAGGAGAACGAGGCTCAGGTGGTCCAATACCTGTCCGCTCAGGTGGTAACCAGTAGCCTGACGTCTTCGGGTTTGCAGCAACGCTTTGGGTTGCTCAAACCCATCAACTTGCCCATTCTGCATCCGCCTCAACCCAATCTCACGTCCTATGACCAACTCCTGTCCCCCCTCGTCCCAGACCAGCCCTTACCAAAGCCTGAGTCTACACCTCAAGCAATTGCACCTCTCCCAGATGCTGGTCCATTGGGAAACCCTCGAAGCTCAAGCGATGCAGGAGAGTTGGTCCTACGCGCAGTTCTTGCTGGCTCTTTGCGAATTGGAGACACAGCGTCGCTGGAGTGCTCGCCTGCAAAGAGCCTTGAACCAAGCCCAACTGCCAACCGCAAAAACCCTTTCCAACTTTGACTTTGCCTGGTGTCCGAAATTCAATCCGGCACCCTTAATGCAACTGGCAGACGATTCTACCTGGCGCACACGGGCGGAGAACCTGTTGCTTTTTGGCGGTAGTGGCGTGGGCAAAACGCATTTGGCAGCAGCAGTTGCGCGTCGCATGGTGGAGTTCGGTAAACGTGTCAAGTTCTTCTCCGCCATTGCCCTGGTGCAACACTTACAGCACTCAAAACTGCAATTGCAACTGCAATCCGCCCTCAAAAAGCTTGACCGCTTTGACTTGCTGGTCCTCGATGACCTGGGCTATGTCAAAAAGTCAGAAGCGGAAACCTCAGTTTTATTTGAACTCATTGCTCACCGCTACGAACGTAAGAGCTTACTGATTACGGCGAATCAACCGTTCAGGCAGTGGGATGCCATCTTTACCGACTCGATGATGACCGTTGCTGCCGTAGACCGATTAGTCCACCATGCTCTCATTGTCGAGATTCAAGCCGATAGTTATCGCAAGCAAGCGGCGGTTGCAAACTCAGCAAACGCTCAAAAACCAGCAGCAAAAACCGAATGATTGGCCGATCTGGGTTGTCATTTCGATCTGGCCTGTCACTTCGATCCAAGTTGTCATTTCGATCTTAGCTGTCACTTCGATCCAAGTTGTCATTTCGATCTTAAGTGTCGTTTTGCGTCAATAAATTCTTACCCGTTTATCTCTACATTCAATGTCGAGATGGTTGAATCATGGATTTTATTTCTGTGCATTTACAATACTAAATGGAGTTTTTGCGATCCTATAAATCCGACATGTAGCTGTCATTTCTCAAAAATGTAGTTGACATTTGATACATTTCCTCGCTCACCCGCCGTTTGCTGCGATTCTCCAGTCGATGCATGAGTCCCACCAGCATCTCCACCAGGTTGTCGATAATTTCTTGTAAGCGCGACCAGCAAAACGCAGCCAACAGGATATATCGTATGGGGTCGGGGTGTCGCCTCAATTCCGTCAGCGTTTCCGTCTCCACCCGCAAGCGGTAGCGTTCCACAATACTGTCGCACAACCCTGCGAACAAGTCCTTAGGAAGCCCTATATTTTGCAGGATTTCAAGCTTTGATAGCTCAGCCGTTAAGCCCTTCAAACTGGCAGGTCCGGCCTCCTCCTTCAGTTGATTGAGCCGGATCTCGTCAGGGTCTAGCAGATATGAATCTTCTTGGGGGCCGCTCAGCGCATCTAGTTCGTGGCGGCAGGACTCTGGCAACTTCTGCACAATAGCAGCACAAAGGTTGATCTCAAATTGGTACTGGGCAGACCTGACAAGGCGTTCCACCTGTGCAACGGTAGGGGCTTCAATCTTGCGGGCTTTCAACTCCCCATAGAGCATCTGTTTAATCGGTCGCTCCTCTACTTGCTGGGGTAAAACGAAATCCATCAACCACTGACGTAGCTCGTCGAAATCTGCCAGTCGAATGGGGCGAAAACCACACAACTCACGGATTTCAGCCCGATGATATTTGAGAGATCTACCTTGCCATTTGTACTCCTGGTAGAGGCTTGCAGGGATTCCCAGTTGCTCAGCCACAAAGAATTGGACAACACGGGGAGTCTCGTTCTTCTTCTCTGGAAAACGCCCTTCCAACTGGAAGAACTTTAGAAGCAGTGCAAATCCCAATCGGTTTGCTCCCTTCTTTTGCCCAATGATTGCCCGTTCCTCGACGTCAATACTCCAGTGTTCGATTAGCTCATCGTTATCCCATTTGCGCTTCATGTTACGCCTCTAAAAATCTCACCTTTAGAGAGCGTAAAACGTCATGAGGGTAAATAACTGAAACTTATCATTCAAAAGTCAGGCAGGGCGGCAACCTTAAAAAGATTAAGGGCTAGAACCTTTTGCTAGTAAGCATTCTGGGCTAATTGCCCCTCGTTGCAGCGACGCTTCAATTACCCCATTCGGGTTCGAGTGCCAGTTTGACCAGGGCTTGCAAGGCACGGTCATGCATGGTCAGAATGCCCAAGGGGCGCTGTTCCGCGCTCCCTGGTTTGGGAATCCAGACGCGTCGTGCCGGAGCGGCTTTGACACCCAGTCTCAGGCTGGCGACCAGTCGCAGTCGAGCGGTGGGAGGCAGTGACGCCACCCCATCAATGCCCGCTGTTTTCTTCCCCGCATTGTCCTGAGTCACGCGTCGCACCGCCAAGCAGCGGGCTGACCAGGCTTTGAGCAGTAGTCGTTGGAGTTTGTGGACTGCCTTGACGTTGCCACAACAGGAGGCTCGATAAATGCGTTTTTGGAGCTTGAAGACTTGCCGCTGAATCCGTTTCCAGGGCAATTGCTTCCATTCATACCTCGGTTGTAAGACCGGGTTCATAACGTGTTGACTCCGACTCACTCCTTTATCTTCCAAGTCGTTGTGTCTCTGTCTGCCTATCCCTGGGCTTTCCCCAGGACCTTTGCTTCTGAGACAATCCTGCTCTCCTGTCTCATGCGCCTGACTAGCTACTCAAGCAATCGACCGGATCTTGAGAGCGGACACAGGGGTTACTGACTCGAAAATAAACCCCACAGTCAAGTGACTGGAGCGGCGGCTTGAGGCTGGAGTAGGACCTGGTAGCCGAGCTTTTCCAGTCGTTTAACCAACCGTTTGCTCGTGGCCTCTGGGCGCTGTTGGTCAAAGTAATTGGCTCCTAACTCGCGATAAGGCTCTTGGCGCTGAAGCAAGTGATAAACAATGACGAGGATGGAATGAGCGACCGCAACAGCGGCACGTTTCTTGCCACGGCGGCGGGTAAGACGCCAAAACTGGGCGGCGAGATACGTCTTGGTATGCGTCAACGCATGCGCTGATTGCACCAGTGCTGCCCGCAACAACCGATTGCCATAGCGTGTTTTACCGGCCAATCGCTTACCGGCACTTTCATGGTTACCGGGCGCTAAGCCGGCCCAGGCTGCCAAATGACTGGCACTCGGAAAGCGACTCATGTCAGTACCAATTTCGGAGACAATCAGCTCGGCCGTCTGCCGCCCCACCCCAGGAATGGTATCCAGTAGTTGCACCGCCGCCTCAAACGGTTGGCAGAAGACCACAATCTGCTCATTGAACTGTGCAATCGTCTCCTCAATACTGTCAATCTGGCTCAGCAAGGCGGCCAAAATGAAGCGATGATGGGGGCGCACGCGTCCGTCCAAGGCTTGCACTAACTGTTCCCGTTTGAGGCGCAGTCGCCCTTTGGCTAGCTCTGCCATCGCTTCTGGGCTGGTTTGCCCGTCCACCAGAGCGGCCAACATTGCTCGACCAGAGGCACCCATGACATTCGATGCCACACAACCGAGTTTGATGTTAGCGGCTTCTAGGACTTTTTGAACCCGGTTATCGAGATTGACGCGCTCACGGATGAAGTTAAATCACCTCCGGCAAAGCCGGAGGCTTATCATCTGTTAGCCCCCAAAGGGGGCAAGTTCATGAGTCTCCCAAGGAGACCCGTCCTCAGCGCAAGGGTAAGTTGAGTTGCTCTAGTCGTGCATCTTCCTCTTCTTGCTTGCGAATGTAGGCACGTACGACCTGCTCGTCCAAACCGACTGTTGAAACGTAATAACCGCGTGCCCAAAAACTCTCACCGGTGTAGTTGCGGGTTTTACCAGCAAACTGGCGGGCAATCGCAATCGCACTTTTGCCTTTGATATAGCCCACAATCGCCGAAACCGCATACTTGGGTGGAATACTGATGCAACTGTGCACATGGTCTTTGAGCAGATGCCCTTCAACGATCTCACACTCCTTTTGCCGCGCTAGCTCATGAAAGATCTCGCCCATATATTGCCGCAGTGCACCAAAGATCACCTTCTTGCGTCGCTTGGGGATGAACACAATGTGATACTTGCAATTCCACGTCGTGTGATTTAGTTTCTGATAATCCATTTCAATTCTCCTGAACACTCGAAAGCACTTTTGCTTTCAAACAGGAGAATTTTTCTGCTATTGCTGCACCCAGTCAAACTTTTGAGAGTCTCCCCGGCAAAGCCGGGGGCTTACCCGATTTAGTTAGCCCGATGACGCACCAAATCGCGTAACTCACGCTGTTCCAGGGGTGGAATGAAACTAGCACGCAACAAGCCGTGTTGCAGTAACTCCGCAATCCACTGAGCATCTTTGATATCAGTCTTCCGCCCAGGCACGTTTTTGATGTGAGCAGCATTGACTAAAATCACTTCCAGAGTAGCTTCCAGAAGATTAAACACTGGTTGCCAGTACTCGCCTGTACTCTCCATCGCCACATGCGTACAACCGTTCTCAGACAACCAGTCGGACAACCGCAATAAGTCAGCAGTCATCGTGCTAAAGGTTGCCAGCGTTTTCTGCCAACCGCCCTTGCCATCGGGCGTTAAAGCGCAAGCAACCACTGTTTTCTTGTGCACATCTAAGCCAGCACAGTGCGTATGCACAACTTGCATGATCTATGACCTCTCAGCTCACACTATGAGGACTGACGGGGATACCTCATTCGTCAGATTCTGACTCGCGTGCTACCGAGCCCAGCTCGGCGCAACAGTTGGCGGTGCCTCTGGGTATCCGGGTTAGACTTCGTTGCAGGCTCTTGGCACCAGGTAACCACAACCTCAAGGTCAGTCTTGGGCGTGAATCTACCATATTTTCATGCGTGGTGGTGCACGCAGTGCATGATGACTTCGTTCCTGGCTGCCGTTTTACGATGGAGGTAGAGTCTCCCTATCCGCCGGGTTTGACGAGAGTGCATCCAGGTCAATGGACTAGTTGCCTGGCTCTAGTATCCGATCCCTTTTGGGTCAAGCCAATAATCCACGTAGGCTTGGTCAGATTAACGACGGTTGGAGGAGTTCGTGTTCCTACTCCTGTCCACCTATGCTCGATGGGGTTCGCCGTTGGATTCGGCGTTACCACCTTTTATCCCCGCTTCATCCAGTTGAGAGTCAGTCGCACACCTGAGGGCTACGCTGTTACCCCAACACTAGGGGAGATGGAATGGTCCGATTGGACGCACCACACAGAAGTTGAGTTATCAAGGTTCAGCACCCAGACTCTGCTTTATTTCAAACCTGGTGGAGGGGCTTGACTTCGGCAGAAACGAATCGCACGCCGAGATAAAGGCAAAAAAGTGCAAGCTAGACTGGAAAGCTTTACCCAGCTTGAGTTTTAGAAAAGCTATCAAAATGAGGTTCAGCAGCAGGACTTCTGCGGGGGAGGCAACTAGCCGAGAAGATGAGACAACGTCGTTTTGACGACTGCGTCTGGGTTATAGCATTTTTGCAGCACACTCTGACGGCTCGGGTTGTCTCACGAGTTTGCGGGGTTTTAACGTACTACAAAAGCTAGTTTTAGTGCTGTATTTTCACGAGTTCGGGTTCTTTTCTGAATTTGGTGATCTTACGGCAGGATCAAGGTGTACCTATTTCACGCTTAAGCAGTAGTGGATTTCCTGCACCATCTGTTGCCGAATCAGGCATTACTTCGACTCGAAAACTGGTCCTTCGCTACGAACGATAAACAACTAACTCTTACGGTTTCAAGCAGCCAATCTGCTGCCCACTGTCCGCTGTGCCAGTCAGCAACCCATCGCATTCACAGTCGCTATGAGCGAACCCTACAAGATCTGCCCTGTATCGATTACACCGTTACCCTGCGCCTGCAAGTGCGGAAGTTTTTCTGCCTCAAGGCTGGCTGCCAACGGCGCATCTTCACCGAGCGCTTACCCCAAGTCACCCTGCCGTGGGCAAGACGCACCTGCCGTTTGGCAGCCTGTTTGACCGCCATTGGACTCGCCTTAGGCGGCGCGGCCGGCACCCGCTTGAGCCGACGGTTGGGGCACAGGGTTAGCCTCAATCCGTTGTTGCAACTCGTGGCACGACAAACCTTACCCACAATGACGACCCCTAAAACTTTAGGCGTCGATGATTTCGCCTTTCGCAAGGGGCAACGCTACGGCACGATCCTGGTTGACCTCGATCAGCACCACCCGATCGCGTTGCTCAAAGATCGAGAAGCGAACACTTTAGCCGCCTGGCTCCAACAGCATCCTGGTGTGCAAGTGCTGTCGCGAGATCGCTCCAAGGCGTACAAGCAAGGCATGACGCAAGGCGCACCGGCAGCGATTCAGGTCGCTGACCGCTTCCATCTGCTGCAAAATCTGGCGGAAGTCCTAGAGCGTTTTCTAGCCACGCAAAGTGATGCGCTCAAAGTCGTAGACCTCGCTTATCATCGAGCCTTAGGCAAACCGCTGGTAGTTCCACCCAAACCGCCAACGGCGCAGCAACAACGAGCGCAGCAACGGCGGGCAAGACGATTGGCGAACTACGAGCAGGTGCACAAACTGCGCCAGCAGGGCTACCAGGTACTCGATATTGCACATCATTTAGGCATGGGTGAACGGACTGTTTTTACCTACTTGGCGGCTCCCAGTTTTCCCGAATGGCAGCCATCGCCACGGCGGCGTTCCCGTCCTAGCATCCTGACTCCCTACAAATCCTACTTATACGAGCAATGGCACACTGGGCAACGTCAGACGAAGCAATTGTTTGAGGACATTCAGCAGCAGGGCTATCAGGGGACCTATCAAACCGTTGCCAAATATACCCATCAACTGCGTCAAGCGCAACGGCAACAGTTAAGCACCTCAGAGGGGCGAGGACCAGCTCTTGCCGGCAGCGAAGCAAAGCAACCCCCTTTGAGTGCCCGTCGCGCTGCCTGGCTGGTACTCAAACCATCCCAGCAGCAAGCCATTGAGGATGAACCGTTGCTTATCGAGTTACAGCAGCATCCTGCGTTAGCAACAGCGATTACTCTCGCTCAGCAATTTGCGGCGTTGGTTCGACAACGGTCGCCCCAGCAGCTTGACCCCTGGCTGGAGCAAGCCAGTTGCAGCAAGATCAAACAGTTTCAAAACTTTGCCAAGAGTTTGCAGGAGGATTATGAGGCGGTCAAAGCAGGCGTGACGTTAGCAGTGAGCAATGGACAAGTGGAAGGGCAAATCAATCGGCTGAAGATGCTCAAGCGGCAAATGTACGGTCGGGCTGGTTTTGACCTTTTGCAAAAAAGGGTGCTTTTAGCCAGTTGAAACGGTTCCTGCCGAGCCAAATATCACTCCAAACCTTGATCACCAAATTCAGAAAA
>CP166619.1:0-2182 GCA_041937185.1 Leptolyngbya sp. BL-A-14 | reverse complement strand
GTACTACAGTTGTAGATCTGGAGTTGTGGAAAGCAGCCGGCGCTTATAGTGATGAAACCTTGCAACGGCTTGATGAATCCGTCGCCAAGTAGACCAAGCCAAGATGTAATTTAAGCTCGGTGTCCAAGCCCCTAACAGTGCCCATAATACCCGACGAACTTCAGGCATACTCAAAGGGATTTCAAGCCGTGTTTGCGTTTGAAATCGTTGATAGAAGGACTCATTGAGTTGTTCAAATCCCCCTTTTTGACCCCCTGCTGGGCAGTTTGAGCACGGGCAACGCTCAAAAAGGCATGAGCTACCAGAGAGAGGGTCATGTGACGGTACCATCCCTGCCAAGAGCGGACTTCATAGTGGTCTAAGCCAACTTCTCCTTTGGCCGTTTCAAACCCCGTTTCAATCGTCCATCGTGTACCGGCTACACTGACAATTTCCGCCAAGGTGGTTGAGGTGGGTGCAAAGACCACGTAATAGGCAAGGTCTATCGGATCGCTCACACTTCGTCTTACGAGTAACCAGCGTTGCCAGTCAGGTGCGCTCGGGCAATTAAACCGAACCATTGCCCAGTCGTAGGTCCTGGGACCTTTTGTGCCATCACCACAACTGAGTCTGACCCAATCGCAATCCGTTAAATTGGCGGCTACCTCATCGGCTCGATATTGCTCATAGCCAATCCATAGAGGCTCTTTGACCGAAACAGCCAGCACATACGCTTCCCCCTGTTCTTCTAACCACAATCGCAAGCGTCGGTCACTGCCGTACACTTCATCCCCACTGACCCAAGCGTGAGGCACGTGAGCCTCAAACAGTCGTTGCAACATTTGACGAGCGAGTTGAGGCTTCGTTGCAAAGGAAATCGTATCAGGCACTCCAGCCTGCCCACACCGTTCAGGTTCATCGGTCCAACTCTTCGGTAGGTAAAGTTCTCGATCTAAGAATGTGTAGCCGTCTGGAGTCGCATAACTGAGAAACACACCAATCTGGCAATTCTCAATGCGCCCAGCCGTTCCACTGTATTGTCGTTGGACTCCCACTGATTGGTTGCCCTTCTTGAGAAAACCAGTTTCGTCAATCACGACGACGGCGTTGTCATGCCCCAGGTGCTCAACAACGTAATCCCTCAATTCATTGCGCACCAAATCGGCATCCCATACAGAGCGACCCAACAGATGTTGAATTGCGTAGGGATTGGCATCCCCAACTTGCTCGGCAATCTGCCAGCTATTTTTGCGCTCTACGGCACTGAGCAAGCCTTGCAAATAATCCTGAGCATGCTGCTTGGTTTCAAGGCGCTTAAAGTAGGGAGCAATCCGTTGGTTTAACTCGACAAACTCATTTGACCATTGCTCAACATCTTCCGTTGAAATTGACCTTGCCGTTGTTGCCAGAATAGATTGAAATGAAAGTGTCACAAAAATGCTACTATCCCTGATTCCATCCCTATTCTAGCTAATCTACAACTGTAGTACTCGAGGAATCACCGCCCCAATCCCACGTCGCTGCAAGTAGAGCCGAATCGGTCTTCCTGTGTAAGCTTTATCGCCTGCCACTCGTTGCGGGCGCAGACGGGGTCGTCCACGCCCCAGTCGTTTGACTTTGCCTTGCTCCATCAACGACTCGAACATCACCGCCTCGTTACGTTGCCCAACGCTCAGCAGAAAGGTGACTGGCTTGCCATTGCCTTCACACCGCAGGTGAATCTTGGTGCTAAACCCACCTTTGCTATAGCCCAGTGCTTCTGAGTCCGCATCACTACCACTGGCTCCGGCGGCATGTTGATGCGCTCGAATCACACTGCCATCGACAAAGTGAAGCTTTCGGTCAAACTTACCAACCGCATCGGCTTGCTGCTGCAACTGGGTCAGCATCTGTTGCCACAGTCCGCGCTTGCGCCAAGCATAGAAGCGCCCTGAGACAGTCTCCCAAGCACCATAGCGGTCGGGTAAGTCTCGCCAGGGAGCACCCGTGCGAAGAATCCAGAGAATGCCATTGATGATGGTGCGATGGTCATTTGCAGGTCGTCCACCCTTTGGACTCGCTTTGGGCAACAGGGGGTGGACTCGTTGCCATTGTTGATTAGTTAAGTCTTTGCGTGAAATGGGATTACGTGCGACCAATGTCTATTCGTTGTCTTTGAAATACGCCTATTCCTATTCTAGCTGGGGGTTTTAAAACAGACCCT
>CP166620.1:0-66138 GCA_041937185.1 Leptolyngbya sp. BL-A-14 | reverse complement strand
TAGAGCCTGTGTCGATCTTGATGTGCAACTCGTGATCTCCCTCGGCAATCCCAACGCGCCAGCAGTCGAATTTCCCGGTGAGCCGCTTGTCGTGCCCTTCGCCCCTCACCAGCAACTGATCGAGCGCTCGCAGGTGGTCATTACTCACGCTGGCATGAACACGGTGCTAACGGCCCTGAGCTGTGGGGTGCCACTTGTAGCCATTCCCATTACGAACGAGCAACCTGGGATTGCCGCACGGCTGCAGCGAACCAAGGCTGGCAAAATGATTCGCTTGCGTGAACTCGACGAAAGCACGCTCCGCAACGCCGTCACGGAAATCCTGACACAAGCAAGCTACCGTGAAAACGCTCACCGGCTGCAGCAGAGTATGCAAGCAGCAGGTGGCGTCGTGCGAGCGACTGACATCATCGAGAGGGTGGCTCAGACGCGAAAACCGGTCATCGCGTCAACTCCGCCTCGCGCCTGAGACAGTCCAGTTTACCCAGCTGCAGAGCTTGAGCAGTGGTCGAGCCCTCAAATATGACTGCCCCGACCGCTATTTGTCTTACCGTAGCAGAGAGACCAAACCAGCCTGAGAGTATGCCAACAAGACAGCACCTAAGTCTCGATGGCGGCCATTCTGCCAAGATTCAAAGTTGCTTTGCTTGAGAGACTAGTTGCTGAAAGACCCTAACACTATTGGTTAATTGCCCCGCGCCGCAGAAGTGCAAGAAGTGCACAGGTGTTTGCCTCCACTCCAAGCGCTTAAACTTCACGAGATGACAGGGGTTTAAGTGTTGTTTAGTCCAAAAGCGGCCTGGCAGTCATAATCAGCAGTTTTAGAGGATAAAAGCATCTTACTCAAGTGCTTCGTCTAAGTCACTGGTACAGGGAAATCAAACAAATGGTACATTTTTACATGAACTGTTATCATGCTCCAACTTCAGGCATTAGATTAACGCCATCTACCAGCACGAGCGGCCAAGCATTACCTCACCGTTTGATAATCGATAGATGCCATCGATTTCGACGATCGGTTCCCTTAATTCTTGATCAACTGGAAGCTGAGGCGTTGCTTGAGCCCTAGAGGGAGATAATTGCGTGTCAACTGGCATCAATTCGTAGGTGTAAAACGGTGAGCTTGACAAATCATCGGGAGCTACTGGTAACCCACCTGCACCAGTGACAACAAAGTTGCTTTGGTTCAACCGTCGAGCGATGCAGCTGGTGGCGATTAACGTAGAGGAATCAACAAAATTGCTTGGTAACAGGATACTTCCCCGAAGCGGGTTTGCTTCTGGCGTATTCAGAGTTACTATACCGCTTAGACCAAACTGTGAACTGGCAGTAATATCGCTTTCAAACGTTGACTGAGGGCGATATTGAATACCAAAGATACCTCGAGTTGAAATAGTGATGCTGCCTCCGCGACCAGCAAAGGCGTTTGCCTGAATATCGCTGTTTTCTGATGGAACAGCAATGACAAAACCAGCATTAATGGTAATGTTACCGCCGTTACCAATACCCCCTGCTTCGGCTGAGATCAGACCTCCTCGCCGTAATAAAAGGATTTTTCCTACATCCAATTTGATGTTGCCGCCTTCACCAGAGGCTGTAGCAGCCGTGATTGTGCCGGTATTATGGAGACGAACAAAGTCAGATGTAATCTCTAAGTTACCAGCATTACCCAGTCCAACGCTGTTAACGGCAATACTCGCACCATCCTGAACAACCAAGTTGCCTGTGTTAAGGCTCAGATTACCGCCTGCACCAGTTGCTTGAACCGGAAATACTGTTACAGGGAAAAGACTACCTGAACTTGATGCTATCGTGCTCGGTCGTCCATCCTCAGTTTTACCCTTGAGTTCAATCAGTTTTGTAGCCCTAATGGTTAGAGTGCCTCCCTGTCCCTGATTAAAAGTAGCAGTAGTGATCTGTCCTCCCTTGCGAAGCATCAACGTTCCAGTATCAATGCTGACTTCTCCCGCAGGTGAATTGCTAAAGGAACGACTTCCCAAAAGGCTGTTGCGGCTGCCTCTAGGTACACCTGTTGTTTCATTTTTGGAAGCACCAGTGATTTCAATTGAATCGACGGCATTAATCGTGAGCTTTCCTCCTTGCCCACCCAAAGGGTTCAATTGACTTCCTGTGGAAGTATCAATGGCTGCACCATCTTGGACCTTGAGCCGTTGTGTGTCAATCCGAATATTACCTGCTGCTCCGATGTTGTTACCAAAAACACGTGCACTTTGAGCATTCCCAAAGCTGAGTGAGGTGATGCTGGTAGCGGCTAAAGCATTGCTCGGAAAGGCAAGCAACGCCACAGAATCGCTTGCATGGATGTGAATGTCTCCCCCATTGCCATCCGTAATGGTGCTAGTACTAAGTGTCCCTCCGTCTTTAAGAATAAGTTTTCCAGTAGCAATGGTGATGTTACCGGCATTGCCTGCACCTCTGCCAGTTAAGCCAAGGCTGGAACTCGTCAACCCTGAACCACTCAGTTCGATGCCAGACGCTTGGATGAATAAGTTTCCTCCATCTCCTTGACCAAAAGTATCGTTGTCAACAATTGCTCCCGCTCTCAGCGAAAGCTTACTCGTTTCAAGCGTGATGTTACCGGCATTGCCTGTACCTGCAGTACCAGCAAAAATGCCATTTTGTCGATTCTTTAAGGTCCGTATACCTGCTAAAGAACCTAAGATATAAATTTGTTGAAAAACATCAAAGCCATTCCCAACAAGATTGATAGAGTCAGAGGCTCGGATCGTTACATCGCCTCCTCTTCCTGCACTATAGGTACTAGCAGCGACAAAGGAACCAGAATCCAACTGAAATTTTTTAGCATCAATCGCGATCGACCCACTATCAACATTTGCCAGCGTATCGTTCACAATACTAGAGCGGTCAGTCAGAGTAATAGTCTGTCCCTGAAGGTGAACAGCACCACCGCCGTTCCCACTTGCATTAACGACGGCTTGTCCAGTTAGTTGAATGTCCTCAAAGTTCTGCACTCCATCGTAGTTTAGAGCAACGCTTGAGTCTAAATGAGTGAATCCGACCAAGGCATGATTGGTAACGCTACCGAGTTCAATCTGCCCTTGTGGAGCTGTCATATACCCTCCTGCCAAGACAAGCTTGCCTCCAATCAGCCCTAACGTCTTACCCACTGGCACTTGCAGCCCTACAATCTGCCCGTTGCCATTCGCTACTCTTGACTGATTAATGATGTTTCCTGGGGCAGAACCAAATTGCAAGCCAACGGGCACACTGACTGTTAATAGAGGCTGAGCTTGGGGGTTCCGGGCACTAAAAGCCGTACGGTCAGCAAAGATAAGGCTCTCAGCGGTACTAGCAAAAAATGAACCGCCAATGTTGAGTTGAGCATTAGGACCAAAGATAATCCCGTTGGGGTTAATCAAAAACAGGTTGGCGGTGCTGTTTGACTGAAGCGTACCATCGATAGTAGAAAGGTTACTACCTGTAACTCGGCTAATAATATTTCTGATTGTGGGCGGGGTAGAGAGGAAGGACGCTCGAAACCCAGCTGGAACTGAGAACTGCCGGAAGCTGTGAAACAGATTTGCTTGAGCTGTCGTGCCACCTGTAATTTCAAACGTATTCTTGTTGAGCGTAACGTTGGAGTTAATGGGTAAGGTACTGTCCTGCACCACTTGAGCACTGGCAACATTGTCTGCCCCTTGCGTGGTGCTGGCTGCAATCAGCAGAGAGGCCACTAATGTCTTGCTAAGAATCTGCCAAAATTTAACGAGCCATACCTGCGTACTTATTCGCTGTCTAGTTGCCATCAGAAACGCTTGAAACACCCTAAGAAATTATTTAATCACGTTCAAACTCTTGATAAATCTGTTCAAACAATTCACGAATTTGAGTGCCGATCTCTGGTGAAGAATGCTTTGCAGCTTGCTCAACCAACCAGCTAAAGTCAGCACGAATGTCATAGTTGCTTGAGGGTGCAGCTGCTAGATCTCTAAGCCAGGTAGTATGTAGGGTAAGAGTGAAGTTCAGGTAAGGATGGCTCAACTTGTAGAGAGGCCCTTGGTCTAAATGCTCGGCGTCAAAGATCCATAGCTCACTATTATCCGACCAATCCGTTTGGGAGTCTAAGCTATTAGGCAGAGAAGGATGATTTTGTGGGTTCAGTTCTGAGGTCAGATGGTTTGAATGGACAACGTTGCAAACAATGTAGCCATTGGTAGACCCCTGAGAGCCATCACGCGGTACAAATTGAGGTGAATTAGCAAAATATCCTGCAGGGAAAGCATAGGAGTCTTGAATGCTTAACACAGGCTGATCGGCTTTTTCCTCTGATTGAATGAACTTGAGCAGCAGCTGGCGATCGATGTGAACTCGGCTGAGAATACTAGGAACGCCTCGCTTCAAAATCTCTAGCATTTCCGGAGCAGCGACACGGCGATACTTGTAATCGGCATACAGTGTGTAGATTAACTGAGTTAACATTGTTTCCCAGCCACCGCCACCCATCCAGTAAATATCGTCAAACTGCCCATTGACCATATCATCGCGGTAAGCGTACAAGCCCATAAACAGGGTGTAGCGCAAAGCTTCGTCTAAATTGAGATCACACTTTTTAGCAGTGCCTTGTTGAGGGTTTAGCACGACAACCGCTGGACCGTTCACATCCATTCCAGCTGTCCACATCCCGGCTAGCGCTCTGAGTTCTTGCTCGATCTCTTGGCTGGAATATGGAGAGTCATCGATAGGATGAATAAATTGCGCTGCATCCGTGGCGTAGTTCATTGCTGGATGGATAACAATATGACCATCCGGTGTCTCGTTATATTCGGTTAAAAAATGGGTGAATTCACCTTCAACTTTAATCTTTTTTGCTGTGACTGCTTGACCGGATGGCACAGTTTTGAGCTGGTTACGATCAATCACGTAGAGGTAAGTATCTGCTGATTGAGCATAGGTCAAGTGTAAACTCCACCACTCCAACCACTTCTGAAGGAAAGCATTAATTTCATTGTCTTGCTCGGGTTGGAGGTCAGTTCCCACCTTATCTAGCCATCGTTGAGAAGGGCGTATGAGTCCTCCTGGAATCAAGTCTACCGGTGTTATTTTGAATGCAGTATCTGCCACAATAAGGTAGTTTTTAGTTACTCCCATCATGTGAGAAGACTGTTCAATTTTGACTGCTTGACCGTTATCTTCTTGATTCACCACCCACTTTTTGACTGGGTCATTGCCATTCCATCTAATGATATGCAAGGAGCCAGTGCCAAACCACCCTAAAGAATCTAAGAGATTCAGCAGTAAATCATAGATACGTAAAATAAATTCTGTGACAATTTCGAGCACATCTTTCCAGATGTTATGCTGCCCCTGGTATCCCAATGAAAGTGGCAGTCTTAACGTCGTCTTGATTGACTGTTGGATGTTTGGAACGAACATCTCTCCTGTTTTTGAGTCAAAACTGGGATGGGCCGAAGATAGCAATCCCTGAAAGATCCAATGAGTTGCCCAGCCTACTTTTAAGAGAGGCGTCCAATCCCTGTTCAAGCCAACGGGCGCGATGGTTCTGAGTGAGCAAGGATCAATTTCGCAGGGACGGCTGGCATCATTAGTCGCAAGCAGACGGGTATTTGTTTCTCCCAGAAACCGGACAGGCAAAAAGCCTGTATTGATTTGGTTGCATAGCCCTAAGCGGAAAGAGAGCCGGAAGAGCCCCAAATCCCAAAACTTTAAGTTCCGAGGGGCTTTTTGGGCAGTTTTAACTTCACTAGGTTGGCTTAAATTAGTAAGGCTGTCAGCATAATAGGAGGGCGGCTTAACGAATCGTGTCGTCAACCAGGCTTTTCCTGGTTGGCTCTTCATCGGACAAGACTGATTTGGCTGTACTTGGTAAGGCGTAATTGGAGTGGTGTGAAAGTCAAGTCGATACACCATACCATCGCCATTGAGCAGGGTGGTCCAACCATTTCCAGCAGGTAAAACTGTTTCAGGCTGCGCGGTCGGGACTTTAGGGGAACCGACAGTACCCGCAGGACCAATAATAAAGACGTGACCTTTTAGATCCTCCGGTAGCGTAGTCTGTTCTCCAGTTTTGCCATCTCTAACGGTCATCTCAAGTATAGGATGAGCAGGATCTTGTCCGTAGAACTCTTCCCGAACGACTGACAAGATGGCTTTGGGAAATTCTCCTGCTGTCTGAGAGCCCTCATCGTTGTTTGAGACAACTTCTGAGAGTGGCTGAACAACTTCGTCCATCGTTATATAAACCTTGGAAAGGATGCAGTTATTCTACAACCAAGCTTTAGTTGCGACAGGGGCTGTGTGAAAATCTGCAGGATCAGAGCACTACTCCTCTCTTGCGCACATTTTCGCTTTTGCAATCTGAGGCATATTCCTGAAACCTTTAATTCGGTAGCTGGAACCTGCCTTCTACCGTTGTGCTTCTGCAGTGTACGCAAGACCTACGGCCTTACTTATCATTGAAAGATTCATTGTCTGCGGTTAGCTTATCCAACTCGTCAAGTAGTTTGGTAATACGATCGCGCTTCTTGCGATCGCCCCAGGCTTCACTCTTCCGCAACCGCTTGCCAATCTCACCCAACCGCTCAACCAGCACTTTCTCAGGTGTCGGCTCCACTTCTGGCGTAAGTTCTTTGATCGCTGCCTTAATCTCATTCAGCGAGAAGTTCTTAGCAATTGCCTGCTTGAGCAACTTAGCCCGTTGCCCCTCATCTTTTACACGGGCGATTGCCTGCGCCTTCGTATATTCCAGCTTCCCCTGACGCAGAATGTTCAACACGTCTTCCGGCAAGCTCAATAGCGGCAAACGACTAGATCGAAAGCTATCAATACTAAACCGACCGACCCCTGCCATCACATTTTGAACAGTTTCCAGTTGGAACAAAACGTTTTGTCCCAATTCCTGACCTCGATGTTTTGCCCGATGCGCCTGATAAAACAACGAAGTCACATCCTCCCTCGTTGTCTTCAGGGTGATTGCCAGCAAATCCAACACAGCGTCCGTTTCTTCCACCGGGTTCAGGTCTTCCCGCTGCAAGTTCTCGATCAACGCAACCTGGATCGCCTGTCGATCGTCCAACTCACGTACCACGATTGGAACTGTTTCTAGCCCCACTTCATGCGCTGCCCGCAATCGGCGCTCTCCGGCAACCAGTTCATACTCTCCATCCTTAAGAGGACGAACGAGAAGCGGCTCCAAAATGCCATGCTCCTTGACTGACACAATCAGTTGAGCCAACTTATCCGCATCAAAAAAGCGACGGGGCTGCTTTGTAGGTAAATGGATTTTATCTAGTGCAGCAGATTGAGACGACGGCTCGACTTGTTCAGCCTCAGCAGGCGTCTCGCGGTTAAGAATCGCGGCAACATTACGAAGTTGCGGTTTGAGTGCAGTTTTACGAGGTGGCACTATAAGGACTCCAGGCTTTGAGTAACATCAGTCAGGACTGCAAGGGCAGGATGCTTGGGGTCATATAGCCCCAAGGGTAGGTGTTGCATCGAGGCATCAGCAAAAGCAACAGCCCGTGGAATGGGCGGAAAAACAGGTGCGACACCGCTAAACTGTTCTGTCACAGCCTGTAAAATCTCCTTCCCCTGCGCTGTGCGATCGTGCAGATTAGGGATGACCCCAGCAAATTTCAGGTCTGATGCAACCCCTTCCTGTTGAAGCTCATTGATTGTTCCCAACAGGAGATCTAGACCCACAAAGCTTTTATACTGCGTCTGCATCGGAATCAGAATATGTGTCGATGCCACCAATGAGAGAATGCTTAACACCCCCAGTGTCGGTGGGCAGTCGATCAACACGAAATCATAGTTCTGTTCAACTGGAGCTAGCGCCTTCTTAAGACGAGTCTCTTTCGCAATCGCGGTTGCCAACCTGACATCGGCTGCACTCAGCGTCAAGTTGCTAGGCACCAGATCCATTTGATGAATGTCATGCAAAATAGGGAGAGGTGCCCGGTCCAAAATGCTTTGAGCGATCGTGTCCTCCAGTTCATGCGGCTGTAAACCCATGAATACGGTTAGGGAGGACTGTGGGTCCATATCTACAAGTAGAACTCGCTGCCCTCGCTGCGCCAAAGAATACCCCAAGTTCATGGCAAGTGTCGTCTTGCCAGTTCCTCCAGCTTGGTTAAAGAGCGAGATGACGTTAGTCACAGGCTGAGTTGATCGCGTACAGAGCTAGTGTACAGCGAGTTTATCTGGGCGAATGATGGGAATTTCTGAGACGCACCTGGTCAATCAAAAGTTTTGCGTCCGTTGAACTTAGCCTTTGCTGAACGAATCGTCTCATTAGTAAGTTTTCCAGAGACAGCTTCTAAAACGAAAGAAACAGCCTGTCCGCCATCTTTGCAACGCTAATCCTGTTCATGCTCTAACTCAGAAATTGCTGCCTCCATCTCCATCTCTAATTGCTCCGCAGTTGGTAAGCATTCTTGCAACTTAGACGGCAGCCCATCTCGCAACTTATAAGTAGAGACACCGATCGGATTGTGCACAGTGTCCAGAGCAAATTCAACGACTGTCTTCTTCTTGGAGCGGCAAAGAATAATCCCAAGTGTGGGGTTCTCCACTTCAGTCCGCAGAAGGTGGTTGACCGCTGAGATATAGAAGTTCATTTTGCCAGAATACTCTGGTTTGAACTCGGTTACCTTCAAGTCAATCACGATGTAGCAGTGCAGCTTCAGATGGTAGAAAAGCAGATCGATGAAGTACTCATCTCCTTCGACTTCCAGGCGATACTGACTACCGACAAACGCAAAACCAATGCCCAGCTCCAGCAGAAATTCTCGGATACGCACCACCAGAGCCTTCTCTAACTCCCGTTCTTTAGCCTCTTCAGCAATAGAGAGGAAACCAAAGTTGTAGGGGTCCTTAATGATTTGGTGAGCCAGATCGGAATCTAGACCTGGGAGGGTTCGCTCAAAATTAGTGATGGCTCCACCTTGACGGGTATAAAGGTTGGACTCAATCTGCATTACCAGGATGTCCCGACTCCAGCCGTTCTCAAACGATTTCTGAGCATACCAAAGCCGCTGTTCCGGCGTCTTTAGCTTGTCCAAGAGCACCTGATTATGCCTCCAGGGGATTTGTGCAGCGTAGCGCTGCACAAATTGCTCATCAGGATACGCCTCAGCAAATGCCCGCATGTATTTGAGGTTGCGTGGTGAAAAGCCGCTCATGTCGGGAAATTCTCGTTTCAGGTCTTGCGCCAGTCGTTCAATGACCTTTGAGCCCCAACCTTCCTGCTGCTGACGGCTTAAAATCTCTCGCCCCATCTGCCAGTAGAGTACGATTAGCTCGTTATTGACAGCCAGCGCTGCTCTGATTTGCGCTTGCCGAATCCGTTCTTTCAGCGATCGCAAAAAGTTCGTGTAGTTATCATCAGTCGGAAACAGAGAACCAGATTTGGGCACGCGCAGAACCGCTCTAAACGATGGACAGATGATGGTGAAGCCTTCTAGACAACACCAAGCAGTAGTTGCTATCTACGTTATCAGAATCCTTCGCTTCGCAATAGTACGGTAGCAGTACAGAACAAGGATGTGCCAGTTGGGAGTGTCAAACAAACGGTGGCAAAAGAGAGGTCGAGAAGGGCGATCGCGCTTTGACGGCAGCTGTAATTTTTAGAATTAAATTGCACTGAATTTTCAGCGCTATTTTGCACTTTAACGAGTGCCAATAACCAAACATTCCCTAGCCGCCTCAACGACTTCAGCGGTCATAAAGGTCAAACCATTCACTTGAAGAATGCGAGAAATCTGCTTGAGCAATCGATTGAGGAGGCGGAAGTTCCCTCCCGTAATCCGAATGATTGCACTCATTGCTTCGGCATCTGTAAAGTCCTCTGGCTTGAACGCTAACCCCAATTCCTGCCAGTGTTGTTGGAGGACACACTGCATTTCTGCTGGGCTCAAAAGGCGAAACGCATGGAGAAAGCCAACGCGCGAGTAGAGTTGGGGATAGCGAGACATGCGTTTTTCTAACCCTGGCATGCCGATCAACACCAAACCGAGTTGGCTGCGGTCATACATATCCCGTAGCTGCTCCAATGTGGACAGCTTTAACCGATCCGCCTCATCCACAATGAGCAGTTCCAGACGATTGGGTGGCAGTCCAAACCTGACTGGGTCGCCAGGTTGATGCGTGACTTCCTCAACAAAGCGATTGAGCATGAGTTGCATCTCAGGAATTTCTTGCTTGATCTGACGCGGCGTATTCAGGACTTCCGGTGTGTAGAGCAAGGTTCGGCAGTCCGCAACCTCCGGCGGTAAAGGCAGGTAAGGGCGGTCCCGGGGCAGGCGGTGTTCCAGCAAATCCCAACGCGCATAGTGCCTGGCCGAAAGCGTTTTACCAACGCCCGCTGGGCCATAACATAACCCAACGTAGCGTTCTCGGCGACAAGCATCACAAAATTCAGCAAAGCGTTTGTATTCCTTGGTGACAATAAACTCTGTTGCAGTCGGGCGGTCCACTTGAGATTGCATCATTTCACGAGTCGGCATAACGCTTGAGTCGAGTCTTGGGACCTGGAACGGTTTGACAGACGTGAGATTGTTCTGACGAGAGCGGTTTGGGCTTCACGCCGACTAAGGCATCAACGAGTGAAGTCCGTTCAGCCAATTGCTTTTTGAGTGCCTGTCGGCGCTGATTACGAGCGGTCACGATGTCTTTGAGGCTGATCACTTCCGACGTTAAGTCCGGACAGATGGCGCGACAGAGAAACTGATTTTTGTGAAAGACACGCACTTCCGCTAAATCCCGTGGGTCATAGCGTAAAACCACTGCCTCGCCGACATAAGCGGCGAGGGTAGGTTCGATGTAGCGGAGGCCTTGAAAGCGAATCCCGTCTTGGTGCACTTTGCGGGGTTGAGCGACTGTGAGTAGCAGCAAATCAAGTTGTTCGAGCGATGCCGGCATCTGGGGTAAAAAGCCTTGAGCAGTCCAGCGTGCTTGGGGCGCGATCTGAGTCGCACTATGAGGACGGTGATGATAGGTTTGTAAAAAGTCCTGGAAGGCCTTGTCTAGCTCGGAAAGCATCAGAACTGGCGCAATTCCCGTACTACCAGCAGGCGCATAACCCGGTAAGTGAGAGAGCAGTAATTGATTGACGGTTTCAAAAAAACGCTCGATTTTACCGCGACCACGCGGTTGTCCCACCTGAGAAAACACCAATTGGATTTTGAGGTCAGCACTCACTTGCTCCAAGTGGCGGGAGGTAAAGTCAGTGCCGTGATCCGTATAGAGCACCGCAGGAATGCCGCAGACACTCCAGTGTGCGATCGCTTTGTGCCAAATGGCTTGATGCAGTGATAAAGCCGTTTGCCAAGCAGAGGGAGCCGCAAAAGAAAGGAAATAGCCTGCCAGCGCGCGACTGTAGTCGTCCATCACCACCGTCAACCACGGTTTAGCCGCATCGCCTTTTTCATTCTTGATCCAGATATCTAGCAGCGTATGGTCCGCTTGCCAAATCTCATTGGGAGCCTTGGCTTCGCGGCGGTGTAGCAAGTCAAAGGTTTCTCGATAGGCACGACTACCTTCATGAGCCAACATCACCAAGCCAGGATCTAGCTGCTGGATCAAGTGATAAACACTGCTATAGCTAGGAACCGTTTCTCCCCGTGCCGTGGTAAATTCAACCACCCGACGATGAATGGCAGCTTGGCTCAGTCGCGGTTTCTGTAACGCTAAGCCCTCGACCAGTTGCACCAGTTCTGCTGAAAACTGACGGTAGCTCCCTCGATCAGCACGAGGTTTGCGCATCAGTCCCTGCAAGCCATACTGACGATACTGGCTAACCCAGTAACGTGCTGTTCGGAGACTCATGCCTTGCTCTTGGATCGCTTCATGTAAAGCGATTCCATCCTCTAGAAAAGGACGAATCACCTGAAAGCGTTTGAGCGCTTCTTCCCGTTGTGCTTCCGAAAAATCACTCAACAGCATAGAAGATGGCACAGCATCAAAAACCCCATTTGGAGTTGTTGCCACACTGTGTCACCGTTCGGCAAATCAAGCAGAGGGAATCATTATTTCTCAAGAAAAAATTGCGTAAACATATGTTTGTGCAATAAAACGACGTGAACTGTGTAGCAATTGTTTTTGTTTTGCATAAACCTATTGCTAAATGTGTTTGAATGGCAACAGGTTTATGCAAGCTTTTACCGATGTTAATTGGCTATGCCCGTGTGTCGCGTCAAGATGGCCAAGATACGGCGCTCCAGATTCAAGCACTCAAGGCGGCAGGGGTTGACCGGGTCTTTGAAGAGAAAGCTTCCGGGGGACGCTGGGACCGTCCGCAACTCCATCGGGCACTCGATCAATTGCGTCCGGGGGATGTGTTTGTCGTCTGGAAGCTCGATCGCCTCTCGCGATCACTCAAGGATCTACTGACGCTGATGGAGAAGATGGCTGCGCTCGGTGCAGGCTTTCGCAGTTTAACCGAAGCCATTGATACGACCACACCAGCTGGGCGCATGATGATGCAGATGGTGGGCAGTTTTGCCGAGTTTGAACGGGCGATGATTCGAGAGCGCACAAAAGCGGGGTTGGATGCCGCCAGGAAACAAGGTCGGGTGGGCGGGCGGCGACCAAAGCTGACAGTACATCAGCAGCAAGAAATTGTGGCAATGGTGACCAGTGAGCGCAAAAGCAGTTCTGAGGCCGCTCGGCTCTTCAATGTGCATCCTGCCACTGTCAGTCGCATACTTGCAAAGTATCGTTTGAAAGAAGCATTGTCCGACAGTGCAAAATAACGCTGAAGCTTCGGTGCAATTTAATTCTAAAAATTACAGTGCAATAAAACGACGTGAACTGTGTAGCAATTGTTTTTGTTTTGCATAAACCTATTGCTAAATGTGTTTGAATGGCAACAGGTTTATGCAAGCTTTTACCGATGTTAATTGGCTATGCCCGTGTGTCGCGTCAAGATGGCCAAGATACGGCGCTCCAGATTCAAGCACTCAAGGCGGCAGGGGTTGACCGGGTCTTTGAAGAGAAAGCTTCCGGGGGACGCTGGGACCGTCCGCAACTCCATCGGGCACTCGATCAATTGCGTCCGGGGGATGTGTTTGTCGTCTGGAAGCTCGATCGCCTCTCGCGATCACTCAAGGATCTACTGACGCTGATGGAGAAGATGGCTGCGCTCGGTGCAGGCTTTCGCAGTTTAACCGAAGCCATTGATACGACCACACCAGCTGGGCGCATGATGATGCAGATGGTGGGCAGTTTTGCCGAGTTTGAACGGGCGATGATTCGAGAGCGCACAAAAGCGGGGTTGGATGCCGCCAGGAAACAAGGTCGGGGGGCGGGCGGCGACCAAAGCTGACAGTACATCAGCAGCAAGAAATTGTGGCAATGGTGACCAGTGAGCGCAAAAGCAGTTCTGAGGCCGCTCGGCTCTTCAATGTGCATCCTGCCACTGTCAGTCGCATACTTGCAAAGTATCGTTTGAAAGAAGCATTGTCCGACAGTGCAAAATAACGCTGAAGCTTCGGTGCAATTTAATTCTAAAAATTACAGGCAGCATCGGCTTTCTCGAGTCTCACAACTTGTCTCAAAATCAAAGTCTCAAAACTCTTTTGTGCCAACGCGTTTTGAGACTTGGCCTAGCGACTCAAAAGACAGCCTGACAGCTAACCGATAGTGCCGTCAGCAACCTTCGGCAAAGCAGGCGGACGGACACACAAGAGGTATTTGCGGCTTCGTTGCTATCACAAGTAGGCATACCGAGCATGGGGCCATCAACTACCCCATGAGCTTCAAAACTGAAGCTCATGGGGTAAAGACGCTTGGTGAGAGCCGTGATCGAGCGTCGTGAGTTTAACCAGACAACGCTTTGCAATAGGCAATGCTGGTGAACAACTGACGGAAGCCCGCAGACTCATAGAGCCGTAAAGCACCAGAGGGATTTTCGGCATCAACACCGAGCAGTGCCGTGTCCACCCCTTTGGCCTTTAAGTGTTGCAGGCCTGTTAACAGCATGGCTCGACCTAAGCCTTGTTGCCGAAACCCACGGCGGGTGCCTAAGTCCGCAATCCATCCTTCCTGGCGTCCGGTGCGTTGGTTGTCTTGACGGTAGATAAAGCCCAGGCAGAAAGCTGCAAACGTGCCTTTGGGGTCGAGCGCCACTAGATCTAAACCCGGTTCATAATCAGGGTCTGTCAGCCAATGCTGGCGTTGTGCCACTGTGAGCGGGTGAAAGTTCCAGTGGTCAATGAAGGTTTGGTTGAACATCGCCACCCAAGCTTCGACCTGGCTCGGTGGCAGCGCTTGCACTCGATACCCTGGCGGTAGTTGTGGTGTCGGGATTGCCGTGGCTAACGACCGCGCCATCCGGTAGAAGTAGCGCACGCGGCTGAAGCCATGCGCTTCAAGGAAGGACAGCCGGTCTACCTGGTGCTCGCGGGCACCAGCCCGTAGGTTGAGCGGTAAACCACCGGGTTGGCCCGTTTCCCGCAAGCGGTCTTCCGCCCAAGCGAGAATCTGGTCTTCGATTCCCTGGTTGCGCCTGTCTGGGCGCACCTTAAAGCCTAGAAAACCATCTTGAGTCTTCTCAGCTGGTGGCAGCCAGAGGCTACCATAGCCGACTAATTGTCCTTGGCCATTGACCCACAACTGGATATCGCGGGTCAGGTCAAACTCTGGGTCAGCAAAGTCTCGCCGCAGTTCTTCAACGGAAGTGCCTTGGTCTAACTGATCAACGACCTCGCAGGCGTTAATCAGATCGGTAATCGCCTGTAAGTCCGTTTCGTCAAGATAGGAGCGAGCGGTCAGGCTTGGTTGGGTGAGTGCGGGCATCGGCACCTCTGGAATGATGGGGAGCATTGCACCAGCTACAGCAGTCAAGGCACCCATTCCGTACAAACTGTAGTATTTTGTAGTATGACTTGTTAGTGCTCCTGTCAACTGCGGGCTCCTCACCAAACCGCTGTTTTTGGCCCCGACGATCGCCAGGGGGCAGGGTCAGTCAAGAGGGCCATGTCACTCACAGTTCCAGTTCATAGATCGCGGCGATCTCATTCGACTGAATGCCCAAGTACGCCAGCGTTTGCTGTTGCGTCGCATGCCCAAACGCTTCCATTAGCAGGGGAATCGCCGTACCCCGCTCCAGCCGTTGCCAATAGCCCCAGGTTTTGCGCAGCGTGTGGCTACCATAGTTGCCCTTCAGTCCCACATCGTGGCACCAGGTCTTCACCCGTGTACTCATCGTTTCTACTCTCAGACAGCCACGTTGTCCTGTGAAAAGATAGTCCTCCGGTTTCAAGTCACCGCTCGCTAACCAAGCTTGGATGGACGTAACGGCTGTAGCATTTAGCGTCACGGGGCGGTACTTGTGCGTCTTCCGCTGCTTCAGGTCGAGTACATCCCCCGCCTTCAAATTCTTCACCTGCCCGACCTTGAGTGACAGCAACTCATTGGCCCGATAGGCGGTGTTAATCCCCAATGTGAACAGGCACAAATCACGGGGACGATCCGCCAGGATTTTCTTAATGCGCTGGATCGCCTTCTTGTCCCGAATCGGCTCCACCTTAATGGTTGATCCAGCAGTCGGATGATTGGGATTCTGCCCCTTGGGGAACGGCATCGCGATCGCCCTTTGGCTTGATTAACTTTCCAGCATTCTAACCTGAATACTTAGTCAGCCAGCCGTACTCCCATTTTGGTCTGTCTCCCAGGCACCACGCTCAAAGCCCTTCTCAGCAGCCTTTCCAACCCCTCCTCCCACTCATTAACTTCTCATTAAGAGTTAATGAGTAGAGGAGGGGTTTAGGTATTTGCCGTACTCCATTTGCCATTAGAAGGAATGCTTAAAAAGAAATAGATGAACAGTACAACACTGTTCATCTATTTCTTTTTGTATTACGAAAAAATCTATTGGCTCTCTGAGCGTATACTTATCCCAGCCTTTGGTGAATTGTTTCAACTAGCAGCGAGCAGAGACAGAAATGTTGCTCATGACACCGAAATTAAGCTGATTATAGCTAAAGGGTTGGCTGAATGTATAAACCGGGGGAGGGTTGCCATCATCCATTCTGGGTCCATCCCATTGACCGAGTTGGAAGAGTTCTACACCTGTTCGGTTTTTAACTACGAAACGAATGTGCCACTTGTCTCCACTATGGGTGTGTAACGTAAGCGCTTTCGCAGTAAATTGCCCACTACCATCACTGTTAAAAGTCAGCGTTGGATTAAGCATTTGGCAATCACCAGCATGCAGTGTGTTAAACCTGAACGTTTTGGATGGTACGTTACTAGCCATCGCTTTTGCACCTGGCAAGAGATTAGGCAGTAAACCAACACAGTTAATAGCTGTCAAAAGACCTAAAGTCGCAAACAAACCTGTTTTCTTGATCATATTCATTGTCTGTTCTCCTTTTCAAGTTGACTGGTGGGCGTGATTAGATATTGAGATCAGGCATAGTTTTGAGTTCGCTTTTTTCACACATCTGCTATGCCTAGTTCAGGATGTACCTGTCCCTTAGAGTTTTGCTCTGGAGGCTAAATCGTGGTGTGATCTGTTCTGAAGGCGATCACTTACCAAAAGAATTGGCTTTGAGTTGACGTACTTAACTTTTCACAGCGTGCGCTCCTTTGATGTCCTTCTGCCCTCATGTACGTGTAAGCCAAAAGGAGTTATGGAGTTTTCTAGAAAAAAGTGTTTTTGTGTCTGTAGAATCAAGTGATCCGTCATGTGGCAAATCCATTGACGATTGACTAAAAAGCGAATCACTACTTATCGTTCTCTCATTGACTGGGAATTGATGTAGAGAAAGAATCTGTGTGTAGGTCAAGGGGGCATATGGAGTTTTGCGGAGAAACTTGAGCAATAAATGATTGTTTGGGTCGATGTAAAGTGTTGAAGCTTGACTATTGGCAAGAACTAGACAACTGCTAGCTTCTCAACCAATCATCTACTCGTTCCAAAGCATCCAGAGAATCTGTTTTACTGCTTTCCGCTGCATGAGCAGAAGTATGGAGTCTAGTTTTTGCAGCCTAATTGCAGCTCAAAGCAGCAAAGAGTGGAGCAACTGTCGTTAGGCTCACAGTTCTTACAACTGCTCTATGTGTTGAGCGCTAAGCCACCGCTCAATACAGGGATTCTTATGGCTCTACAGAGTCGTTAGCTTGGTTTGTAGTTGGCTTTGAAGAGGTAGGTATCTGCATTTAGGGTCAAACACCGCTTCCATGCCCACAATGTGGTCAGCTTTGACCCCAATTTAGAAAATCTTTCTATAAAACTCCATAGTCCTAGACTGCTGCACGTAGATACTGGTGAAAGCAAAAGCAACCCTATCTACAAAGCCTCTTGCTATCAGAGGTCTGCCAGAGAAGGTGCTAGCCAATCTAGAGGATTGCAGTGGCAATGAGTAACAGTCATTGGTCTGTGCCCGATGTCAGTAAGGTAAACAGTGACAGCTTTAACGGCTGTCGCTTAAAGCTCGAGCTACGTGTTGCCAAAGAGTTTTTCCAGGGCCGCTTTTCTACAACGACGGACTTAGCTTCGCACGAGATTGACCAGCAGCTCTGGAGGATTCACTCGGAGGCAATTGCTACAGGCGACAGCACAACCCAATTTGGAGCAGAGCTCTGCTTGCGTTGCCGCATTTCAAACTTAATCAGCGATTACTGCCTCAAGCTCGCTCGTGATTTCTATACATACCGGATCACCTGGTATGACTTGTTCACCTGCTTCCCCTATGAGGACGGACGACCAATCGACTGGCAAAAGCCGGATGCTTACAGTCTCTTTACTGTCGAGCTTTTGCAGGCTTACAATCCAAGCCGCAATGGCAAAGCTAGCCTAAAGACTTTGGTCGAGCGCAAGGTGAGCCAAAGCAAGTCCTTAGCTCAGTTCTTGCTTCAACACCGAATCTTGCTCCGCAGTGACTGGGCATTGCTCAACCGAGCGCCGCTTTCCGAATTGCCGCCCTTTGATGCGGCAATTGTCAAAGCCTTTCATGATGTTTACCGCCGCGATCGCCGACTCGATCCCACCAGCAAAACAGATGGCAAGTGCCCCGACCCCACGCCTCAGCAGTTACTGGAAATGCTGCACCTTTTACGGTCGCGGAACGTTGAAATGGGATCAGAAGCCACTTTGCACGGGCACCTAATTCGCATTGCTGGTGTGCTCCGAGAACGCGAAATTCTACGACAGGGCGGATTGCCAAGGGCAGAATCGTTAGAGCTTTCTGATACTGGGACGGATGGCAGTAGAGACGTGCCAGATATCTTTATTACCAGTGATCCGGTAGACGCTTTAGCAGAAGAGGACTTTCAAGCCATCTGCGACCAATTGCAAGCTCAGGAATGGGAAATGCAAGCGCAACTGGATGCCAGTCTCTGCTGGGGTGTGGAAAACGGCATTGGTGATCGCATCAATTTTCTCAGAAGTAAGCCTAAACGCGCTCATCTAGCTGAACTGTTTGAAAAAGCGCTCTACCTTTTGTACTGCGAAGGTCTATCTCAAACAGAGATTGGGAAGCGGCTAGATATGCGACAGGATGAGGTCTGTGTGTTAGTGAATCGCAGGGATCTCTATAAACGGATTGGCGATCGCACTCTGGAAGCGTTGCTCAAACGTATTGTGCAGATTACGCAGGCGCTAAGGATAACGAAAGATCCACCGGAACGAGCCTACTTGGATGCATTGACTACCACACTCACAGCTTTTCTAGAGAGCACCTTGAACGAGAGCACCCTGGCAGGATACATCCAACAGTTTCTGAAGAGTCGAAGGAGCGAAACACCATGAACCCATCGTTACTGAATGTCGATAATACGCTTGATTTGCAAGAGAGAACTATGGCTCTGGAGGCTGAGCACTTTGACTGGGCAGTCCGAGTTAGTAACTCTCTGCCTACAGAGGAACGGCAATGGAGAGCGTACCTTAACCTATTGGCACTCGTTGGCTTTAAGGAGTGGCTGAGTCAACGGGCACCAGATTTAGCAGTGCAAGCTGATGGCTGCTCCATCCTGAGTCCGCCGCTCGCCAATGTCATTGATGCTGTTTGTAACTTGGCAATCGGCGAGTTCAGGGTTTGTCTGCTTGTCATGGAGCGACGAGACCATGGGACTGTGTCTGTTCCCAGAGCTGTCATCGACTTGCCAGAGTTTACAGCTCATTTTTATGTATTGGTTGAGGTGTTGGAAGAGCAGGCAGAAGCCATGATTCATAGCGTTTTAAGCTATGACCAGCTCAGACAACAACAGACAGCTCAGGCACTGCAGCCTCAACCCGATTGGACTTACCTACTTCCTTTGCACTGGTTTGCTTTAGATCTGACAGCAATGATTGTGGCACTTCGCTGTGGTGATCTCTACCAATTCTCACTACCGAAAGCGCCCGCACGCTTGGTTTTTCTCAATCGGTACAAAGATTCAGTGGCAGCCACTTTGTCTGCCAACGGCAAGATCGAGCGCCCACTTTGGGAGGTGTTGTCTTGGGAGGAAGGAACGGTTTTACTGACCACTCCTGGGCTGGCACGTTGGTTTTATCAGCAGCAAAGACAACCGGCTGCCAATGCAGAAGCAACATTGCTGACTTTACTCAATAACTTGACCCAGTCAGCCGTCAATGGTTGGTATTGGATGCAAGAGACACTGGATGATTTAGCCCTCCGCTGGAGATGGACGCTGCAACCCGCTCTGACCCCTGCTGGGGCAATGCGTGGCAATGTTTCTGATACTTCTAAGG
Organism: Leptolyngbya sp. BL-A-14; assembly: GCA_041937185.1. Taxonomy (GTDB): domain Bacteria; phylum Cyanobacteriota; class Cyanobacteriia; order Leptolyngbyales; family Leptolyngbyaceae; genus Stenomitos. The sequence goes on along the minus strand of CP166620.1, from coordinate 46,442 downwards.
AAATTACTCGTAGACCCTATGAGAATGTCGTTACTTTCTTAAACGAAAAAGGAATTAAATTACCGCCTCAAGAACACAATGCTTGGATGGATCTGGAGTTGGGGAACGAAAGGTTGCGACTGAGGGCAATTCCGATTCCATCTATTAGTTCAGAAGAGAATCAGGAGTCGGTTGCACAATGGGGGCTATTTGTTCTCCTGGAAGCTCAGCCTGGCTGCACACTTCCCCAAGGAGCAACGTTGCAGATGAGTGACGAAACTGAAGTACTGAACGAGCAGAGTTTTGATCAAGACACTGAAGATGCCTTTCTCTTCTCCTGCGTCGCTGGCGATCGCCATGAGCAATTCGTTGTGACCATTAAGTTGGCAAACGGGCTCTCGCTCTCTCTGCCACCTTTTGCCTTTCAGCCTGAGCCCCAACCATGACTAACTCGACCTTCCAGTTAGATGTACTGAAGAACGAAAATACTTGTGTCTTTTGCTTGTCTTGGGGAGATGGGGAGCGACGTTTCGCAACCGTGCCTTATCCTGCCGGACTTATTCAGTCCTACAAGGATTGGCAGCGGGTCTACCTCCAGTTTTACCGCTCAAGACGAGGGTGGACGGTGGGGAGCGGTGTGGTGGAGATAAAGGCTCAAACATTGGAGAGTTTATTGGAGGAAAAACGAGCCGCGCTGTTAGATCAGTTCACCACTTGGTTGCGGGACGGTGCGTTGACAGAGATTCGTGAGACGATCGCCCAGATGGCACAGCCCTCTAAACAAGGTCAACGGCAGCAAGCCCCTGTTGATTTATTAGTGGCGTGTCAGCCTCTGGAACTGGCACGGTTACCGTGGGAGCAATGGAGCTTAATCACTCAGACAGAACAGAGTGCCAAGCGGTTTCGCCTGCTGCGAACACGGCTTAACAGCGATCATTCACGACCGTCAATACCACCCCAGAAACGGCAGAGGGTAAGAATCTTAGTGATCATTGGGAAGGATAACGCTGATGGCATTGACTTCCAAGAAGATTTCGAGGTGATGCAGAAGCAGTTGTCTGGTGTAGCAGAGCTGAAACCTGTGGGGTGGACACCAGGACAAAATATCACGGCACTGAAGAAGCAGATTGCTGCCGCGATAGCGGATCCAGTGGGATGGGACGTGCTGTTCTTTGCCGGACACAGCAATGAAACGAAGTTAACCGGGGGCGAACTAGCAATCGCACCTGATGCTTCTTTGCAGCTTAGTGAAATTCAACCAGAGTTAGAAACAGCGATTCAGCAAGGGCTTCAGTTTGCTTTCTTCAACTCCTGCAGTGGGCTAAACATTGCTGATGCACTGATTGATCTGGGACTGAATCAGGTTGCAGTCATGCGCGAACCGATCGCAAATACAGTTGCCCAGAAGTTGCTGGTGAAGTTTTTGGAACACTTGGCGCAGTATCAGGATGTACAGGATGCACTGCAATCTGCCTGCCAATATCTCAAGAGTTCGGAGGAGCGCTTTGATTACCCATCGGCATACCTCATTCCCTCGCTCTACTGCCAGCCGCAGTCTACCCTGTTTCACATTCAGCGAAAGGGTTGGAAACGAGTCTGGAAATTGTGGCAGCCGACATTGCCAGAGGCGATTGCGGTTGGAAGCATTGCTGCTTTTTGTTTAATGTATCCGATTCAGGACTTTTTGATTGAACGGCGACTTTTAGTGCAGGCAGTTTATCGCAATATCACTCAACAGGTGTCAATAGAGATTCCCCCTCCGGTACTCATGGTTTCTATTGACCAAGAATCAATCAAAGAAGCCAAGCTGGATGCACTGGAAATCTCACCGATTGATCGGCAATATCTGGGTAGTATTATTCAGAAAGTTGCAACCTTGCAACCAAGAGTCATTGGTATTGATTACTTTCTGGAAGGGAGCAGACCAAAAGACAAAGCTCTCGCACAAGCCGTTCGCCAGGTTGTTGATCAGCAACATACTTGGATTACCTTCGCCTCATTAAAAAACTCGATTCGGGGAGAGTCAGGCATAACAGATGATGTGTCTAGCCCAAACTGGAGTCTGCAAGGCTATATCAACATGGCTAATTGGTACGTCGAGTTGTTGCCCAATGGTGTCAATTGCAATCAGTCTTGTCCGTTTGCCTATCTTTTAGCTTTGGTAAAGACGATGGATCAAAGCTCGGCGACGAATAATACTCCTAAACCTCAGTTACAAAGTCAGACCGAGTTGAGGTCACAAGTAGCCTCTTATCTCAACCAGTCTTCAATCAACGATCACGATCTGGCTTTCATCCACCAAGCGCGATTGCCTGCCCTTACTCAATGGTCTAAGGGGCTTAACCGTTCCTATAAATACATCGATCAACGCTGGCTACAACCCATCATTGATTTCTCAGTTCCGTTTTACAACGCCTATGACCAAATCTCAGCGAAACAGCTTCTAGACAAATCCTTTGATCCTGCGAAGTATCCTCACGTGAGGAATCAAGTCGTAATTATTGCACCAGGAGGCTATAGGCAGGCAGGTATAGACACTGATACCGATAATTTCCCAATTCCGGCAGCTGTAGCCTACTGGCGACAACAGCAACGTGTAGAAAAGATTAATCTGAGCGAACACTTCACTGGTGGAGAGGCGCATGCTTACATTGTCCACCATCTACTCTCTCATCATTTGGTGGTCCCTATTCCTGACCTCTGGTTAGTCGCATTGGCTGCAATTTTAGGTAAAGGAAGTGTAGTTGCCCTAGGAAACCAATCTTGGCGGCAGCAGCGAAGGCTATTGCTATGGGCAGCGATCGCTACTCTTGCCTACAGCCTCATCGGGCTTCAGCTCTATATTTCGGTCAAAATTCTTATGCCGTGGTTTTTCCCATCGCTGGTGCTTTGGTTTTACTTCTTTCCGATCCTAAGGCGACAAATTAAGGTAACCAATTTATGAATAGTGTCAGTTTCTTCGCTACTGCTTTACTCATTACAGCTGCTAAAACAGCAATTCTGCCTGCAGAGATTGCTCGTTTCACACCATCCTTTAGAGCTTTAGAGGTTGCAGCAATCAACTCATCCAAACCTGTAACCTTCCAGGAACGGGATGATAGCCCCAAAGGTGGAGATCGATAGTGCTTGGGTTTTACTTTTTCTAGCCTTTAGGAGATAACTTCGTGAATAACGTCAGGTTTTTGGTTGCCACTCTACTCATTACAGCCGCTACAACAGGAAGCTCGCCTGCACATTCTGTTCAGGTTGCCCCAGTCTTCAAGGATACGGAGCACGCAACAAACAACTCAGCTAAGCTTACAAATCTCTACGATCGAGATGAGGGTCCGAAAGGTGGGCTTGGTGGAGGTCGAAACAGTGGCAAGTTGTATCAAGTTGAGAAAGTTCTTGCTCTTGAGACAGGTACAAAGGCACCTTCCTTAGAGGACTTCTTGCGGCTCTACGAACGGGATGATAGTCCCAAAGGTGGGCGACCGATCGGTATTTGTAAGATTGCTCCCAGCGATCGGGGAGGAGTTTTCTTGAGCGATCGCCCTACGTTCATTTGGCAAGGAAAAGTCAAACGAATCGAAGTTCGCACGACAGAAGAAGGAAAGCTTGTATGGAGCAAAGACTTGAGCGCTGGAGAACAAATGGCAACGTTCCCCAGTACTACGCCTGCGCTGGTGCCGGGTACGAGCTACAAGCTGGTGTTTGATGGCAACGACCAGGCTGCCTCTTCGTTTGAAATTGTGCCAGTGGGTAAACGAGAACAGCTTTTAGCTGAGCTGAGTAGCCATAGCAACAATCTGCCTCAAACAGCAAGCAAGAGCGTGATCGCCCTCAAAAAAGCAACCTATCTGGGAGAACAAAGGCTCTGGCTGGATGCTTTTGGCATTCTGTTTTCGGTTAAGCCCAGTGAGGTACCCAAACAAGAGCTAGCAGCTTGGAACAAAGGCTTAAGTACAATCCGCCAATCGGTCTGCAAGTCAGAGTAAATCTTAATGTGCCCAATCAATCAAGCTCCACACTGAGAAAGCGGTTGAGGAGCTTGGTTCAATGGCAAGCTAAGTTCTTAGGAAAGAAAACTAACCCCTCACTCAGATGGCAATGTAGTATGAGGCAAAATCCCTCACCTCCAAGGGAAAATAATGACGCGGAAAAAGCAGATTGGACTGGACTGGTTTAAGCTTCAGATCGCCGTTACCACTACGCAAGTCATTGGTTTCGCCCTGCTCGTCTCACCGTTGATCAACATCGGTTCCACTGTCGCCCAGACACCGCCTATCGTCGCTGCTCCCGATGGTACGGGTACCAATGTCTCTCAGATCGGCAATCGTTTTGATATTCAAGGCGGGCAGCCTTCTGCTGATAGAGCTAACCTCTTTCACAGCTTTACTCAATTTGGTTTGAACACGCGTGATCCAAGCTCTCCCCAGATCGCCAACTTCCTTTCTACTCCCCAAATTCAAAATATCTTGGTGCGGGTCAGCGGTGGCAAGGCTTCGACTATTGATGGAGTCATTCAAGTTACAGGCGGCAACTCCAACCTGTTTTTGATGAACCCGGCTGGCATTGTTTTTGGTGCTAATGCCAGCCTGAACGTCCCTGGGTCTTTTACGGCAACTACTGCAAATGGTATCGGTTTTGGCTCTGGTTGGTTCAGTGCGTCCGGTACGAATGACTATGCTTCTCTAATCGGTGCTCCTAACAGTTTTGCGTTCACGATGAGCCAACCGGGCGCGATCATCAACACTGGAAATTTGACAGTAAACCCACAACAAAGCCTCATCCTCGTGGGCGGTACTATTGTCAGCACCAAGCCGCTTTCAGCTCAAGAAGGAGGTCAAATCGCTGTAGCAGCGGTACCAGGTGGTCGCTTTGTTCGGCTCAGTCAATCAGGCAGTTTGTTGAGCTTAGATATACAAGCGCTTCCATTAACTAACCAGCCGCAACCTTGGACTTTGCCAATTTTATCCTTACCTGAGTTATTAACCGGCGGGCAGGGAAGTAATGCTACTGGACTCGTTGCTAATACTGATGGAAGCATTCAACTAATAGGATCAGGAGTCCCCATTCGAGTGGGAGCTGTTGTTCTTGGAGACCTTACAACAACATCATCAACTGGAAGTGGCGGGTCAATCTTTCTAACCGCTAACGGTGATATTACTACCGGCACAATAAACTCTGCTACTACCAATGGACTCAACAATCAAAGGAATGGGGGCAAAATAATCCTGAATACTAGCAACGGTAGCATTTCAACTGGTGCAATTTTTTCCAATGGTAATGGATATAGCGACGGGTTCGGACCTGGAGGCTCTCTATTTGGAAGATATACACCGACTGGAGGTGATATTCGTCTTAACGCCACTAACAATATTAGTACAGGCGAAATCAATTCTTCAACTCTAACTGCCGTTGGAGGTACAATAAGCCTCAACACGAGCAATGGTAGTATTTTTACAGGTGCAATTTCTTCCGCTGGAAGCGGGTATAGAACTACTGTGAACAACGGCACTGTAGTTACTGATACATTGGTTGGAGGTGAAATTGATCTCAACGCAGCTAACAGCATTATTACAGGTGAAGTTAACTCTTCAGCATTGATTGGCAGCGGAAATTCAGTAAATCTCATTGCTAGAGATGGTGGCATTAAGATCAATGGTGGAGTTAAATCATCTGGAGGTTTTGGAGCTTATTCTCCTGCTGGCATTATAAGTTACGGTGCTGGGGGAGCTGTAAATCTCCACGCTACTGGCAACATCATTATTCAAAATTCAATCGACTCCTCTAATGGGGGTTTGGTCATAACTAATGTAAGTAACGAAGGTTCCATTCAACTTGTTAGCACATTAGGAGCAATTAATGTTGGCAGTATAATCACAGGCGGTTTTGAAGCCAATCAGTTTCTTAACATAGCAAAAACAGGTAATGTAACACTTTCCGCTGAGGGGGACATCGTCTCCGGCTTTGTAAGCACTCGTGGGATTGACACCAATGCTGCAGGTAATGTTCGCTTTATGAGTCGCAATGGAACTATACAAATTGATGGCATAAATACGGGCAGTAGCAGCAACAATGGCGGAGCAATTAGCATCACAGCGGGGCAAAACATTGTTCTTACTGCCTCTCTACTCTCTAGTGCTGGCTTAGGAACATCTGATCCTTTTTCGCGTTTCGGGAATAGTGGCCCTATTGTTCTTAAAGCTGGAAACAGCATCATTACTAAAGAGCTTATCTCTAGTGCTTTCTATGGAAACGGTGGCTCTATCACTATCGACCCGCCCAATAACATTCAAGTAACTTACATTGATGCGCAAGGTGGCACTAATGGAAGAGGCGGCAATGTTTCAATTGAAACTAGCCGCTTCTTTCAAGCGACAGGAAGCTTCTTAGATCAAAATGGAACTGTAGCCAGCATTTCTACAGCGGGTGGACAGCCAGGAAGCTCAATTGTTATCAAACATGGCGGTTATGGGAGCATTCCTTTTACTATAGGGAATCTGTCTGAAAATGGGACAGTTGGAGCTATTACAACAGGCTTGGACAATATCATTCCATCTGGAAAATACTTCGTTACCTATAGACAAACAGCGTCTTCAGGTGACATTCAAATTACAACTTTAGAGGCACCACAACATCCAGAAATAAAGCCATTAGAGCCACTTGATGATAAGCTGCCAGAGGCTTGCGCTGCGGTTGATGTTGTCGTGTGTGCAGAAACGCTCAGTTCTTTGCAGTACGATCGCTACACAGAGCATCCTGATATTCCAATCAAGTCCCTTAGTCAGATCCAGAGCGAACTTAGGGATATTGAGCGTAAAACTAAACCTGGCGGTGGTAACGTTAAACCCGATCCTGAAGTAAAGTGGCAAGGCATTGTCAAGCCGGCTCTTATTTATGCCTTTTTTACGCCTGTTCCAACGAATCCTCAGGAGATTGTCCAGCAGCTAAAGCCAGAGCAAAGATTGACTGGCGCTGATCAGCCTTTGAGCGTCAGCCCAGATGCGAGCGCAGCCGAATATGCTGTAGAAACCACACCTCAAGGTCCCCACATTCGACTATTAAAACAACCCGCTCAGGAAAAGGTGATCAACTTTCCCTTCCAAGTTGGGTGTCAGGTGTCTCAGGATCCAGAGGCGATCGCTGAAGCCCAAAAAAACTGCCAACTTCAACTAGTGCTAGTCACTTCCGAAGGGCAGCCTATCCTTCGCCTTTCTCCTAACTCCTCCCAACGTAGCGTTCTGAAAGCTGCTAACTTGCTTACCGCTGCAGCAAGAAACTGCTCTCCAAGCCAAGCTGCGTTGACCAATTGCCGCTCTCAATTAGCGCAAAACTCAGAACAATTTTATGCGTGGCTGGTTGAACCGCTAAAAGCTGACCTGGAACGACAAGGCATTAACAATCTCGTGTTTATTTTAGACAAAGGGCTGCGTACACTACCCCTGGCAGCACTCCGAAAGCCTCAGCCCAATCCAAGCACAGCTAAAACTCCTGGCTATCTGGTAGAAACTTACAGCATTGGACTCATGCCTAGCATGAGCCTTACCGATACCCACTACACAAATCTGAAAGACCGCACCGTATTGACGATGGGGGCTTCCACTTTCAAAGCTCTACCGGGGGAAGAGCCTGTTTCACCATTACCGTTCGTTCGGGAAGAACTCGCCAGTATTCAGCGCACCTACCAGGGCGGCCCAATTTTCATGGATGAAAATTTTACCCGTAAAAATTTAGAACAAGAACGCAAACAGTTTGAACTCATTCATTTAGCGACGCACGGCTCCTTTGAAGAGCATAATCAGCCCAACTCCTTCATTCGCCTGTACGACACAAAATTTGCGATCAAAGAGATCGCAGACTTTAACTGGCGTAATCCCCCTGTACAACTATTAGTATTAAGCGCCTGCCAGACTGCTGTTGGCGATGATCAACTTATAGGCAAGGATCAATATCAGGCAGAACTAGGGTTCGCAGGGCTGACCGTTCAAGCTGGAGTGAACGCTTCGATCGCTAGCCTATGGAGTGTTGCTGATGGTGGCACCTCTGTGCTGATGACCGAGTTTTATAAATGGCTTAAAAAAGCGCCGGTCAAGGCTGTTGCGCTGCAACAAGCCCAACTGGCTCTAATTAATGGCTCCTGGAAACCGCAACTGACCGATTCACCTCAAACTGTTCCTACAATGAACAACCCTTCTCATGTAGAAGATCAGAAAATATTGAACAAATCGGTTCCCTCAGATTTAAGCGATCCCTACTACTGGTCGGGCTTTACCATGATTGGTAATCCTTGGTAACAGCCTGGGTTGATCCATGAGGAACAAAGCAACAGGAAATTTATAGCAAATCCTCTTGCCCAATCTCCATAAGCTCCTTTGCCCTGCACGTAAATCAGGGTAGATAGATTTCTAAAGGAGCAAAACCATGAAACCCAGATACAAGCTGTCTACATTGGTGACATTAGCCGCGATCGCATCTGTCTCTCTTATACCGAAGCCTGCTATAGCTGTGCCAGCAATGAGTTGGACGGTGCGCAACTTCGGGAATACTCCTGACCAGTGTTATAAGAGCGCAGCGCAGGCTATGCGCGAGTTAGGTTTGTCAACCACTCAGGAAGGAAGCTGGGTGAAAGGTTTCACCAGTAAAACTGGAGTAGTTGTCGTTTGCAGTGACGCTACGGTTAGTGGAGCCTGTTATGGGCATGGTTCGGTTGCGAGTATGTTTATCACCAGTGATGAATCTAAAGAACGCGATCAAATTGCAAATGCAATGGCTCATCGTTTTAAGGTTCCCATCTCCGTCTGCAACGATTGATAAGCAACAAATCACTCAATAGTTAAGCGTCGGCGCTTCATTTAATTCATTCGATCGTTCTTTGAAATATACGTTCATGCGGATGAGCAGTAGCAACTGTTTATCCGCTTCTGTTTAGACAGATGCATTTCTAACCAATCCATTTCATAACATCCATAAGTGTTTTTCTCTGCACGTACTAACAGGCAGATAAGGAAAGAAAACTACAGTCTCCAACACTCTTTCCTACAAGGACACAACTATGAAGACATCGGACCTAATCAATCAATTAACCGGCGGACCTTCTAGCCTGCAAACTCCAGGTGCTTCACAGGGGCTAAATGATCTATTGCAAAGCTCTGGGAACTCCGCCAGCTACGCAGCTTCAGAGACATCAGGCAGTTCCCCAGTTCAGGATCTAATCCATCGGCTGTTCCATGATCAATCCTTAGACAACCCACCGCCTTCATTCTTTGATTCAAACTCAAAGGACAATCAAATTACTTCATTAGACGACCCACCGCCTTCATTCTTTGATTCAAACTCAAAGGACAATCAAATTACTTCAATTAGGTTTGATCCAAATGTACTCTCAGGACTGCCCCTTGAAGATCCAGAACCAATACCGTTTCAAGGCTCGGATGACGGCAACCAACAAGGCGGAAGTAATTTCGTTTTCTCCAATTCACCGTTTGCGATCGTTTCCTACTTGTCGAATACTGCGGCTGACAATAGTGACGCCGCTAAACCTGCTGCCTATTCTTATGCAGACACTAACGCCTATCAGGATGGTAGCCTCGGGCAGGGCTCTGTGCGCTATGGTGCAGTCGCCGATTGGGGAGTGGGTGCCAACTACGACACTCAATTCAGTACCGATAATCAGATTCTTCCAGGTGTGGAACTCAAGACAGACGGTACCGTGAATGCTCAGGCTGGCATCAGTGCCCGTGCTGCTGGTGAAGTAGGATTGGCTCTCACTCCGGACGGACTACAGACTTATGCTCAAGGCGATCTAACGGCAGCAGCAGATGCGTCTGCGAATGCTAACCTCAATGCAACAGCTGCCATTCCTGGTCTCGATACGTCGGTGGGGGCTGGTGGTCAGGGGCATGCGGATGCTTTTGCAGGGGCACAGGTAACAGGGCAGATTGGTGTGACGGTCAGTCCAGATGATGCCAGCGTCAATCTGGATGGCGGCGGCTTCGCCGGAGCAAAAGCCTCTGTGGATGGCAGTGCAGCCTTGTCGGTTAACGGCGAGCAACTTGCTGAAATCCACGGTGATGCAGGCGTGAGAGCGGGCATCGGAGCCTCAGGCAAGTTAGATGCAGGCTATGACAACGGCACCTTGCATCTTGACATGGGTGCAGGCTTCGCCTTAGGAGTCGGTGCTGAAGCCGATTGGGGCATCTCCGTCCAAGTGCCTGATTTTGTCGGTGACCAGATCGTGGGCGATGTGAAAGCTGCTACCGACTTTGTTTCTGGTGAGATAGATGCTGGTTCAGATCTGGTTTCAGGTGCAACTAATGCCGTTTCTGACCTGGCATCCGGCCTTGGAGACGCATTCTCTGACTTGTCCTCTGGAAATATTGCCGACGCAGGCTACGACGTCGTCTCCAGTGCTCTAGATGCAGGCTCTGACGTGGTTTCTAGTGCTCTAGATGCGGGGTATGATCTCGCATCTGGCACTGTAGACGCTGCAATTGACTTGGGAGTCGGTGCTGTAAACACCGTTGCTGACGTCGCGTCAGATGCTGTCAGCGTCGCGTCAGATGTAGTTTCAGGTGCAGCGTCATTAGTCTCGAAGGTTCTCCCCTTTTAGCTTGTAACGGAAGAATGCTTGCTTGAACGCACTTCTAAGACCAAAAAAACGATCGCGCTGAGTCTTAGAAACTCTTCCTTCCCTCTGGGGCAACAACGGCTACACAAGCTCAAAATTGTTGCCCCGTTCTTCAACGCTTTGATCAATCAAGGAATCTGATGCTTACTTCTACAACCTATGCCCCCAACCTCCCCTGGCATGAACCGCCACTAAGCCTACTTACTGAAGAGCAACAACTGCAACTAAAAGAGCAGGCACAAATTAAGTCTTACACTCTGGGTCAAGTCCTTTGGGCCAGCCCCAACACAGAACATCAACCACAGGTCATCTTGATTCTGTCCGGAGAGGTCAGATTAGTGCAGGAACCGGGTAAATCCACTCTGGAACCAGGTGTCTCTATGCGTTTGAAAGCCGGAACCTGGATCGGTGATGCGCTAGAGCTGGTCGGTCATTGGAAGGCCAGAGCTGCTAGCAAAGAAGTGCGTGCAGTGATTTGGCAACTCGACAATTGGCAGGCCATCGAGTCTCTGGACCTGATCGATTTTTGGGCAACCTTGCGCTGGCACTATCAACCGCTTGACCCTCAACTGCCGCATCCAGCTTCAGGCTATCCTTATCAGTTCAGCCTGAATACGGCCGCCGCCTGTCTGAGCATGGTGACTCAACAATTCAAAAAGCCCGTCCCTCTGGAGCAGGTGATTCGGAGGATCCGTGGTCAAGCACCTCAAGAGGTTGCAGAAGCAGCGGAAACATTGGGGCTGCAACTACAACACATTCAAACAACATGGGAACAGTTATCCCATCTCACCTACCCTGCACTCTTGCACTGGGGGCAAGCAGATTGGGTGGTGGTTTATGAGGCTCAAGGCGAGCGGATGTTAGTGGCAGATCCCTCAAACAACCGTAAAACCTGTGAGAGCCTCCCTCGCCACATGATTGAACCAGTGTGGGATGGTCAACTTTGGCTGATTGAACCGCTAGCGAAGGCAGAAACGTTTAACCTCAGCTGGTTCCTGCCCATGGTCTGGCGGTACCGCAAATTGATGGGAGAAGTCTTGCTGGCTTCGTTGATCCTGCAATTGATGGGACTTGCGACACCGATTATCACTCAAGTCATCATCGATAAAGTCATCGTGAACGAGAGCTTTTCAACGCTCAACGTCATGGCGATCGCGTTGCTGCTTGTGACCGTCTTCCAGGCAGGCTTGGGCATTTTACGCATCTTTATCTTCACCCATACGGCCCGACGTATTGACCTCAGCTTGACCTCTCAGTTGTTTCGGCACCTGTTGCAACTCCCCCTGGCTTACTTTGAGTCTAGGCGCACTGGCGATACGGTGGCACGGGTCCAGGAGTTGGAAAATATCCGCCAGTTCCTCACGGGAACGGCTCTCACCGTAGTGCTTGATAGTATCTTCACTGTCGTCTACCTGGTGCTGATGGTTGTCTACAGTGGCACCTTAACCCTGGTGAGTCTATCTATCTTGCCCCCGTATCTCATTCTCGTGCTGGTCGTTACCCCCCTGCTCCGCAACTGGTTGAATGAGTCTTTTAATCGCCGTGCTGACAGCCAATCCTTTCTCGTCGAAACAACGAGTGGTATTCATGCGGTCAAAGCTCATAATGCTCAATTAACGACCCGAGAACGATGGGAAGGCTTATTTGCCCGGTATGTCAAAACGAGCTTCCAGGCCTCGACTCTTTCCAATATCAACAGCCACATGGGAGAGTTTCTCAACCAATTATCATCCCTCCTGATCCTGTGGGTGGGTGCAAACCTTGTCATCCATCATCAACTTACGGTTGGACAGTTGGTCGCCTTTCAAACCCTCTCCGGCCGCACTCTGGATCCCTTGCTGCGACTAGCGCAACTCTGGCAGAGCTTCCAGCAGGTACTGCTATCCGTGTCCCGGATTGGGGATATTCTCAATACCGCACCAGAAGCGATGTCGGAAAACGGGTTAGTGCTACCACGCCTACAGGGACAGATCGCGTTTGATCAAGTCTTCTTCCGCTACCAGCCAGATAAAGAACCAGCGTTGAAGGGGATTTCTTTTGATGTGAAACCCGGAATGTTTATTGGCGTTGTGGGTCGTAGCGGCTCCGGCAAGAGCACACTGTCAAAGCTGCTACAGCGGTTTTATGAACCGGAATCTGGGCGTATTCTGTTGGACAACTTTGACATTCAGGGAGCCAATCTTGCTTCCCTCCGGCAACAGATGGGCGTCGTGTTGCAGGAAGATTTCCTGTTCAACGGCACTGTCATGGACAACATTATTCTGGGCAATCCCAAAATTTCACCCTCTCAAGCGGTGGCGGCGGCTCGCCACGCGGTTGCTGATGCGTTCATTCGTGAACTGCCGCAGGGCTACGAAACGGTCATTGGTGAGCGTGGCACCGGACTCTCAGGTGGGCAACGGCAACGCTTGGCGCTCTCTCGCTTGTTCCTCTCAGACGCACCGATCCTCATACTGGATGAAGCGACCAGCGCCCTCGATAGCGAAACGGAGCGGCAAGTTTTACAGAATTTGCAACAGGTTGCAGCCGATCGCACCGTGGTGATGATTACGCATCGCTTTGCCCCCCTCAAACACGCTGACCTCATTCTCGTGATGGATAAAGGCGTACTGGTAGAGCAAGGGAGTCACGAGGCATTGCTGCAACAGAAAGGCGTCTACTGGGTGCTGTACCAGCAACAATTAGCCGCTGTTTAGCACCAATCACACAACTGCACACGTTTGCTGACCAGGCTCCTGCCAGTAGCCCCTAACTTCTGCTGCACCGTTATCAGGAATCACCATGAAAACCTCACCCTCTAGCGCTCCGATTCAACTCAAACAAACAAAACAGCAATTCACGACGGTTGAAGGCTATCTGTCCTATGAGTTGGGCAATGCCGTTCAAAGTTTGCCGCCTTTGTTTACCCGTCTGCTGGCTGGTGGCTTGAGCCTACTGTTCGTATCAGCTCTGACTTGGGCTGCGGTCAGTCAGATCGATGAAGTGGCTGACACCCAAGGACAGCTGATTCCCGCTAACCCGGTGCAGCCGATGCATGCCCTAGCGGGAGGACGGCTCAAGGAAATCAAAGTTACTGAGCGCCAACATGTCCAAGCGGGCGATCTCTTGATTCAACTAGACCCGACGTTGTCTCAAGCTGAGGTGCAGCGTTTAGAACAACTTGTCACCTTGAATCGGGAGGAACTGGCGCGTTTGGAAGCAGAACGCACGGGCAAAACGCAGGCTGGCGAAGACTTACAGAACCAGTTGCTGGCGGCACGGCTGAAAGAGTTCCGCGATCGCCGCTCCGCCGCTGCTGCAGAAGCGAATCGCCAGCAAAGTATGTTGCAAGCGGCGCGAGTGCAACTAAGTCGTTTGCAGGAGGACCTTAATTATGCGAATACGAGAGAGCAAAGCTTACAGGCCCTTCTAGCGCCAGGAGCCATTCCACGGCTCGACTATCTAGAGGCTCGTAACAAGGTAACGGGACTGCAAAAGGAACTGGCTATGCAGTCGCAACAAATTGAGCAGGCGCAGCAATCATACCAGGCTGCTAAAGATAGCATGAATCGCTTGGATGCCGAGCGACAGAGCGACATCCTCACTCAAATTACAAAGCAACGACAAGAACTCGCTGACCTGGAAAATAAACTGACGCAAGCCAGGGAGCAGAATCGGCAAAACACGATTCAAGCACCTGTGACAGGCTATGTCTACAACATCCAGATCGACAAAACGGGCGGCACGGTGCAACCAGGTGGAGAGTTACTCTCGATCGCCCCTGATGGAGAAGAACTGCTAGTGGAAGCGAAAGTCTCCAATCGCGACATTGGTTTTGTGCAACGAGACATGCCAGCCAAAGTGAAGTTGGCAACGTTTCCTTACCAGGAATTTGGCACGTTGGATGGAACCGTGGAGAGTATCAGCCCCAATGCCATCAGGGACAAGGAGGGAAACTTGTTGTACTCCACTCGCATTCGCTTGAAACAGCACTCTGTTAACGTACATGGTCAGGAAGTGCCACTAGCACCCGGTATGGCAGCTTCAGCAGAAATCGTCATTAGACAGAAATCCGTTATGACGTTCCTGCTTGAACCCATCATTGCTAATTGGGACAAGGCATTTTCTATCCGTTAGGAGACAGCAGCAAAAACCCTCACCATGCTGGTGAGGGTTCAAATCGCTTAACAAGGTCTTTTCCTATTTCCGTCTTTTTACACGACTCAACAAAGCGCCACTACCCAAAAGGAATCCCCCTGAAAGCGTCCCTAAGACGAGAGAAGGCTCTGGAGCCGCTTCAGAACGCGATTGTCCACCAGAGTCACTTCCACTCATGGCTATGCTGAGACCACCCGAATCCTCAGAGCTACTGGGAGTGGAAACTTGAGAGAGAAGCTGCAAGGGATTCGGCTCTTCTGATGACGAACTTTGCGCAGAGGGGGACTGGAAGACGCTTTGCATTTCTTGGGCTAAGAGTCGTATGGATGCTTCCTTTCTGATCGCGCTTGCCCGGTTGCTAATATTCAGAAGCGTCTGGTTGATAGTCGTAGCTTGATTGGTAATGCGAGCAGCTTCCTGTTGAATCAGCGCTGGCGAACCAATACTGCTGGTGCTTGAATTTTCGGTACTGAGCCTTTTGGCTTGTTCCCGAATCGTGGTAGCAGAGTTATAAATCACAGTGGAGGAGTTGTTAATCGTGGTCACTGATTGATCAATGAGATGTACTGAATTATCAATGCTCTCTGTCCCTCCATAGAAGTTGTACACAGCTCCAGTCTTGTTAATAGATTTGTCAACATCGCGACTGGTGTTTGGACTGTTGTTGTTGCCCGTAATGGGAGCGTTCAGAGCTGTCCCACCGCTATTAGCAGATGGATTGTTGCTTCCGATTTGAACGTTGTTAAGCAGATGTATCGTCCACCCTCCAGTGGCCCCAGCGACGCCACCAACGAGGATGAGTTTTAGCAGTTTTTTGATCGCCTCTATCGGTAGTTTCACAGCCCCTCCTCTTTAACCTTAGAGAGCTTTAGGAATTTTATATCCTAAACATCATTGTAGTTATTCACTACAGTGGCTGCCTACCTGATTCCTAGAATCATCACAAAAACACCTGATCTACCTCACATCTAATGTTGATTAGCAAAGATAGGATGTCAGGGTGAGGGGATTTCGTTAAGATGAAAGATTCATGCTTGAGGTTTAGCATTTATTTTTGCTAAACTTCAACCTTGTTGGCAAATACTTTAGCTTTGTGCAACGCTCACTCCTCTCACCCTCTCGGATAGACATATGCCAAATCCAAATCCAAAGACAGAACAGCTAGAATTAGGACGTGGCAAGCGTCCTGCCCTTCACAACGACACCGTTTCCATGCGGATGTCCCAAGCGACGCGAGAAAGCCTAGAGAGGATTGCAGCAAGTTTTGACTGTTTCTATGGCGGCAAACCTTGGATTGCTGGACTGCTTGAGAAGATAGGGTCTGGTCAATTAACGGTTGTATCGACTCCTCCCTATCTTTTAGAAGATTCATACATATCGCCTGATTCTAAACCAGCGATGAGAGAACGTATCCTCAAGAAGTGTTATCCTTCTAAGGGATAATAGAATGCTTCGATTGCAAGAGAATGGGTGCAGCCTGGCGCGTCTTGATGTGTCTGCAGACTCTGCGCGATTTAGTGCAGAAACCGCAGAGGAGCAGATTCACTAGTTCTAGCAGCTTCAAACAACGGATCGCTGAACTAAGGTTTCTACAAGAATCTATTGATTCGGGAAAGATTCTAGTTTACGTTCCCCCGGTGTTGCTTGCGTTCGTCCATTTTGCAATCAGATCTGAATACGAGATCGAAGAAGCAACTGTATGTGTACAGAAACTTTTAGAGTTTGCTGTCTACAACTTAGATATAGACTACGACAGTATTCTTAAGAAAGCTAATGCTTCCATTTATGGTCTAGGAGATGCGGACTTATACGAGGTTATCTGTCTAGCCTGTGCTGAAGCCCTCAATGCTGATGCCTTTATAGCGGAATCAGTAGATGAGTTTCGTCAAATTATCTATTCAAATTACCGTGAGTTCCCAGAGTTTAATGTTCGTATAATGAATATTAATGAGTTCGTCCAAGAGCGAACTCATGCGGAAACGCAGTACGCAACTGATAGGAATGCAATCTATGTTTTTACACCTCAATTAGCTGAAATCAAGCTTCCTCGCGGAGCGACTCCTATAGATTTTGCCTATAAAATTCATACAAAGCTAGGAGATCGCTGCTTAAAGGCACTTGTTAAAGGTGTAGAGGTTCCCTTAAACCAACCGCTTCAGGATGGAGATATTGTAGAGATAGTCAAGGGGCAAGCAGACCATTTGAATCCAGCTTGGCTTGATTTTACTTTGACTGCTGAAGCTAAAAGAGGCATTCAGCGCGGAATCAGGCGCATTACTATAGCTAATGGTTGGGAAGAGATAAAGCAGAATTTTGAGAAAAATATTCGTCTATATCGGAAAAGTCTGGAAGAAGTTGCATTGAGGATGAGCTGTTCAACTGATGACCTTGCTTTTCAGGTTGGAACAGGAGCACTAAGTATTGAAGAGCTTAAAGATCTCGTTGATCAGTACTCAGCAAAGCAAGTAGTGAGCGAGCCTCAGAAACCTTTATTAGGTGTTGGAGAAAGAGGTTGGAGGTTAGCCTCGTGCTGTAATCCTTTACCAGGAGATTCTATCGTTGGAGTGGGCGGGTCAGCGCATCGACCACTTCGTATTCATATGTCTGATTGTCCTACAGTAGCAAACATTGGTTCTGAGAACTTATGGTCGGTTTCTTGGAATTCGAAGACACACGCAATACATTTACAGATTTCAATCAGAAGTACTTCAGATGTTATTAGAACTATGCTTAATAAGCTTGCAGAGCATGCAATCGCATCAGATTTTCGCGGTTTTCATACTGTAGATAGTGAGATGGCAAAAGTTATTATTGCTGTTAACAACATCTCTAGAACTCAACTTACCGAAATTTTGGAGCATGTGAGAAGCATTAATGGGGTTACTGATGTCAAGTTGACGAAAGTATTAGTTTCTTGATAATGCCAGGATTGCCTTGCTTAATTGCCCAAGGGATCAGAGACACAAGTGGAATGTCAACCAATGTCAAGCTGAGCCAGCACTGCCAACTGAGCGATCGCCCGGCACTTCTGTGCCCCCCGCAATGCACCAACGACAGCATCAGGGTTACAGCCGCTGGAACGGAGCAAAAGGGCCACTGTACTACCCCTTTTGAAGCTCCGCGCAGTCCAAAAGTAGGCCAATGCCACTAGTACACCCCAAAAAACAGGTTTATTTGACCACTCACTGCCCCCGTTCACTGAGCGATCGTCGTCAGTGCCTAGTCAATCATTGTGCCCCCCGATCCCGCATGATGGGAGTGCAGCTTTTTGGCAGTGAAGCAACGGCATGGCGAAACAGAAGCAGAGCGAACCCCTGACAGGCGCAGCATTACTCCAGAAGGTCAAGACGCTAGCGACTCTAAGCAAAACCCAGAAAGCGAAAGCCTGCGGTTATTACACGGTCACGAGAGGGGGCGGGGAGCGCGTCAACCTGTTGCAGTTCATGCAGGCTCTTCTGGAAGCGGAAGGCATTGCCTTGAACGAACCCACTGCTGAGCGTGGTCGCACGGGACGCCGTGCGAGTTACCGTATTGCAGTGCAAGCGAATGGTCAATTGTTGATTGGTCCCGCGTATACCCAGCAAATGGGACTCCAATCGGGTGATACGTTTGAGTTGATCCTGGGGCGCAAACACATCCAGCTCAAACAACTGGACCCCGCTGATTAAGGCACTGCAGCTAGTTTGCTACCCCACGCTACCGCTCAGACTTAGAGAGAACCCCTAAGTCTGAGCCTCGGTTGGCGTGCCAGTGGTGTGGCGCGCAGACAGACAGACCGTCATTGTACTCACCGACGCTGCTACCACAATCGCGATCGCAATAACCATCTCACTTTGAGCACTGGTTGAGGGCAGCAGGTCGATCGCTAACATGCCGGTCGAGCAGCCCCAGATGATCGCCGTGGCAGGGACGCACCCGCGAGCAGTGCGGCTTGGAACGACTGGAGAAGAAGAGCGCATACGGTGTTGTGATCAGGGTGAAGTTAAACCAAAGCGTTGTGAAGGCTGCAAAGGGGTTCTTTGTACAATCCCTTACGCAGCTTTAACACCAAACTGCCGCAGCATAATGGGCAAGCAGTCATCTAACTGCTCATATGTTCATCCGTCATCCTCATCGTTATCTGATAGAAGTCTTGACGCTCAACTCACTGACGTGTCAGCTTGCGCTTCAAGAGACTAGAGACAAAGCGAACAGCGACATTACCAACGAGTGCTGTTAGTCCACTCGTTCCTTCCAGACCGGACAGTCTTGAGGCGTCGCGCAGTATTGCTGATACGCTTTAATCCAGTCCCGTGCAATGGCCTGCTGAGCCGTAGCAAGGGGCAGCTCTCGCCGACAAACGAGACGATGTAAGCGATTTTCCAATTGGTCTTTGATGTGGGCGTTCCATTGGCCCGTATATGCTTCTGGCCAGAGATTCGTAACCGCGTTGGAGCCACCCAATTCCAGGGAGATTAGGTGGTCAACCTCATATTGACCTTTGACGTAAGACACACCATAGCGTTGAAAGACGGCTTTCTTCGTTGCTAAAGTGACGTGGCGCGCAGAACTGGAGTATCCAGGTTGACAAATCTGCTCAACACCAACCGGGAAGACAGTACCCGGAGTCAAACGGGCATCGGGAAGTGAACCGTCCTTGACTAAAGACAAACCAATCTTGTTTGTCGTACTATCGCTCTGAGGGCGGAACGGCAATGTGTGGCAAGCACAAAGCCAAAGCAGCAGCGGGAGCAGAAACAAAGAGCGGACAACCAAGATTGACTTGACGAGAGGACGCTTCATTATGTCAAATTCAATAATTAAAGAAACACAACTCAAAGCGTAGAGTACGGGTCGGCTTAGTCTAACCCGACCCTTTTCTCTTTTGAACTAATTGCGCTTCTGCCGGGCCTGTAGTAGGGCGCTTAGCAGTTTAGCGTTGTGCAAACAATGTTTGAGTGCTTACCGCTCATCAGTGGCGTGATCGCGAGTAGACACGGTTAAAGCACCCGTTTGCTGGAGCACACGCCATTGAGTCTGATCGTCCTCTCGCCAAAACCGCAGGTCAACCGTGGCGTCACCGACGGCAAGATTTGTAAGTTGGATATCTGACAACCAGACAGGCAAAACAGGCTGAACATAAAGCTGATGGTTTGGTGCATCGGCGGCTAACCCCAACATGCTACTCACCAACCAGAGCATTGCGCCTGCTGCCCATGCTTGCGGGATGTTGGCATCAATGTAGGGCACCGGGAAGCTTTCTGGCTGCCGCTCGATGCCACCAAACAATTCGGGCATTTGATGGGACTGAAACTGACTGGCGGCGGCAAAGATGCCTTCAGCAATCTGATTCGCTTCGGCGTGGTAACCGTACCGCTTTAAGCCAGCCGCAATAAAGGCATTGTCGTGCGCCCAGACGCTGCCCGTGTGGTAGCCGATCGGGTCGTAAGCCGGGTTGTCAGCTGACAGCGTCCGAATGCCCCAACCACCCCAGAGATCAGCTTGAAAGAGACGTTCCACCATCTGTTGGGCACGATCAGCGGGCACGATTCCCGACCAAAGCAACTGTCCGGCATTGG
The DNA here is from genome assembly GCA_041937185.1 of Leptolyngbya sp. BL-A-14. Lineage (GTDB taxonomy): Bacteria > Cyanobacteriota > Cyanobacteriia > Leptolyngbyales > Leptolyngbyaceae > Stenomitos. Next base: position 26,156 of record CP166620.1, on the reverse strand, counting down.
AAGCGATCGACTGAATCTGCTCCTTCTTGCGATCTAAACCCAGGCAGTAAAAGCCCTCATCCGGCATCCAGAAACGATCGTTGAAGCGTTGATAGAGGGTATCTGCCTTCTGTCGCAGCGTTTGCGCGCGCTCCGGTTCTCCCCAAAGGTCATAGAGCGCTGCCGCTCGTCGCCAAGCATCATACACCTGCCCCTGCGTTTCACACAGTGCGATCGGAGCCTCAACACACTCGCCAGCCGCATCCCGAATCGCATCGCCGGAATCTTTCCACCCTTGATTTTGCACGCCGTCCTGAGAGCGGCTGCAATATTCGACAAAGCCATCACCATCAAAATCGCCGTCTTGCTCAATCCATTGCAGCGCCTTGTCTAAAGGCGCATAGCAGTTGTCCAGTAAGCGGCGATCGCCCGTCCAGTGATACGTTTCAGACAGCGTAATGATCCAGAGAAGGGTGGTGTCGATCGCGCCGTAATAGGGTGCCGATGGAATTTTGCCCAGTTGTGCCAATTCACCTTGACGCAGTTCATGTAAGATTTTGCCCGGTGCCGCATCCCGCCAATCATCGCGCTCAGTGGCTTGCAACTCAGCTAACTTCCTCAAGGTGCCTTGTGCCAGACCCGGAGCAACCGCCATCGTCTGCAAACTCGCAATCAGTGGATCGCGTCCAAACACGGCCACAAACCAGGGAATACCGGCAGCGGGTATCCACACGACACTGCCATCATCCACCGGAATGCGCAGGGCGGCTAAATCGACGAGCGCTTGCTGATAGGTTTGCTCGACCGATCGGTTCGAAGAGTGCAGGCGGGTTGCTACGTTGAGGAAGTTTGCCATCTCCTGACCCGCTGGGGTGACATCGATCGCCGCCTCCGTATGTTTGGGCTCTAATACGTCCCCATCCACCAGGGCAATGAAATCAATACAGGTGTGCCACGTTGCACCAGGTTCCAGCGCAATGTCAAAGACAAGCCGACCATTGGTATAACGCGGCGGTGAGCTTGCGCCTTCAGGGCGAATACGTAAACTGCGCGTAAAGGAGCCATTGCGGTAAGCATTCGTGAGGATGCCATCGCTCCAGGTTGTTTCCATCCTCCCTTCTGTCACCAATTTCTGTGCTTTGACCCGGAAGACATCTACAAAGTCAGAGCGAATGGCCAGCATGAGCTGGACATCAACGCGTGCCTGATGGTGATTGGTCAGGTCAATGTCTTCGTGCATGCCACCGATGATGTCGCGACGCACGGTCAGCAGCAATTTTTTGGCCGGTACAAGGCCAGTGGCTGTCTCCAAGGCAGGATTGGTGAACTCATAGCGAGCCACACGATGGGTGATGGCGCTAGAAGCAAGCGGGATCAGCGCTTGGCGACTCAGCGAGATTTCGTAGTAAGAAATCAGGCGGGTATCGCGCACAAACAAACCCTGAGCGCGGCGATCGTCGATCGAGCCATCCGCGGCCGTTAATAAAAAAGAGCCCCCATCGTTAATGGTGATCTGTCCAGTGACAACCGCAACTTTTGGCATCATGCTTTAGTGAGTACAAACGGCGCGGCAATTTCGAGCACCAGCGTATGCTGGTGTTGGCTTCAAGACGGCGCTGATGCGACGCTGCAAGGGTTGGTTGCAGCTGTGAGGCTGCACCCCAACACAGTGACAGCACGTAGAGCCGCTAGTGGCAGCAAGGCAAGCGTGCTAGAGCGAGCGATAGAGGCTTCGGTTCGGGGGCAGCCTCACGAACCTTAAGCAATACCAACACCACCCGTAGCACCATACACCTCCCCAGTGATGTAGCTTGCTTCCTGAGATGCCAGGAGCACATAGATGGGGGCAATCTCCACGGGCTGTCCGGGTCGTCCTAGCGGCACCTCAGAGCCAAATTTTTCCAGCTTCTCCTGCGTTTGACCGCCGCTGGGCTGTAACGCGGTCCAGAAGGGGCCAGGCGCAACCGCGTTGACCCGCACCCCTTGCTCAATCAGTTGCTTCGAGAGCGATTTGCTGAACGAAACGATCGCGGTTTTCGTCATCGCATAATCGATCAGGGTCTGCGACGGGTCATAGGCCTGAATCGAAGTCGTGTTAATGATGGCGGCACCAGGTTTCAGATGCGGTACGGCTGTTTGCGTAATCCAGAACAGCGCATAGAGATTTGTTTTGAGCACCTGATCGAACTGCTCAGTAGTGATATCCCCGATCGAAGGTTGCGTTTCTTGTTTGCCCGCATTGTTGACGAGAATATCTAAACCGCCAAGAGCGTTTACTGCATCTGTTACCAACTGGCGGCAAAACTGCTCATCGGTAAGGTCGCCTGGCAGCGCGACTGCCTTACGACCCGCTTGCTCAATCAGTGCGATCACGTCTTTGGCATCCGACTCTTCACTGGGCAGGTAAGCAATGGCCACATCGGCTCCTTCCCGCGCATAGGCGATCGCAACCGCGCGCCCAATGCCAGAATCGCCGCCAGTAATCAGCGCCTTGCGGTTGACAAGCTTGCCAGAGCCTTTGTAGCTCGCTTCACCATGATCCGGTCGCGGAGACATCTTGGCAGCGAGTCCTGGTGCCGACTGCGGCTGACGGGGGAAAGGCGGTTCGGGATATTGATGACGCGGGTCTTGCATCGTTAAGCGATCGTCTGCCATTGCTTGCTCCAAGCGTGGGGTCTTTTCAGTTATAGAACCGCCCTAAGACTGCATCGACCCACTTTGGACAGAGAAGACGACTAGCAGCAGCTTCAGGTGCAAGGATCTGTGAGACAGCCAAGCGTGTTGAGCCTGAAACATGGCCACATCAAGTTTTAAGCCTAGCTTTCAGACTCTGTTTTGGCGCTACTGCCGGGCCCGCAGTAGGGCCGCAACGCACTCAAGCAACTAGGCACTCAAGGAAAGTACCGGCTGGACGCTAGCCCAACGACATGACCTGCTGGTGTTGCCGTCGGTAGGAATGGCAGTAGAATGTGCGTACTACTGACACACGGGCCTATGACCTTTCAGGAGTTACAAGAGCAATACTGGCAACTCACCGCCGCGATCAGGCAGTTGCAGACCGAGGGTACGGTCCTTGTGCACCCGCCTTTGGGGCTGGACAACCGCAGTCAGGCGCAAACGAACCAGACTGACTACCGCAAGCAAGGGTGGGATGCGGCTGGGCGCGAGCAGCGTACGCCTTTGTCAGCGGCCGAAGATGACGGCACTGAAGCCGCGATCGCGCGGGGTCAAAAGCTGCAAGCCTTAGAGCAAGCAAAGCAACAGGTTGCCGCTGCCATAGAGCAACTCACCACCTTTGCCCTGCAGCATGGGCTCCTGCTGCCCAAACAGAAGTCCCATGACTGTAAGGTACAGCACTCCAGCGACTCGAATGAGTGGTACACGCCTGCCTTTTGGGTAAGCCTGGCCCGCCTGTTAATGGGAGGCATTGACCTCGACCCCGCTTCGAGTGCGGAGGCCCAGTCCTGGATTCAGGCCGCCAACTATTACACACGGGAAGACGATGGCTTGCAACAACCCTGGTGGGGCAGACTCTGGCTCAATCCACCCTATGGGAAATGCAACCACGCAAAAGGGATTTATGGAGCCACCGCTTGGGTGCAACGGGCGATCGCGGCGTATGAAGCGGGTCAGGTCACACAAGCTGTGTTATGGCTACGCGCTAGTGGTAATGCCGGTATCCGTGCCTTAGAGCAAGCAGGTTTTCCCAGAGTGACCTTGGGTCGCATTCCCCATGCGCCACCTGGTGCCAACGGCGTGCCCCAGAAAGCCGTCGGTCACGATACGGTCGTCTGGTATTTGGGTCCTCACACTGAGCGTTTCCACACTCTGTTTGTGCCCCCTATTTCAGGAGCAATCAGGAGCCTTAACGCCTGTGTTCAGGTCGATTATCAAATGTCAACTACATACCAATAAACGACAGCTAGAAAGGCGACTTTAAGACTTTGAGCAACGTGGTGATGGGTAACACAATGAGTGCGAAGACAAGTTGACATTGAAGTCAGCTAGCAAAGCAAAAAGAATCAACAGCAATGCCGCCGGTGGTTTACCGTGCAAAATTACTGGCGACAACTAAGATCGAAATGACAACTAAGATCGCAGTGACAACTAGGATCGCAAGCTTGCTTGAGCCTCAGTTTTTGCCTGCGTTGTGATGGCTGACTTCGCGACTGCCGACTGTTTGCGGTAGCTTTCGGTCACAATCTCCACAATCAGGGCATGATGCACCAAACGGTCAACGGCAGCCACCGTCATCATCGAGTCGGTGAAGATGGTATCCCATTGACTGAAGGGTTGGTTGGCAGTGATTAATAAACTCCGACGCTCATAGCGATGGGCAATCAACTCAAACAGCACCGAGGTTTCGGCTTCCGACTTTTTGACATAGCCCACGTCATCGAGGATCAGTAAGTCAAAGCGGTCGAGTTTTTTGAGTGCCGCTTGCAGTTGCAATTGCAGTTTGGCTTGCTGTAGCTGTTGCACGAGGGCGATAGCGGAAAAGAACTTGACTCGTTTGCCCAACTCGACCATCCGACGTGCGACACCCGCTGCCAGATGGGTTTTGCCCACACCGCTTGCGCCAAAGAGCAACAGATTCTCGGTACGTCCTAACCAACCTGGGTCATCTACCAGCTGCATCAAGGGTGCAGGATTGAACGTTGGACAGTGCGAAAAATCAAAATTGGCAAGAGTTTTTGCGTTGGGTAGTTGGGCTTCGCTGAGCGCTCGTTGCAGGCGCACACTCCAGCGTCGTTGTGCCTCCAATTCGCAAAGAGCTAGCAAGAATTGAGCGTACGACCAACGCTCTTGCATGGCTTGATGCTCGAGGCTCTCCCAGTGGGTCAGCATGTGGGAGAGTTGCAGTTGCTTGAGGTGCAGACTCAGGCTTTGGTAAGGACTCGGTGACACGGCTGGTGGAGAGGAGTTGGTCATAAGAGGAGAGTTCATGTTGTTCGATGTGCAATTTGGGCACTCCTGCCCGGTGGAGCAAGCCAAACTGGTGGCGGAGCGCGACCAAGGTCAAAGTGTTTGTCTCCAACTGTGTTTGCAGGTACTGGGCCACGGTCTGTTCTTTGTCTTGCCTTGCCGCTATGTAAAGCGCCTCGACGATGAGAACCGCCGCACTGTCAAGCTCAACCCGGACTTTCAACTGCTGCCATAAGTCCCGCCACAAGTCATTCGGCAGCAACTCTTGCTGCCAGGTGCAGTAGAGAAAAGCTTTGGGCTTGCGGCGCAGCCCTTCAATCACATGTCGGTAATTGATGCAGCGAGCACGGCGTTTGTCCGTACCGACGACTCGGATGCGCGGTAGTTGCACGACGGGCTGATGATTCAGGTACCCCACAATCCGGTCATGATACAGATGCAGTTCGAGTGGTCGTCCAATCAGACGTGCCGGAACGGTGTACAACACACAGCGCACATCAATGGTGCTGCGACAACTGACTTTGGCAGTCAGCACTTCATAGTCTGCCACTCGCTGGGGCGGCAAGGGTTGCAGAGACGCTTGTTCGACGACAAACTTCTCGGTGTGCTGGGCGTTGAGTCGATGAGCGGCTTGGTCGATGAAGGTTCCATACTCGGCAACACTAGCAAAATCGAAGTTGCCGCGCAGATACAAAGCTTGCTCAATTCGGTTCTTGAGGTGTCCGTGGGATGCTTCAATCGACCCGTTTTCGTGAGCAATGCCCGTGTTGTTGCGCGTTGGTTGCATCTGATAGTGGTGGCACAAGTCGTCATACAACCGGGTTAACGGCTTCTGCTTGCCACCGAGGTTGCGATAAGCGGCACTCAGACTGTCGGTACGATGCTGCTTGGGCACACCACCACAGGCAAACAGGGCATTCTGCAAGCCCTCGGACAGGGCGATGAAACTCTCGCCCCCCTGGATGATTTGAGCGTACTGCCAACCGCTGTAAGCAAGGCGATAGTGATAAATTAAATGCTCAAACGGGTTGCCGTTAATGGTGACGGTGATTCCCTTCAACTCGGTGAAGTCAGAAAATCCCATCATCCCCGGTTCATGCCGTAACTCGAACATCACTTCTGGGGCCGGTCCGTGTAGCGCTTTCCACGCTTGCACACGCCGTTGCAAGGTTCGCAGTACCTGCCCATACTTGCCGGGGTATTGGTCTTGCAAGTACTCAAACAACGTCATCGGCTTGAGCTTCGGTGCTTGCCGCAACATGGGCTCTAACTCACTTTCCCACACCGCGGCTAACGGGTCAGCGCAGGTGCGCCAGTCCCGTACCCGTCCCCGGTTGGGTTGGTAGTCTTCCGCCTCAATGCGTTGTCCCGTGCGTTCTGAAAATTCGGCAATATAAGCTGCGTCGGTTTGGGTTAAACCGATTTCTCGTGCCTTCATGTACACTCTGACTTGATAAGGTTCAATGCTTTTCCCAGACACTCAAGGCTTGCCTCCATAGGGCGATCCTCTAGTGTCTTTTTCAAGCCTCTGTTTGGCGCACGCAGCCTATGAGTCTGGTGGCGATCGTGCTGCAAAACTCGAAGCAACCCGACTTGTAGCTGTCGTGCATCCGTCATCCTCATTGTCATCTAACAGTCGATTGAGCCCAAACCCACGTTAAAGCACAGTACCTAAGGTGCTTGGGGAAGGTTGGGCTTAGCCAGGTGCGTGAGTTCTACCGTCTGCTCGTGAGCCGAAGCCCCTTCCGGCACCACCGACTCCACCGGGTGAAAGCGCCGCGTACGAGCGGTATACAGCCAGATCAGACCATCTGGATCGCGGGCTTGACTCCATCGCCCAAAGCCCACTTGAGACCGCTTCCGAATAATCATTGAGGCGCTTGTCTGCAGACGAGCTGCTAAAGCCGTGCCAGTCAGTCCTCGACGGGCTGTGTGTGCCCAAGACAGGGATGCACTCGGTGCTTGCCCGTGTGTCACTCCACTCGCAGACCAAGCAGCAACGGCTGGATCGTGAAGACCACTGGGTGGGTGCAGCACCGCTGCTGTCAAAGCATGGAGCGTGACGACCGCATTGGCCAAAGCATCCTTTGACCAGACCCCATACCCCTTTTAGCGGTGCAAGGCCCGCAGAACCGTTTTAGCCTGAGCTTTACAAGGGCTCCTAGCCTCCAGATTCAAACTCTAAAACGGCTCAAAGCGGTGCAAAGCTAGTCAAAGGTGCTGCAGCATTGAGTGAAAAAAGAGGGAAAGCGAGGGTTGTTATCAGCGCCTTTCATGGCTTTGCTTTTCGCTTTGCTTTTCGCTTTGCTTTTCGCTTTTTTGCTTGGCCTTTTGCCATTGGTTTGACAAAGTTTTGAGTAATCTCAACAAACCCCTGCACGTCCTGGTCCTCCCAGTGAGAACCTATAAGCAGGTCGATGTCCTTCTTTTGAAGCGGCATAACGAGAGTGTACCTTGCATAGCTTCCTGGAAGGTACGGTTGATAGCCCGTCTTCATCGGACCCTGCTCTTTCATCCGAGACGTGAAGTAGTCAGCAAAGCTACGGCGAACAGTTTCTGGCGTGAGGACTTTTCCTGTCAGCCGATAGGCAGGATTTCGCAGTAGCTCCATAAAGGCTGACGCCTGACTGTAGGGTTGTCCCTGCTTCATTGTGAACAAGTAATCATGTTGCGGCTTGAAGCAACTCCGTAGCCCTGGAAGCAGCACAGAACGACCCTGCTCATCCTGATAGGCATAGGAAAGGAGCCACTCTTCTAAGTACTGATAGAAACGCCGTCCATCCGCATAACCAAGATTAGGCACTGGCAAAGGTGGTGCTGAGGGGTTGTGCTGATGGCCGACAAACTTTAGCCACCACTGTTCCTCATCCCTGTAAAGCCAGCTGTCGCCCTGAGACATCGGGCGCTGGCTCGGGGCTGCCTTGTCAATGCTTGAGCATGAAACCTTTATGGTTCGTAACTCCTGCTGCCGCTGAGGCGGTAGATAAACCAGTAAGGCGAAACAAAGAAACCGTTGATAACTATGAGCGATGGCACTCACTGAGCGCAGGGAGCCCAGTGTTGTGCCACCTTGCCGAGATTGTGTTGGTTGCCGAAAACGCGGTGTGCATTCCTGTCGCAGTTGTTCTGTCAGCGCCAGGATTTCCAGCCACTCCAACCGCTTCTTCGACTCATCACTGACGGGTTGATGCGTTTTCAGTGCGGCCACCGCTGTTTGTCTTAACTCACGCAAAGCAACAGTTGCTTCGCCTAAGGCCTCCCTTTCCGACTCCGATCGTTCCAGCGCCTGCTGCTGACTCAAGCTAACCACTTGTAACCAGGTATTGACCGTTTTGATCACGGTATGGGGGCTCAAGGCGGGTGGATCGACTAAAGCTGCCGGTTTAGCTCGCGACGCTTGTTGCCATTGCAAGTAAGCCTGCACTAACTCAACCGAATTTTTAGTACCTTCTTGCTCCAAAAGTTGTCTCTGCTGACTTTGACCCCAAGTTTCAGGCACCAACAGGTGCAGGCTCAAAGCGTCTTGAGCTATACCCTCGACGTGATGCAGCCAACCCAGAATCCGTCGGACCTGGTTTAGCGTTTGCTGGATCGTTGCGCTACTCCGTGGCTGGCTCCGCTCTAAGGGTTTTGAGTCCATCAGATACTGCTCCAAGGCCGCCAATTCTTGTTTCAGGGACTCTGAAAGCGCCGCATCCGGCAGCCGATAAGCTTGACTGGCTTTCCGAGTTGTCACACGCACGTCGGTGGCAGACCCTTTCTTCTCGCGTTTCCGAGGTGTAGGCTGTTCGGCTTCAGACCCAGTGTTGGTATCAAACCACGACTGCTGTTTGCACCAGTCAATAAACTGATGCAACGCCCAGCGATAGTTCCGCCTGCTATTACCAGCGACACGGAGTTGCTTGAACAAGTCCTCTTGTAGCGCTGCAGCCTCCTGCAAGTGTGCAAGGGTCAGCTGACTTAAACATTGCAGACCCTGCGCCGTCTCCTGAGCTGTCAACCGCTGTCCCTTGGGGGACGGAAACCCCCATCCTGGTAGGGTGTAACGCAAGAGAGCCGTACGTGTCTGAGCCAGTAGCGCCGTCGCTTTCGGCTGTGGCTGCGTTGCCAACACAGCGGTTTCATAGCGTTGCCAGACCTCCAACAGAGAGAGTTGTTGTTTTTGCGGAAGCATGAGCGCGGCCAATCTACATCAAGAACTTTTCTCTAGGACTAGACTAGAAAAAACTTATATGACACTATTTGAGTTAGTTACTTTAGTTCTTTCTTGGGATGATTTATAAACCGACTGACAATTCAAAAGATTTTGCTCATAAGCTCAAACAGGTCAATCAGAGGCTGAAAGAGTTCAAGCTCCGAGCCAGACTATAGCGCAAAGGTGATTCTCTGTATGCTAGAGCTATTTTGCTACCCAAACCAGGTTCGGAGAAGACAAAGCCCTTGCAACAAGATATAGGGGACTGAGGCTCAGTGGAAGGAAAAACAAGGTGAAGCGGGCAATTTGCATAGCCAATTGAACATTGAACCATCTGGTGTGCCAACGTTTGCGTCTAGGTAGAGTCTTGAAAGCTCAATTGGCTACAACCTCTTTAGCTATGTAAAACCCCAATTGTCTGTGCCACTGCACTTCAAACCCCAAGATCGGCGCGATCGTTCCTAGTCAACCAGGCAGACGAGACTTCAGGTTAGAGCGTAGAAATTTCCTCCTGCTTGCTTTCAAGCCACTGCGCTAGCCCTAGCTGCAGTCGTTTTACGCTGCCGTTTTCGTCTGAGCAGCAGCGCTAGAAACCCTACTAAAAAAAATGAACCATCAGGTGCGTTGGTCAGAGCTATAGCCCTGCCACCATTGTGGTTCTTTTACTAGAGCAGACGGACGTCGGCAGCCGTCTGCTTCTAGTAAAACCATCTGTTACCACTAATCCTTTGGCAAAGCTTTCAGAAGCGATTGCGCTTTTACCATGCAAAATTCCCTTTCTCAACCGTTATGAAAGCAGCCAAAAACGTTAGGTAGTTAGGAAAAAGAGAGGGCTCAAAGCCGCATGCCATCGTTGGCTACTGCGAACCCTACAGCTTAATGGTTCGCAGTAAAACTAGTATTTTTCATAACCAACTCATATGGCTGAAATGTTGTCTGATTTCCTTTTGGCATATCAACTATTCTCTAGCAAGCGAGAGTTTAGTAACCTCCGCTCCATTCTGAAGAGACACATACTTCCTGATCTGCTCAAGCTTGATGGCTTGCAACAGCTGCAAGGCAAAAACTTAGACTACATTTTTGAGCACATTCCACTCGCTGGTTTCGTCGCTCTAGCAAATCCGATCTTTCAAAATCAGATCCTGCAACTGGCTCGCTCTAACACTTTGAAGGTTGAGAAAAGCCAATGGAAACGGTTCTGTACTTGGTTACAAGCACACGAGCAATATGTTCCTGATCCGGCTCCGCTGGTGCCTGTTTTAGAGGCGGTACAACCTGCCTACAGCCATATTCCCAAAGGTACTCTTAAAGCAGTCCTGGCGCTAAAAAAGAAGAGGGAGAGAACCAAAGGTCCGCCCGCCTTGCTGGAACGAGATTGGACAGCAGACCTCATCACCCAAGGCCAAAGCTTCGATTCCTTCCTGCAAACAGTCACGCGATGGCGCAGAAAGGCTGTCACTAGCGCAACACTAGAGCGTTTACACCAAAGTATCGCACGAGTGTTGGGGTATAGAGTCAGGGAACAAGGGATTGCCCTTGAAGCATTAGCGATCACTGATCTCTTAGACCGAACTTTACTGCAAGCTTATGTGGAGTTCAGTCAAAAGCGGGGCCTGTCCTCAAACACAATTAGGAATGATGTGGAAGTTGCCATTCCCATTGCTCAATGGCAGTTTCACTTGTCTAAATCGAATGAAAACTACAGCAAGCCTGAACCAGTCAAAGAGTTGCGCAGCTATCTGAAAACGATCGTCATTGACCACGGTGATCGACCGCTCGTTTCCGATGAAGCCTATGCCGAGAGGGAACTAACCAGGCAGCAATGCTGGGAAAACTTGGACTATCTAGGCTGGCGCTGTAAAGACTTAGAAAAACAGCACGGTATGACGCACCAGGTGATTGACGCGTGGATGGATTACTTGATGATTGCGTTCTTGGTCACCACGGGTGCGCGACAGCGCGAGCTTCGAGAACTGCAGCGCCAATACTTAGCGCTTGAAGGCAATGTCATCTTTGCCACGTTGCCACCGGAAGGGCACAAAAATGGCAATAAGACCGGTAGGGGCAGAGAGTATCCGCTTTTTGTGGGACCGATGCAGCTCTCCTTAACCGCTGATTTACAGTATTACCTTGAGCACATTCGCCCACCAAACCTGGACCATGATTTTCTCTTCTTCATACGCCGAAATCAGGTTCAACCGCATGGACAGACTCGTCGAGGCGATCCCATTCGAGCAGACTCCTATCTCTCTAATCGAGTTTCTCAGCTCATCGCCTGCGTCACCGCTCATCTGTATGGAATTGAGCAGGCTAAATGGACGACCCCGCATGATTTTCGTCGGATTATCGCGACTTGGGTCTGTACCTATGGCGAGCCCAAGCATCTGCCCATTTTCGCTGAACTTTTGGGCCACTCCATGGAAATGTTGGTTAACATTTACAACAAAATGCACCCAGGAGCCCTAGCACGTCAGTCCCTGTTGGCTTACGACGAGATTGCCGCAAGAGAGGAGCGGATGCAGGATTTTAAGACCTTAGGCGCGGCCAAGGCAGCCACTTCTCTGTCTGAAATGAGTTCAACGGCACTCGTAGCCATGCTCCAAAAGCTCGTGCGCAAGCTCTGGCATGCTTTGACCCAGCGCAAGCAGCAGGAGGTGCTTGCATCGTTGTCACCAGTAGAGCGTGAGGCGATCGATGCTTAAAAAAGCTAAGACGCGGTTCACCTTGACGCTTTAGCTAGATCTCAGTGGCGGTCACGACACCAAAGGCATGTTCTGAAGGGCGGTTGAGGGGGTAAAAACGTTTCGTTTGCCTGGCATACCAGTAGCAGTACCGTCCTTCAGTGCGACAGCGCATCCGTTCGGCACAATCGGGTAGCTGCTTCCACTGTTGCAATGTCGTGATGGGGATACCCGTTAGTCTGGACAACGCTGATTGGTACAAACCGCCCGTTCCAGCGTACTGTTGAGGCTTTTCTGAAGCAGACTCCTGCTTGGGTGCGATGTCGTTAGATCGCGTTGGTTCTGGCAGTGCCTCAACCTTGACGGCTGCAGTGGGTCGCTCCGTGCTCGCACCGTGCTCGTCTGACTCCATGCGTTTGGGGTAGTAAGACTGTAAGAGTGGATCGTAAACCCACCCGAAGCCTTCTGGGTCCCGTTGCACGGCCCATTGGATCTGCTTCAAGTCCCTGAGATACTTTTTGAGCGTGGTGGGATTGGTCTGTAAGCGCTCTACCAAGTGCTTGGTCACCAGCCCTCTGGTCCAGTCTGCTGGCGTGAGCGCGGCCAGGGCTTGGCTGGGAGACGCGGCGCTGGTTGTGGCGACACTCTGAGTCTTGTTGCTCTCGGCTGGCGATCGCGCCGGTGGAAACGCGTCAGGCTGATGCGTGTCTTGAGAAGGCTCTAGACATGGCTGGTGGGGGTTGGTGGGGATCGGCTGGAGGGTGGGGATCGGGGGGCAGCGAACCTTGCTCTAAGATGGCTAAGCGCTGCGCTAGTTTAATGGTGATGGCTTCAAGCATCTCAATGCGTTGGCACAACAGAGTCTTCTCTGTTAACCTCGCGCTGCTCTTGCAGTCAGCCCCACAAACGCCGACTAGCGCCGTTGCTGGTGAGGAAAGAGGAGCTTGAATCGCGCCGACTGGTGCCGATACTATGAAGGGGTCTAGAACAACGTGCGGTCTACCGTCTTGCTTTTCAAGTGTTTCAATCATCATCAGACGTGTCAGGCGTCCGCTGGAGGCTTTCCCAGGTTTTGCAGGGTGGTGAGAGACTGCTGCAGACTTTGCGTTTCCTGGCTTTGCGCGGTGGCCAGCATCGCGGTTCGTTCGCGGTAAAGACGTGCTTCTAGCTTGAATTCGGTGGCTTTCTCAGCGATCGCGGCCTTCGCCTGCTGGGTTTGTTGCAACTTCTGCTCGCGTACTCGAATATCGCGTTGCATCTCTGCGGTCAGCACGTCGGCAGTTTGCAGAAATTGGGCCGCGATCGCCAAAGGGTCATCAAACGCAATCACTTCGCTTTGTCGAAGTGACTCTAGGCTATAGGTCTGTGGCAGTTCTGGCTGGGACAGAACGAGCGCATGGTTGCCAATCTCAACCGTGACGGTTGGCTTTTCCACCGCAATCGGTGCTGCTGGCAGCTCAAGTACTACATCAAACTCATGCAGCAGCTGTACACACGCGTCAGGTGTTAGCCCTTCGCTGGTATCGATCTGCAGTTCTTGAGCCCGTCGATAAACGGTGGACTTGGGTAGATCGTGGTCACGGCAAAACTTAGTCAGTGATGTCTTCATGCTCCCCCTCAAAGGCTTATTGGAACGGGTGTAAAACGTTCGGAACGACTTGGAACAAGCTTGGAACACAATGCTTTCGTTCCGCGTTTATTCCAGGCCAGTTCCCATGGCGTTCCGATCTTGTTCCACTTATACATCTTCAATCATCATTTGTCATCAAAAAGATGACAAAAAAGTATAATTGATCGTGTAAGCACGGTTTAAGATCACGGGGAGTAGAAGTGATGTTTGAGCTGAGAGAAGAAATGGCACGACAGGGGGACAGGCTGACCATTGAGATTGGCGATTTGCGCGAGCAGATTGAAACCTGTCGGAATGATGATGCGTGGAAGGAACTCTCTCTTTCAGCAAAAATCAGAGTCTTAATCAAGGCTGGAATCAAAGCTGAGATCGACTCTGAACAGCAAAAAGCAAGCTAGGTAAGGACGCTCTTTATGGCTAGAGAGAATCGACATTTAGATATTGCAGCAGAGCAACAGACAGGTAAAAACTAATGGCAAGAGACACATTAACGATTACGCTCGAAACTTTGACCGATTTTGCCGCTCAGCACCAGGTGAACTTACTGAAGATCGATGAGTCGATGAAGGAGCTTGTGGCTGAGCAGACGAAGCTAACCGCAAACGTGAACAAGTTGGGCGATAAAATTGACTTGCTTTCTCAAGTCGTCAATAGCCAGCAAATTACTGCTCAGAGCCAGTCTGAGAATATTGCGGCGTTGATTGCAGTGGTGAACAATTTGGTTGCTAAAAACTGATGCAAGTCGCTCAGTGCACGGACGCGGATGAAATTGAAAATGAGCCTGCCGCTGCTAGCCTTTCCAACAGGCTAGCAGCGGCAGTTTCCGAAAAACTTTCCCAATTGACAGGATCTGCGGTTAGATCATTGATACTTCACTACAGCAAAGCTCCTACAACAGCGCGAGCAACTGGTGAATCACAAGTTTCCACATTTGAAGCGAGAGGAGTAACCGTCATGTTCTAGGCAACCCTAGAAGCCAAAAACCCCCACTGCGGCAAACAGAAGGGGTCAAAAGGCTTGTTATTCAATTTGAAGGATAGGAGCAGGGACTCTAACTGATGCTTTGGTCGGCGAATGTTAAGTCACCCAGCTTTGCTATGCCAATTTTAGTGGTAATTCGCCAAATGGTGCAACCGTTTTGACAAATTGCTCTAGTTTTTGCATGGCTTCCTATCTGCTGTTGTTCCAGCCATAGGGAGTTACACTGTGCATCGAAAAACTCATGTCTCTAGGGAGGGCAGCCCATGCAGGTAGCCTCCTCCCGTACTTTTCCATCTGTGCAGGAAGGTGGTGATGGCTTCCTTGCGCTCTGGCCCCACCGCTATGACTACCTCTGGGCCGAGCATCCCCATCCCGACGAGCGACCCGACTGGCGAACCGAAAGTCGTCATCCCCTAAGCGATCGCCTACTCCAACAAGGTGCAGCACTCTATGGTGTCCGCTTCGGTCCCACCACCCGCTACTGTGTCCTCGACGTCGACAAGGGCAGTCTCTATCACCCCACGCGCGATCGCTTCGCCTGGCGACGGCTGATCGCCGCGTTAGAAGTCTTAGGTCTGGTGCAAGCCGTCATCTGCACGTCTAGTTACAGCGGCGGTCTGCATCTCTACTTTCCCTTTGACACCGAGCAGAAGACTTGGGCGATCGCCCTGGTGATTTCGACACTGCTGGAAAATAAGGGATTCAAACTGGCACCAGGACAGCTCGAAGTCTTTCCCAACTGCAAAGCCTACGTCACCAGTGGCGAGCACAGTCTCTACAACGGCCATCGTCTGCCGATGCAAGCGGGGTCATACCTCCTGAATCAAGACTTACAGATGATTTGGGGGAATCAAGAGACCTTTGTGCAGCACTGGCAGTTTACCCAACAGCGCAACAGCCTTGACACGAAAGCACTGGATCGGATTCTCAAGGCCGCGCAACGACGACAGTTCCGTGTCACCGGTAAAGCCGATAAGTTCTTGAATGATTTGAATGCCGAAATTGAACAGGGCTGGACGGGAGCCGGACAAACCAATCGGTTACTCGGACGCATTGCGATGCGCTCTTACATCTTCGGGCATGTCCTGTATACCGATAAGCCCTTAGAAGGCCACGCACTGGTGCACGATATCGTCACGATCGCCCAAGCCTTACCGGGCTATCACGATTGGTGCCAACATCAACAGGAAATCGAGCAACGCGCTCAAGACTGGATGCTCGCGATTGAACAGAGTCACTACTTCCACTACGGCACCGATAAACGACCCTCTACGTTAAGTCCCGATCAGCCTGATGAGTCAGAGACCAGTTGGAACCAGCAACAGCAAGCCGCGGCTAGAGCACGGATTCAACAAGCTATCGCTGACCTCTTAGACAAGAAAGCGCTGCCATCAGGCATTACCGAACGCTTTGATGCGCTCGTCACCTATGGACTGAGTGGAGCCACTCTCTACCGTCACCGCGATCTCTGGCATCCCAGATATTTACAAAACACAACAATGGGCGCGCTTCAAAGTGCTGTGGAGCCGGATTGCTCGTGGGCGGCATCCGGCTCCAACAATCACACAAACTTATTGAGTGAGAATGGGTGTAATACGCTGTCTGAAGGGAGTTCTAGCCCTTTAGACAATCTAGAATCAGGGGCGATCGGGTGTAATAGCGCGCCCATCGGGGCTTTGAGTCAGCCAGAGACGAGGAGTATGACCCAAGCGGAGGGGATTGCCTATATCAAACAGGTGTTGAACCAGGTGAAAGCCAGACGGCAAGTGGAAACGGCTCAGAAACGACAACGCTTAGCGGGGCAAAACCAACTGGCGCTGCCATTTGACCAGACACCGGAGTAAGCACTGGCAGCAATAGCGACCGCTTGTGTGGACTTGTTTCATGACGCTCTCAGTGATCCTGCTAAGCTGAAGCTAACCAATCCACTTGGGGGTTAGTGAAGCATGCATCATTGCTCTAGTAGTAGTGCTGTCTCCAGTTGTGCCGCTTCCAGTCTTGGCGGGGCAGCGGCGGCGGCAGCTGGGGCGGCGGCGGCTAGGAAGGCGGCGGCTAGGAAGGCTAATGCCTCCGGTTCGAGTGACACCACAAGCATGATGGGCAGGGCAGCCACCAACACCCATCGTTTTAGTCTCAGACAGCGACAGTCCAGATCTTTATCGGCCTTCGATTGTTGGGGTCAGGCTCTTGTGTGGGGGCTCTTTGGCGTCGGTCTTGTTCTCATCCTGCTGGATGGCGTGGCTAGTCCCAGGGTGGAGGAGCCAGTGCAACCGTCGTCTGCCTTGAGCCAAACCCAGCAGCCCTGAGGTCCTTTTCGCTCAAGCTTTCAATGGCTTTCGGCTCGATGCAAGCAAGAACAGAGCAGCTCCTCACTGTTCTCAAGCTCTCAATGGAAACCTGTGCCTCTGCGGTCTCCACAGAAGTTTGGGTGCTGATGGAGGTAGACCCCCACTCCCTTTAGCCTTGACGAAGGTCACTGGGTTCATTGCCAAGCGCCGCAGAAGGGCAAAGCAGTCTATGCACCTGACCGTAATTCACGATACCTGTTACGCCTAGTTTTGGGTTTTTTGAGCTAGTTGGGAAGTAGTCCAGACAAAGTAGGGTGATCACGTGTATGGTTGTGCGGATCAAGCGGGGCGGTGGTGTTTCGTTGTCTGCTAAGTCTCCGTGTGGTTGCCCTTGCCTTCCAGTTGCTCAATCAAAGCAGCGGCTTGCTCCCAAGTGAGGTCATCTGCCATCAGTTCATCGTCAGCTTCACGTCGGAGGGCAAAGACACGGGTGCCGTACTTGGAGAGTCGCAAGCCTAATGCTGCCGCTCGGTCGCTCCAGTCACAGAAGGCAAACAGTTTAGGAATGATCGGCTCTTGAGGACTGAGACTCATACTTTTCCTTTCAAAAAGGCCTTAGAAGGTTTAACAGGTTTGCACCCTACACTTGATCACCCATGCCTAACCCTGCCGTTGAGTCTGTTGCTGCGTCACTAGGGCTTGAGGTCGCTCCGCTGAGTTTAACTCACCCCCCTTTGGGTCAGCCCATGTCTACTGCCAGTACGGTGGCATATGGATCCAGCACGGCTTCAGGCACCTGAATGGTCAGCTCTCCCAGCGGCTCTGGATTCAGTAGAGAGTCCACAATGGCACAGCGAGTGCTATAGGCCAAAGCCTTGCCAGTCGCTAACACCTGCACTGACTGCACCTGTTTGATCGGTAGGCCCCGCACGGTAATCGTATCGTAGGGCTTCATCAACAGATGGAGATAAAGCCGCTGCCCCCGGCGGGTGGAGGGACCATAGAACTGCCAGGCGGCTAAGCCTGGACTGGTACCCACAATACTCTCCTGATTCCCTTGCATCCAGTCGGCGATGGTCAGCAACCGCTCCAGTAAGACTGGCGGCAAGGCTCCGTCGCCCATCGGGCTGACATTGAGCAGTAAGTTCCCCCCTTTGCCCGCGACTTCACAAAGGGCATGGATGAGTTGTCGGGGGGATTTGAACTGCGTATCTTGAGTGTTATAGCCCCAACTTTCATTGATCGTCATGCAGGTTTCCCAGTCTCCCTCTAATGGTTGCGGGGGAATAAACTGCTCCGGCGTGGCAAAATCGCCAAACCCGGGTAGTCGATCATTGATCAGAAGCTCCGGTTGGAGCGAGCGAATCAAGGCATGGAGTTCCTCTACCCGCCATTGCTCCGGCGTGCGTTCCCAACCACCATCAAACCAGAGCACATCAATTGGGCCATAGTTGGTCAGCAACTCCTGGACTTGCGCAAACATAAACTGGGTATAACGGTCCCACTGCTCTGGGTTGGGTTGGCGATACGCGCCAAAGCGATACGGTTTATCCGCTTCCGTGAAGGCTGGGTAGTCGGGATGGTGCCAATCACTGAGCGAAAAGTACAACCCCACGCGCAGCCCAGCTGCTCGCATCGCCTCCACAAACTGCCGCACAATGTCTTGTTCGTAAGGGGTGTGTTGTATGGAGAACGTAGACACTTGGGTGTGGAACAGGGTAAAGCCGTCGTGATGCTTCGCGGTCAACACCACGTATTGCATCCCTAATTGTTTGGCTAATTGTGCCCAGGCAGCCGGATCATAGTGTTGGGGATTGAACTGTGGCGCTGTGGCGTGATATTGCTCCACGGGGATATCGCTACAGAACGGTAGACTAAACACACCGCCAACCAGCGGCCACGATAACTCAAGGCCCTGTTGCGAGCTGTGTCCCCAATGCACAAACATGCCAAACCGAGCCGTCGCAAACCATGGGCTCATTGTGTCGCTTCACTCCTGTCTTGTGCAAACGGTCGATCAAGCAGAGTGTTTGGCCGTGCCAGCCAACCCGCCACGCTTGGCTCCCATCGTAGTACGGCGACGGTCTGTCATGGGGTAAAAGGCGTCGCCGTACAAGCACTCACGCTCAAGCGGCAAGACTGGCTCAGCAGGGGGTTCAAAAACCTATTGCTCAGGCTCAGTGAGACAGTCCCGAGAAGCGCTCAGTGCTTGGGTATGGAGCTTTTGAACGGTAGAGCAGAGGCTTTAATCTCCTTACTTCCCAGCAGTTCCAGTGGTATGCCCCTGAACACAACGTTCTGCTCGCCGCCTCATGCAACCCGTTTGGACACGTATCCTCGCCGCCTTTGTAGAGGAACGAATGGCATGCTTAGAGGAGGTTTACGGGCTCACTGGCTTCGATCTCTGTGGCTTGTTCCCACTGTTCTAATCGTTTTGACCTTTTCTTTAGCCAGCTAGTTGCCACTGGGTTCACTGCCAAGCGCAGCAGAAGGGCAAGGTAGGAATAATGTTTATAGCCATGCTTTTGAAGCAAGAATCGACCGCCGAAGTCTGCGACAGTTGGCACATATTTTTTTGGCGCAACCCCAGACTCAAGGCAGATTTAGACTATCTTCCCTGGCAGGTAATGGCTTGACTCAAACGATTCTGTACCGTAGGGGCAGGGGTGGTCGCAACCAGGAAGACCGCTCCAGTGGGAGTGATTTGCCAGCCCGTGGCTTCGGTGATAGGGCTGTCGGCTGCGGGGTGTCGGGAAGTTTTGAAGGCTGAAGGTTGAAGGTTGAAGGCTGAACTTTGAGCGTCTCTCTGTCTCCGCCTCTCCGTGTCTCCGCGTCCTCCCCCATCCACCGGCTGCGCCACGACCAGTCTTCGCCGATCGCTCCACGCCGCATCATCGTCCAATTGTTGCTCAGGTGTGGGGGGTAAGCCACCGCGACCCGTGATGACGAAAGCGTTTCCCTGGTTGGCAGGACATCCTTGAGCGATCAAGCGAGAGGAATCGACAACCGTGGTGGGCAGTGTGACTAAGCCAGAAGTAGGGTCAAGCCGATCGATGTTGAGTTGGACGGTGCCGTTTTGGGTCGAACTGGCTCCCGTAGCGGTGATGTCGCTGAAAGGCGTGTCTTGAGGGCGAAACTGAAGACCAAAGATACCAGAGGCATTAATCGTCACCTTACCGCCACGAGCGTTGACAGAGTTGGCGCGGATGTCGCTATTTTCAGTGGGTACGGCAACGATTGACCCGACACTAATCCGGATGTTGCCACCGTTACCCGTGCCACCGGCTGATGCGGTAATCGAACTATTGTTTCGCAGCAGCAAGGCATCTCGCACGTTGAGGTCAAGGTTGCCGCCTTCGCCAGATGCAGTCGCGGCGGTAATTGAACCACCCCGATCAAGAGAAATTGAGTTGGCATTCACCCGCAACGTGCCAGCGTTCCCGATGCCATCATTGCTGACACTGACCTGTGCCCCATCCCTGATGCTTAAACGGGGAGTGTTAATGGTCACGCTACCCGAATTGCCACTGGGTCTGTCAGGCACCCTAAAAGCCTGTCGTAAAGCTTCAGGTGTAATCGGGGCAGACGAACCCACGTCACTGGGAAGAGTGGCGGACGCTGGGAAGCGACCACTGACTTCGACAAAGCCGCTGGCATTGATGGTCACACTACCAGCGCGACCACCAGCAAGGGTGGCGGTTGAAACGGCTCCTCCCTCCTGAATGACTAACCCTGAAGTGTTAACTGTGATCTGACCAGCATCGCCAGCACCGACAGCAACGGCAGCGAGGGCGCTTTGCTCGAAAAGAGGACTTTGTCCAATCAGCGTGACCAAGTTAAGGACATTAACTGTAATATTGCCGCCACGACCGATGCCAAAAGTTGATGATGAGATGGTTCCTCCATTGAAAGTTGTTAACGCTCGTGTTGACACAGTGATATCTCCTGCATCCCCAGAACTGAAAGCATTACTCACAACAAAACTGACTCTACGAGGATTAATGGCTGAAAAACCAATGACTTGCACTGAGTCAGAGGCTTGTACAGTTGCGTTACCGGCCCTGCCAGGGCTGTAGGAGCGAGTATTAATTGCGGCTCCATCCCGAATAACCAGTTGTCGAGTTGAGACTGCAACGTTTGCCCCCCGTCCAACGCCTACAGTTTGACTGTTCAAACCACCAATAAATCTACCATCTGGGCTGTTTCGGTTTAGTTCTAGAGACTGAGCAGCCTTCACGTTGATACTTCCCCCTGCTTGAGTTTCCCGATTATTAATCAACAGCAGTGAGCCATCCAAAACCGAAATCTGATCTCCCTGCACTTGAATGAACCCACCACCGCTTGCATCGCCTAACGCTTGTTGTGAGAGGCGAATATCACCAAAGCGCTGGCTGTTTTGATAGTCAAACGCAAAGCCAGAACTGGTAGAACTGAGGTTTACTGGTCCATCACGCACGCTGCCCAGTTCAAGGCGTCCCTGCTCTGCTGTCAGCGTGCCGCCATTAATATCTACAGCGCCGCCAATCAGAGCGAGGGTTCGACCGGCTGGCACTCGCAGCCCTAATGTACTATTGTTCCTAATAATGAGGGAAGGTTGAAGGACTGAAACAGAGAAATCGTAGCCATTTCCCTGCACCGCAATTCGCCCTGGATTGGTTCCCATCTGCAAGCCAACGGGAACGCTGACTGTTAACAACGGTGTGGTTTGAGGATGCGTGGCGCTGTACAGAAAGTTATCGGCAAAGTTGATGCTGTTGGCAGTCGTGGCCACAAAGGAACCGCCAAGATTCAGTCGAGCATTGGGACCAAACAGAATGCCGTTGGGGTTGAGCAAAAACAAATTTGCCGTCCCATTGGCTCGTATCACGCCATCAATATTGGAAATTGATCCACCCGTCACACGACTGAAAATATTCTGCACATCAGCGGCATTGTTGAAATAAGCAGACCCACCTGTGGGAATCGAAAACTGACTGAAGCTGTGGAAGAGGTTACCCCCTCGCCTTGCCCCGCCGTCAATTTGCACATTGGGATTGCCTGAAACTTGCGATCGCTCTCCTACAGGCAATGTATTGTCAGGCACGACTTGAGCGGCGATCGGTTGGGAACAGAGCAATGCACCCACAAAACTGCTTGTCAAAATCCATGCTTTCAGGTGCGATCGGTTCATGTTGCTACCTTTGTTCCACACTGGCGAGTCACAAGAGAGGGGGACTCCTGGTGCGATCAGTTCAGTCAAGTTAAACCAAACGGTAGCAAAAGACTAGGGAAGATTAGTAAGTTAACTGCGCTCTGGCCTTGCTGCTCGTCACCCGCCTTCGCATGACTTTGGGGCTAAGCGCTTACACCCATGGCGATGCGGTAAACGGATGAACAAGCAAGCCTTTTAGTCGGTTAAAACGGGCTTTGCCATGAGTTCGCCATTGCTTACAGAGCGATGGGGCCAATGAGGCTTGATTGACTGACAGCAACAACGGGTTTCTCCGTCACTTTTTATCCGCAGCAAGAAGACGCCTGCAGCGCGTCCAAGCCTCCTCCAACCTTAAGCGGCCAGGTCAAACAAGAGCACTTGGGGTGCTTTACACACCCCTCAAAAAGGTATCGTCCACTTTGAGACGATTAAGACTCAGATCGCAGACTATACGACCTTCACGTCATCGAGATAGGGGTTGCACATTGGTTAATTGCCCCGCGCCGCAGAAGTGCAGCTTTTGAGCCGCGTTTTTATAGATTTCCTAAAACTGAACCTGAGTAAGGCTTTCCAATATATCTTGCACTTTTGGGGTCGTATCTCGGCTTACCCTCAAGCACGGTTCTGAAGACCTTCGGGGTGGGTGACTGCCCCGATGAGTTTAGCCAGACCCGTACTACTGCTGTACCCCAAGGCTCATCCAATCAAGGATGCGGTTCCAGGCCCACCATGGATCTGGATCATTAGCTCCCCGTTGCCCCATTTTGCTACTGAAATACCCCACATGTCCTCCATGGGGTGTTAAGAGTAGGTCGATCGCGGTGTTTTGCGCGGCGATCAACTGTAAATCCGCTACGAGTGTCGGATCAAACAGGGGGTCATCAGCAGCATACACAATGAGCGTCGCTTTGTTGAGCTGGGGCAGTTGGTAGAGCGCACTGCTTGCTGTGTAATACGCTTCAACTGAAGCAAAGCCTAAGGACTGAATCACCAGTTCCTGGTCAAAGGAGCGAATACTATGCACGCGTGCGATAGCGTCTGGATCGATGGCGTCTGGATGATGCTCGTAAAGCTGCCACGCCAATTTTTGGAGCTGTCGGGCAATGGCTTGTTCCAGATAGCGACCCTGGCGGTGTTGAACGAGGTAGTTGAGTGAGCGGGTCGATTCCAGCGTGGGGCAAAGCACCGCGCCGCCAACAATGTCAGCCTCGGTGAGGCCGAGAGCGGGTGCCCAATCGGCGATCGTTTGAGCCGCTTTGATACCCCACAACGCTAGTTGACCGCCTAAGGAGAAGCCTGTAAACCAAAAAGGCGCTGGGCAGCCTAAGGTCTTCGCATGCGCCGCAAGATAAACAAAATCCTGGCCTTCATAAAGACCGTCAGAGGTCAAGGTGGGAGAGAGTGCGAGCGTTTTGCCATGGGCCCGCCAGTCAAACAAGACAAGGGCATAGCCCTGAGCAAAAGCTTTGCGCCCTAGTAAGCGGAGAAACCATTGATTCTCCAAACTACCGGTAATCCCGTAGGTACCAACGATCGTGCCCCTTGGGTTTTCAGGTATCGCCACGAGACCAAAAAGCGGTACGCCGCCTGCACCTTCAAACAGCTGCGGTTGGTAAGGTGGCTCTGGAGCATTGATCTTTTTCTCCCAATGACGACTCGCCCACAGTGCGGTGTAGAGAGTCATGGCCAGACCGTTTTTGAAGCCAAAAGGTGGCAGGTAGGGGGGATAGTGCATGCAGGGGAAGCGGCGAGAGAAACTGCGGTCGTGCGAGAAAGGTGACGACCACTCTGCTGAGTTTAACCTTGCTGAAGCGGCCATTCGGGGCGAACAACGATGACGCGACCGCATGCTACGCTGCTGTCAGCCATGCCAAGGCATGCTGTTAGAGAGTGCGGGCACCAGCGCGAACGCCTTTCGGGCAAGGACTGCCTGTTGCAGCTGGTAATCAGTCTTGGCTCTCAATCGTTGAAGGAGAACCATCGCATGTTCCGCTTTGGCCTTTTCTGCCCACCCTCGATCGGGCATCTTAACCCCATGTGTGTGCTTGGTCGTGAACTTCAGCGACGTGGGCACACGGTGGTGTTGTTTGGTGTGCCTGATGCGCTGGCCAAAGTGGTAGACCTTGACTTCACCCTATGGGAGATTGGAGCCACTGCGTATCCCAAGGAAAGCGTCAATCGAGCCTTTAGAGCCTTGGGAGAGTTGACCGGGCGGGCCGGACTAAAATTCACGATCAACTTCTTACAGCGCGAACTGCAAATGTTGTTCCAAGAGGCTCCACAAGCGATTCGTGCCGCAGGCATTGATGTCCTCATCGTCGATCAAATTACACCAGCCATCGCCACGGTAGCAGATTATCTCAACTTGCCCTTTGTCACGGTCTGTAATGCGCTGCTGATCAACCGCGAAGCAGCCGTACCGCCCAATTTCACTCACTGGGCTTATGCAACCTCAACGTGGGCGCAATGGCGCAATCAAGCGGGCTATGCGTTCGTTAGCTTCCTCACCCGCGATCTGTGGCAAACTATTGTCGCGCAACGTCACCAATGGCACTTACCGCCGTATCAGCAGCGAGATGATGCCTCTTCGCCACTCGCACAGTTGTGCCAGCTACCGCAAACCTTTGACTTTCCCCGCGCACAGCTGCCAGCGCATTTTCATTACATCGGACGATTCCAAGATCCATCGGGGACGGAGCCGATCGCCTTCAAAACGATTGCCTTCCCCTTTGAGCGTCTTGACGGGCGAGCGTTAGTCTATGCTTCCTTAGGCACGCTACAGAACCAGCGTGCGGAAATCTTTGCCTGTATCGCTAGTACTACAGTTGTAGATCTGGAGTTGTGGAAAGCAGCCGGCGCTTATAGTGATGAAACCTTGCAACGGCTTGATGAATCCGTCGCCAAGTAGACCAAGCCAAGATGTAATTTAAGCTCGGTGTCCAAGCCCCTAACAGTGCCCATAATACCCGACGAACTTCAGGCATACTCAAGGGGATTTCAAGCCGTGTTTGCGTTTGAAATCGTTGATGGAAGGACTCATTGAGTTGTTCAAATCCCCCTTTTTTGACCCCTGCTGGGCAGTTTGAGCACGGGCAACGCTCAAAAAGGCATGAGCTACCAGAGAGAGGGTCATGTGACGGTACCATCCCTGCCAAGAGCGGACTTCATAGTGGTCTAAGCCAACTTCTCCTTTGGCCGTTTCAAACCCCGTTTCAATCGTCCATCGTGTACCGGCTACACTGACAATTTCCGCCAAGGTGGTTGAGGTGGGTGCAAAGACCACGTAATAGGCAAGGTCTATCGGATCGCTCACACTTCGTCTTACGAGTAACCAGCGTTGCCAGTCAGGTGCGCTCGGGCAATTAAACCGAACCATTGCCCAGTCGTAGGTCCTGGGACCTTTTGTGCCATCACCACAACTGAGTCTGACCCAATCGCAATCCGTTAAATTGGCGGCTACCTCATCGGCTCGATATTGCTCATAGCCAATCCATAGAGGCTCTTTGACCGAAACAGCCAGCACATACGCTTCCCCCTGTTCTTCTAACCACAATCGCAAGCGTCGGTCACTGCCGTACACTTCATCCCCACTGACCCAAGCGTGAGGCACGTGAGCCTCAAACAGTCGTTGCAACATTTGACGAGCGAGTTGAGGCTTCGTTGCAAAGGAAATCGTATCAGGCACTCCAGCCTGCCCACACCGTTCAGGTTCATCGGTCCAACTCTTCGGTAGGTAAAGTTCTCGATCTAAGAATGTGTAGCCGTCTGGAGTCGCATAACTGAGAAACACACCAATCTGGCAATTCTCAATGCGCCCAGCCGTTCCACTGTATTGTCGTTGGACTCCCACTGATTGGTTGCCCTTCTTGAGAAAACCAGTTTCGTCAATCACGACGACGGCGTTGTCATGCCCCAGGTGCTCAACAACGTAATCCCTCAATTCATTGCGCACCAAATCGGCATCCCATACAGAGCGACCCAACAGATGTTGAATTGCGTAGGGATTGGCATCCCCAACTTGCTCGGCAATCTGCCAGCTATTTTTGCGCTCTACGGCACTGAGCAAGCCTTGCAAATAATCCTGAGCATGCTGCTTGGTTTCAAGGCGCTTAAAGTAGGGAGCAATCCGTTGGTTTAACTCGACAAACTCATTTGACCATTGCTCAACATCTTCCGTTGAAATTGACCTTGCCGTTGTTGCCAGAATAGATTGAAATGAAAGTGTCACAAAAATGCTACTATCCCTGATTCCATCCCTATTCTAGCTAATCTACAACTGTAGTAC
>CP166622.1:0-288243 GCA_041937185.1 Leptolyngbya sp. BL-A-14 | reverse complement strand
CAGGAAGGGTTGTTGCAAGACACCCGCAAAGAGAGCGCCCGTGGCTTGGAGCCATGCCAGCGGCTCCTCGAACTTGAGATACTCCTGATACGTGAAGTCGGGTCCATAGGGTGCCTGCCATGTCTCGTACAAAGCCGCACTGCGACGCACAATTCGGGTGTTAACGAAGCCCATCAAGAAGGGAGCCACCCAGGTCTTGAGGTCTGAAGCAAACGAGGGTGCGACTGGATCGCGGTTGCCATCGCGTTCAGCCTCCGTATACGTTATCGGCGGGTTCAGCAAAAAGGGATCACTGACCAGGGCTGTCTCCTCTGAGTCAAATAAATTGAAGGCAGAAGCAAGGGTGCCACCGTTCAAGCCACCCTGAGCCTGGAAATAAGCCTGCACAGTTTGGCAAGGTACGCCCCATGTTTGTTGCAGGTATTGAACCACCAGGTAAGCGCCCAGATCTGAGGGAACAGAGTCAAAGCCACAACAGGGAATGATCCGAGTGCCATCGGCGGCGGCCTGGTTATGGTAGCGATCGATCAGCGTTTTGACCCAGGGCGTTTCGCCTGTAATGTCAACATAGTGCGTTTTGAACCGGACACAGGCATCGACCAGGGCATTGCCGTACAGGGCAAAGGGTCCGGCTGTAGTCAGCAGTACCCGCGTCTGAGCCACGATCGCATCGATCGACGCTTGATCCTGACTGTCGGCAACCAGCACATCCACATTTATGCCGATTTTAGTTCTCACCGCTTCTAATTTCTGGCGGTTGCGACCGGCGATTGCCCAGCGCACTTGTGTCGCATCAGCATGGCGGGCAAAGTACTGCACCGTTTGTTGACCAACGAAGCCACTGGCACCATAAAGCACAACATCATAAAGACGGTCAGACATAAGCGGCACTCCTGGGTGACACAGTTACACTGGCAACGTTAACTGAGTTGTGCTTGCCGCTGCCACTGGCGGTAGAAAGGCAGGTTTGATGTGGCGGAAGGTCAGGCTGTAGCGAGGGGTCGAGCGTGGCACGGCTTGATGGAGCAATTTTGTGTTGATCCGTACCACCAGACCGTCGGTGAGGTGATGCGTTAATTCCCCTTGTTCATAGTCGCGTTCCATATAGCAGGCTGCGCCCAGGTTGACCAGCACCGCCATCCCTTCAAAATGCCCGTGATCGCGGTGCCAGTGAATCGTCGTATCACCACCGCAAACCAGCAGGCTGTGCCAGCCAGGAAGCAAGCGATCGCCCAGCCAGCGAATGCGATCGCCCAGAGCCTCAGTCTGCACTAACTGCGCCCGCCCTTTGGTAAGCGATTGCAGATTCGAGGCAATACCGAAGCCTTTGACCAGGCGATGAGGGGCATAGCGGCTACGAATGGCAGTCGGAGACAGGGTAAGCGACTCCACCCATGCCCACAATGCCGCTAGCTTTTCGCCCTTAATCTGTCCGATCCTTTCCATGTCGTCAAAGTCCTGCCGCTTCGCCGCTAGCCCTCTTTCCAGGGTAAAAGTAATCATAGTTGGATAACAGGCGACCATTTCAGCTAGCCTGTGAGTGGTTTCTAGCGATACGGTCTAAGCGATCGGAGTGCTCATGGCAATGTATGTGGTAACAGGTGCAAATCGGGGGATTGGTTACGAATACTGTCGTCAACTGCAAGCGCGAGGCGAGACCGTTATTGCGGTCTGTCGCACTGCCTCTGCTGAGCTGAAGCAGCTTGGGGTAAGGGTTGAGTCAGGCATTGACATTACATCAGAGGCTTCTGTGTCAACTTTGCAAGCTCGCTTGGGGAGTACAGCGATCGATGTCCTGATCAATAATGCGGGTATCCTGGAGCGCAACACACTCGCAAACCTGGACTTCGACAGCATCCGCAAACAGTTTGAGGTGAATGCCCTCGGTCCTTTACGGGTCACGCAGGCACTTTTGCCTCAGCTGAAAGCCGGTGCCAAGTTAGTGTTGATGACCAGCCGCATGGGATCGATCGCCGACAATACGTCTGGTAGCTCCTATGGCTATCGGATGTCGAAAGTCGCCTTGTCGATGGCAGGCAAATCTTTAGCACATGACCTGAAACCGCCTGGGATTGCGGTGGCGATACTGCATCCTGGCTTGGTGCAAACGCAGATGACCAACTTCACAGCGGGAGGCATCACGCCAGAAACGTCTGTGCAGGGCTTGTTGGCACGGATTGATGCCTTGACGCTAGAGACGACAGGCACATTCTGGCACGCCAATGGCGAAGTCTTGCCGTGGTAAAGGCGAACCTTTACGGCTCAGGCAAACCAAACTCGACTTGTCTGCTGGCATTACAGCCTTGCTAGGGGAACGGCTTGCGCGGGTGCTGGAAAGGCAGCCTCCAGGACATCCAGTTCATCAGCACCTAACTAAACCCCTGAGGTAAGCCACTGGTTCTACCAGTGCGACTCGCAAAGCTTTGAGCGTTCCCGGCGTAAAGTAACTCCCACGGTGGCTTGATGAGCCAGTTCCGTAGGAGGAAAGAAACAATGTCGGAATTGTATCAAAGTCTGTCTCACTCGAAGTGGGACTGTAAGTATCACGTTGTGTTTGTACCCAAATATCGTCGCAAGGTCATGTTTGGCGAGATTCGTCAGTTTTTGGGACCGATTTTTCATGAATTGGCACGCCAGAAGGAATGCCGGATCATTGAGGGACATCTGATGCCAGACCATGTGCACATGTGTATCGAGATTCCGCCGAAGCATGCCGTTGCTTCTGTGATTGGCTTTCTCAAAGGCAAGAGCGCGATAGCGATTGCGCGACAGTTCAAGGGCAAGCAACAGAATTTCGTCGGTGAGCATTTCTGGGCACGTGGTTATGCTGTCTCCACGGTTGGCTTCGAGCTCGAAGCGGTGAAGCGGTACATTCGGGAACAAGATCACGCGGATAGAGGAGGGCAATTCTAGCGACTGACCGAGAATCCCCCGGCGAGGACACCCGCCCTTGGGGCGGTCACACTCATTAAGCCACCGGCTTCGCCGGGGGTGTCTGACTTCAGCTCCAGAGCGGCGTAATTTTGCTCTACATGCTCAATCCGACTGGCTTTCGGAATGACAGTCACATTGTCTTGATGCCATAACCAGGCGATCGCGACTTGAGCCGCTGTCACGCCACGTACTTGAGCAATCGTCGTCAGGGTTCGATCATGCAGTAACCGCCCCTGCTCGATCGGAGAGTACGCCATGATAGGCAGCTTGTGTTGCCGACACCAGGGCAACAAGTCCCACTCAACGCCCCTTCGTGTCAGGTTGTAGAGGACCTGGTTGGTCGCGATCGCCTCCCCACCTTGCAAATGGCTGGCGGCTTCCATCGCTTTCGTATCAAAGTTGCTCACGCCATACGCCCGAATTTTGCCTGCTTGTTGCAATGTTTGAAACGCCTCCAGCGTCTCTGCCAGCGGCACAGAGCCACGCCAGTGCAACAGATAGAGATCGAGATCATCGGTCTGTAAGCGTTTGAGGCTGCGCTCACAAGCGGCAATCGTCCCGCGTTGAGAGGCATTGTGGGGATAAACCTTGCTGACGAGAAAAACGTCTGAGCGACGGTTGACGATTGCTTCCCCAATCAACGCCTCTGCCCCACCTTCCCCGTACATTTCGGCAGTGTCAATCAGAGATAGCCCTCGATCAAGCCCATGACGGAGAGCAGCCATTTCACCCTGACGGTTACGGGCATGTTCGCCCCTTTGCCAGGTGCCCATGCCGAGGATCGGTATGGCTTGTCCAGAGGGCAGTGGCAGCGTTCGCATCGTGGTCATCATCCTTTCCATCTAGTGCCCGGAGCGTCGTTCTTGTTGGCGCATGGGCATGGCATCGATCGTGCGGAAAAGTGCGACTGGCTCAATCGGTGCCCGTTCCCGCTGTTTTTCAGTGCCATCTTTGCCAATCAAGATCACAGCAAACGCGTCGGAGTCAATCCCAAATTGGTAGTGCATCAAATTATGGTTGGATAAGTAACAAGATCATGCCAAGTCCAAGGCCGTAGGGTTAATCCTGCTCGTTGCGCTGCGGTCGTCTTCAATCGACTATGCTGCCAAATCCAGTTGAAATAACTCACCACTAACCGTGTCGTCACCCTAGTTTGCTCCCACACCTTGCCAAACTTATTCTGTCTACGATGCCAGCGTCCAGTTTGTTGTCTGACAATGCCGTTGGTTCGCTCTAACCGTTGTGTCCTATCTTTACCGATATAGTGAAAAATTTCGGGCGGTAAGACTCGTTCGTAGCCGCCCCAATCATCGCTATTGAAGCGTTTACAAGCAGTTTTCCCTTCACTACTGACCACTAATTCCTCAATCAATTCATCGGTGTGTTTCCCGACTCTGGCGGTCAAAATCAATCCACATGAATCTGCCAAACTGACTGCAATCCAACAATCACCCGCTTTTAGCTCCTGTGGGAGGCATTGCTTCTGTTTTTTGAAACAAAGGACCATAGCTCATCGGCACTCACTTCTTCGGTTTGCACCGCTTGAACCTCAGCGTTATGCACTAACTGAGCCTGCTGACTAGCGGCACGAACAAGGCTGACCACAGTGTTGTAAGCAAGTTCTGTGGTTCGGCTAATCCCCCTCAGACTGCTCCCTTCACTATGCGCTTGTAGCACCTGTCGGATCTGCTCTGGCGAGACGTGGCGATGGTAATACAAGGTGTCAAACCGTTCATTGAACGTTTGCTTGCATTGAGGGCAGAAATACCGTTGGCTACCATTGGGGGCTTTGCCATGTTTGTGGGTGCTAGGGTGACCACAGAGTCGACATTCCATAGGTCTTGTTTAGAAGTAGATCTCCCTCCACTTTACCTAACCCACCACAATCTAATGCACTATCCTACAGTCATCAGTAGCGGTACTGGTATAGAAATTCTATTTGGAGCTTACAACAATACGATTGGCGGAACGACCCTTCAATCACGCAACCTTATTTCTGGTAACAGCATTGGTATTGATATCGGCAATGCCAACAGCAACCAAATTCTTGGTAATTTTATTGGCACTGATGTAAGTGGTACTGTCGCTTTGGGTAACACTGTTGGTATCTCGATTGACGGGAATAACACTTTCAACAATATCGTCGGGGGTACGACATCCAACTCGCGTAATGTCATCTCAGGTAATGAAAAATACGGCATTAGAATTATTGACTACGCTAATGGAAATAGTATTATCGGCAACTATATCGGTACGAATGTTTACGGTACTGCATTAAATAGTGGCAGCGTTTACCTTCTTGCTACTGTCGGTGTCTATATTGCAACTGACTATAATACGGTCGGAGGTACGACATCAGGATCAGGCAACGTTATCTCGGGTAATATTGCTGCCGGTGTGAGGATCGATGGCAGTTATACAAGTAACCCTGTGTTTGGTAACCAGGTGTTAGGCAATTACATCGGTACAAATGCGAATGGTACAGCTGCATTGAGAAACGGTCGTGGTGTACAGATTATTGATGCCAGAGACAATATAGTTGGAGGTCTTACCGCTGGCTCCCGCAACCTTATTTCAGGGAATGATGTGGGTATTTCTATCGCTGGTAGCAGCTTCTATTCTGCCGATGTTACGGGAAATCAGGTGCTTGGAAATTACATCGGCACTCAAGCTGATGGCAGCAGTCCCTTAGGAAATACCGGTCATGGTGTGTTTATTGGGCAATCTGCTTATCGCAACCGTATTGGGGGAACGGAGTCTGGGGCAAGCAACACGATCGCCTTCAATGGCTATGGCTACTATTACAGCGGTCACTATGCTGGCATCGCGTTAGATAGCTCCGGTCGCACTGGTAACGCCATTTTAGGTAACTCTATTTTTTCAAACAGTGGCTTAGGCATTGATCTAAACACCAATGGCGTTACATCCAACGACACGGGAGACACAGATAATGGATCGAATAACTTACAGAACTTTCCAGTACTAACCTCAGCGATCATAAGCGGCAGTAGTACAGTGATTACTGGTACGCTCAATAGCACTGCCAGCACTTTGTTTAGACTAGAGTTTTTTGCCAATACAGTTTCTGATATCAGTGGTCATGGTCAAGGTCAGACTTATCTTGGCTTCGCCACAGTCACAACTGACGCAAACGGAAATGCCAACTTTACGTTTGTAGCAACTGGTTCATTAGCCGGAAACTTTGTGAGTGCCACTGCCACGGACGTCAATGGGAACACATCAGAGTTTTCTGGTAATCAAGTTGCGGCTCCTACAGTGTCTATTCAAACAACCACGATCGACCAAAATGAAGGCAATGGCGATACCAGTGTGCAGTCTTTTACCATTAGCCTTTCTGGCGCAAGCAGCCAGACGGTCTCCGTGAACTACATCACAGTGGATGGTACGGCAACCATTGCAGACAGTGACTACACATCAGCGTCAGGTACGCTCACCTTCAATCCGGGTGAGACGAGTAAAACCATCACCGTGTTTGTGAAGGGCGATCACAAAGTGGAGCAAGATGAGACTTTTCTGGTGAAGCTGCTCAACCCGACGAATGCGACGATCGTCCCCAATGCCAACACTGGTACAGGCACGATCGTCAACGATGACTACCCTCAACTGCTGTGGCGCAACAGCGCTACGGGCGAGAATGCTGTTTGGCAGTTGAACCACAATACACTCCAAACCAGCTACTATCTCCCCACCGTAACTGAACCAGGGTGGCAGATCATCTCCAGTACCGCCGACTTCAATCAGGACGGCATCGCTGACATTCTTTGGCGCAACCAAATCACGGGAGCAAATGCCATCTGGCAGATGAACCAGACAGGCTACCAAACCGGCTACTACATCAATTCGATTGCCGACCTTAATTGGCAGATTGTCAGTACTGCCGACTTCAACCGTGATGGGATGGCTGACATCCTTTGGCGCAATGCAAAAACTGGGGAGAACGCCATCTGGCAGATGAATAGTTTCACCGTGCAAACTGCGGCTTACATCAATCCGGTTGGGGACAGCAATTGGCAGATTGTCAGTACCGGCGACTTCAATGGGGACGGGATTGCTGATCTACTATGGCGGAATCAGGCGACTGGAGCAAATGCGATCTGGCAGATGCAGGGCTTTACGGTGCAAACCACCGCCACCATCAATCCGCTTGCCGATACCAACTGGCAAATGGTCAGCACCGCTGACTTGAATGGGGATGGCAGGGCTGACATCCTGTGGCGCAATGTGAAAACCGGGGAGAATGCGCTTTGGCAGATGCAGGGACTGGCGGTACAAACCGCGCCTTACATCAGCCCGATCGCGGATACCAACTGGCAAATGGTTGGCACGGCTGACTTTGATGGGGATGGTATCGCTGACCTGCTTTGGCGCAACGTGAACACTGGGGAGAACGCCATCTGGCACATGCATGGCTTCATGCCGCCAACCGCGGCTTACATCAACCCCATCGCAGACAGCCACT
Organism: Leptolyngbya sp. BL-A-14; assembly: GCA_041937185.1. Lineage (GTDB taxonomy): Bacteria > Cyanobacteriota > Cyanobacteriia > Leptolyngbyales > Leptolyngbyaceae > Stenomitos. The sequence goes on along the minus strand of CP166622.1, from coordinate 280,829 downwards.
GGCGAGTGCAGCCGTTTGTGGTACGCTGAGCATCGGCGTTTCCACGCTGGCGTTGCAAAGGAGCCACGAAAAGAGACCATTGATGACAACCTCACCCCTTGCAAGTTGCAGTGGTGACCAGCGTAGGACAGCACCCCGCTACGCACTCAAGGCGACAGTCATCCTTTGGTGCCGCGAGTGCGCCACTGCTTGGCAACAACTAGTCCGCAGCCAGCCATGAGGAGGGCCGCCAGGTTGTGCGGTTCAGGCACCGCTGCAGTCGCAAGACTCAGACTGTTGATACCAATGGCACGATCTGGCACCGACGTACTGAACTCAACCCGCGCAATATTGGCTGTATCACTCAGCAGACCGAGAAAGACGGCGGAATTATCGAGCGCCAACGAGGACGTGCCGCTAGCGGCGAAGCGGCCCAACAACTGGTTACTACTGTCAAAAGCAGCCACGAAAGCTGTAAATTGAAGCACATCATCGACTGCCAGTTGGGTGCCGACACCAGCGACGGGGGTCTTAAAGGACAGAGTTAAGGGACCTGGATTACCGGGTGCCGGAAACTGTGTAGGTAACAGTCCCGTGAACAGCACAAAATCGCCAGCGGCAAAGTTGGTTGGAATCCCCGTAGCCGTCGTTTGGAAAAGGAGTGGTGGGGTGATACCAGGGTTACTGGCTGGCGGAACTTCAACACTCACAGCGAAGCCGTCTGCGGAGGTGGCCGTAAAAACGGGCGGCAAGACTTTGAATGGTTGTGGCGGGACAACGGGACCTAAACTAGCCCAATCAAGCGTGTCATTGCCGTCAAGATCACTACGAGTTGTGGCAAATGAAAGTGGGGTGCATCTAACGGTTGGGGGAGTGGAGGGTAGGCGATAGAGAGTGATTAGCAAACAACGGATCAAAGCGTCCATTCACCCAAGCTAAACGTAGATGGAGCAGATGATTAAAGCCGGGTTCACTCCAACGCATGCCAGTGCCCTTAAACCGTTGCGTGATTAACCACTTGCAAGCACTCTCTACCATACCGGAACCAATCGGGAACCCTAACTTTTTGAATTGACGATACTGGAGGTGGGGCAGATGGGTGCTGAGATACTGCTGCACTCGCTGCAATGTCGGTTTGGCCGTTGCGGGGGTGGAGCGATACTTCAAGAGATGCCCCAATTCTCGGATCGTCGGACGGACATAACCGTGCCGCAATTGCCGGCGCAGTCGCTCAAACCATTGCTGGGGCGTGCGGGTGGAAATGGTTTGACCATAAGCTTCAGCGGCTTGCCAGAGGTGCTGCGTGGCATGATAGAAATCCAAAATACCAATGGCGAGTTGGGCAAAACTTTGTTCAAATAAGCGCCACAGGCCGGGTGCGCCATCACTAATTCAAACGACTTGTGGCGCAGTCGTGATGCTTTGACGGACTGCCTCCAGTTGCAACCGGGTTTGCAGGGCATCAATCCCTCCAAGCACTGCCACGAGGCGTCGTTGCTGCAAGCGCGTGTGCCGCTTCCCGGTGCGAGTGCAAACCTGTTTGAGGCGGGCAAGCACAGCGATCTTGACTTCTCGAAAGCGAATTTTGCCCCTGGCAGTGCCCGGAACTGGGCGAAAGGGGACACTCACACCATCAGCGGCAAGCACCAGCGGTAACGCTGCTAGAACCGGGTCTAGTGGCTCAGGCCGGGGTTCAATCCCCTTTGCCAGTTGCTCCAGTTCCTGGTCTAGTTGATGCTGCGCTTGTCGTCCAAACTGCTGTACCCATTGCCAAACACTATCGTCACGGAGGCGAACACCACACAATTGCCCCAACAAGTGCACCGCCAACTCAAACGGCAAAAATACGGCAAGTAAACAGCCCAACCGCACCAATTCCGTCGAGGTCTGTTGGTAAGCTGTAAGGCCAAGCCGTGCATCAAATGGGGCGCAATGACTCCTAGCACAGCGATTTGGACACCGTCCAACCCGTCGTTGCCACGCTACCCATCCGACTAAGGTCAGCATCCGGCGGCGCACAAAACCCTTACTTTCTAAACGACGACCGCACTTGCTACAATGCCCCCACACCTGCGCCTGCTTGGCACGTTCATTCAATTGGTGTTCGACAAGAGTCTTGGCAAACCATAAGCCGATTTCCCATGCCGTTAAAACCAGACTGGCAAGCGTGATACTCGTTTGCAGCTTGTCATAAAGCGGTTGTAACCCAGGGGTATCGAGTGCAGCAGAGGGGTGGGGCGTTAGCATGGAAGTAGAAAAGTTTATTGTTTCGGTGTGCTTAGTAGGGCGCACCTTTTTTTTCCTCTTCTATTCTCCCTAATCTTCTTTAGAGTCCCCCAACCGCCAGATGTGCCCCCCATCAAGCGATCACGTTGATCGCGTCTGTGGCTAGCTGCTTCAGCGCTCAAGCAAGTTACATCCCACACAGGCGCTCCCAAGGCATACAGCCTGTGGATACTGCCTCACAGCCTTGCTCAAGTAACGAAGAAACAATACAAATATACTATAACGCTGCGTCCTGCTTGTCCTCCGTAATGTTGCAAGAGGCAAGTTGTCCTCGCAGTGGCATGAGCGTTCAGTGTCATCAGGCTCCATCCCATCCAGGCTGTCCTGTGGCTCCTCTTTCTAAGAGGGTGGCAGAAAGGCTGCTGCCCCTTTGTGTCGAGGCATGGAGGAGTATGAGCCTCTGCTGTGCTTGCTCCATGCCTGAAGGTGGAAGGTGGAAGATGGCGCGTCGCTGACTGACTAGAAACCTAGCCGAGCTATACCCCAGATTCATGATTGCTGTACGCCCTGATCGCGTGTGGATGGCAGCACCACGCTTAACCTGTGACTATACACTCTGAGCGGCTTGGCTCTTGGCTTGCTTCTTACTGCCGCCTTCGCCCTTACCCACAAGGTCAAGACACGCACAGACGCACTGAAACAAGCCGTTGCTCGTGACGGCTGCCGCAAACGTGTACTCCGGCAGTGGCACACCTAAGCGTTGAGTATATTGGTTGAGCGATCTCACGTTGACTGAGGTGCTTAATCGTGGTGACATACTTGACGGTAAAAGTGCTTCACCTCTATGCCGGACGGGAAGCGTTGAAGGGCAATTCGCTTGCTTTTCTGGTTATGTTTACAGATCGTTCTAGCGGAATCTACATGGCGGAAGCTCAATTTGACTCTCCAGCGACCGCAGTTCCCACTCCTGCTCTCCTGCCAGGTTTAGTTGGTGTGGGTATGGCGGCATGGAGGAAATGCAAGGGTAAGTGTCTATAGGGTGGACGATCGCTAGAGTGCCTCTGGGTCTTCACCCAGTTCCCGCAACCGATGAGCCAACCGTTCAGCCCGTTGCTGCTCCTGTTCAATCTGTTGTTGCGCCGCTTCTTCAGGCAACGGCACCAGATTACCATCGCGATCATAGAACCGTAGCCAATGACAGGTTCCGGTGGGTGGTTCCCGGCGCATACTGCCCTCCCAGGTGCCCAACCACAGTTGCAACGTCTCACACCAGAGCCAACCCCGATCGCTCAGCTCCAGCGGTTGATAGCGCTGCGCGGCATCCAGGTGCCAGCCTTGCAACGAAGCAGCGTCAAACGGGTCATAAACAAAGTAATCAGCTGTGCGAAACGTGCGTTCGTAGAGGTCTTTCTTCACCCCCAGGTCTACTCTGGCAGTGCTGGGAGACATCAGTTCCACAATCACGTCCGGATAGCGTCCCTCTTCTTCCCATACCACCCAACCCTGACGTTCGCGGCTGCCATCCACGTCCAACGCCACAAAGAAATCGGGTCCACGGAAGTCCCGGTTCATTGCCTGGTTGCGGCTGTAGTAGACAAACATATTGCCGCCCGTGAAAACGTCTGATCGGTTCGACAAGGCTTGCAGCGCCGAATCAATCAGCACATTTATGGCAATACGGTGGCGGTTGCTCTCCAACGGGACGCCATCGTCAAAAATCAGGTCTGTCGGTGGTAGGGGCGGTTCCCAATCCAAAATAATTTGATTCACCATCGTCTCAGCCCCCTCTCGCACGGCTTGGGTCCTCACTTTCAGAGTAGCTCACTCCTGATGTCATGACAGGAACGCCAGATCGGGCAAAACTTCCCCAACCAACGTGGTCCTCAGCCTTCCTGAAACTGCAACTCAAACAGTAAGAGCGACCAGTCACATGCCTCCAAAGCACTTGCTGGCTGCTCAAAGCACTCTTGGATGAACTGCTCCAGTTGCTCTGGTTGCCAACCCAACGCTGCCACTCGCTGGTCGATCGCCGCTCGAATACTTGCTTCAGGAATGGGATACTGCTGCACCACCTCATACAACAGCATGGGTGCCTTCAAAAACGTGGTCATGTCTGATCGCACATACCAGTCAGCTTGCTCAAGTGCAAAGTCCGGTGGTGGCGCTGTGAAATAAATGGCATCCAGGTCATCCTCAACAGTCAGCCAACCCACCATCCGTGCCAATGCCAGCCAGTCTTCCTCCTCTGGCTCCAGATAGCGAGCGCCTACAGCTAACAAGTCCACCTTTGCCAGCGGGTTATAAACGCCAGCAGACCACGCCAGTGCCGTCTCTTCAGGATGCTCTTGCTGAGACTGGGCAAAGAATGCTTCGACTTCCGCTTGCATGGTCAGATCAACGTCAGGCTGCTGCACTGGCGGTTGAGACACAACACTCAGTTGCCGGATCTCTTGCAAAGCAGTCTTACCACTCTGGCGTTGCGGTTGCGATCGTCCAAACCCACCTGGCATGACTGCCTCCTCCCTCGCACAACCTTCGGGTTGCTCCGGTACTACGACATCTGTACTGACGAGACTGACCGCTTCTGGTTGTGCTTGAGCGGCAAAGAACTGCTGGGTTTCCGCAACCAAAATCGGGTCAGCACTCACCAACCATGCTTGCATCTTAACAAGCGGCTTCTCAACCCTGTCAGATTTCTGAGTGATCACTTTGACTACCTCCCTATGGAAAGTCCCCCTTCACCCCCAACTTCTGGATGCCGTCGCTTATTCTTTAAGGGCAGCGGTAGGGGGAGGGTAGCGGAATCGACAAGCCAGACTACAATAAGCGTATTCTGGCAGTCGCAGCAACCTCGTGAAGACCTGAGTGTATGAGTGCTTTGGAAACCATCGATTTAACGGAGTGGCACCGCTTTACCGAATTATGGAGTACGGAGGTTGCTCGTGTTTTTGAGTGGCTTGAAGGTGCTGAAACTTGTCTCCAAGTTGTTCGAGAGCATGAATGGTCAGACCAGTTAGTCAATGATATTAAACTCAGCAAAGCTCGCCTAGAAACGGGCAGCAAGATTGTCGATGAGATCTCGAATTTGTTCTCAACCATTGCTAAACCGCTTGCTTACCAGGATCAATACGATCAATTCCAAAAGGAACTGGAAAGGCTAGAAAGCCGAATTAGATTGCTGAATGGTGAATTAGAAGACCTCATTACTTCGAGCATTATCAACTCTCCCAAAGAAGCCGAACTTTTTCTTAACCAAGTGATTGAGCCAATCCCAACGGGCGCGCCCTTCATCAGCTCCTTAGAGTCCCAGCTTAGAAGAGATCTTTGGCGCGATCGGGATGGCGTGGCAGTCTTCTCTAAAATTGCTAAAAGCAATCCCCAAAACTATATCGAGCACTACATTTCAAACCCTGGTGATGTTACTACGCTGCCTTGGGATGCGGCTGAGAAGATTATCAACAATTTTGGGTTTAATACCGTCAAGCTCCAATTGATTTTGGCAGCCCACGCGATGAACCAGGAAGAGCCCTGGAGCGGTAGTTTTACCTTGTCCGGGGAGGATGTCATTCGGAACCTCGGCTGGAACAACCGTAAGGATATTCCTCTGAGTCAAAAACTGTCTGAATTAGCAAGTTGTGCCTTTGCTTTAGATTGCTTACTGGTCAAGGTTGAGTGGAAAGAAGGGCAGATCAGTCGGCGCAGAACCCAGGTAACAGTGCAAACTTCTCGAATGTGGAATATCAGCATTAGTGCGACTGGACAGAAGAGTTTGCTGACCGGGAAGATAGAAAATTTGGAGAAGGTTGAGCTTCAAGTGCAGCCAGGGCTTTGGACAAAGGGGTTTCTCAATCGCGGTGGTGCAAAAGCGAAAGAAGCGCTCCATCAATTTGGTTACCTGGCTCAAAGCGTTTTGAGGATTGATCCTTACCATAATGAACTTGCCCTGCGTCTAGCCCTTCATCTCACGATGGAGAGCCGCATCCACACCTCTGGGGAGTACAGAGTCAAAACACTCCTTGGCTCACTTTTAGTGGGCTACCATACGAAGCTAGAGCAAGCGCTACAGGATCGCTACAAAGCGCGAGACCTGGTAGATCAATGGAATGAAGCGCTGAAAACCTTGATGAAACTGAGCTGGACTGTTGATTTTGATCAGAGCTACCCCGAATCGCTCAGACCTGACAGCCAGTCAAGAAAGCCCAAAGGATACATCAACGTTTTGCTGGAAAGCAAATTGACTATTCGCCCTCCTGAACCAATCCCAGAATTGTTAGAGCGTAGAAAAGGTGGTCGGTTAAGCGATCGTCGCCAACCGAAGCCGCAACTGACTGCTGTGCCAGCCATTCCTCTTTCTGCTGCCCAGATCCGCGAAGCTCGTAAAAGTAAAGGGTGGAGTCAAGCCAAACTCGCAGGCACCTTAGGTGTTTCCCAACAGTTGATTTCTCACCTTGAATCTGGTCGGCGAGAACCAACCCCGGAAGTAGAGGCAATTTTAAGATCAGTCTTGAAGCTGTGAAGCCACATTTGAGAGTAAGGAGTCTGGGAGGCGTGGCGCAATGAAGCGACTTAATGGCTATGGCGATCGAACTCTAACGATCTGTGAGCCAAGCTAAGCTACGGAGAGCAAAGAGCGTCTGAACCTGCTGCTACACAGTGCTTACAGATTCATGGCAAAACGTTCAATTGGCGGCACACCTTTGTAGCGAACTTGTTAAGTCCCATGCGTCCTGCTCTGACACTCCGACAAACATTCCTCTATAGCGCGACCTCGGTTGGCATCAACTTAATCAATACAACCGTTTCCACCTGGCTGCTGTACTGCTATGCGCCGCCGCCCAACACCGGTCGCTCGCAAGCGCTGTCGATCGTTGTGGTCGGCACCTTGCTGGCGCTGGGTCGTGTGTGGAATGCGGTGATTGACCCCTTCATTGGCCATTGGAGCGATGTGAGCCGTAGCCGTTGGGGCAGACGAGCGCCCTTCTTAGTCGCGGGCAGCCTGCTCAACCTGATCACACTCCTGTGCCTCTGGACACCCCCAACGGCACAGCCGAGTCTGTTGAATGGGCTCTATTTTTTGGCGCTGACGATCGCCTTTTACACCGGACTCAGCCTGGTTGGCGTCCCGTATGATGGCAGCCTGCCTGAAGTCGCGACCACGGCGGTGGCGCAAGTCAATCTCAGTATGTGGAAAAACATTTTTGGCATTGCTGGGGTGCTGGGCAGTGCCGTGTTGGGCAGTGTGATCTATGACCGTTGGGGGCCGGTTGCGATGGGCGGCGTGATGGGGGTGATCGGGCTGGCAACGGTGGGACTGACGGTACGGGTCTTGCCAGCAGACATACCGCCAACGGCTGCGCCGATGGGCTTGCGGCAAAGTCTGCGCTGCACGTTACGGAATCGCCCGTTTCTGAGTCTCTGTGGCTCCACGATCCTGGTCCAGACTGCTTATGCCATGCTGCTCGCCAATTTGCCCTACTTTGTCACCCTGGTGCTGCATGAACCCGAAGCTGCGGTAGGACGGTTTCAGGGGATTGTGGTCATCGCCATGCTCGTTGCTGCCCCTGGGTGGAACTGGTTGAGCCGACACTACCTGAATCGCCAACTGCTACAGGTGTCCTTACTCGGCTTGGCGCTGTCCAGTAGCCTGCTGGCGGCGGTGGGCTGGCTCCCTCACGGTTCAATTGGGCTGCAAGCGCTCGTCTGCTTTGGGCTGCTGGGACCGTTCCTGGGCGGCTATTTTGTGCTGGTCTACGCGCTGATGGCAGCGGTAGTGGAGCAGGATGCCTGGGTGACCGGACAGCGACGCGAAGCCTTTCACTACAGTATCTTTGCCTTTGCTGCGGGTCTTGGTCTGTCGTTGTCAACGCTGCTCGTCTCACCCCTTTTTTCCTACTATGGCTACACGGCAGAGCATCCGGTTGGGATTCGACTGGTGTTTCTTGCCGCTGCAGTGCTGGTGCTGCTAGGAGCCTGGGTGTTTCGGGGCTATCGCCTCTCTGATGCGCTGACAGAGGCTCCACGCAAGGTTCAAGACGCCAGCGAGAGACCATCGCTGTAACCTTCAACGCTAGCAGTGCGAAGCTTTTGGGTTCAACGTGAAATAGTTAAAGCTTTGGCGATCGATCTTTCAATATCGAGTAGGATCAAGGCTTCAAGTACCTAGGTTTACTACAAACTGAGTCTGTAGTAAAAGCATTGCACTCCACGTTCGTCTAAAAGTACTGGGAAACAGTTGTTTTAAGCTCTTACAGGCAATCAACTTGCATCTCGAAATTTGCCCGGATCGGCTCACAAATTTTTCTTCAGTTTCTCTCAAGCTGCTCTAAAGATCACTACAAGCTAACTTTGTAGTAGAAGTGGAACTCTCTATAGGGGCTGTGAACGCTACCCAGCAGTCTTTTTATGTCATGACAGTGGCTAGCTCCAGTTGCCCAAAGACCCGAATCGGCTCACAAAAAGACCTCAGCTACTGATTAGCCCAAGCCGCAAATCACTACAAAGCTGTTTTGTAGTAAAGAAAAAACAGCTGAAAATTGTCATCAAAGCCAGTGATAGACGGGTTTTGATGATACTACAACAGTCCCCGAATTAGCTCACAAAAATACCCGGATCGACGCACAAAAAGCCCGGATCGACGCACATTGGGTATAGTACGATCTGCGCAGAGTAAGCCTTTCAGCTCTTTTACTACAGCCTGATCAGTTTAAGTAAACTGATCGTCGGCAAAACGGGTTTTTGAAGATCTGACAGAATTTGGCATACATTTTCTGTCGAAAAAGAGTGAAGGCTCGATGAGCACCTTGATCTCAACTCGTTTTAGTAGCGCCTCCCGCTCCCCATTTGCATACGTGCGGGAATGGGCAGACGACTTTCTAGCGCTGTTTCCGCATCGCTATGACTACATCTGGTCTAAGCGCCCCCAGCCTGGTGAGAAGCCCGTTTGGAAGACCGAGAAGAAGCATCCCTTGAGCGATCGCATGTTGCGCCAGGGGAAGCACCTCTATGGCGTGCGCTGCGGTCAGAGCACCAACTACCTGCTGATCGACATTGACATTGCAAGTCCTTACCATCCTAACCAAGACCCACAAGCGATACCGCTTCTGCTTGGTGCTCTAGAGCCACTGGGACTGGTGACACCGCTCGCCTGCACCAGTTCCTATAGCGGCGGCCTCCACCTCTACTTCCCTTTTGCGGCAGCGCAGAACTCCTATCAACTTGCAGACGTGACCACCACCCTTCTAGAGCACAGCGGGTTTCAGCTTGCGCCTGGTCAACTGGAACTCTTCCCCAACTGCAAACTCTACGTCACCGACAGCGAACCGAGCCTCTTTGCGGCGCACCGCCTGCCCCTGCAAGAACCAGGCTCCTATATCCTCAACTGTGCTTGGGAATCAACCTACACTGACACCAGCGCCTTTGTCCGCCGCTGGCAATTCGCCCAGACGCGCAACACCCTCACGAGTGAGACCCTTGCGCAAGTGCTGCGCACCCGCAAACGCAAATACTACAAACGGCTCTCCAAAAACGCGGCTAAATTTCTGAGCGATCTAGACGCTGAAATTGAGGCCGGTTGGACGGGACCCGGACAGACCAACTACCTGTTGGGGCGGTTGACGATGCGCGAGTACATCTTTCACCACGTCATCAATGGTGGCTCCCCCTTAGCAGGCGAAGCACTGGTCAAAGCAGTCGTCGCGATCGCCCAGGCGCTCCCTGGCTATACCGAGTGGTGCCGCCACCAACACGAACTCGACCAAAAAGTGGTGGAGTGGGCACGAAGCATCGAAGCCAGCCATTACTACCACTATGGCGATGATCCCGAACCGAAAAAGAGTACGGCACCCAACTGGAACCAACAACAGCAAGCCGCCGCCCGTACTCGCATTACGCAAGCGCTCGCCGACCTACTCAACCACCACAATCTGCCCAGCGGCATCACTGCGCGCCGTAACGCCATTGTTCAGTACGGCATCAGCCAGAGCACCCTCACCAAGCACAAAGACCTGTGGCACCCTCAGTTTCTAGCGGAGCCCCCAACACCGCCATCGACTGAAGCATTACACCCTAACGTTGCTAATCCCGCCCCGCTGCAACAGGCACAAGCCGCTCCAGACAGTTTGCTACAGTCAACCACCACCAATAAGCTTGAAACCCCTTCTGACTCGGATGCGCCCCAGCAAGCATCCGCAGGCAGGAGTTTGACTGAAGTAGGGGGGTGCGGGGGGATTTCCACAGGGGAAGGTCGTTTCAGTGCTAGCTCCTCTACGGTGTCTGAGAGCCAGACTGGTGCTGCTACCAAGACGCAAGCGATGCTGGCCGCACTCAAGCTGGCGGAAGCTAAGGCTCGATCAGATGCCTATGCTGCTCGGATGCAGCAATATTTGGCATCCGGTGATCCCATTTTGATGGCTGAAGCCTTCGCGTGGGCCGAAAGAAATCCTGACCTTGTGCCGCAAGTGTGCACGTCTTTCTCGATGTCAGAACAACCCAATCTGGACGATCGCCCGCTTCACTTGGCAGACTTGCTAGCGGCGATCGCGGTACTGCTTCAGCGGTTGCAATGGACACCAGAGCAGGTGAGCGATCGCTTATGGGCACTGTTTGGTAAACGCAGTCAGGCGCATCTAGATGATCGAGAGTTGGCACGCTGGCGGTTATGGCTAGAAGAGCAAGTTGTTGGAGAGTGAGGGTGAAGCAGCTTTCGACTGGCGTAACGGGTTGCTGCACGGCTCAATGTCGATTGATAAAGGCTTGATGCCTTGGGCACTGAGGGCTTGGGTATCGAGTCAGCGGTCTTCTCGCCCCTGTCCGAACACGGAATCCCCAGCTCCCAAAACTCTTATGTACAAATCATTTTCTTGTGTACAGCTTGAGTGCAACACATCTTAGTCCCGGCTAGGCAACCGCTTCCAAAGCTCTGTTACTTAACGATCATCATCACGTTGCTCACTAACTTTTGTACCTCAGAAATAACTTCTGTACCTCAGAAACGATGCCGCAACGCTCTGACTTTGACAAACTCCGTACCGTGCTCCAGCAGCTCAACCTGGAGCAGGCGAGGCAACTCTATGCCGAGCTGGGTGTCATAGTGCAAACGCTGGAACGACAAGCAACCGCTCCAGCAACACTTGAGGCAAAGGGGCGAGAGATCGTAGAGACGCAGCGGTTGGGCGATCGTCTCTATCAATTAGAACGGGTGCGTTGTGGCAAAGTGGGCTGCAAGTGTGCTGGAGCGGAGGGTGAGTTACATGGTCCCTACTGGTATGCCTATTGGCGGAATGATGGCAAGCTGAGAAGTCGCTATGTGGGCAAGCAGTTACGGCAAGTGGAATGAAAAGGGAAGGCAAAGCCATCGCTTGCATCTGGGTAGCTGGTTTCTTCTGTACAGAACCTTTTTCTTCGGTAACGATCGCTGCCAAAGGTTGAGTCGTGAGTGGTGTTTGGCTGTGTACATAAGAAACTGCTCCTTGTACACAAGAAAAGTAGATGGTCGGCAGCAGCACTTGGGCTGCAACCAATGATGCTATGGAGTCTTATGTACAATCTGAGTTTGTACATAAGAAAGCTAAACCTTTAGGGACGACAAAAAGGTGTTCGCAGCGGCTGCGTGAATGTCACCTACCCGCGCTACGGCAGCGCTAAAGTTAACTGAGCATCAGACTCGCTGACAACCGGATGCCTTAGGCTCAGTACTCACCAACCAGACCCGCAAGTGACGTCCTTGCGGCAACCGATCGCTCCCAGTAGGACTGAGAAACTGCTGCCGTAATGGGCTGCTCTGTTTTGAGCAGCCCATTACGGCATCGAGCGGCTTCAGCGAGTGGATCATCAAAGCGACAGCCAGATACGCAAAGAAAAAGTATTCGATCGCAGTCGCAATCAGAGTCAAAAAGTCTTGGAGATGGTTCATGGCGCGTTGCCTCAAGTATGGCTCTTCCCGTCTTACCACTTTGGGGCATCATCTGTTGCCCATAACAGTCTATCAGCACTGGGTCGCAGGGATTGTCATGATCATAAGTGGGCGTTGCAGCGCCACAAGCATCTGGCAGTTCAGCGTGCCGTCGGTGTCCTTTGTTGTGCCCTCGCTTGCGACTGCGGTAAGTGCGATCGCCACCGCCAAAACACAGCCGCTGCGATCGCGGTTGTAATGACCAGCGCGACACCAAACTCACCGCTGATGTATTTCGTGATGCCAGTGTCCTGCGTGAGGGGATTGAACAGACTGAGGATGAAGACATTATGACTGGCATGAAAAACCACACCCGCCCACAAACTGCCTGACCGCAAGCGTAACCAGGTCAGCGGCACACTGGTCGCCACGAGCATGAGTGTAAAGCAAGGGATGCTGTAGCCAGGAGGTGTACCACCGTTATAGTCACTGAGCAAGATGATTGGATAATGCCAGAGCGCCCACACGCAGCCACTGAGGATGGCGGTTGGTGTAAACGGCATAATTTTGCTCAACTCTGGTACGAGCAAGCCACGCCAGCCAAGCTCCTCACCCAGCGCCGTGAGACCGTAGTGCAACCAACCGAAGGTCGCGGTCACCAGCACCACGCCTATCAGGTTGAACGGGAAGGGGAAATGATTGAAGCCCAAGGGCGCGGTGAGCGCTTGCAACGCCTCTGTATCGTCAAACTTGCCCAGCCCTGATAGCCAGGTGCCGAGCGCTGCCACCAGGCTATAGAGTAACGGGATGCCATAGCTGATGAGCAGCCATTTTCGGTTTATCCAACGCCAGCCAAAGTCGGCGAAGTTGCGATCGTACAACCACTTGGTCAGTAGTGCTGCCAGCCCCGGCGACCAGGTAACGCTGAGCACGTAGTAGTCGTACTCTTTGGCTGATGACGGCGGGTGCAGCCACAGGATGAGCAGCTCAAACGTCGCCGTGAAGATGACTGTCAGGACTAAAAAGGTGAGGATGCGTTGCCAGACAACAGAAGCTTGCATGAGTTTTGGGCAGATAGTAGTGTGTCTTTCGCTTTCATGAGACGAGCAATGGCGAATGTGTCTCAACAAAATTCTCACTTGAGAGTCAGCCCACCACATACTTAATCTCACTACATTAAGGCGGTCATCCCAGTTTTAGCTATGCCACCCCTATTCTCACTGGCGCTCTTGCTACCGCTGCTGCACGCCTGTACCGACACCCCGCCTCTCAAACCTATGAGTGATGCCCCAGAAAAATTGATACGCGCCTCACAACCTGTCACCCTCAGTGTCGCTGCAACGCCTGCTCAGTCAGAAGTTGCCTTTAATCTCAGTGGGCAGCAGTGGCAGCATCCTCTCGTCCTGCTTTTTGCGCCCTCGGAGCGATCGCCTGCCTATCAGCAACAGATGCAAGCGTGGGAGGCGCACCAAACAGGCTGGCAAGAACGGGATCTCAAGCTGGTAGAAGTCTTAGCGGTCGGAGCCAGTCGAGTCGATGGGCAACCCATGACGGCGGCATCGGCGGCACGGCTGAGGCAACAATTTGGGGGTAGTGCATCAAATTATGGTTGGATAAGTAACAAGATCATGCCAAGTCCAAGGCCGTAGGGTTAATCCTGCTCGTTGCGCTGCGGTCGTCTTCAATCGACTATGCTGCCAAATCCAGTTGAAATAACTCACCACTAACCGTGTCGTCACCCTAGTTTGCTCCCACACCTTGCCAAACTTATTCTGTCTACGATGCCAGCGTCCAGTTTGTTGTCTGACAATGCCGTTGGTTCGCTCTAACCGTTGTGTCCTATCTTTACCGATATAGTGAAAAATTTCGGGCGGTAAGACTCGTTCGTAGCCGCCCCAATCATCGCTATTGAAGCGTTTACAAGCAGTTTTCCCTTCACTACTGACCACTAATTCCTCAATCAATTCATCGGTGTGTTTCCCGACTCTGGCGGTCAAAATCAATCCACATGAATCTGCCAAACTGACTGCAATCCAACAATCACCCGCTTTTAGCTCCTGTGGGAGGCATTGCTTCTGTTTTTTGAAACAAAGGACCATAGCTCATCGGCACTCACTTCTTCGGTTTGCACCGCTTGAACCTCAGCGTTATGCACTAACTGAGCCTGCTGACTAGCGGCACGAACAAGGCTGACCACAGTGTTGTAAGCAAGTTCTGTGGTTCGGCTAATCCCCCTCAGACTGCTCCCTTCACTATGCGCTTGTAGCACCTGTCGGATCTGCTCTGGCGAGACGTGGCGATGGTAATACAAGGTGTCAAACCGTTCATTGAACGTTTGCTTGCATTGAGGGCAGAAATACCGTTGGCTACCATTGGGGGCTTTGCCATGTTTGTGGGTGCTAGGGTGACCACAGAGTCGACATTCCATAGGTCTTGTTTAGAAGTAGATCTCCCTCCACTTTACCTAACCCACCACAATCTAATGCACTATCGGAGATTCTTTACCAATTACGGTTCTCATGAGCACCACTGTAGTAGTTGGCATCGGTGCTCAGGTTCTAGCCAAATGGCTTCAGATCCCCAGTATTGTGTTGCTGCTGCTATTTGGCATCTTTCTCGGCTCCAGTGGTTTGGGGGTTTTGGAATCATCACGTTTAGGTAGCGGCTTGGAAGTGATCGTTTCTCTAGCAATCGCCTTAATTCTCTTTGAAGGAGGGCTGAGTCTACAGGTTCGCAATCTGAGCAGTATCTCGGTTAGCCTTCGCAATCTTGTTACGGTTGGGGTGCTGATTACGCTGTTAGGCGGCGCGATCGCTGCCCATACGTTGAGTCAGTTTCCTTGGGCGATTGCGTTTCTCTACGCCTCGTTAGTGGTAGTAACAGGTCCAACTGTTGTAACTCCCTTGCTGAAACTCATCGGGGTTGAACAGCGAGTCGCCATGCTCTTGGAGGGCGAGGGCATTCTGATTGATCCGCTGGGGTCAATCGTGGCAGTAATTACCTTCACGATTGTGCTCAGTCGGCATGAGGTGCCCCTGGTTTTGGTTGGCACGGCAATACCCTTGCTGCTGTTAAAAGGCTTAGGGCTTAGGTTAGGAATTGGCATCTTAATTGGCTTGGTTGGGGGCAGTTTGCTGAGCTTGTTACTGAAACAATCTCAAGCTCTACCGCAAGAATTGAAAAATTTAGTCGTACTCGCAGCCGTATGGGGCGCTTTCAGCTTGGCACAGTCGCTGCGAAGCGAATCAGGGCTATTAGTCGTCGTGCTGATGGGTGTGATCTTGCGGGCATCGGCGCTTCCTGAAGAGCGCTTAATTCGGCAGTTTAATGAACAGTTGGGGATCCTGGCGAACTCGGTGCTGTTTATGTTGCTGGCGGCTGATTTGTCGATCGCGAGCATCCTTGATTTAGGTTGGGGCGGTGTCCTGACGGTGCTGACACTGATGCTCATCGTGCGTCCCATTAATATTCTGCTATCGACATGGAATCGGAACTTTAGCTGGAAACAGCAGTTATTTTTGGCCTGGATTGCTCCCCGTGGCATTGTCGCTGCCTCAATGGCATCCTTGTTTGCCCTTTCCCTTACGAAAGCCGGTATTGCAGGGGGTGAGGCAATGAAAGCACTCGTTTTTCTCACCATCCTGATGACGGTGTTGATTCAGGGACTTACAGCAGGCTGGGTTGCTCGCTGTTTGGGATTACAGGCAACGCAGGTTAGAACCGCTATTGTCGGGACGACTCAGTTAAGTCAACTGCTAGCCCAGCTACTTCAACAGAAAGGAGAAGCAGTGGCATTGATTGCCCTCAACCCTGGCAATCCTGATCTAATTCAGCTAGATGACATTCCTGGCGTCAGCAAATACTTGAATCTGGAGGAACTAGAGGTAGAAGGGATCGCCTCATTGAACACTTTTTTGGCGCTGACAAATAATTCAGAACTAAACGGCATCTTGGCGCAACGGGCTTTAGGTTTATTCCGCCCCGATCAAGTAGCCGTGTTATCTCAATCTCGGCTAGAGCATGGAGATTATCTCAGTTTTGCGGCAACGGGCATCAAGGTTGCTTTTGCCGCTCAAGTTTCTCTTGAGCGGTGGAATCAATCGCTCACTAACAAAGACGTGGAGTTGGTTGAAGTGCTATTGCAGCCAGAAGACTTTGCGGCACAGCAAGCTGAATTACAAGCCGGTATCGCCGCAGGCAATTTGCTACCGCTTTTGCTGGAGCGAGCCGATCAACTACAAATTATGCTTGCTGACGAACCTTGGCAAACGGGCGATCGCATCACTTTTTTGCTAGATCAAGCCTCATCCCTCCAAATACCGACGTTGAGCCAGAGCCATTCGGCTCTCCTGCCTTTACCGGATCAAGCACTCTCAGAGCCAGCTTTGCTACAAACAATATGATTATTTAGGAAAGCGATACGCTTATGGTGAAACGGCTGCCACACCTACACAAAATTATGGGAGCTTTGCGCGAGTTCCTGCCGCACTGGACCGGAATCCATCAACTGCTGCTCTTGCCAGCGGCTTTCAAAATTCTATTGACCATTAGAGCCTCTGCTGGTATTGGCTATCTTAAAGAATGCAGCGCGGCCTCACAAGCATTTGTCAGTTGTTGCTTAATAAAAGAGACACTATCGGCTGGTCACTTTGCTGATCTGACTTATGGAGATTTGTGCAATCGCCACTATCAGATTATCCATTAACCATACAGATGCAATAAATGGTGAAACCGCTTCAGGCGAGAGTCTGACAAGACGCATCAAGGTCTTTTTGATAAGCAGCAAGATTTTTAGGACGATAATCAGCACGGGCACACCAGCGCCGACTGACACTCTCATGCAAGACAGCATCAGTGGGAAGCGTCCGATCAATAACGCCTGATAGTCGGTAAAAGCCTGGATCATTGTTAAAATCGCTGGTGGGAGCAATGTTGATCCGGATACGCGTAGGATCAAATTCTAGTTGAAGTCCCAACTGCGCCACTTCAGCCATCATCCATTGCAGTGTGCCGTCTGATAGACCACGGTTTTTCTCTGTTCCCCCACCCACACAGCCATGCCCACCCGGAAACCAAACTTGGCGCAGTGCTTGCGTTGTCGCTTCGGGTCGTTTTTCCATCGGTGTAATGTTAAACACTTTGCGACGTTCATCAATGGCGATCGCATGCAACGCATTCTGAATGAGCGGACTGAGTCTCACATTGTGAAATTGATAGCGTGCATTAATGAGCTGATTCAGCGGCGAGAACGGCAGCAAATCGGGTATGCCCATCGCGCCCACGGTATCCCAACAGGCCAGCAGCGTGATGGGAACTTTCTGACTTTCTCTTTGACGCAGAAACGCCTCTGCCTTCTGGTGCCGCTCCTCCTCATTCTGGAGGCGATACAGTTCATACGCTTCATCGGCATGGCAGATGTTAAAGCGGGTGAGCAACCCAGCACAATGGATTAACCCACCTAAACTCCGGACGGTGTAGGCTCCTCGACTAAAGCCAAACAGGTAAATTTCATCACCTGGCTCATAATTGAGGCAAAGGAACCGATACGCATTCTTGATATTGGCATCAATGCCCCAACCAAAGGCACCACCGGGTAGCTTGTCGTACCACTGTGTGCCCACACCTTCTTCGTAAAAAATCAGTTGGGCGGTGCCGTCCTGTGCAGTTGGTTTCACCGCCTGTGCTATTTTGACCACATTGGTTGGACAAGGATTGGCCAGTTTGTTCCAGGTGCCATCACAGCAAACAACAAGACGTTTCATCAGTCAGGTACTCCCTTGATGCGTTGCGAAACTTCCTCTCCATTCACTGTGACACACCGATTCACCTGATCAGCTGTCACCTGGCTGAGTCAAGGCTGTTTCGAGGCAAGCCGTAAATCTTCCCCTTGTGGCCGGTGGTGATTCAGAACAAAAGCCCATCTCTCATTGCTCAGGCTGTCGTCGCCGCCTGGGCAGCGTAAAGTCCTCTGCCTGCACTTTGCCATAGCCCTTTGCTTCTGCCAACGGAAAGGGTATTGGCTAACGAGTGCTTGGCGCGATCGTAAGCGGCTGTCGGCAAACCATCATAAAGTGCAGCCATGACCGCATCAGTACTTAGCGGTACCTCTGCCTGAGCGAGAATGTCACTCACCGCTGCTGTAAGAGCTTTGTCACGCCATTGACTTTTCAAGAACGGCTGCAAGGGCGAGGCTTGACCACGCTGGTTCGCGTTGCGAGCTGGTGGTGTTGCTGGTTTTGGCGGCTTCGCCTTTGCCGTGCTGGTTTTGGTGGCAGCAACTGGTTTAGAGTCACGCGATGCTTTTGCAGAAGCGACGTTCCTTTGCTGACGAGACGGTTGCTTTGATGGTTTTTTAGGGGTTGGTGCCGCGATCACAGCTGCGACTGACTCTGTCGCGATGACCGATAAAGGGCTTCCAGTTTCTGTGGGAAGCAGTTCAGAAGCACCTTCAGGAGTGTTAGGGGTTGGTGTTGAGTAAGGCGCTGCTACTACCAGTCCTAAGGTATCGGCTTCAGAGAGTAGGGTTTCAATACCTTGAAGTTGCACCGTCTTTTGCTGTACTTGTGCTTCCAGCCACAAGAGTGCTTGGCTCAAGTGGTCTTTCACGGTTTGCAACGAGGCGACAAAGGCGATCGCTTCGTCTTTGGGTAAGGTTTGAAGGTAGGACGTTGGAGAAGTTTCCACAGCTGAGGTCTTGGGGACAATCATTTCTCTTGATTCTACTCCACGCTTTGAAATCAGAAGATACATTTATCCCCATTATTTATTCCCGTTTTAGTTGTGAACACTTAGAGGATGCTAATATCGCAAAACGGCTTGTCCAATTGTTTGCTCAAACTCAACCTACTGATGCGTCCCAGCGACTTGTTGGGGTACTGGACTGCTCATGAATGATAAAAGCTACCTCCTTCAAGTATTTCATTAAGGCACGCAGTGGTAGATTAGGGTGTCGTAGCTCTGCGTTCAAGCTAACTAAATTGACATGATACTGTTTGTTTGATGGCCCAAGTTAACTTGTCTAGCTGATGAAGATTGCTTTTGCTAGTGCCATAGCATTTGCTCTAACTTCTCCACCTGTCCTGCTTTCAATGGCAACGCAACTTCTCTCGTGTGCAAGCTGAAGCGGCAGTCCGTTTGCTTGCTCTCTCCCATCCGTGCCCGAAGCCAGCAGTCGCCATTGTTTCGTACAAAAGCATCCCATTCACCAACACTAATTTTCCAGGGTTTGCTGGAGTTCAACTTCCCAAGACAACTAATTTGCCCACTTCGCAGGTAGCATGGGCTCGTTCCATCAGCTTGTCGATTAACGGCTCTGCTGATAGTGCAGCGGTATGTTTGGAGGCTGGAATATCTATGCTGAACCGATGATCAAATTCTAGACAAACTAATAAATCAAAAAACTAAAAGGCACAGGCACTCGTTAGGCAATACTTTCTACGATGAAAACCGATTCCAATCTCAGAGCTTGGGCAACTTTTACCTTGCTTGGTGAAGCTGAGTGAGGTAAAGGTTGACTAAAACTGCCAATAACAGATGTGAGCGATCGCAACCAGGTGATTTTATAGGACACTCATGTTGCATAACTGCTTCCGAGCGAGAGGCATGAAGGAGTAAGCCACCAAAGAGCGCTGTTTACCCTTATTTCGCAAAGGAGAACGCAATGATGAAATGCTTTCTCAGTTTGACAATGCTGCTTTCAATTACGGTCTTAACAGCATCCACTCAGATCGCGTCTGCCCAAACCAGTAATGCTGGCGATCCACGGCTCAAAGCTGCACTGGACAAATTGGGCTGGAAGTATGAAATTGACAAAGAGGGCGATTTCAAGGTGAGGATGAAACTTCAGAGTGGTCGTACTCAACTTGTCTGGATTAGTTCCTCCACCGAAAAGTTAGACAACCTGGAAAATCGGCAAATTATGTCCCCTGGTTACAAAGCGGCGGGTGCCTTATCGGCACAGGTCGCCAATCAACTGTTGGTGGCTAACACACGCAAAAAACTGGGTGCATGGCAAACCTTCAGCAACGGCAAAACTTCCCTAGCTGTGTTTGCTGCCAAAATTCCAGCAGACAACGAACCGGAGGCATTGCAATCATCGCTGCAAGCAGTTTTTTATAGGGCGATGCGATGGGAAAAACGCTCGCTGGCAAAGATGAATTCTAGAATCAGCGGCGATCGCTGGAGCCATCTCGTGCAAACAAGATGGACTCAACAGGCTTGGTGCTGCCTCTTAAGCAATCGCCTCTGCCTTGCGTTCATTGAGTCTCAGGATGCCGGTCTTAGTGTGCCATCGTTCCCTTTATGCATATTTACTTACACAAAAGAGATACAGTACGCTTGAAGCGGCTGAGAAAGTTACACGATTGCTGTTTTTGAGGAAAGCCCATGTTGCCTCAGCGTCTGGCTATTTTTGCAGGCATGATGAGCCTTGCCATCGTTGGTGGATTGCACTGGCAGCACCCGTTGCCTGTGATGGCGAGACCGCACCTACGAGCACTATCCACTAACGCTCCAGCTTCTTTTCAGGTTGCCAAACCCACTCAAAGTAACAAACACCATTTCAGCACGGTGTCGTTCATTCCCACCAGCCTGCAACAGTCGGCAAATCCCAACCCTGGTAGTCGCAACATCTTTGGCAAAGATGAACGCATTCCGATGAATTCGTCGAAATACCCCTGGTCGGCGATCGGGCGGATTGATATACCCCTCAGCGCCACTACCCTCAAAATCTGCACGGGCACCTTGATTGCCAAAAACATTGTGCTGACGAATGCCCACTGTGTAGTGGATGAAGCAACTGGGGCGTTTCACAAACAGCCGATCGTCTTTCGTCCCAATTTAGTCAATGGACAATCGCACGATCAGGCAAAGGTCATTAAAGTGCTGGTGGGAACAAAGGATATAAAGCGGCAGCCTGGTGCGGATTGGGCACTATTAACGCTCGATCAACCGTTGGGTGAGAAATATGGCTTCCTGGGTTGGATCAATGCAGATCTGGCCGATCTGGATGCACTTAAGCAGGCGTTTAATTTAGCTGGCTATTCAGGTGATTTTCCTCAAGATCAGCCAGGAAGTACCGCTGGCGTACACAAAGGCTGTAGCATTCGGGGCATCACGAGCGTTCCCGGTGTGCTTTCGCACGATTGCGATATGACACAAGGTGCGTCGGGCGGTCCCATTTTTGTCGTTCAACCCAATGGTTCAGTGGTGATTGTGGCAGTCAATGAGGCAGAACGAGTGGATGCAACGGTACACGCACAGCAGGCACCTAAGTTTACGGCGAGTGCTGCCAATTTGGGTATCGCCGCTGTCAATTGGTCGGCTGCTGCCTGTGAGTTAGCGCCGCAACGGTGTCAGACGCGTTAGATGTTGGTTGCCATGCCCCTCGATCAACGACTGATTGCGATCTACTAAGTTTTCCGATGATAACGGCTGCATTTCCTTGCTGGCACTGCACAACCTTATCTGAAGGAGGGGGAGAGATTCGCGTCGATCGCTTGGAACTCCCTCAAATGCGTTCTAAGCTGGAACAAATCGCATTTCAAGCAAGAACGATCGCGCTCTAAACTAAAACGACCGCACTTCAAACCAGAACGTTCACAGCTCAGATCGGAACGATCGCGTTCGGAACTGAAGCAATCACATTTGAGGCCCGATCGCTCCACCGCTGAAGGTCAACGGTCAAGTTTGCAGGCGATCGACTCTTTTTTGGGGTTCAATTAACCCCCACTGTGCATAACCTTTCAACAGTGAGAGAGATAGTTGAGTAGCACAAATACAGTACTGCCCATGCGCCCTCAACACATCATCTTGTTTCGCTCTTTCTGACAGTTCCGGTTGACTTACTCTTTCCCACATTCTACTCTCCACTTCCATTGCTCTGGCACAGACTACGCAAGACTGCAAAGCGGAGGGCGATCGACTGCTTCAGCAGGGCCGGCAGCAATTTCAGCCTAGCCAGTTTGAAGCTGCGCTCCAGTCCTGGCAGCAAGCCTTGCAGATTTATCGAGACATCCATGACCGAAAAAAGGACAGGCGCTGGGCAATCTGGGCCATGCTTACGATGTCTTAGACAACTCCGCCAAAGCCATTGAGTATTATCAGCAAGCATTGGCGATCGCGCCAGCAACGGCATTGAAATTCCTGGTATCAGCTATTTCTTCCTCAAAAACGAAGTGAAGTCAGTTATGGCATCCCTTTGGTCCGTCAACGATGCCAGCACCAGCTTGATGATGCAGCAGTTTTACAAACAGCTTGCAACGGGCAAAATGACTAAAGCGGAAGCCTTGCAGATAGTACAGCAACAGTTCATCACAGGTAAACTCACCGCTAAGGATGCCCCAGTCGATCGCCCACCCTCATTCCCAAAGGCAGTCCGCAAACTCGCCAGAGCGCTAATGGCAATTTTTCCCATCCTTTCTACTGGGCACCCTTCATTCTCATTGGCAACAGCTTATAGACTGACATCCCCTGAATCTGCATAACCGTTTTTGCATGAGCGTGACATGGTAGTAGCTATGACAGTCAGTGGCTTGTTATGCCATGCATTTTACTGCTTGTAAGACTCCGCTAATGACTACAATGTCATCGATCCATCATCCATCCATCTACGCCTGCGAGGAGTTTAGTGATGCCCCCCATCAAACGTCGTCATTTTATCCAGTCTGCGGGTGCGACCCTGGCCGCGATCGGTCTCAGTCAGGTTGACTTTTTGCACCAAGCACAGCAGTTCGATCGGGTGAATGCTCAAAGCGCACCGCGTAAATTTGCCCTCCTGGTCGGCATTAACAACTATCCTGGCGACAACAAACTGAACGGGTGCCTCACCGACGTGCGATCAATGCAGATCTTGCTGGAACATCGCTATGGCTTTGACCCCACAAACATCAAAGTGTTGACCGATGCTCAAGCCACACGACAGGGGATTCTGTCTGCGTTTGAAACCCATCTGATTGCTCAAGCAAAACCGGGTGACGTGGTGGTGTTTCACTTCTCCGGGCATGGGCATATGGTGCTTGACCCTGACCCGAATCCAGGCTTTACCTACAATAATAAAGGGGTCAACGGCACATTCATCCCCTACGATGTAGACAAAGGTGAATCGAACAACATTCGCAGCATTATGGGGCATACCCTGTTCCTGTTAATGTCGGCCTTGAAAACAGAGAATGTGACGGTCATCCTGGATAGTTGTCATTCTGGCGGTGGGTTGCGGGGCAACACAAAAATTCGTGCATTCAATTTACGCGACAGTCAGAACAAGCAAATTTATATTCCTACCGCACCCAAAGAAGAGCTGGAGTATCAAAAAACCTGGCTGACGAAACTGCAAATGTCTGAGCGAGAGTTCAAGCAAAAGCGCAAGCTCGGCATTGCTAAAGGTATTGGCATTGGTGCTGCTAAGCTCGACCAGGAAGCGCAAGATGCCGCCTTTAATGGCTTTGATGCCGGAGCCTTTACGTATTTACTCACGCGCTATCTCTGGCAATTGCCGATCGCCCAACCCCTCGACTCTCTGTTCACGAATCTGGAACTCAGTACGCAAATGCTGGTGGATAAGACAGGCACGCAGGTGCCGAATTATGAAGCGAAGCCCAAGAGTGCCAATCAGCAGCAGCCGATCTTTTTCGCCACTGCACCCCAACCAGCCGCAGAAGCCGTCATTCATGAAGCGCCTCAACCGGGAAAACCGATCACCTTTTGGTTAGCAGGCGTGTCTCCCAGTGCTTTGGAGTCTTATGAAATCGGAGCCGTGTTCGACCTGATTGATGCTCAAGGACAGACGATCGGCGAACTGGAGCAGACAGTCCCACGTCAGGGGTTAGAAGCTGCCGGTAAATTGCGATCGGGCAATATTCAGCCAACCAAAGGAATGTTGTTACGTGAGCAAATTCGCAGTGTACCCACCAACATTAAGCTAAAAGTGGGACTTGATCCATCGTTGGGCAAGGCATTGCCAACCATTCAAACTTCACTGAGTACCGTGAGTTGGTTAGCCGTTACGCCAATCCATCAAAAGCAGCCCGTCGATTACATCATCGGACGCATGACGGCTGGGAATACCAAACGCTTGCAAGCCAAGAGTCTGGCTCTACCACCCGCTAATGCGATTAGTTTATTCACGGCTGACCTGACACCCATTCCTGAAGCCTTCGTGGCTAGCAATGAACCCACTGAAACGGCGATCGCTCGCCTCCGCCCTCGGTTGAAATCGCTGTTAGCTGGACAAGTGTTGCGAGCCATCCTGGGCGATACCTCACCGCTTAAAGTAAGTGCTGACATTTTTCCAGTGGATGCCACCACCAACAAGCCGATCGGGTCTGGTAGAACTTTGACCAGTCGGGGACTGCAAGCCGCCACGATCAAAACGCAGGCAATTAAAACTCAATCCATTAAACTGGGCACAAACGTAGAAATACGCCTAAAAAACAGTGAGCAGACTAATCTCTATGTGGCTGCGCTTGTGATTGCCGATTCTGGAGACATAAGTGTCCTGTTTCCTTTTGGCTATGAGGCTCCGGATGCAGCTTCGCTGATTGCAGCAGGCAAGGATTTTACACTTCCAGTCCCCTTTGAAGTGTACGGTACACCGGGAACGCTGGAACTGCTGATCCTGGTGAGTCGAGAACCGCTCCGACAAGCCCTGCTGGCACTCAAAACCATTGCTGCCCGAAGCGTCGGAGGGGTTGGTCGTGGTCGCGCCACCAGCTTAGAAGCTGACGAAGCCGACACCGTTGTCAGCAGCCTGTTGGACGATGTGAACGGCTTCTCTAAGCGCAGCCCTGGCATGAGACCCAATACACGGGCGATCGACAGTGGCAAACTGGCAGCACTCTCGGCGGTGTTTCAGATTGTGCAGTAAGTTCGGCCGTTGCTCAAAAAATTAATGCAAGCAACCGAATGATGTCAACGCGATCGCTCCTGTTGCGTGAACGGGCAAAGGAGCGATGGGGACTTTCCATCAACACGCGATCGCACCTAAAATAACTCTCATTTCTCACAACCATCAAATGCCTGCTGCTAAGACCTTTGCGGCGGTCAGATTTAATGATGGAAACACAGGAGAGACGATTGCAGCATTACCCTGATAAACCTGCTCTTCATACATCCCATCCACCCATTCCAGAATGGTAATTTTTTGCGCGATCGGATCAACAATCCAGTATTCAGGAATGTGTCGTCCAGCATACTCAGTGCGCTTATGGCGATAGTCACGGTTTTCCTGGTTGGGGCTAACCACTTCCACAACGAGCAGTGGTGGTGGCATATCGTAAGTCACCAGGCAGTGCGTTGCCCCTTCTAAGGCAGCAGCCGTTTCTTCGGATAGAAGCATCAGGTCAGGCTCTCGCGCCGTTGCCCGTGCTCCACTCACCGCAATTTGTGCGCCCATTCTCAAACAATAGTAGGGAATGCCCATTTGCAGAAAGCAAGCAAAGAGAAAGGAGGCAATGCGGTTGTTTAAATCGCTCTCTGTTGGCATAGCAATCAGTTCCCCGTTGACCAACTCATAACGAGTCTCTGTCCCATCGTCGTAGTTCAGATACTCCTCAAGAGTCATGGGTTTAGTGGCAACAGACATAGCGTTCACCTTGAGCGTTGAGTATGGACGGCTCCACTCTGGCTACTCTCATCATACCTGCTTCACCTTGCTAGAACTATCCTGCTGCTACTCCTCATTTTCTCTACTCACCGCACTGCATAAGCGCCGATCGCTCAGAGTGATAGATTACTGATGCGCTTCCCTACTGCTGGAGGATGATTGGATGCACCCTGCTTTAAAGTCGGTTGGTTTGACACTGCTGCTGGTTGGCTCGACCACGATGGCTCTGTACATTCCTGCGAATATAGAACGATCGCCTGTCCTGGCACAAACCACGACAACGCAAGACCGGAAGGCAGAAGCAGATCGACTATTTGAGCAGGGTACGAAGCAGCAAGCGCAGAAGCAGAATGAAGCCGCAATCGCCTCCTTCCAACAAGCTTTGACAATTTATCGGCAACTGAAGGAACGACAGAAAGAAGGACAAACCCTGAAAAGCATCGGGAATGTTTACCTGAAGTTAAAGGACTATCCGAAGGCGATTACTTATCAGCAGCAAGCGTTAGCTATTGCCCATGAAATAAAGGATGCCAATTTAGAATCCCGCGCACTAAACAACCTGGGGCTGGCTTACGAGAATGCCGGTAATTTACCCAAAGGAATTGACTACTTGCAGCAATCCTTAACTGTGGCTGAGGCTAGTCACAATGACTTCATGACGTTAACAGCCTTCAATAGTTTGGTCATTGCCTTTAAAACAGCGAAGCAACCGGACAAGGTGATCCAGACAGCTCAGACATTTCTCGCTAGAGTTAACGCTTTAAATAAACCTAATGTTGAAGCAGACGCATTGATTGCGGTTGCTAATGCCTACAAATCCGTTGATAAACCGAAGGAGGCAATTGCTTACTTCCAACAAGCAGTGACGATCGCCCAAAGAATTCCTAAGCCTGAACTGGAGGCACGCGCCTTACTGAATTTAGCTGATGTCTATGACAGCATAGAAGATTATTCAAGCGTAATTGAAACCGGAGAGTCTAGTTTGGCTGTTTACCAACGACTAGGGGATAAATCGGGTCAACTTAAAGCGCTCTCCTTACTCACTTCAGCAAACTTTATCCATCTGCTAAATTTGGCACGACAAGGCAAGGGTAGCTTAGAGACATTTCAGCGATCGTTACAAGTGGGACAGCAGGGAATCAGACTTGCCAGAGAGCTAAACCAACCTGCGGATGAAGCTAATCTGCTAGTTTCAGTCGCGGGCATCTATTTTACGGTGAAGGACTACGCAAACTCAATGCGGTTTTACGAACAGGCGCTACAGATCGATCAACGCCTAAAAAATCAGTCACGACAACTGATGTCAACGATTCAGATCTTGAGATTACACTATCTCAGCTCTAATGTTGCTCTCAGTAAGCAAAACAATGCAGCAGCAACGGTACAGATTCAGCAAACGTTAAACTTGGTTCCGCACGCTTTGCAGCTTGCCAAGGCACTACAAAATTCAGACAGTGAAAAAGAAATCTTTAAGCAGCAAAGCCAGGCTTACATTAACCTGGCGCGAGTTAACTTTAATACCCGGAACTTAGACCGGGCAGCAGAATTTGCCCAGAAAGGTTTGGCACTGGCGCAGCAATCGCATAGCGCTCAGACTGAAAGTCTTGCGATGTCAGTGCTAGCTAAGGTTTACGGCGATCAAGGGGAGTATCGCAAAGCCGTTGACATCAATAAACTGCAACTGGCAGTAGCCAGACGTGATCAGGCAAATCCTCAAGCCGAGGTTTATTCCTTAAGCTCACTGGCAAGTTCTTACGCCCTGTTTGGCAACTTGCGTCAAGGCATTGAAATTGCTCAGCAGGCGTTGCAGAAAGCACGGGCAATTGATGTTACAAGACTGCCCCCAGACCTGCGTGACCAGGTTCCCCAGGCACAGCTTGCAATACTGGAAAGCCTGAGTGTCTACTACACTAGCCTCGGCGAATTTGATCAGGCACAGACGGTTGCAGAACAGCAGCTTCAACTCAGCCGCCAGGTGAACGATCCTGAACAGGAAGGACAATCACTCCTTGCTCTAAGTAAGTTGGCGGTGCAGCGAGAAGTCTTACCGCAAGCGGTTGAGCTAGCGCAGCAGGCGTTAGCAGTAGTGAAAACGGTCAAAAATACAGTCGGCACCAGTCAACCCGATCTGGAGATTCGCGCCCTCTCCCAACTTGGTGGCATCTATGCGTTGAAAAAGAACTATCCTCAGGCTGTGGCAGCAGCCCAACAGGCACTTCAGGTTGCCCAAAAAAGTCACCAACTTAAGCTAGAAGCCGATGCCCTGGATGCACTCAGTGCGGCCTATATTGCTCAGGGTGCGATTCCAAAAGCGCTAGAAAGCTTGAAGCGGAGTGTAGCCGTCAGCCGCCAACTCTCAAATCCACTAGAGCGCTCTACTTATTCAATGAAACTTGGTAGCGCTTACTTTAGCTTAGGAGACTACGGCACCAGTCGCCAACTGTTTCAGCAAGCACTGGCAAACGCGCAACGGGTGCAGTATTCTCCCGCAGAGTCGTCCGCATGGCTGGCGCTATCGGTCACCGACTGGGCGGAAGGTAATACGCCCAAAGCGGTTGGACTGGCTGAAAAAGGTGCTGCCATTGCTCAAGGCAAAATGCCAAAACTTGAGGCTGATTCCAAACTGATTCTCAGTATTGTCTATGGTGAAGCCGGAAACGAACAAAACGCGATCGCGGCAGCCCAGTCAAGTTTAGCCATTTACCAAACGTTAGGTGATCGAAATCAGCAAGCGAATGCATTAGCGGTATTAGGTAATTTACAGCGTCGCTTTGGTCATAGTAAGCAGGCGTTAACAGCCTACCAGGAAGCATTAGTGATGCTCAAAACATCACTTGGTTCCGATGATTCCAGTAATGCTGGAGTTTATGCCGGTTTAGGAAGGCTTTATGCCGATCGCAATCAAGACGAACTGGCAATTGTGTTTTACAAACGAGCCGTTAATGGCTTGGAAGATATCCGCCATAAGCTGCAAGGGTTGCCCACAGAATTACAGCAGTCCTTCCTGCGAGCCACCTTTGACTTTGGAGGCATAAAAACCGTTGACATTTATCGTCAACTTGCTGATCTGTTGCTTTCTCAAGGACGTATTGGTGAAGCGCAACAGGTCATCGAATTACTCAAAGTTCAAGAACTAAACGATTTAAACCCTGGCACTCGAACATCAACGGCCCGTTTGGCGGAACTCGCCCTCAATCCCACCGAACAGGAAATTCAAAAGCAATACGCCAATCTCATTGCCTTTGGGCAGCGGGTAAAAGACTGTCAACAAGATTGTTCAGCCCTCAAAGCTCAGCGGCAGAAACTATTTGAGCAATTTGAAGCATATCAGCAAACCATTCAAAAAACGATTGGCGACGGCACGCTGGTGCGGATTGATGAACGCAACAAAGATTTCATTGCCAGTGCCTCTAAAATTGTCAACGCTCAGCCCAATACTGTTTTAATCTATCCGCTTGTGCTGCCCGACAAAATTCACCTACTCTGGGCTTCCCAAGGCGGTGTTCTCAGCAGCACGACCTGCTCGATCGGCGAAAAACAGCTCACCCGCATGGCGATCGATTTTCAAACGGCGTTGCAATCACCCAATGACATCGTTGCGGTCAAACAGCAAGGAAAAGCTCTCTACGATTGCCTGATTAAGCCCCTGGAAGAAAAAGGTGAGTGGGAAAAGAACAACGTTAAGCACCTGGTAATTGCACCCGATCGCGCCATTAACTATATTCCGATCGGAGCTTTATTTGATGGCAAGCAATTCTTGATTGAGCGCTATACAACTGCCAACATTCTCAATGCAGGGTTGACCAATATTGACGGTAAGCTGCCTCAAAAGCCGTCTGTTTTAGGCATTGGGATCTCCGAGCCACTCGATAACTTTGCAGCTCTGCCCGATGTTAAGCAGGAATTAGAGACCATTATTCGCACGCAACAAAGCCCACAAGGCATCTATCAAGGTAGTCTTTATCTCAATCAAGCCTCAACCCCCTCCACCTTTGAAGAGAATCTGGGTAAATACTCCATTATTCACATTGCCACCCACGGCGAATTCAAACCCAGCAACCCCAATCAGTCCTATTTGTTATTTAGCAGTGGGCAAAAAGGCAAAGGGTTGCGTTATACCGTCAGCCAGATACAGCAACAAGAAGCGCTGAGAAACGTTGACCTGGTAGTTCTGTCTGCCTGTCAAACCGGAAAAGGAGAATCTGCCTCAAGCGGTATTGAGATTCAGGGCATGAGTGCCGCATTTGTTCGCGATCGCGCCAAGGCAGTCATTGCTTCGCTCTGGAATGTCAACGATGCCAGCACGGCACTCCTAATGCAGCAATTCTATAAAAATCTAGCGACGGGCAAGATGACCAAAAGTGAAGCACTACGACAGGCGCAACTGAGCTTACTGCAACGCAAGCTAACAGACAACGATGCACTGCAACGCGCCAGCCTTCGACCTGTACTCCCGCCGGGACAACGCGCGGCAAATTCAGCGTCTCAAGGCTTTTCCCATCCCTACTACTGGGCACCGTTTATCTTGATTGGCAATGGGTTGTGAGGGAGAGACAGACATAAACAAAAGTCAGCTTTACGGGTCTAGCAACATTAGAGCGATCGCATCCTCAAACTGCATAACCTCATTTGCTGAGAGTGATGAATCACTAAGAAAACACCCCTTTAAGCCACGGAGGCACTGGAGGCACTATGCACCGTTTGATCGTACAAAAAATCTGGCTCCCATTGATTGTGATGAGTGGCATTGTAGGCGTCGGCATCAGACGGCCTTGGGCTGTGAGGCGATCGCCTACACCTGAAAGTGACGATCGGCAATCCCTCCAGCTTTTGTTTAACAAAACCAACCCGGTTGTGCGATCTGTGAAATACAAACCCCGCCATCTGTCGGCCCATACACGCGATCGCTCGTTCCCTCGCCATCTAAACTAAGAGAGACGTTTCGTTGTGCATGCTCAACGCTCAATGTTTACTCCAATTGTTTCATGACTAACGTTTCACGATATTGGACACTGCTGCGTTTGAACGCTGCCGGACACATCAAGTCGATCGTGCTGTCAAACGCGCAGACGTTTTTTCAGCAGCATTTTTCCACCGTCCTTGAGCCAGCAGCAAGGGAGCAAGAATCCCTCGCCGATGCTTCCCTTCAACGTCAACTGTATGCGCTCCGAGCCTCGACAGATACTCCGATGAGTACGATGGCAGAACTCTGTTTGCGCTGCTTCATCTCTCATCAAATTGTCCAGGCTTGTACATCGCTCCAAACTCAGTTTGGTCAGTATTATGGCTTCACGCTGCAAGACCTACTGCCTTACGTGCTGAACGATGAGGGCAAAGTACCCGCTGATCCGCAATGTCTGGCGATGCAGCTTTTACAGGATTTTCAACCATCCATGAGTAGCCTTGTGACATGGACGGCTCGCCGTGTCCGGCAGAATCATGGGCTCAATCGGTTGCTGGTCGAGCATGGACTTTACCTGGTCAGCGACTGGGCAATTTTGAACGACACCAAGCCAGCGCAACTGCCAGCGATTTTGACGAACTTCCATCGCTTCAGTCCGACAGAGATTGAACACAGTGTCGCGCTGTTGGAAAGCTATCGTCGGGTGTATTTGCCCGATCGTCTGAAACAGCCTCGCCGGCAATGTGCCGAGCCAACATCAGAGCAATTGCAGCGCATGAGCGACTGCTTCCACACTCAAACCGCTTGCCTTTTAGCACCCACAACGCTTTTCTTACAACTGCAACAGTTGGCAAAACGCCTACGCCAGTACCGCATTTACAAACGAGGCGGGCCGTTGCCAACCGAGTCGATCGACACTCCGGCAGGAGCGGTGCGAATCGAACAGTTAGAAGCAACGGTCACTGATGATGCCGACGAGCAGCAGCAGTCAGCGTTTCTCCAACGTTGTCGGCAATTGTTTTTGGAGAGTCTTGATCAGGCGTTGAAGCAGGTTGTGACCACTCGCCAGAAAAAAAGCAAAAAGCCAGAACAGGCAAGGCAATTTACGATCGCGCTGCATTTGTTTTACTGCCAGCAGGTGAGCATGAGTGCGATCGCGCAGCAGCTTGGAGTACGCGGTCAAGACACCGTCACCCGCTTACTGAAGCTCAAAGACTTTCGGGCAGACGTGCGGCGGCATATGCTCCAGCACTTGCAGAGTCATGTCTTAGAGCAAGCCAAAGCGTACTGTGATCCTGAGCGTTTGCAACAGTTGGATGCTCAGGTGGAAGCCGCTTTGAACGAACAGCTAGAGGCACTCATGCAGGCAGAAACGAAACGTGATAAGACCGCAAAAGATTGTCTGTCAGCAAGCATCTTCGCTCAAAAGCTCTGCCAGCACCTTGATGGCATGAATTTACAGCCGCCCTCACAACCCACATCAAAACCATGAGTGATGAATCGATGTATACCGTTGATGTTGAATCGGATGATCTTGGTTCTGCGTTTGAACCGTTAACACCGGACACGATCGCGCTAAGTCCCGAAGCGATGGATCGCTCGCTGGCACTGGCTCAGCGATCGCCACAAACCGACAACCAATGGCAAATTTATTTGACCGCACTGGCATTAAATGGGTTTGAACAGTGGCTGCGCGATCGCGCCAGTGACCTTACCATCCAACAGACCCATTGCACCATTCTGTCTTCACCCGTCGCTGATGCCACGACCGTCGCCTGTAATCTCCAGGTCAATGGCTTCCGACTTTGCCTCATGGGTACCGAAAGCATCTTTGATGGAAATATTGCGATTCCTGCTGCTGCCCTTGACTCTTCTGACTGTGTGGCGCATTTCTATGTTCCCATTGAAGTGCAGGAAGAACAGGGCACTGTCTTCATACGTGGCTTTTTACGCTACGACCAGTGGCAGCACCATCAGGCCCGTGATGCACAACAGTCTGTGGATGGCACTTATCACGTACCGATGGCTTGGCTTGAACCCGATATCAATCGATTGTTACTGCATTTGAGCTGTTTGGATCCAGCTGCCATTGTCTTACCCGCCGCGCCAGTGCCGCCCAAAGCCGTAATGCCTGCACCCCTGCGCCAACTGTTGGCACAGCCCGCGATCGGCGTTGGACGGTGGTTACGCCAACAATGGGACGCGGTAGCGGAAGACCTCAATGGACTGTTGACCCCTTTGGAACCAGCGGGAGCGATGCGTGGAGGGCAAGACGCTGGAGTGCGATCGCCCAATGCCGACTTTGCCACCCTGCTCAAGACCTTAGAACGTTCAGGCCGAAGCATTCCATCGGATCTCCAGGGCATGTATCGGGACTGGATTTTTGCCAACCATCCCCTGCGGCTTTATGTGGCAACAGCTCCGATGATGGAACCGCAAACGGAGCCCAACCAGCCCGCAGAATGGTCACTGCTCATCATTCTCACCACACAACATCAGATGAC
Organism: Leptolyngbya sp. BL-A-14; assembly: GCA_041937185.1. Lineage (GTDB taxonomy): Bacteria > Cyanobacteriota > Cyanobacteriia > Leptolyngbyales > Leptolyngbyaceae > Stenomitos. The sequence continues at coordinate 247,728 of CP166622.1, read as the reverse complement.
TCTGCCCGTTGGAATTCGTCTCCAGGTGAGTGATGGCCAGACGTTGCTGGGTGAACAGATACTCACCGATGCCACGGCCAATTACTTGTACCTCACCGCGATTGGCACCGTAGACGAACAGTTCATCGTCACGATCGCCCTAGCCGATGGCACAGCCCTGACGCTACCACCCTTTCGCTATTAACCGCCTTCCATCTTTTTCATTCCCGGCTTTCCTATGCTGTTTGCGCTCGATATTCAACACGTTGAACAGACCTGCCGCTTCCAATTGTCCTGGGGACGACAGTTGCGCCTCACAGCCAAACTGCCGTATTCAGATGTATTGACCACTCATTATCAAATGTGGCGGGAGACATACCTTAAGTTCTATAACGAGGGCTTACGCGCACGGATAGAACCGGGGGGTTCCGGCGTGTTGCCGAAGGAGGATTGGCGTGCCTCTTTAGTGCAGGCAGAAGCGGCCTTGCTCACTGAGTTTCATCTATGGTTAAGCAGTGCAGCACTCTTGCCGCTTCGATCGACCATTGCCAAAGCGGCGCTGGGCGATAACGCTTCTACTGATGATGGAGTGGATGTCCTGTTAACCTGTGATTCACCCCTGCTGGAACGGTTGCCATGGGAAACCTGGGAGTTGGGCGTTGAGTTTGGCGCAACCAAACCGATTCGACTGGCGCGCAGCCCCATCAATATTCGGGCCGAGACGGTGCCACGCAAGCGGCGAGGACGGCTCCGCATCCTGGCAATTTTGGGGGATGAAACAGGGTTGGACTTCAAAGCCGATCGTGAGGCGGTGAAAGCCTTAGACCCGATCGCGGACATCCACTTCGTGGGCTGGCAGTGGGGACAGGCACAGCCCGATCTGAAAGCCACCATTAGTCGCACGATCGCGGATGAGCAGGGCTGGGATATCCTGTTCTTTGCCGGACACAGCAATGAAACCATCCTGACTGGCGGCGAGTTGGTGATTGCGCCCCACGAATCCATTTTTGTGCAAGAGATTGCGAACGCGTTGACGATCGCCAAAGAGAATGGGTTGCAGTTCGCCATTTTCAACTCGTGCAATGGTCTGAGCCTTGCCCATGCCTTAATTGACTTGGGTTTGAGTCAAGTAGCCATCATGCGCGAACCGATCCACAACCGCGTGGCGCAAGAGTTTCTCATTGGGTTTGTGAATGGTTTGGCGAGCTATCTGGATGTGCATACAGCACTCCTAGCCGCGTGTCGATCGCTCAAGTTAGATAAGCATATTACCTATCCATCGGCGTATTTGGTTCCATCACTCTTCCGCCATGCCGATGCGCCCTTGTTTAAACCCGAACCCATCGGTTGGCAACACACTCTCAAACAACTCTTGCCAAGCCATCGCAGTGAAGCGATCGTCCTCGCAGTGTTGACCGTTCTGAGTTTACTGCCACCCGTACAAGATTTGTTGATGGAAACGCGGGTGTGGTCGCAGGCGATTTATCGGCAGGTGACACGGCAGATGCCCAAAACCACCCAGCCACCTGTATTGTTAGTCGCGATCGATGATGCATCCTTACAAGACGGGGGTGTGGAAGCACGCAAAATCAGCTACCTCGATCGCACCTATATTGCCAGATTGCTGGATAAAGCGATGGTCTTTCAACCCACCGTGATTGGCATCGATTATGTCTTCAGCAGTCCTAGCCCAGAGGATGATCCAGCGCTCAAACGTGCGGTGCAACGAGCCGTTAGTCAAAACACATGGTTGGTCTTTGGCTCCGAGGAAAGCAACGGACAAGAATTCAAGCAGCTCACCTCAAGGATCGCCAGTCCCACCCAAATCTTGAACGGATATATCACCTCAACGGGTAGCTACTTAGAACTCTTACCAGCACAGCAAACCTGTGTCGAGGCGTGTCCATTTGCCTATCTGCTGGCGCTGGCTCACCTGCTCAAAGCCTCTCCTACGGCTGATCTGCCTCAACCAAAGGCAAACAAGTCGCAGCCGTTTCGCGCTCAAGTAATGGCTTATTTGCAAGCCCATGCACCGCTCCCGCCACAAGTGCAACAGCTTCAAACAGCCCACTTGTCACCGCTCACGTCCCTATCGCAAGGGTTAGGGCAGGAATGGTTCCATCCCATCCTGGACTTTTCCATCCCACCGTCTCAAACCCATCAGCGCGTGTCAGCGCGACAATTTCTGAATGCGTCCTTCAAACCAACGTTACAAGCAGGCGGCTTGCCCCCGATCGTGCTGATTGCACCAGGCGGCTATAGTGAGGCGGGCGTAGATCAGGCTGGCGGCGATAATTTTTCTGTACCGCTGGCGATCGCCCATTGGCGCAGTCAGCAAAAGTCGCCCGTGAAGCAACCCTGGTTTACCGGAGCCGAGTTTCATGCCTACGCGATCCATCATTTCTTGCACCGACGCTGGGTGATTCCCGTGCCCGATCTTTGGCTGCTGGGGGTGGCGCTGCTCCTCGCAAGAGGCACTGTGTTGCTTCTAAAATTGCAACGGCGCACTTCACTCCGGCGAGGGTGGGTCATGCTGGCAATAACCATCTATGGGTTAGTGGGGCTGCAACTGTATCTTGTCGGTATCGTGCTGCCCTGGCTGTTACCATCGGTGGTGTTTTGGGTGTCTGTACAGTCTGTGATGAGGAAAAAAGCAAATGCTGCTTAAGCGACGATTGGTTTGGCAAGCAAGTGGGCTATGGGGGCTGTTCGTGGTGGCGGCTAGCGCGACGACATTACCTCAGGTGTCAGCGCATCCCCTCTTAGTAAGCCAACAGTTCTCCTGGAGCGACCTCTGGGGCTCACTGCGGCGACCGAGAACCAATAAGGGCGGCAAGGGGGAATTGTGTCTCTTGGTGCCTGCTCCAATAAAGCCGCCTGACGTGATCTGGCACAATCGCCCACTTTTTGTCTGGCAAGGGCTAGAACAAACCATTGGGTTGCGTCGCGCTGGCAGCGAAATCGTGTTTTGGCGGCGATCACTCATTCAGCCAGGAACCGTTGTGAACCAAATCCAGTACAGTGGGCTACCGTTGCAACCAGGGCAAACCTATGAACTGCTGCTCTATAGTTCACCCGCCGCAACGCAGCCGGTGCGATGGCAAGCCTTTACGATCATGGGATCTCGCGATCGCGTCCCTGTAACCACCGCACTGCAAGCGTTGACCGCGAAGCTGCAAAAAGAGAATGCCAGCGAGGAGACGATCGCGCAACAACGGGCACAGTATTTTAGCGATCACCACCTGCAAGCCGATGTGTTGCAGGAAGTCTATGGAGTGAAAAACCCCTCGGTTGCGCTTCAACAGTTTGCAACGGATCTTTCAAAGCAATTTTGCAGTTCCCCTTGATCTGGTTGCTGGTGATGGTAGGAGGAATCCCAGTATCAACATCGCTGACTGAGGTGTTTCCTTCAAAATGCGAAGCTTGCATCTTCAAGCTGCATCGTTCCCCTTCAGAACTCGACACTTGCTGTTCAAAGCACGATCGTTCCCGTCTTAAGTGCGATCGTTCCTGTTTCAAATGAGAATGATGCGGGGTTCAGTCGGCGTACTCCTGTTTCAAGTGCGATCGCGCATGTTCAGAACCGGAATGCTGACGATCAAGGGTGCGATCGCCGCGAGAAACCTCCGACTCAGGCGATTGCGCCTAGCTCGTAGTGCCAATCTGTCTGAAGAAGCGGTGTACAAGACAGGCAAACCCCGGCAGCATCGGTGAGGTGATGGTATCTTGAGCCTTGTAAGTCGCCGTTAGCTTGAGGACTGCATTGGTGCGACGATACACTTCGACCTGTTGCAGTTCGCGGCTGACGATCCAATATTCCTCAACGCCCTGGGATGAGTAGAGTTTGAGTTTTGCTTCGCGGTCTCGTCGTTCATTAGTCGCGCCCGGAGACAGCACTTCGACGATGAGTTCGGGTGCGCCTGTAAAATGCCCCGCATCGTCTGTGAACCGCTCCATGCGTTCAACACTGATCCAAACGGCATCGGGGATAACATTATCCGCATCGCTGAAGATGATGCCAGGAGTGGGAAACGCTTCTCCTAGTTGCGTCTCGTCTGACCAATCGCCTAACTCGTTGCAGATATTACGAATAACGGATTGATGCCTGAGGTGCGGTGCTCTGGTCACAAAAAGTTCTCCGTCGATGACTTCATAGCGCTTCCATTCATCAGCTGCGAGGAGATCGAGATCGGCAGTCGTCCAGCGCACTTTTTCAGGAGAAGTTTGGCTCATGTCGTGTCTCCGCGACCTTAGGTTGCTTCTATTCTCGCTTGTTTTACGCCACGATCGCGCCTGTTCAAAACCGGAATGCTGAAGATCAAGCGTGCGATCGCCACGAAAAAAGCACGGCTACCGGGATAATTGGTTACAGAAACCGGGTTTCTCAAGCAACGCTTCAGGGTTTTACCTTGGACTTTCCCAAGAAGTCTGGCTTCTTTAGTGCATAGCCTTCCAACGCTGGGAGAGACGTAAAGTTGTTGAGTTACTACCTTCACAATGCGCCACCAAAATCGCTCCCCTAGACTGCGATGGACATCCACGCTGCTCTCTTTGTGCTTGTTCGCGGGGACGATCGGCGCGGTGCTGGAAGTGCCCAACAGCAGCTATGCTCAATCGCCCCCAGCACTCTCAGCGGAACAGACGGCGGCTCTGACAGAAGCCAAGCGGTTGAATGATCAGATGATGCAGCTTTACCAGCAGGGCAAATTTAGTGAGGCGATGCCGTTGGCAGAACGGGTATTGGCAATCTATAGGAATATCTTGGGCGAGAATCATCTCTTTGTTGCCACCAGCCTTAATAACCTGTCACTGGTTTACATGCAACAAGGGCGCTACAGCGAGGCAGAACCGCTTTGTAAAAAAGCCCTGGACATCCGTCAGCACATTTTGGGTAAGAATGATCCAGAGGTTGCTGATAGCATAAACAACCTCGCGGTGATCTATGCAAAGCAAGGACGCTACAGCGAGGCAGAACCTCTCTATAAAAAAGCTTTGGAGTTGAGCCAGCTTATCTTAGGTGAAAATCATCCCGATGTTGCTACCAGTTTTGACAACTTGGCAATCCTTTACCAAGACGAAGGACGCTACATTGAAGCAGAGGCGTTCTTCAAGCGAGCGTTAGACATTCGCCAGCATTTAGGTAAAAACCATCCTGATTTTGCTACTAGCCTTAACCATTTGGCAGGACTGTATAAGAATCAAGGGCGCTATGCTGAAGCAGAACCCCTTCTCAAACAAGCTCTGGAACTGAGAAAACGAATTCTGGGCGAGAATCATCCTAATCTTGCCAACACACTTAACAATCTGGCAGACTTATACGAAAAACAAGGGCGCTATGTTGAAGCAGAATCTCTCTTCAAACAAGCCCTGGAGTTGAGAAAACGAACTCTGGGCGAGAATCATCCCGATGTCGCTGACAGCTTCAATGATTTAGCATTTCTACACTACAGCCAAGGGCGCTATGTTGAAGCAGAATCCCTCTTTAAACAAGCCCTGGAGCTGATTAAGCATGTATTCGGGGAGAACCATCCTTCCATTGCTGCCGGTCTTAACAATTTGGGAGCACTAGCATGGAAGCAGGGACGCTATAAGGAAGCGGAAAATCTATACAAACAAGCTTTAGAGCTAAGCGAACGCATGCTTGGGAAAAGCCATTCTGAAGTTGCCACATGCTTTGACAATCTGGCAAACTTGTATACTAGCCAAGGACGCTACAGCGAGGCAGAAACCCTCTACAAGCAAGCCTTGGAACTGAGAAAACATGCTCTAAGTGAGAATCATCCCCGTGTTGCCCTAAGCCTTAATAATCTAGCAGCTTTGTATGTCGCTCAAGGACGCTACAGCGAGGCAGAACCTCTCTACAAGCAAGCATTGGAACTGTACAGACGCACTATAGGTATCACCCACCCTGACTCTGCCCAAAGCCTGAACAACTTAGCAGAACTATACACGAAACAGGGGCGCTACACCGAAGCAGAACCCCTCTACAGGCAAGCCTTAGCAATTTACCAACGCAGCCTAGGTGTCACACACCCTGATTTTGCCCTAATCCTCAATAATCTAGCAACACTATACGACATTCAGGAGCACTACAGCGAGGCAGAACCTCTCTACAAGCAAGCGTTAGCAGTGTTCAAATACACCTGGGGTGAAGCGCATCCTCTTGTTGTTAGTGGTCTCAACAACCTAGCAACTCTGTATGTTCATCAACAGCGCTACGGTGAAGCAGAACCGCTCTATAAAAAAGCTTTGGAGCTACGTCAACAGACTCTTAGTAAAAATCATCCCGATGTTGCCAGCAGCCTCAACAACCTAGCAGGACTATACTTTAGCCAGGAACATTACAGCGAAGCAGAACCGCTTTATAAAAAAGCTTTGGAGCTAAGTCAACAGACTCTTAGCAAAAATCATCCCGATGTTATTGGGAGCTTGATCAATCTAGCAGCTCTATATGAAAGACAGGGAAATTTTGAAGGTGCTATCAAGTCTTTGAAGCAGGGAATCCAGTCTCAAGAGCGAAATCTGGAGGTCAATTTGGTTGTAGGTTCAGAACAGCAAAAGCGCGATTATATTGCGACCCTTGGTGGAACAAGCAGTGGAGCAATTGCACTGCATTTGCAATATGCCGTCAATAACTCTGATGCTGCCCGTCTTGCCCTCACCACGATTCTCCAGCGCAAAGGTCGCATCCTGGATGCCCTCACCGATAACCTCAACCGCCTGCGTCAAAACCTCACTCCCGCCGACCAAACCTTACTCGACAAGCTTGCCAGCGTCCGCACCCAGCTTGCCACCCTCTACTACGGTGGACTCGGCAAACTCACCCCTGAGCAATACAAAGAGCGCATCACCCAACTACAGCAGCAGTCCACCCAACTCGAAGCAGAACTCAACAACCGCAGCACTACCTTCCGCACTGAAAATCAACCGATTACTATCGAAGCCGTGCAAAAGCAAATTCCTGCCGATGCTGCACTCGTTGAACTGGTACGGTACTACCCATTTAAGCCCAAAGCCAAGCCAGTCGATCGCTTCGGCAAACCCTGCTACGCTGCCTATATTCTCTCTCCACAGGGCACCATTCAGGCAGTAGACCTCGGTGATGCAGCCACGATCGACCTTCAAGCCGAGGCATTTCGTCAGGCATTGCGATCGCGCGATTCGAGAGTAAAGGCGATCGCTCGTCAACTCGATGCCAAACTCATGCAGCCCATTCGAGCAAAGCTGGGTAACGTTCATAACCTACTGCTTTCTCCCGACAGTCAACTCAACCTCATCCCCTTTGCTGCCCTCGTCGATGAGCAAAACCGCTACCTCGTCGAAACCTACAACATTAATTACCTCACCTCTGGACGCGACCTCCTGCGCCTGCAAACGCCTGTTGCCAGCCGCCAACCATCCATCCTGATAGCAAACCCTGACTACGCCGATCCAGGCAATCCAGCTTCCGTACAAATCGTGCAAAAGGCTGGAACGATCGCCAGCAACAATCCAGCCAATCTTGTCGCTTCTACTCAACCCACGGGGGCAAGAGGCACCAATCAACGCTCCACCAACCTCGCCAACCTCCGCGTCGAGGCACTGCCCGGTACGGCTGCCGAAGCTAACGCAATCGCGCCCAAACTGAAGGATGCGATCGTCCTCACCGGATCGGAAGCGACCGAAAACGCTCTCAAGCAAGTGCAAGCGCCCCGCATCCTGCACATTGCCACCCATGGTTTTTTTCTAGAAGATGCCGTACCGTCCAGCATCGCCAGTCGATCGCCCACCCTCATTTCCATTTTCGATGGCACCAATCCCTTGGCAGGCATCCGTCTCCCTGCCAGCGGCAACACCGAAAATGCTCTGCTGCGATCGGGCCTCGCACTCGCCGGTTTCAACGTGCGGCAAAGCGGGAGCGAAGATGGAGTCCTCACCGCCCAGGAAGCTGCTGGACTGGACTTGCGCGGGACTCAACTCGTGGTGTTATCTGCCTGCGAAACGGGTATCGGCAACATCGCCAATGGTGAGGGCGTGTATGGGTTACGCCGCGCCTTTGTGTTAGCCGGAGCTGCTAGCCAACTCACCAGCCTATGGCAAGTCAGCGATGCGGGAACAAAAGACTTGATGGTGCAATACTACGATCGCCTTCTCTCTGGTGCAGGACGCAGCGATGCCCTCCGGCAAACCCAGCTCGAGTTTTTGCACAGCGACAACTACACCCATCCTTACTACTGGGCAGCTTTTGTGCCTTCTGGCGATTGGCGGCCTTTTAACTAAGCGATCGCAACCCATCAAAAGCGTCTTTGCAAGCATTAAAAAGCAAGTTCGCGATCGTTATGTCTGGTGTGGCATGCGGCATTGCATAACCGCTTCTGAGGGAGAGAGATGTTGAATCAGGACGGACACTAACAGGTTCATCCAAGATCAAACCATCTAACCAGGAGTTAGGTATGACAACAGAAATAACAACTGAAACGACAGCAGTCAGTACAAGCGTGGTGGCATTGGCTGAGACCGATTTACAGAGCGTTGCAGGTGGGGCACATCAAGCCTCCGGCAGCACCTTCGATCGTCATCGAGGCATCATGGGCGGCGAAACCTTCTCCGGCCCCGGTGGCGCTGGTTCAGTGTTTAGCCTGCAAGAAGAGGACATCCATTCCTCTGCCTTTGAGGCACAGGACGACAATTAACGCCCTTGCTGGACATCTTTCCCATCACACGTTCCACTCAAGCGGCGATCGCATTGCATCTACCAGTGATCAATAGCTGACCGTAGATTCGGTCGATCGCCGCCTGGGTTTCCTTCCATCTGCGTGAGTGCATTCAGTCATTCTCTGATCTTCACTATCTATTTTCACAACGCTTGAGGAGTATACCCCATGTCTTATCAACAAACCGAAACCATTGCCACGATTGCCCTTGCCGAAGCAGGCGGCTTAGTCGAACTGACCGATGATGATCTCGATGTGGTTGCAGGTGGCGCACACCAGGCATCTGGCAGCACTTTTGACCGTCACCGCATCAGCATGAAAGGCTCCAGTTTCGCAGGTCCTAATGGTGCGGGTTCCACCTTCTCCCTACAGGAAGAAGACATCCACAGTTCTGCCTTTGAAATGCAGGACGACGAGTAAATTAATCCCTTAGCCAGGATGCAAGCGGCGATCGTCCATGCGACATCAATAGCCGCTTGCAGTTCTTCCCTCGACCGTCATTGTGATGCTTATCCCAGGCATTACAAACGGATGCGATCGCGCTGACTGAGAGCGGTCTTGGCTAATGACATGAAGCGGAGTAGAACATGACGACTGATCTTGAATTGGCTACCCTCAGCCCATGCTTTGAAACGGGTCGATCTAAAACTGGTCTCATTGCCTTATCTGATGATGAACTGGACACTGTAGCGGGCGGTAGCCATCACCACGGACATCATCACCACAGACATCATCATGGGCATCACAGACGCGGTGGTGCGATCGCTCATTCCTCCCAGGACTTTTTCGAGCGAAGCCTTTCCATCAGTGTCCAAAAAACAACCGACGCTCATGGCAACACCACCAATTTCTCGATCGAGTTAACCGAAATCATGAGCCATTCAGAGCAAACCTGACCCGGTGAGTTGTGTGTATCCCATTGAACTTTCCCTGAATGCAACCGATGACAAGCTTTTCCCCTCATAAAAAGAGTACGACTGATGGAAACCACACTGCTACAAGAACTCAGCAATGCAGACATAGACTGGCTGCTGAGAACTGGAGAACTGATTGAACTGACTCCTGAAACCATCTTGCTCAAGCCCGGACAACGACTCGAAGCACTCTATATTCTGCTGGATGGCACCTTAGCGCTTTCGATCCCAGAGACTGAGACGGATCTTCTCTGGTTATCTAACAATGAGATGACCGGAGCGCTACCCGGTGTAGAGATGGATGCATCGAGTCTAGCCGTAAGAGCCACAACCCGTTGCTGGGTTTTAGCCCTAGAGCGATCGACCCTGTTGAACAAATTACAGGAAGATACGTTTTTTGCGGCGCATCTCTACCGGGCGATTGCCATCCAGATCGCTAACCACCTGGCCTCACTAACGCAACAGCTTGCGGCAAGCGATGGAACGGTTTTCCATCAAACCCAACGCGATTCCATCACCATGTTTGCCGCACTGCACGATGACGATCTCGATTGGCTGATTGGGGCGGGGCAGGTGCAACATCTTGCCGCTGGAACTATTCTGGTGCAGAGCGGTAGACCGATGGATGCCTGGTACATCTTACTGGAGGGTGCAGTGGCGCTGATGTCGGTGCCAGTAGATCGAAACCCATTGCTGTCTTCCCTGGCAAACCAGCCAGCCGAAACTCCGGAAACCGAAGTAGGAAGGTTGTCACGGGGCGACACGATCGGGGAGCTGCAGTTCATCCAGTCTAACTGTGCTGATCTAACGGCGATCGCGGTGCGAGAAACACAGGTGCTTGCCATTCCCCGCTGGAGACTGGCGGCAAAACTACTGCACGATCCTGGTTTTGCAGCACGCTTCTATCAAATCCTGACGGTGCTGCTGGTCCATCAGATGCAAGCCATGATGCAACAGTTTACCGGACAAGAGAGCGCTAACCACGCCTTTGATTCACAATTTTTGACGCGGGTGGAACTGGCAGAAGCCCGCTTTGAATGGTTGCTCAAGCGTATCCCCACCAAAGTTGCGGTTGGAGGTGGTGTGAAATGGTAACGCAGCCGAAAAAGTTGTTTCGACAAGTGGCGATCGATCGTGCCGCGTCTCCTGATCCCATTGATCAATTGGTGCAAGTGGTCAGCCCCAGACGCTGGCTGTCGCTAGCTGCAATGGGCACACTGGTAATGGCAGGTACAGCCTGGAGTATCTTTGGCAGCATTCCAGTTACCGTGACGGGGCAGGGGGTGCTGGTCTATCCCAGTGAGATGGTGCCTGTGCAGGCAGCGGGAGCCGGACGGATTTTAGCGATTCCACAAGACGTAAAGGTGGGCAAACCTGTAAAGAAAGGGCAAGTTTTAGCCATCATTGATCAATCAGAATTGCAGCAAAAATTGGAATTAGCCCGCCGTAAATTGGCAGATTTGACCTTTCATGATGAGACCACGAATACTGTGGAACAGCATCGGAACAGGCTCGATCGCGCCGCCACAGAGGAACAGCGCCAAGTCTTGCAAAATAGCCTTAACACGGTGCAGGCATTGATGCCAGAGATTCGTAGTAAAGGATTGGACTCGATCCAGCGGGAACGGCAGGCACTGAACGATCGCCTTCAAACCTTGCGTGCCACCCTACCAACCTACAAAGAGCGCTGGGAAAAGCGCGAAGAAATCTTCAAGGAAGGAGCCATTTCGCAAGACGTGGTGTTGCAGGCAAAGCGTGAATATCAGGACTTTCAGGCACAGGTGGGGCAGGTAGAACTCCAACTCAAACAGTTGGATGCGAAGGAAGCGGAGGCACAACAGCAGTATCTCCAAAATGCAAATCAGGCGAATGAACTACAGGCAAAATTGAAGGCACTGGATACCAGTACGGCATCGAAAGCGGAGCAGGATTTAGCGGCACAGATTAACCGGAATAAGGAGATCCAGGACACGCAACGAACGATCGCCCAACTCACCCTGCAACTCAAAAACAGCAGTCAAATTGTCAGCGGCTACGATGGAACACTGATTGAATTGACGGCAAAAGCAGGCGAGCAAATCCAGCCAGGTGGAAGCATTGGCACGATCGCCAGCCACAAACCGGAGGCCGAACTGGTCAGCGTGGTCTTCATTCCCGTGAGTGAAAACAAAAACATCAAGCCCGGCATGTCGGTGCAAATTACACCAACGGTGGTGAAGCGGGAAGAGTTTGGTGGCATTAAGGGCGAGGTGAAGACGATCGCGGGCTTTCCCACCACGCCGCAGGGTATTGCCAGTTTGGTCGGCAATCCTGATATTTTGCCAGGTCTTCTATCAAAAGAAGCTCAGGTGGCTGTCTTCACGGATCTCAAACGCGCCGAGCCAGCAGATGCGTCCACTTGTCGATCGGGTCTGAATTCCCAGGATGAGACCAACTGCTTCACACGCTATCAGTGGTCGGCCTCGGCGGGTCCCAATCAGCCCATGCTGCCGGGAATGACAACTTCCGCACGGATTGAAATTGAAAAACGCGCTCCCATTTCCTATGTGTTGCCGTTCCTCAAACACTTGATGGGAGGGCAGTAACATGACAGCACAGTTTCTCGCCTTGCCCTCGAATTCATGGCAATCCATCACCCACTTTTTTCAGCAGCGGTATCGCGCGATCGTCCAACGGTTTCGTGTGCGTCGCCGAACCCCCACCGTCCTCCAGATGGAAGCGGTGGAATGTGGTGCCGCGTCATTGAACATGCTCCTGGGCTATTACGGCGCGATCGTCACCCTACCAGAACTGCGGCAAGCGTGTAGCATCTCACGCGATGGCAGTAAAGCCACTAATATCATCAGCGCCGCACGACAGTATGGGTTGAATGCAAAAGGCTTCAAAACCGATTTGCCGGGGCTGCAAACCCTGGAGTGTCCTTACATCATCTTCTGGAACTTCAATCATTTCCTGGTGGTGGAAGGCTTTTACAAACAGCGGGTGTTTCTCAATGACCCGGCAACGGGACCGCGCACGGTGTCCCTGGCTGAATTTAGCGAAAGCTTTACGGGCGTGGTGCTGACCTTTGCACCCGGTGACACCTTTCAAAAAGGCGGGCAGAAGCCTAGCGTGTGGCTAGCGCTCTGGTCACGACTCCAATACTCGGTCGTGCCCCTCAGCTTTTGCCTGGTCGTGGGGTTTCTGCTGGTGTTACCGGGACTGGCAATGCCTGCCTTCTCCCAGATGTTTGTGGACCAGGTGCTGATCCATCGCCAGCAGGATTGGCTCCCCCCACTGCTGGTAGGGATGGTGTTGACGGCTACCCTGACTGGACTTTTGACGCGCCTCCAACTGCAAATCCTGCGGCGCCTGAAGCTCAAGCTTGCCATCAGTCTGTCGGGGCGCTTTTTGTGGCATCTGCTCCATCTACCCATCAGCTTTTATGACCAGCGCTTTGCCGGGGAAATCAGCAGCCGTCTCCAGCTCAACGATCGCCTCGCCAGCCTGCTCTCTGGACAACTGGCAACGACCGCGATCGCCTGTGTGATGCTGGTCTTCTATGGCTGGGTAATGTCGCGCTATGACCTGATTCTCATGGGGATGAGTCTGGTGCTAATTGCGATTAACTTAATCGCGCTGCGCTGGGTTTCGCGGCAACGGGTGGATATGAACACACGCCTGATTCAGGAGCAGGGCAAGGTCAGTGCCATTGCGATCGCGGGGTTGCAGAGTATGGAAACGCTGAAAGCATCGGGACTGGAAACCGATTTTTTTACTCGTTGGGCAGGCTATTATGCCAAAGCGTTGAATGCGCGGCAGACAATGGAAAGCCTGAATCAGCAGTTGGGAATGCTGCCCACGTTTCTTTCCACCGTGAGTGCGATGCTGCTGCTAGTCATCGGTGGCGTTCGAGTGATGGATCATGCGTTGACGATTGGGCAACTGGTGGCGTTTCAGTCCTTGCTTCAGCAGTTTATGCAGCCCGTGAATCAGATTATGCGGCTGGGGAATGACTTCCAGGAGCTAGAAGGTACCATGACGCGACTGGATGACGTGCTGCGCAATCCCACCGATCCCCTGTTAGATCCTTCGCAGACCGAGGCATCACCCATCGATCCAGCCCCTGAACGTCCATCTACGATCGCCGCTCAACCCAAACTCCAGGGTTATTTAGAGCTTCGTGATCTGACCTTTGGCTACAACCGCTCGGCACCCCCGTTAATTGAACACTTCAATCTGTCGCTGAAGCCAGGTCAGCGGGTGGCTCTGGTCGGTGGTAGCGGGTCTGGAAAGTCAACCCTTGCCAAAGTGGTAGCGGGACTCTATGTACCCTGGTCGGGTGCGATCTATCTGGATGGACAACGGCGCAGTGATATTCCCCGTGCGGTGCTGGTCAACTCGATCGCGATGGTGCAACAGGAAGTCTTGCTATTTTCCGGCAGCGTGCGCGACAACCTGACCCTGTGGGACAGCACGATTTCGGACAGCAGTTTGATGCAGGCGTGTCGCGATGCAGCGGTACATGATGTCATCACGGCGCTTCCTGGTGGCTACCATGCCGATTTGCTGGAAGGTGCGGCAAACCTCAGCGGAGGGCAGCGACAGCGGTTGGAAATTGCCCGATCGCTCGTCACAGAGCCATCCATCCTGATTATGGATGAGGCGACCAGTGCGCTAGATGCGGAAACAGAACAGGTGATTGATGCCAGTCTGCGGCTGCGGGGCTGCACCTGCCTGATTGTGGCGCATCGCTTAAGCACCATTCGTGATTGCGATGAAATCATTGTGCTTGATCGCGGCAAAGTGGTGCAGCGGGGCACCCACGACGCACTGGCGCAGGTGGACGGGCACTATTTACAGCTCATCAAGAGCGACGGCACCCTTGGGGAGGAACCTTAAATCATGCTGGCAATTGAATGGATTCAATCGGCTGCCACACCGCAGTCACTCAAGCGGAATGCGTCCCTCTTGCTTGATGATCCACACACCGTTTTGCAGGTAGAGACAGGGACGCTGGCGCTGTTTGCTGTGAGTCTTCACGAGGGCAAACCTAACGGTCGGCGGCGCTATCTCTTTAGTGTCAAGGCGGGAGAACTTCTATTTGCGGCTCCTTCCCTCGCCTGTCTTGACGCAACATCTCGCCATCAGGAGTCCTATAGCCTGCTGGCAGTGGCATTGGACGCAACGACTATGTCACGTCTGTCAGCCGATGCGTTCAAACAAGCGTTGATAGCATCACCTCAAACGACCTTTGCCTTGATGTCACGCTGGCTGGAACACCTGGGCACAACGTTTGCAGGCATTACGGCCCCTCGATCGCTCACGCCCATCGCCCAGCATGGCCTTCTCGATGTGGGTGAAGTCTTTCAACCCAGGCAGGGCACGATCGCGTGGGTGCAGCTCTGGCAGGGACGGGCGAATCTAGTGGGCATCGCGGGACTGGATCTCGCCAGTGCGATCGGACGCGTTCCCCTGCCCAGCCATCTCTGGCTCCAGGCGCGGGACGTGGTGGAAGTGGATGTCTGCCCAGCAGAGGCGATTGACGATGGGCGCGTGTTCTGGAACGGGTTAATGGCGTTGCAAGCACTGGTGCTGAAGGGCGTAGCGCAACTGGAGCAGCAGCTTCAGCAGCAAGAGCAGGGACAATTTCATGCCCGCCAACAGTTGGATCGGCAACTGCTCCACGAGACGCACAGTGAGTTTGCCCGACTGTTTGAGGTGCCTCAGCCGCAGAAGCGCGATCGGGATAAGTGGATTGCCACACATCCCCTCACCCACGACGCAGCACTGCTCGTTGCTACGGGTGCGGTGGGACGAGCACTCGGCATTACGATCTGTCCGCCGCTCTCCGCCGAAGACCAGCGCCGTGTGAAAGAACCGCTGGAGGCGATCGCCCGTGCGTCTCGCATTCGTCTGCGGCGCGTCACCCTGCGCGATGACTGGTGGCAGAAGGATAACGGCGCACTGCTGGCGTATACCCTGGACGAGCAGCGCCCGGTGGCTCTCCTGCCGCTGTCAGACACCCGCTACGAGATCGTCGATCCCCTCAAACAAACCCGCCAGCCCTGTACTCCGGCACTGGCAGAGACGCTGTCCCCCACGGCGTACACGTTCTACCGCCCCTTGCCAGAGACGCTCAAGCCGATCGCGCTGCTCCAGTTTGCGCTGCGGGGGCATCTCAAAGAGCTGTGGGTGATTCTGCTGGCCGGAATTGCTGCCACGCTGGTCGGAATGGTGACACCCCACGCTACAGCGATTCTGGTGGATCAGGCGATTCCCAACGCCGATCGCTCCTTACTCCTCCAGATTGGGCTGGGACTCTTCGCTACGGCGATCGGGGCGACGCTGTTTCAACTCACTCAGGGCTTTGCCATTCAGCGTCTGGAAACCTTTGCCGATGCCTCCACTCAGGCGGCCGTGTGGGATCGGCTGCTGAACCTGAAGGTGTCCTTTTTTCGCCAGTACGCGATCGGCGATCTGAGTGCGCGAGTCTCTGCGGTCAGCCAGATCCGCCAGAAGCTCAGCGCGACCCTGCTCAAAAGTCTCTTTTCCAGCGTGTTTTCCCTGCTGAATCTGGGCTTGCTGTTTTACTACAGTATGCCGCTAGCACTCGTAGCAACCCTGGTCGCGCTGGTGAATGTGGCTGTCACCGTCACATCAGGTATGCTCACCCTCCGCCAATGCCGACCGCTGCTCGACCAGCAAGGGAAACTCTTTGGCACGATGGTGCAGCTCATTAACGGAGTCGCAAAATTTCGCATCGCCGGGGCGGAAAAGCGTGCGTTTGCGCACTGGGGCAGGCAGTATCGCCACCAGCTGAAGCTGATGCTGGCAACCCAGGGCATTGAAGACAATCTGGCGGTGATCAATCAACTGCTGTCTGCCCTTACGCCCGTGGTGCTGTTTGCCTTTGCCACCCTACTCATCCAGCAGGCACAATCTGGTAATGGGCCTCAGGGGGGACTGTCTACAGGCACCTTTCTCGCCTTCAATACGGCCTTTGGTACCTTCATTAGCGGGGCAACCAGCCTCAGCACCACAGGAGTGGACGTGCTGCAAATTCTGCCTCTGTGGGAGCGTGCCCAGCCCATCTTACAGGCCGTTCCCGAAATTGATGCCGCTAAAGCCGATCCAGGGCGGCTGTCGGGACGGTTGGCGATCGACCATGTGGTGTTCCGCTACCGTCAGGAAGGTGCCCTGATTCTGGATGATGTCAGCATCCATGCTGAACCGGGCGAATTCATTGCGCTGGTGGGGCCATCCGGGAGTGGGAAATCAACACTGCTGCGGCTACTGCTGGGCTTTGATGTACCGGAGTCAGGTACCGTATCGTTTGATGGACAGGACTTAGCCGGACTAGACCTGAACGCCGTGCGACGACAGTTTGGCGTGGTGTTGCAGCACAGCCGTCTGATGGCGGGTTCTATCTTTGAGAACATCGCCGGGAGTGCCCTGATTTCAATGGATGAAGCATGGGAAGCCGCGAAGATGGCAGGCTTTGCCGCCGATGTGGAAGCCATGCCAATGGGGCTGCATACGATGGTCAGTGAAGGTGGCAGCAACCTATCGGGTGGGCAGCGACAACGGTTGTTGATTGCCCGTGCTCTGGCACTGCGTCCGCGACTGCTATTGTTTGATGAAGCCACCAGCGCTCTTGACAACCGCACCCAGGCAATCGTCAGCGCCAGTCTGGAACGCCTCAGAGTCACGCGGCTGGTGGTGGCTCATCGCCTCAGCACGATTCGTCACGCCGATCGGATTTATGTATTGCAAAACGGACGGCTGATGCAGCAGGGGAATTTTGAGGAACTTGCCCGGCAATCCGGTCTCTTTCGTCAACTCATGCAGCGACAACAGCTTTAGTTCGAGCCCAGGTGAAATCCTCACTAAGAGTGAGAGATACTTAGACCCGCCAACCTCAAGTTACAAACCGAATCAGCCATGCGCCCTCCAAGCTTGCTCCTTCACGTTGCCACCGTAACGCTCCTGTTCACCCTCACACCCTACACCCCATACCCCACACCCGTTGCCTTGGCACAGACTCTGCAAAACCACAAAGTGGAGGCTGATCGCCTCTTGCAACAAGGACGTGAGCAGTATCAAACCAATCAATTGAAAGCAGCTCTCCAGTCATGGGAACAGGCACTGGCACTCTACCGTGAACTTCACGATCGTGTGGGAGAGGGGAAAATTCTTAGCAATTTGGGGGCTGTTTACGATGACCTGGGTAACCGCGACAAAGCGATCGCCTTCTTGCAGCAAAGCCTGGTCGTGACACGAGCGAGCAAAGACCAGGCGACAGAGAGCTGTGCGCTCAGCAACCTTGGCGCTATCTACCGAGAACTAGGAGACTATACCAAAGCGATTAGCTATCAGCAGCAAAGCTTAGCCATTGCACGTCAGATTAAAAACCGTTCGATCGAGCAAAAGACGCTCTTCAGCCTGGGTGACGCTTATTTTGTCGCCGAAAACCTCCCTAAAGCGATTGAAGCTTATCAGCAAAGTGTGGTCATTGCCCGCGAACTCAAAGACTTGGTTCAATTGGAGACTTTATATCTCAATCTGGGGCTTGTTTATAAAAACTTAGGCGACTACACCAAAGCCATTGCTTATCAGCAGCAGGCGTTAACGATCGCGCAAAACCTTAAAGACCGCATAACTGAAGAAAAAGCTGTCAACAATCTGGGTACGTTTTACGAAGAAACAGGTGAATACGCCAAAGCCATTGATTACTTGCAACAAAGTTTGACGATCGTCCGAGCATTGCACGATCGCAAAGGCGAGGGACAGACCCTCAGCAATTTGGGTAATGTTTACACCAATCTGGCAGACTACCCGAAAGCGATTACTTATCATCAGCAGGCCTTAGCCATCGCACAAGCCATTAAAGACCGCGCCGACGAGTTTGGTGCCTTGGGTAATCTGGGCATTGTGTACGACAATTTGGGCAATTACCCAAAAGCCATTGAGTACAAGCAGCAGGCGTTGGCAATCACGCAGCAAATGCAGGATCGCCGGGGCATGGAGAAAGCACTTGATAACCTTGGTAATACCTACGAAAATCTCGGCGATTACCCCCAGGCAATTAGTTACCACCAGCAAGGGTTAAACGTTGCCCGCGAGCTCCACGATCGTCGTAGCGAAGGTGCTGCGTTAGGTAATCTGGGCAATGCCTACAGGGAACTGGGCGATTATGCCAAAGCGATCGACTATCACCAGCAAAGTTTAGCCATCGCACGAGCGATTAACGACCGCAAGGGCGAAGAAAATGCGCTCAGTAATGTAGGTGTTGTTTACTACACTCTCGGCGACTATGCCAAAGCGATCGACTATGAGCGACAGAGTTTGACGCTTGCTAAAACCATCAAGGATCGTCAAGGCGAAGCAAATTCGTTCGGCAATCTGAGTAACACCTATGCTGCCTTGGGCGACTATCCTCGGTCGCTTTATTACCAGCAGCAGTTTCTGGCGATCGCCCGCGCCATTCAAGACCGACGTGGCGAAGGGGCAGCCCTGGGCAACTTGGGCAGTATTTACAATAGCTTGGGTAACTACACCAAAGCAGTTGACTATCTACAGCAAAGTCTAGCCGTCGCACAGGCCATCAAAAATCGTTCTGGCGAAGAAAGTGTGCTGATCAATTTGGGGGATGTTTACGATACGTTGCAGAATTATCCCAAAGCGATCGCAGCACAACAGCAGGCATTAGCGATCGCCCGCGAACTGAAAGACCGGGAAGGTGAAAGCGGTGCGCTCAACAATCTGGGGTTGGTCTACTACTCGTTGAAGGATTATCCCAAGGCAATTGAGTTGCAGCAGCAGGCACTGGCGATCGCCCGTGAACTCAAAACCCGCAAAGGTGAAGGCAATGCTCTGAATAATTTAGGGCTTGCTCTGGAGCGGCTTGGCAAGCTGCCAGAAGCTGAAAGAACGTTCCTCAATGCCATCCAAGCATGGGAATCGCTTCGTGCAGGACTAGGAACCAATGATGGTTATAAGGTATCCATCTTTGAAGCCCAAGCCCGTAGCTACCGCTCTCTCCAAAAGGTTCTAGTGGCTCAAAACAAACCTGATGCCGCACTAGAAATCGCTGAACGCGGTCGTGCCCGTGCCCTGGTGGAACTGCTGGCAAAACGGGCAGCGGATTCTAAACCGGAGGTCACGGATAAAACCATTCACCCATCCGTTTCATCCGTTCCCCCATCCGTTGCCCAGATACAACAAACCGCCAAAGCGCAAGATATCACTCTGGTGGAATATTCCATCATTCACGATGACTTCAACCTTGAGGGTAAACAGCAATCCCATGAATCGGCTCTCTACATCTGGGTCATCCCGCCCAATGGACAGATCACCTTTCGTTCCGTCGATCTCAAACCTCTTTGGCAGAAGCAAAATATCTGGCTGGCTGATCTAGTCGAAAACAGCCGTAAAGGGATTGGCGTGAGCGATCGCGGCGATCGTTCACCATCCTTAAAAATTGTCCTCACCCCCGAATATCTGCGGCAACTCCACGCACAGCAATCTCGTGACCTCAAACAACTTCATCACCTGCTGATTGAGCCGATCGCCGACCTTCTCCCCACCGATGCCACTGCTCACGTTATCTTCATGCCACAAGGATCTTTGTTCCTGGTGCCCTTTGCCGCCCTGCAAGATAAATCTGATCAGTATTTGATTCAACAGCACACCATTAGCATCGCCCCCGCTATTCAAGTCTTGGGACTTACCCATCAACAGCAGAAGGCGGTCAGGAGTCGGGAGTCAGGAATCAGGAATGTGTTGGTAGCAGGCAATCCCATCATGCCGCAGGTTACGGTTCCCGGTGCTGATGCGCCCCTCTACCTGCCTGATTTGCCCGGTGCTAAACAGGAGGCGATCGCGGTTGCCAAAACCCTCAAGACCACTGCACTCACAGGCAAGCAGGCCGCGAAACACGCGATCGTCCAGCAGATGCAAACGGCACGCATCATCCATCTGGCAACGCATGGGCTGTTGGATGATTTCAAAGGGTTGGGTGTCCCGGGTGCGATTGCCCTTGCTCCCGATGGCAACGGTCAACCCAACGATGGTTTGCTGACATCCGATGACATTCTGGGCATGAAATTAAATGCCGAACTGGTCGTCTTGAGTGCCTGCAACACAGGTAGAGGCAACCTCACGGGCGATGGGGTGATTGGACTGTCGCGATCGCTGATCTCCGCAGGTGTACCCAGCGTTATGGTGTCCCTCTGGTCAGTCCCCGATGCCCCCACTGCTGCGCTCATGACCGACTTTTACACCACCCTGCAACACACTCTAGACAAAGCACAAGCCCTGCGACAGGCAATGCTCAACACGATGAAAACCCACCCCGAACCGAGAGATTGGGCAGCCTTCACCTTAATTGGCGAAGCACAGTAAGCGTACACGCTCTCAACGCTCTGTGCATAACCTTCAAGAACGCAGAGGGATGGAATCATGAGTGATTTAACCCCCTTAGCGTAGGAGATTGCTTACGATGCCTCAGCGATTGGAAAATGCCTTTCAACGGGAAGTTCAGCGTCGCCAGCAGCGACAGAAAAAGCCCAACAACGGCAAACTTGGCGCAACGTTGCTCCTCGTGGTTCTGACTCTTGGGTTGGGCTACATGACGCATAAACCTCACTCCAGTTCAATAATGTCGCCGCTGCCCGACCAACTTGGAACACAAACAGAGCCGCCAGCGCTTGGAAACCTAAAACCACCTGCACTCAAACCCGTTGCCTTACCGCTCAGCGGTGTCAAGAAAGCTGCCAAACCCGGTGTGCCTGCCTCACAACTCCGCTTTTTTGCCAGAGCACCATTACTCGATGAGAATTCCAAGATATCCACCCGTTGTCGCATCGGTATGGGAGCAGTCCCAGTCATCAACAACAATAACTACTATGTGGAAGTGCTGGACTGGCAGTCTGGCAAGATTGTGACCACTGCGTTTGTGCGTTCCCACGAGATGATCGTCATCCCCGTCCCCTATGGGACTTATAAACTGCGCTATGCGGAAGGCAAGGAGTGGTACGGCGACAAGGTGATGTTTGGTTCGCCAGATATGTATGAAATGACGGAAAAGTATACTGGAACAGCAGCACGACTGGAATTTAACGCCAACGGTGGTCACGATATCAGTGTTCACTGCGCGAATGGCAATGCTAGCCGCAAGCGTGTTACCAGGAATCCTCAGCTAGACCTGCCAACCATGCATGAATCGAGCCTGTAATCAGGCAATTGTACTGGCTTGTAAGCCATTGATCGCGCTATTATGCCTCTGGCAACTCACCAAACCGCTCTCGATATTGAGCCAGTAACGCTTCCGCTGTAAGTGCCCGTTGTTCAGCTTCAGTTTGTTGCTGTTGCGCTGCTAACGCTGATTCTTCAGGAGTCGGCACAAGCTGCCCCTCTGCGGTAAAAAAGCGCAGTTGGCGGTCATGAACGCCCAAAAAAAGCTGAAGCTGCTGACTCCATAGCCAGCCTTGAGGGTTGGGTTGAAGTGGTTGATATTCCCCTCGCAGCAGTTCAAAGCCCTGAAATTCAAGGCTGTCTGGGTCAAACCAGAAGTACTCTGGTGTGCGAAAAATGTCTTGATAGATTTGTTTTTTCAGCCCTCGGTCTGTATCAACGGTGGAAGGTGACAACAGTTCCACAATCACATTAGGATACTTGCCTTCTTCTTCCCAGACCACCCAACTTTTCCGGGCTTTGCGCTCTGTTTCCAAAACAACGAAGAAATCGGGTCCGCGAAACTGTTCCGACTTACGCTGTCGGGGGCTGTAATAGATGGTCAGATTGCCAGCAACGTAGAAATCCTGGCGGTCTCGCCACCACCAATGCAGGCATTGAATCAGCAGCAACATTTGCCGCAAGTGGAGATCGGTTTCCAAGGGCGGCTCATCACTGTAGAGGTCACTGGGTGGGATGACAACATCACCCCAAAAGGTGTCTTGGACGAAGGACATCAGTCCGGTGCAGCAAACGATAGCTTCAGTTTAGCGTTGATGAGACTTGGAGGGCAGGATTTAGCGGTTGGCAGTCAGCGGTCAGCGGTCAGCAGTGAATCTTATCTTGGTGGCTGACATCTGATGGCTCCCAACTTGCATAACCTCAATGTTACGAGAGGCATAACTGAACAACCCAATCTCAGGAGTTCAGTACATGAAGCGGTTTCTTTCCAGTATTTGTTTAACGAGCTATCTGTTGACAACTGCCAGCCTCACCTATGCCCAAACCAGCAAACCCATCGCACCCCGACGGATTCAACTCACCCAGCCTGCCAATCCATCCAGCGACCTGTATTACACCTTCTATGGTCAGCGGATTCCACTCGTACTTCGGCAAGACACGATCGCGGTAGCCTTCAAACCGCAGTCCAGAACCCGTGGACTGTTTCGACCCCTCTATCAGCAGCTTCAGCAAGACTTACAGAGCAGTACCAGTCGCAGCCTCATCAATCCATCTCAGGACAATCCATCTCAGGGTAATCCATCTCAAGGTATTGAAGTGAAACCGTTGGGAGATGACTATGCCCTGGTCAAACTCCCAGCGGGAACGCGCAGTCTTGACGTCGGGCTTACGCAGCGCGTTGAACAGCAGACTTATGTGGAAAGTACCTTGCCCGTGCTGGCACGGAAGGAGGGCAATCAGATGCGTGATGAAACGATCGTCCTGCCCAATGAAATTTTGGTCAGCTTCGATCGCGGGCTATCCACAAGTCAGATCCACAGCCTGCTCGATCGCGACAATCTGGAGATTGTTCGTCCACTCCGCTTTACCCAAAAACGTTACATTGTGAAATCTCGCACGGCAGCAGGGGTTGGCATTTTAGCGATCACCAATCAACTGCATGACCAGCCAGGAGTACAATCCGCGACCCCAAATTTCATTCAATCCCTCCCCTTTGGTGTACAGGAACAAAGGCAGGGATTGATTGCGTCTATGCCTGCAACGCTGGACCTGAACCAGCGTCTCGCTAGCGTTTCACCGACACCGAATAGCCCCTTTCCCAAGTCCCTCCTGCCGCTCCAGTGGCATCTCGATAGCAGACCAGAGCGCGGCAGGTTTCCACGGACTGATCTTCATGCGGTGGAAGCATGGCAGCACAGCAGCGGTGGGAGAGGCGTTACTGTTGCTGTTATTGATAGCGTCATCCAGTGGGATCATCCTGACCTGACAGGGAATGTTTACACCGTGGGCAATGTCCGCGACAGGTTAGCAGGTGAAACCCACGGGTGGGATTTCTCGAGCGATAACGGTGGCGACCCTGATACCCGTCTGAGCGACAGTGAACTGGGCGAACTGCGCCCCGATTTCCAGAACACCTTTCAACTGTCGGATGTGGACTTGCTCAAACATTACAGAGGACTCACTCATCAGGTGAAGGCGAAGCGTCCTGACTACTCAATCAGTCAAATTGCCAATGTGATCCGCAACTACATTCGCAGCACGATCTCCGCTGAGTTTCATGGCACCTGGGTATCAGGGGTGATTGCGGCACATCCTCAGGGCGATCGTGGTGCGGTGGGTGTGGCACCGAATGCAAAACTGCTGCCCGTACGAGTGTTTGGGCTGGGCGGCAAAATTGCTTCGGATAGTTTGATTGAAGCGATCGGCTATGCGGCAGAGCGGGGAGCCGATGTCGTCAATATGAGTCTGGGTGGATTACTGCCGGATGAAGACCTGACGGATCAACTGTTTCATGTGCTGGATACCCATCCCAACCTGCTGATTGTCGCGTCGGCTGGCAATGAAAGCCTGGATGGCACCGCGTTTCCAGCCGCAATTCCCGGTGTGGTGTCTGTCGGCGCGACTAATCTAAATGGCAATCGCTCGTTTTATAGCAGCTTTGGTGGACGGTTGGATGTGGTGGCTCCCGGCGGTGAGACGACACTCAAGCCCGATGGTGGCATTCTCACGACGGGCGGTATGGGTGCTGCGGGCTTCTGGGAAGGTATGGCTCCACCCGATCGCCTCTGGGGCATGGCACTCGATCCATTCGGTAACTATGTGCAGGTGCAGGGCACATCCTTCTCGTCGCCCAATGTGGCAGGTGTGCTGGCATTGATGCAGGGCGAGAATCAAGGGCATCGGTTGAAGCGCGATCGCCTGGTGACGCTGTTGAAGCAAACGGCGAGTTACACTAACCTCGCGGTATCTCAGGCGGATGCCAATCGCTATCGGTGACAGGCCGCGATCGGGTTTGGCACTGCGATCAACTTTCCCTTCGTTCGCCCTTCTGGGGTGTTTGGTCAGCCCCACGTGGTGTCGGCGCAGCAGTATTACTTCGGCAGTGGTCTGGTGAATGCGGATGCAGCAGTGCGGGCAGTCGCACGGGCACGATAACGCAAATTGAGCGCGGCTCGAAACAATGACATTTGAGCCGCAGCTGCGCTCGTGCTTGTTTCAGCCTTGGTGGATGAGCTTTAAAGTTTCAGCCGTTGGATGCAACACTGAAACTTTTCCATCTTTAAAGAGCCATGTTGCAGCTCAGAACGCGGACAATCGAGCCTAGAACTCGAAGTTTGGCATTCAGAATGCCATCAGGCGTACCCCAAGCTAAAACGATCATGTTTCAAACAAAACTGATCATGCTCTGAACTGCAACGATTCCTTTCCTTCGGAACGTTACGCGAACGGACAGCTTCGCTTTTCTTGAATGCCGCAGGTTCTACGTGCTTTGAACGAGACAATCATAGGATTAGACAACGCTGCTGCCTCCCACAACTTCCAGGGTGACCAGTTGACAATTGCATGAGAGGCTACTTGGAGCGATCGCTTCACCGTCTCCCGTCACGCCTGAACCAAACTCCGAGCCTCAGCCCCCATAACCTGAGTCATGACCAGGCAAGCGTTCACACGTCAATCACCCGTATGTCTCGTGGCGATTGACGACTGAGCGCTACAGGCTTTGCCACACCACATGAACGTACTTAAGATACAAACACTAGAATCACTGGGGGCACAGGATACAGTTTCCAAACCTATGATGCCGTAAATGGATGCACCTCCACTCAGCCGCTCATCTACCGAGGTTTCATCAGCCGCGAACTCCCAATGGGACTGTTCCTCTGAATGCCGCTACCAATGATTTAACCCGGCATCCTGGGTCACGGAGATGCGCAATGGCGGTCTCAGTTCCAGGTACACAACTACCCCGACTCCAAACCAGAGAAATTCATTGCGGGTGGCGTTTCATCTATCCCACAGCCCACATCAAAGCTCGGAGCATTACCGGTCTGATCGAGATTGCTGGGGACTGAGAGAACGGGAAGTCCTTGACCTCAAGCAGTATTGCAACCAGGCTCGCTGACACTGACTTCCACATCCACAATCTACGGGCAGAGAGCCGAGCAATAGACTCCAAACTCTCACGGAGCAGGAACACAACCCGAAACGGGATGGGCGACCGATACCGAAGGAATGCCCAATGAGCACATCCCAAGAAATAGAGCATCAAACCCTTACTCCTACTGAGGGAACAGCACCCTTTGACCCCAAGACCCTGGAGACGGCAACGCCGTTGGAGAACCTGACGTACCCCTTTGAGTTCACGGTGGCATTCAAATCAGGCGAAGAGCCAGTAGAGGTCAAAGCCACAGTTGACCCACCAGAGAAGAGCGTCAAGAAGGAGCGGCTGCAAGTCCGTCTCACGGGGGACATCCACCTTAAGCGAAGTACGATTGATTGGCCGCTTCCGAGTGTAAAGACCTGGGGCGAGTTGAAGGAGTGGACCTGGAAACAGTGCCGTGTCTTGAGGCAGCGCCTTCCTACCGACCAGGTAGGACAGCCCCTCTTCCAAGGTGACCTGGTGGAGTGCGTCTGGCATAAGCACCCCAACATGGTGGCGGAAGTGTTCGAACAGGAGGGAGAGAAGATCATGCTCCACAATGGGCTGAAGCTGGCTCCCACCCGACTGCGGAAAGTAGTATCCCTGGCAGAGTACGAGGAGGACTACCCTGAGCATGAAGGCTACCAGCGGATCATGTTGCACCTGGCCTTCATCGAGGACGAAGTTCCCCCCGGTTGCCGCTCGGTGCGGAGTGTTCAGTATTTAAGTGTCTATGCCCTCTACATCAAGCTGTTGCAGGCTGAGGAAGCGCCCGTAGCCCTGATGCAGCGGCTTGAATACGAGGAAGATGAGCAACCGAAGATCCATATCCGGGAGTGGCGATGGTACAAAGAGCGGCTGTGACTCACCGAAAGCTTGCCCTATGATCAGGACTACAGCTTCCGCTGGCAGGAGAACGCCTACCATCTACCCGCAGAGCGGTATGAGTGCGTGCGCTCGGGGTATCGAGACCGGGTGGAGTACAGCAACCCCTCCTTTGTGAATGAGCACTCCAGTGGTGCCCACGACCGGGATGGTCGGCTGAACAAACTGGATGATTGGGCCGAGAACGCGTTTATCCTCGATGGCAAGCTGTGGCGGCCCGCCCACACCGAACCGCACGTGTACCTCTTCTATATTCCCCACAAGAATCGGCTGTCCGTCGAGACCCGCTACAAATACGAGGGCGATAAGAGCCGCTATGTGAAGCTGGTAGACCTGGAAAGTGCGATCGCAGAGCAACGGCAGATAGAAGAGGAGTTCGACGCCCAGCACCCCGATGAAGCAGGTCCTCCCTTCGAGTTAAAACAGACCATCTTCTACGAGGTACTGATCCCTGAAGCGTTCAAGCTTGACCCCCAGCGGGATTGGAAGCTGGAACAGGAGGCAGAGTGGCAGAAGAAGCTGGGCGAACTGGCAAGCAAAGTGCGATCACTCTTCCGCACTGAGGTTGACCAGATCCGGGCTGTGAGCCTTGTGCTGGATGAGCTGAGGGCACGGTATACTGAGGCAGCACAAGCAGTAGAGACAGCCCTGGCAGCAGCGGACGGAGAGGAGACCACCGGAGGGGAAGGAACTTCAGCGCCGTCCGAGTCAGGGATAGATAGGGGCCAGGAACCCTGACCGGGGCGATGCGGCGGTTCAGAACAGGGGCAGTGGCAATTGCCCCTGAAGTTCAGGCTTATGAGTATAAATCGTAGCTGTCGAGAAGCTTAAAACTGCCACGCTTGTAGAACATCCGCTCTAATAGCGTTATTTGAGCGCACAGTGTTGAATGGAAGGAAGGACAGTTCTAAGAGCATCCGTTATAGTATGAAAAATCTCAACGTTTTTAGCAATATTCATAGCAACACTAAAAACAATTATGACAGGACTTGCATCCTCTGCTGCTCTGCCCAGCGTCTCCGCTTATCAAGAGTTGGTTGAGCTGACTCGCCCCTGTATGAAAATGCGAGTCCAGTATGTCGAATCGTTAGAACGGCTTCAAGAGCTTTTCAGCATTGATGCCGATGCGTATCAGGATTGCAGTCTGACCTTTGAACAATTTCAAGGGTGGTGGACTCGATATAACCAGGGCAGCACGATCGTGCTGTGCGACAACCAAATTATTGCCTCAATCGGTCTGTGGGCAATCACCGACGAGCAGTTTGAAGCCTTTATAGAAGGTCAGATTCCTGAACATGATCTACTGCCAGTCACCCTGGAGGAATGCGACCAAACGCCACAGCGTAACTGGTATGCGTCTGGCATCGTGCTCAAAAAACCACTGCGAGGCAATGTCAAAACCAATCCCATCAAGCTCTTACTAGAACGAGGGGTAGGCGGGTGGATCGACTCTGGGCATGTCTCCTACCCCATGCGGGTCGTAGCCCTGTCTGAATTCCAAGAAGGCGAAAATTTATTAACCCGATTCAACTTCATGAAGGTGCGAAGCGGCGAGCACATGCCCGACAAATGTGACTTGTATGCCTTACAGTTGACTTCGCAAGATGACGCTGAACTGCTTATGAAAGCCCGCAACCTTTGGTAAACATGAAACCAAGAGACTTCTTGAATGCCTGGGCACCCATGAATAGTGACCAGTTAGCTCGACTGGTCAATCGCAGCAAAGGCGTGGTCGATCACTGGCTGGTAGATCCCGACAAAGAAAGCTACAAAGAGCCTCCCAAGGAGGTCAAGGACTTTCTTGCCACAGTCCATGTCATCTGGTCGTTGCAACGACTAATGGAACAGCATTTAACAAAACGCATCACAACGATTTACCACGAAGTGATGGATGAACGAGACGACTAGATTGCTACAGATAGCAAAATAAATAGCAAAACAGTTGACAATTCTCTGCAAAGAAGCTTACTTTTTAGGTGTGATTAGTTAGGTTGGTCGATAGACCCTATTGACTCCAAACGAGCGGAACACGGCGCTAGCTCTTCTGTTTTCGCCGCTCTGCTCGACCTGGGGGGTTCCTTGCCTCTCGCCTTTGATGTACCCACGGCCCACAGAAGTAGGAGGGGTGCTGGAGGGCCTCAGGGGACCGGCACTCTTATCTGGAGTTACTAACAATCTCGTCATGTCTCGGAACGATGGCCGTGCCGCAGCAAAACGCGCCGGTCAATACCCACGGTTCAGTTTGTGTGATCCCGTTCAGTCAAAGGTTTGGGTGCGATAGAGAGCAAGTTTACCAGGCTATCTCTCTATCGCTGTCCCAGACTCCAGAGTTCGTTTAACCCAAAAAGGAGTCACTTTTATGGTCGCTTTAAAGCTTCCATTACACTTACGCTTTTTACCCTTGATCTTGGGGACCTTTGGCACACTCGCAGGGCTGAGTACAGTCAGCGGGCTGCTGCCGAACGAGAGCAAGGCTTGGACGTCGTTCGCTACAGCGCCGCTGACCCTAGAGCGGTTGAAAACGCTCAATGACCTCAAGATTGGTGAAACACACTACGCCGAAGGCATCGAAATTCAAATTGCCCCACAGTCGGGTATGGCCCTGCATAGCCTCACGGGTTTAGGGTCTCCCAACGAAATCAGTGAAGACGGCTCACAGGAGGCGTACTGCCTTGCTGGCACTTTCGATGGCGTCTCCGCTTGCCAAAAGGTTGTAGTGACGTATGAGGCGACTGCTGAAACTAACTACGAAGTCAAGGCGACTCGTGTTTGGGTGCCCCTTGGACTGGTAGCAAACAGGTAAAAGCGGTATGAAGAAAATGCTTGTTAGCAGTGCGGTTGTTGCACTGCTGCTTTCGCCTGACTTGCTGCTTTCTGGAAGGGCAGAAGCGAAAAATCCGGGGTGCCAGAACCGCATCGCAGACGGCTTCAGGACTCCAGCCCAGATTAATGCAATCCTCTACCTGCCTGTAGGCTCCAGCGTCGAAGAGCTTTTTGCGATCGCCCCTCCCACTTGCACTCTGGAAGAGACGTTTGGTCAGCCAGGAGAGGCAAACCACAGCGTCTTTGCCTATGCCGTCTATGACTCGAATACGTGCTATCTGCGGGTTCAAGTGGACAATCGCCGCCTAACCTCAGCGCGAAAAGTTTGTCCCTAGTCCCCTAGTCTTTTCAATCCACAACCTAAACAAAGAGGCTCGACTGTATGAAATGGAAACAATTGGCTATTTTGCTGGGTTTGCTGCCTCTGTGCTTGGCATTGGCAAATACAGCCCAAGCGAATTGTGCTACTGGACGTGGCGCCGTCCCTAAAGTCACGACGGGCACAACCTTGGTGGCTCGAGCACCCTGCTTCACCACGAATGCTCAACTGGAAGCAAAGTTCAGACAAGTCAAGATCGGCTGGACTTACGCTCAGGTTGAGGCGTTGTTAGGCCCACCCCAATGGGGCGGCAGGGAGACAGGCATTTACAACTACTTCGTGAACCAAAGAACCTTGATCAAGGTAATCAACTTCAAAGGTGGTCGCGTCTCTGGGTTCAGTCGTGGGGCTGGCTAGTGATCTGTTTGCATCCATATAACTAAGGCACAGCCAGAGTGCATCCCTAGCTGTGCCTTCGAAGTGTTTGAAGACGTGAAGGAGGTGAGAGGTGAAACGGTTTCTAAGGTATTTAGCAATCGCGGTTGTCGCATTTGTGGGTGTGTTTCTGCTGCAAAGCTGTGATCCGTCCGATCGCCTGGTGCCCATTCCCGTTGGAGGGGGTGGAGAGGTTCCGCCTGCACCTGCACCAAATCAACCAGCCGCAACGCCTGCACCGCAGTTGCCTCTCACCACAGCGTGGACTGAGCAACAAACGCGCAGTTCGCCCTCACCGTCTCCTACCGACAGTGCAGAGCCAGCAGCGGAACCCAGTCCAGAGGCTTCAACCATTCCGCAGTCTGTCATGCCGGATGATGGGTTGACCACGATTCCAGGGGTGCGTGAAGTACACTACGCCAGCACCCCTTTGACATGCTATCAAATGGAGAAGAAGTTTCAGGAGCAAGGCTTGAGACTTGAATTGAAGGATGTTGTATCCCTGGATCAGCCAGGGCGATCAGGCAGAGCAAGAAAAAAAAGCAAGCGCATTCCCGGCAGAAAAGACATTAGCAGTCGCTATGGCAGCATGTTTGTGTGTCTGTTTGAAGGTTTAGATGCTGTTGAAGATCGCTATAATTTTAACGATCCTTACGTGGACGCTGGCTTAAACCCGCCCGACTTCAACCAGGAACGTCACCCAAATGACTACAGACCAGACCCTAACACACCAGTAGAGCCTGACCGTAGTAATCCTAATCGGCGGTCAGTGCCAGACCCCGATCCAAACAGACCTAACCCGTACAAGGATTTACCTTTTTAGGAGAAGAGGAATGCCGCTAACACTGCTATTGCCGACTGACCCTAGCGAAATCTACGAGTCGATTGACGAGTATGACGAACTTCAGGTTGGGCAAATCATCGACGCAGAAGACGATTTGCGTCTT
Source organism: Leptolyngbya sp. BL-A-14 (assembly GCA_041937185.1). Classification (GTDB taxonomy): domain Bacteria; phylum Cyanobacteriota; class Cyanobacteriia; order Leptolyngbyales; family Leptolyngbyaceae; genus Stenomitos. The sequence goes on along the minus strand of CP166622.1, from coordinate 216,415 downwards.
GAAGTGTTGGCGTATTTCAAATACGCTCCGATTGTGTTAGGCGATGACTGCGAAGTTGCAATGGCGATTGTGCATCCGATCGGTGAGCAAGTCCCACCAAGGAAAGAATGGTACTGCTGGCAGTGGGAGGAGCTTACACGCTCGGCCTGTTACCACATCTTGATGCACAAGGGAGAAGTTCTTAGACTTGAACCCAGCGATAGCCCTCCTGTCATTGGAAAGGCGTTTTTCCAATACTGCACTAATCATCTGGTTGATGAACCGCCAAAGCTTGATCGCGCATCGTTGGCAAAATTTCTTGCAGCAGCTCACAAGCGTACAACAGGGCTAGAGCGCTATTCGTACAAAAAGTACGTGAACCCAGACGCGCCGTTCCGCTCAATCTACCTGGTTGAGCTTGAACCCAGCAAGGCTCTCAGCGCTGCCTAATAAGCTCACCCATACTGAATCCGATCAGGTGATCGCAGCACTCCGCGGTCACCTTTTTTAAGAGTCAATCCTCAAGCAGCGCTAAGTCATCATCAAAGCCGCTGATCCTCACCGACCCGATGATCTCGCTCTCTAGCAACACGTCGGCTGCAGTGGTGAGGGGTAACGAAGACTCAGAAGGCAGAGAGACCACAGAAGGGGCAGGAGATAACGAGACAGACGAGAGAGTTACGTCAGATGACTGGAGTGGCAGATCGAAGGCCTCGCATAGGAGATAGACCTGCCGCTGCAGACGCTGCACACAGAGAATGGCTTCTGAGCGTGAAGAGGGGTTAAACCGGGAAGCGGTTCCTTGTTGCTCCAGGTCACGCAGGGCAAAGGGACCCCAGAACGAGAGGATCGCACTGAGGGATTGGTCTTTCCAATCGACCAGATGATCGGCTATCCAGCTTAAGACGAGGCCGTTGTAGGTATCTCGTTTCAGATGGATATCCCAATGGAACCTGGGAGACTGACTGCGCTTAGCGGTCGCAGGGTCATTGGAAGGCATCATCATCACACCTATAACGATGGAGCTGAGGCAATTGCAGCAGCGGGCTTCTTCTCAGCGGGTGCTGGTTCTAGCAAAGAGGAGTAGACATCACCACAGCGGGTGATGAGTGACGTCAACTCACGGGGCTCTGCTGCAAAGGGCATCAGGAGTTGAGAGAGCTTCTGTACATGGGGAGACGGCTGCTCTTTACCCACCACCGAGGGTTGCAGGCCATAGGTGAGGTGGGACGCTTCGATACCCATGCGGTCAAAGTAACCCTGTAAGCGTTGCCGAATCGTGGGGCCGCCCTGATAGGCTGCTTCACAGGCACCACCGCCCACAACCAGATACGTGCGATCGCCCAGGTGGGGTGTGAGGTTAGCATTCAACCAGGTCTCTAAGCGGTGCCAGTACGCTTCATGCGCTACTTTGAGGGGCTGACTCAAGTCAGTGGGAGCCGCGTCGCCGGTCAGGACAACCTTGGGGTTACCACCTAACAGAGCAGAGTAGAGCTTGGGCTGGTCTTGATGCTGGAACACACCGACACGAGAGAGGGCGTGCTCTGCTTCAATGAAGCCGGGTCCGGTGCTGCTTGACTTACCTGCTTGAAACGCGGTGTTTTCCACGACCAAGAGGGAGGTGTTGCGGTGACCGAACATGAGTGAGAGGACTTTTACACGGTCAGACCGGATGCCGCGACTTTCCAGTTCACGCATCTGCGCTAAACAAAGACCGTGGCCTTCGGGGCGGAACCAGAGGTCTTTGAGCAGCAGCTTTAAGGGCAACCCCCGGAACTGGAAAGAGTTCACCGATCGCAGTTGCTTATAGATGGCCGCACGCGTCTCAAACTCTGAGAAGGGCACCAGCAAACCCAGCTTAACCTCCACCAAAAGTGGCTCGTGTCCTTTTAAGTCACGGCCCAGATGCAGATACTCTGCCATCACGCCAATAGCCGCCAGAATCTTGTCGACAGCTCTCACTTCCTTGCGCTCTTGCAACGGAGACTCACCCCCGAAGTTCGTGGCAAATTGACCAATGGCTCGAATCTCGCCGGAACGCTCAATCCAGGCAGATAGCTCAGGCCGAATATGGGTGTTCATACTCTTCAGCGCCTCCAGGTGCGATCGGTCTAGAGGGGCACTGATTTCGGGGCCAATTAAGAGTGGACGAGGACCCTGGGGACTCAGGAAAAACCCTTTGGTCAGAGAGGCACCCAGATCTAAATAAAGCGTGTATGGTTGCATGTCCGCTGAGGAGAAGAGAGAAGGGAACAGAGGAAAAGGACTGAGGCTCCCGTTTCAAACACACGTTGCTGTTGGGAGCCGCTTGATTCAGGGTGCCCAGAGGAAGTGGGAAGCAAACGAACCGTTCAGACTTTTGGACGCCGCTCGGACTTTTTCGGACTTTTTGGGACGCAGCACCCACGAAGATTCTTTGATCACAGACCCTTTGGACTTTTTGGGACACTGTTTGGACTTTCTTGGACTTTTTCGGACACCGACCGGTCAGCCGTTGATTTGAATCGATTCAAAACGTCCGTCGAATTGAATCGATTCAAAATGACAGGTGCCTTTGCTTCATAGCAACTTGATTTGAATCGATTCAAAACGGGGCTTTCAAAGTAGATATAAACTAGACCAGACCAACTGAAACAACACAACCAGGCCACGACCAAGCACTAGACTGCGCTTCGCCACGATACGACAAACACACAGAGCGAGAGGCCATGAGGCATCCGCCTGGAGAGACCGCTTTGATGCAGAGTATCAATATAGAGACATAGACATAGTGTCAAACCGCGTAGCAAAGGCAAGGCTAGAGCCCAGGGTGATGGTACAGAATCAAGCCCTCTGCTGATGAGTCTATCCATTAGGCAAAAGTCGGCAGAATGGTTGCAGGGTCTAGGCTTTAGCAGTGAGTTGCGCGCCTTCGAGTAAATGGTGGAGTACCCGAATGCCTCGCCAAAGTGTTTTCAGTCCTGGTTCACCATCCCCCTTGCGAGCAAGAAAGCCTCCCAGTTGGGCAATCCAGCGCACTGCTTGACGGATAGTCGGCGGCTTTTTGGAGCGATTTTTTGGTGCAAACTTACGGCGCAGTAGCTTCCATTCTGCGGGTTCTAAGACCGTTGCATAGGAGTCATCGGGGGACAGTCTGGCACAATAGGTGAGCCACATCAACCGCCACGCCACGATAGAGTAGGTCGCCAGTGCTTTGAGCAAGCACTGTGCCGTTTCCAGTTGAAGCTGTTCAAGGCGGCAACCACTTTTGAGGGTGAAATGAAACCGTTCAATGAACCACCGCAGACTATACCACTGGACGCACTGCCAAGCCTGCTCGAAGTTGTCAATCGGTAGCGTCGTCAGCAAGAGCCAGCGAATTGGCTTACCCTGGGACGGTGGGTTTGCTTCTTCCACTAGCAAAACGTTTAAGGTCACAGGTTGACACCGCTTAGGCTGTTTGTGATGGCGTGGTACTTCCATGGTCACTTGCAACCCGCGCACTGTTAAGGTGGCACTCCGGGCTGGTCGTTCGGGGTTCCGCTCCAGTGTAAGCGTCTGCTGTCCCAGCACAGGCGCTTGCTCAATGGCTGGGAGGAGATAGTCCAACTCGTGCCGCACTTTACGGTTATGCTCGCCTCGGATCAACAATTGACTGTTGCTACGTCTGGGTTGGACAAACAGATCGTAGATATCGGCTTCACGGTCGCCCACATGCATTAGGCACACGGTCTCATCGAGTCCTTGTTCGGCGGCTGTTAACGTGTCGAGCCAGCGCTGACTCTCCTTCTCACGGGTAGCTTTCTTCCGCCGTTCTCCCCGCTTGCCAGTCCGCTCCGCACATGTCCAGGTGTGCTGATGCAAGAGCCCCAACGGTGCGCCACTGTCACTGACGGCAAAGCAACGATACACTTTAATCCCTTGCTGCTGGCTCTGGTGGATCAAGCCCAAGCCACTGGTCTGTTGCAAACCACTGAAGTTTAAGTCCGTTGTGTCTTGAATCGCCAGCAGGACTGCTGCCGCATTGGCTCGCTCCATCACACGGTCGCGATGACTCGCCAAAATCTGTGTCGGTTGCCCCCGCTCATTCGTCCAAAACCGATCGATACTCTGACTCTCAGAGACGCTCCCACTCGCCTGTGGCACACTTGCTTCAGGCTGCTTAGCGAACAGGCGCACCGTTTTCCGTAAGCGTTGTCCATGCCGAAAATCACTGAAGGGATGACTTTTGCTTTCTTAGCGTGCCCAATCGTGCATGATGCCCTCTCGCTAGATGTCTCAACAACTGCCATTCAAGCTCTCACACCCGATGCTCTGAAGCTATGCCCTGTAACACTTCTACGCACTTGTGCCTAATGGATAGGCTGATGAGTGAGGAGGGTCTTTCCTTTATTAGCGTTCCCACAGAGCCGCAAGCCTCAGGCACTCCGAACCTGCTCGTGTGGAGGGATGTGAGTTTGCATGAGAGGTGCCATCAAAGTCGTGGGCGGTAACAGTGTGGAACTCAGGCTCTAAACTTGCTTAGCTTTGCACAACTATGGACTGCTACGCGCCCTACTGTGTGCTCGGCAGGAGCGCAAGCGATCGACATCCGCACTACTGGGTCAGAGTGAAGCAGTGCTAATGGTGCACAAGGGGTGTCGATCGCGGTGGCACCTTCACGTGATAAAGGCTCGACCGCTCAAAGCGACCATGAGCCAGTCATCTTTCAAGGCATCCAGCAGGAGCGGCAGCGCCCTAGCGAGGTCCACTTCTAGGTCCCGTTCTTGGATGTCGAGAATGCAGTTGTAGAGGAGTTCAAAACTGACGCGGTCGTCCTGGTCCAGCACCCGAAATTGACCATTTGGGCTGTGGTTCAGCTTGGCAACCTCTGCTACACCTACCCGACCCGTCAGTTTGGGTTCACGCTGATCGCGGAGCAAAAGAAACGGTGTTTTGGGGCGCAACGCCACCAACTGATTGAAGTTTTTGAGGCGCGCCGTGAAGGTATTTCCACTCGCATGCAGAAAGCCGACGACAAACTCCTGTTGGGCGGTTTTGATCCAAAAGTGCTCTGGGAGCTTGCTTTTGCCCAGACGCAGCGGCTCAAACTCTAAGGCTTGGTGTAACTTCAACGCCTCTAAGATCGCGGCTAATTTACCAATGTCATTGGTCTCCTGAATGATGGTCGGTCGAGCGTAGTCCGCGATGAGTGCCAGCCGCTTCTGGCTTAAATAGTCTACTACTACCGCTGCGAGCGAAGGCTGTTCACCGGTGGAAGGCCGGTTGGGCGGTGCCGCCTCTTCGGGAGCACTTGGAGCAGAGTCTGCCACAGCAGCAGTGCTAGAGGGCGGATTTCCTGGCGGCACGCTGCTCAAGTAGGGCTGAATGAGACTCACGATTTGAGCCATGACCTGTTCGAGTTGTTGCACTCGAGCGTCCAGTGAGACTCCTTCCGACGGTGCTGATGTGTCGATTGGTCCCGGTAAAGGGGCGTTGTGGACTCGGGCACGGAAGTAAGCACCGGCCTGCTTGAGCACCGCTCGGATCGAGGGCTGGCTCAGAATGTTGGCACGTTCGGCAGGGGTGAACAGTGTCTGCAACTCCAGCCCTACGGCTTGGGCTTTCAGGCGCAGCAGGTCTTCAAGCTTGGCCGCACTGGGTCGTGCGAGCGGGATGATGTATTCCGAGACGCGATCCACCACAGAGCCATCAAAGAAGCCTTGGAACTGCTCCCAGCGCTCGGGGAACAGGTTCAGGATGATCAGGCTGTTGGGCACATGGGTCAACAGCTCTTTTACGGTTGCGCCAAAGCTCTCCAGGATGGGTGTATTATGCGGCAGTCCTAAGCCCTCCAGCTGATCGAACACGATGATGAGGGGTTCATCGAGAGTGGATAGGCGACCAAAGACGGTAATCGCTTCCAGGGCAAACTCCTCCCGGCTCATCTCCTCTTGCCAGTTCTCTAACCCAAGACTTTCAGCCTCAGCCGCCTCCAGTTCCGAGGCAGCCAGCCAGCGCCGCACCAAGTCTTTTTTGTGAGAGTCGCTGTAGCTGCAAAACTTGATAATGCCTTTGAGGATCGTGGCTGCGTGACCGGCGGCGGTGTAGTGCCGACTCCACCACTCACTAATATGGCGTTCAATGTATTGCCAACTGGCGCGATGCCGTTGTGTCTCTTCCGTGCCGGAGCGGCTGTAGAGCTGCAAACTATTTTCCTGGAACGCGGCCAGGACTTCCCGCCCTCTCTGCGTCCCCGTCACTTGTGTCAGTGAACTGAGAATCTTGACAAAGCTGTTGGCCAGGAGCAGCTCCAGTTGGGTGCGATCGCTGCCGACCACGGGTTCCGCGAACGACTCCAAGATGCGTGAGTAGGTGTGGTGCAGTACCGCTGTGGCATTATTGGGTTGGCGGATAAACAGCAACCGATTCGTGCGCAAGAGCTCTTTGGCCAAGCGCATGATCAGGTGAGTTTTACCCGCACCGGCTTCCCCTAAAACCACTGCCCCTTTGCTTTGTTGATTCGGGTCGGTCTTAACATCGTGCAAAGCGGCTTTCAAAAGGGCAAATTCCGCTTGATACACGGCTGGCAAGTCCAGGTGCTCCTGAAAGGGGTTATCGACCCGAATACTACTGAAGGGATTGAGTGTGTGGGGTGGTGGCGTCTGCAAAGCGTTCCTCTGTTGGTGCTCCAGAATGGTCACGTAAAGCTGGTGGGTAAAGGCCGCATCATAGCTAGCCGTGTGCGCTTGAGCGGGGTTAAACCGTTGGCCCTTCACTTTAAGATGCAAGCATTGACTGAGATGTTCGAGCGAGTAACTCTCGTAAGGCGGCAAATGTTGCTTGGCTAGTGTCCGGGTACAGGCCACCGCAAAACTGCGCCAAGGCACGTTGGCTAGACGGAAACTGTACTGCAAGACTTCTAGATCATGCTGCACATGATGGCAAACCACCAGTCTGTCCTGGAACAGGCTGGTGATGTCTTGCACGATCGCTCGCAGCGGTTTGAGGGGACGCTGGCTATCGCGATTGTCTGGATGCTCCGCGGCAAACGCCTCGTAGAGGAGTTGTCCTTGGTGATCCAGCACGGCAATTTCCCTCAATGTCGGGCTCCCCTCCGTGTCAACAACGACAAAATCCAAGCAGTGGTGCTCCTACAGTCTTCTGGGCTTCCAGTTATGATGCCCCTGCAGCCAGGTTGTGCCAACGGTACTGATTGGATCACCGTTTGACTGCTGTGCTTGGGCTTGCTAATTGAGCTTGTCAAACAGTCTTTGCCGTCTGAGCAACGCTTTAGTTCCCTCTAACCCTGATAACAACAGCCCATGCGCTCTTCTTCTCCCTCGACCCCAAGCGGCATGGCTCCTGGGTGCGTCTCTGCTACGGCGATCATTTGGGGCTGCTCGACTGGCATGCTTGCGATCAACCTGCTGCTCTCGACCAGTGCTCAAAGTGAGATGGTCATTGCGATCGCGATTGTGGTCGCAGCGGCGGTGAGTATAATGACGGCCTGGCTGTCAGTGCGCCACTCCACTGTCACGCAAACCGAGGCTCAGATTTAGGGGTTCTCTCTGAGTGTGAGCGGTAGCGTGGGGCAGCAAACTGGCTGTCGTGCCTTAATCAACAGGGTCCAGTTGTCTGAGCTGAATATGTTTGCGTCCCAGTACCAACTCAAAGGTATCACCCGGCTGGAGCCCCATTTGCTGGGAATAGGCGGGACCAATCAACAATTGACCATTCGCTTGCACTGCAATGCGGTAACTGGCACGACGCCCCGCTCGACCACGCTCAGCGTCGGGTTCGTTCAAGGCAATGCCTTCCGCTTCCAGGAGAGCCTGCAGAAACTGTAGTAAGTTAACGCGCTCCTCACCACCCTTTGTTACCGTGTAATAGCCGCAGGCTTTCGCTTTCTGGGATTTGCTCAGAGCCCCTAACGTCTTGACCTTCTGTAGTAACGCCGCGTCTGTCAGCGGTTCACTCATCTTCTGTTTCGCCATACTGCTGTTTTATTGCCAAGAAGCTGCACTCTGATCATGCAGGATTGTGGAGCACAATGATTGACTGAACACGATCGCGATCGCTGCGTGAACGGGAGCAGTGAGGGGTCAAAGAGAACCCAGTTTTTTGGGGTGTACTAGTGGCATTGGCCTACTTTTGGACTATGCGGAGCTTCAAAAGGGGTAGTACAGTGGCCCTTTTGCTCCGGTTGAGCGGGTTGAACCCCTGATGCCGCATTGCACTTCTGCTCCCCGGGAACAGCTAACCAAGGCGATCGCCATCGCAACGACCGGGTGTCTCACTTCAATCCTTGGCGTTGCTGCGGGGTGAGGCAGAAGACCAAGGCGATCACTAAGCACTTCTGCTCCCCTTAGGCAGTGAACCAACCAAATAGGCTCTGTTTTGAGTCGAACGACAAAACCTTCCCTGTGTAAGGCTTTGGCACCCATATGATAAACTTCTGCACGTATCTCGGCACGAGGCCTAGGAGAACAAAATGGGTGAACAATTAAATCCTGACAGGATCATCCAAACCGGGATGGGCTTCTGGCCTGCAAAAACGCTGTTGAGTGCCATTGAGCTGGGTTTGTTTACCGAATTGGCTCATGGTTCTCGATCACTCGGAGCACTTACGGATCATTTGGGTTTGCACCCACGCTCAGCACGGGATTTCCTCGATGCGCTGGTTGCACTCGGTTTTCTAGAACGCACCGAAGACTGCTATTCAAATACTCCTGAGACAGACTACTTTCTCGACCGAGCGAAGCCGTCCTACATTGGAGGGATACTCGAAATGGCGAACCATCGTCTGTATCCCTTCTGGAATCACCTGACCGAGGCACTCCGTACCGGGCAACCACAGAACGAATTTAAGACCGGTGGCCCTGGCTTGTTTGAAACCCTTTATGCCGAGCCCGCCCGCTTAAAAGAGTTTCTCGCGGCCATGACTGGCATTAGTCATGCTGCCAACATGATGATCGCCCAAACGTTTGCCTGGCAGGAGTACCAGACGTTCGTCGATGTAGGCACAGCCCAAGGTGATCTGGCGGCGCAGATTGCACTCGCAAATCCTCATTTAGCTGGTTTTGGGTTTGACTTGCCAGCAGTGGCACCAATCTTTGAAGATTACATGGCGGCATTGAAGGTGCAAGAACGGGTCAAGTTTGTGCCTGGTGACTTTTTCAAGGACAATTTGCCCCAAGCGGACGTGGTGTTGATGGGGCATATTTTACACGACTGGGATTTGCCGACCAAGAAAAGGCTCATTGCCAAGGCATTCGATGCCATCCCAACGGGTGGTGCACTCATCGTCTACGAAGCCATAATTGATGATGAGCGATCCAAGAATGCCTTTGGACTGATGATGAGCCTGAATATGCTGATCGAGACACCAGGCGGTTTTGACTATACCGGTGCCGAGTGTTCGGCATGGATGAGAGAGTCTGGTTTCTCTAACGTGCAGGTGAAACCATTGGTGGGGCCTGACTCCATGGTGATCGGCATCAAGTAGTAGCATCCACATCCATTAACGGCCTCACAAGCTGGTTGCAGCGGGCAACGGTTCCGGCGGCTGGGTCAGTCATGCCCTTGTGTAGCCGCTGAACAGCAGCGTTAGACTCCCTTATCTCATCAAACTAGAATATCTGACGGATTCAACATAGATCACCCCATGCCATGTCTCCCAATTCTCGCTGTTGTGTGAGTCTGGCTGCCTGTCTAATCGCTCTACCTTTATCGCTGCTATCTATGGGTTACATGACACAAGCCTCAACGCCTGCCGAGGTTTACATTACAACGTTAACAGGCACGCTCCATGGCACACAGATGATTCCAGCGTCTCATGTGCCAGAGCCAGCGGTGCTGATCATTGCGGGTTCAGGTCCAACTGATCGCAATGGAAACAGTTCTCTAGCTGGGCAGAATAATAGCCTCAAACTCCTCGCTGAAGGATTAGCGGATCATGGCATTGCCTCGATCCGATATGACAAGCGCGGGATTGGAGAAAGCGCAGCCGCAGGACCTGAAGAAGCTGATTTGCGTTTCGATACCTATGTTGAAGATGCTGTACTTTGGCTTCAGCAATTGCAGGCAGATTCTCGTTTCTCAAGCATCACCGTCATTGGTCACAGCGAAGGCTCGCTGATTGGAATGCTGGCAATCCAAAAAACCAGAGCAGATGCTTTTGTATCAATCGCCGGCATAGCCCAAACTGCATCACAAGTTTTACGAGCTCAATTGCGACCTCGATTGCCAGAGGCATTATGGCAACAGAATGAGCAGATTCTTGCGGCTCTGGAGCAAGGGAAGAGAGTGACATCTATTCCACCAGAACTCAACGTGCTCTACAGACCGAGCATCCAACCCTACCTCATTTCCTGGTTTCGCTATACCCCTGCCCAAGCGATTAGGCGTCTCACTGTCCCTGTTCTCATTGTTCAAGGAACAACGGATAGCCAAGTGTCTGTAAGGGAGGCGCAAGACCTAAAGAGGGCTAAGCCGGATGCGGAGCTTAGAATCATTGAGGGGATGAATCACGTGTTAAAAGCGGTTCCATTAGACCCTGAACAGCAAAAGGCTTCCTATGCTGATCCGACGCTGCCAGTTGTGCCTGAGCTAGTTGAGGGTCTAAGTCAATTTATTCACAGCAGTAGAATGCGCCGTGAGTGTAACCAGTCGCTGCACCCGAACGTGTCAAGTTAATTGGTTGAGCTGCAAAGGTTTTCGGCGTCCAGTGAGCTTCAGCCAGAGACGGTTTTGAGATAGCAACAGCCTAAGCCAATGACAAGATAGTCTGATCCCGTTGGTGTGGAGGGATATGAGGCTGCATGAGAGGTGCCATCAAAGTAGTAGTGGTAACGGCATGGAACTCAGGCTCTAAAATGGCAATGGTAGTACAGACGATCAAAGGATTCGGAAAAGGTTTGATGGCAAGTAGGGCAGAGATAGCGTTGATGACCATTGGGCTTCTTGCCATGTATCAAATGTCAACTACATACCAATAAACGACAGCTAGAAAGGCGACTTTAAGACTTTGAGCAACGTGGTGATGGGTAACACAATGAGTGCGAAGACAAGTTGACATTGAAGTCAGCTAGCAAAGCAAAAAGAATCAACAGCAATGCCGCCGGTGGTTTACCGTGCAAAATTACTGGCGACAACTAAGATCGAAATGACAACTAAGATCGCAGTGACAACTAGGATCGCAAGCTTGCTTGAGCCTCAGTTTTTGCCTGCGTTGTGATGGCTGACTTCGCGACTGCCGACTGTTTGCGGTAGCTTTCGGTCACAATCTCCACAATCAGGGCATGATGCACCAAACGGTCAACGGCAGCCACCGTCATCATCGAGTCGGTGAAGATGGTATCCCATTGACTGAAGGGTTGGTTGGCAGTGATTAATAAACTCCGACGCTCATAGCGATGGGCAATCAACTCAAACAGCACCGAGGTTTCGGCTTCCGACTTTTTGACATAGCCCACGTCATCGAGGATCAGTAAGTCAAAGCGGTCGAGTTTTTTGAGTGCCGCTTGCAGTTGCAATTGCAGTTTGGCTTGCTGTAGCTGTTGCACGAGGGCGATAGCGGAAAAGAACTTGACTCGTTTGCCCAACTCGACCATCCGACGTGCGACACCCGCTGCCAGATGGGTTTTGCCCACACCGCTTGCGCCAAAGAGCAACAGATTCTCGGTACGTCCTAACCAACCTGGGTCATCTACCAGCTGCATCAAGGGTGCAGGATTGAACGTTGGACAGTGCGAAAAATCAAAATTGGCAAGAGTTTTTGCGTTGGGTAGTTGGGCTTCGCTGAGCGCTCGTTGCAGGCGCACACTCCAGCGTCGTTGTGCCTCCAATTCGCAAAGAGCTAGCAAGAATTGAGCGTACGACCAACGCTCTTGCATGGCTTGATGCTCGAGGCTCTCCCAGTGGGTCAGCATGTGGGAGAGTTGCAGTTGCTTGAGGTGCAGACTCAGGCTTTGGTAAGGACTCGGTGACACGGCTGGTGGAGAGGAGTTGGTCATAAGAGGAGAGTTCATGTTGTTCGATGTGCAATTTGGGCACTCCTGCCCGGTGGAGCAAGCCAAACTGGTGGCGGAGCGCGACCAAGGTCAAAGTGTTTGTCTCCAACTGTGTTTGCAGGTACTGGGCCACGGTCTGTTCTTTGTCTTGCCTTGCCGCTATGTAAAGCGCCTCGACGATGAGAACCGCCGCACTGTCAAGCTCAACCCGGACTTTCAACTGCTGCCATAAGTCCCGCCACAAGTCATTCGGCAGCAACTCTTGCTGCCAGGTGCAGTAGAGAAAAGCTTTGGGCTTGCGGCGCAGCCCTTCAATCACATGTCGGTAATTGATGCAGCGAGCACGGCGTTTGTCCGTACCGACGACTCGGATGCGCGGTAGTTGCACGACGGGCTGATGATTCAGGTACCCCACAATCCGGTCATGATACAGATGCAGTTCGAGTGGTCGTCCAATCAGACGTGCCGGAACGGTGTACAACACACAGCGCACATCAATGGTGCTGCGACAACTGACTTTGGCAGTCAGCACTTCATAGTCTGCCACTCGCTGGGGCGGCAAGGGTTGCAGAGACGCTTGTTCGACGACAAACTTCTCGGTGTGCTGGGCGTTGAGTCGATGAGCGGCTTGGTCGATGAAGGTTCCATACTCGGCAACACTAGCAAAATCGAAGTTGCCGCGCAGATACAAAGCTTGCTCAATTCGGTTCTTGAGGTGTCCGTGGGATGCTTCAATCGACCCGTTTTCGTGAGCAATGCCCGTGTTGTTGCGCGTTGGTTGCATCTGATAGTGGTGGCACAAGTCGTCATACAACCGGGTTAACGGCTTCTGCTTGCCACCGAGGTTGCGATAAGCGGCACTCAGACTGTCGGTACGATGCTGCTTGGGCACACCACCACAGGCAAACAGGGCATTCTGCAAGCCCTCGGACAGGGCGATGAAACTCTCGCCCCCCTGGATGATTTGAGCGTACTGCCAACCGCTGTAAGCAAGGCGATAGTGATAAATTAAATGCTCAAACGGGTTGCCGTTAATGGTGACGGTGATTCCCTTCAACTCGGTGAAGTCAGAAAATCCCATCATCCCCGGTTCATGCCGTAACTCGAACATCACTTCTGGGGCCGGTCCGTGTAGCGCTTTCCACGCTTGCACACGCCGTTGCAAGGTTCGCAGTACCTGCCCATACTTGCCGGGGTATTGGTCTTGCAAGTACTCAAACAACGTCATCGGCTTGAGCTTCGGTGCTTGCCGCAACATGGGCTCTAACTCACTTTCCCACACCGCGGCTAACGGGTCAGCGCAGGTGCGCCAGTCCCGTACCCGTCCCCGGTTGGGTTGGTAGTCTTCCGCCTCAATGCGTTGTCCCGTGCGTTCTGAAAATTCGGCAATATAAGCTGCGTCGGTTTGGGTTAAACCGATTTCTCGTGCCTTCATGTACACTCTGACTTGATAAGGTTCAATGCTTTTCCCAGACACTCAAGGCTTGCCTCCATAGGGCGATCCTCTAGTGTCTTTTTCAAGCCTCTGTTTGGCGCACGCAGCCTATGAGTCTGGTGGCGATCGTGCTGCAAAACTCGAAGCAACCCGACTTGTAGCTGTCGTGCATCCGTCATCCTCATTGTCATCTAACAGCCATGCTTATTCTTGCCATAACCGCAGCTACTAACGCGCCCCACCACCCATAGAGGAGTAGAACTGTAAGCGCCCATAACCAAGCACTTGTCCAGATGGCTTTTCGCCTGTGGGAAAGGCAACCACTTGAAACTCATAGATGCCGCTAATGGAAGGATTCTGCCGGGGGCGGAGGGACAGTGTTACCAGTGTGCCGGGAGGCAACGGTGGCGAGAAAGCAGCTGTCAGCGCTTTGGTTTGAGCATCCTGGGTAACAATTGCAGGTAACTGGCGTCCTTCGCGATCGCGCGTACCTTCATAGGCATAGCAATCCTGGGTTCTAAACGCGATCGCTTCGCTGCCAGTCTCCTGAGTCAACGTGAGACGCTGCAAGGCTTCCCCGGCTGTCGCTGGCACCTGGATAGTAAAGAAGTAGGTGGAGGGACTGTAGATTGCTTTGAAAGTAGTCGTAGTAGCAACCAACGTCGGTGGTGCCGCGAAAGAGCTTGTCCCATCCTGTAGCTGGATCGCTTGAGCCACGAAGCAAGCACTTAACGTGAAGCCGAAACAAGCTAGCGGTAACAGAGCGTTGAAGCGCCTGCCAAAGCGTTTGACCGGAAAAAGGGCGAAGGTCTTGCTCATCGGTTTGCTGACCTGGCGGCTAGGGAAAACGTCGCTAAGATTAGCTCCTGATAAGGTAACGTAACATCTAGCCTCAGTATGGTCTATTTGTCGGCAACAAGTTGTGATCGCTGGTCGCACCGAACGGGGCAGGGGGAAATTGCCTCCGCAAAGAGCCGCTGTTTTACCGATAAAAGAACTCGAACATGCAGGTTAACGATCATGACAGTTTCTAACCATACCCAAGCGGAGTTTCGGCAGCACCAGAGGTGTCAGCTATGTGAAATGGAGCAAAATGCGGCGATGCGGCTTTTGACCAAGCGATCGCCCATCATTAGCCAGCAGCCCATCCTCATCGGTGTCGTCACAATTGGCACGCTCTGGCAGTTTGGACAGCTTGACCGGGAGTCCAAATTGATTCAGCAAGACATCGTGGGATACCGATTGCCCCAGGAACTTGAACCTATCATTCGTATCCTGACCGCGTGCTTAAACCCATCTGTGAGATGAAGGCGCAGGGTTATCGATGCCGGAGTGAGTGTGTGCAAGGTTGGTCGTAGCAGCAGTGTCAGTGGAGAACAGCCTCGCTAGCGCGGTTGGTGGTGAGGTTCGCGGTCAAGGCGGACAAACAGCCGTCGCTAACGCGCCTGGTGGTGAAATCGCAGAGGAACAGCCACAGACGCTAACGCGTGGGGTGGTGAAGTTCGACTGTGAACCTCGTTAACAACTACTTATCCCTCAGGAGAAACTCCCATGACTCAGTCCTTCGCAACCAAAGCATTCGCAGTCACCAACGTTGCAGTCTCTCGCTTGCAGCAACAGCACCCCGCTCTAACCCGTGAAGGTGCACTGGCAATGATTGACGCGCTGGTTCCTGCTAGCACCACCAACCGCTTGGCTGGTCGCTACTCTGCCGCTTGCACCCTGCTCAAGAAGCCTGCTGCTGCTACTGTCTAATGACAGACCGGCTTGAGCCCAAAACCGCCCCTGATGGGGTATGGTTTTTTGACGGTGGCATTGTCTTTGCCTAGCGACCAGGGCTGAAACCCTTTGTAGGAGCCCACTATGACCCTTGTTGCCAAGACCACGCATGACAATGAAACCTGGACTCAGTTAGAGCTCTACCCCGATTCGGTGGCAGTGGAGCAGGATGGGCAGATGGTGCTCGTCATGCTGACCGACGATGCCGTCTTCAGGCGACTGCTGCAACAGCGGGAAGCCCTTAAGCTCCAACTCTTAAGCACTGACAAAGTGCTCGTGAACCTGGGAGACGGGTATCAGCTATCGCGGCTGAAGACCAATCTCAAAGCCTTTCTGGTGATGGGGTCGGTGAGTGCTGAGGCAATGGTAGCCCAGATCAACCAGTGCCTTAACCCCGTCACTCCACAGTGATGACGCAGTGCCCCGACTGTAAAACCGCCCTTTCAATGGGGTTTGGTTTTTGGGGACGGCGCGATCGGGTTTAGGGTAAGACGGAGGGCTGAAACCCTCACAGAGAGCAGGTCACTTTACCCTAAAGCAGTAGAGCCGAGGTGAACCGTACAATAAAAGCACGTACAGAGTCCCACAGGAGGGGTGGGCATGGAGACAGACAGAGCATCACGCTTAGCAGCCGGGTGGGTGACCTTTCAAACACCACCCCCTATGGCAAAAGATACGTTTCATGGTGCCGTCCGCAGAGCCCTGGAAAAGGAAGGCTGGACTATCACCGCTGACCCACTGGAAATCTCAGTGGGCACCGTTGACCTAAAGATAGACCTCGCAGCCCAACAGCTGCATGAAGGGCTACTTGCCGCAGAGCGCGAGAATGAAAAGATAGCTGTAGAGATTAAGAGCTTTGTCGGAGGCTCTGAGATCTCAGAGTGGCATACTGCCTTGGGGCAGTTCGTTAACTACCGCGATGCCTTGTCTGAGCAGGACCCGGAGCGTGTTCTCTACTTGGCCGTACCCAACGATACCTATGAGAGCTTCTTTCAAGAAGCGTTTATCCAGCGGTCGGTGCAACGCTATCAAGTGTCCTTGATTGTTTATCGCCCCACTCAACAGGAGATTGCCCTATGGAACCCACTCAGCTAGTACATCCCCCGGATGCTGTGTCCAGCTCAGTGCAACATTATCGAGACGTTGTTATCGCCTTCCTGACTCAACATGCCCAGGGGAAGTACGCCTACGGCGAGATTGAGCGGGAACTGATCCTTGACCGTGAACGCGATCACTACTTAGTGCTGGATGTCGGCTGGCAGGGAGAATACACACGGGTGTATGGCCCTTCCATTCATCTGGACATCATCAACGAGAAGGTCTGGTTACAGTGCAATCACACGGAAACAGACGTGCCTGCCGAGCTGATGCAACGGGGTGTGGCTAGAGAAGATATCGTGCTGGGGAAACATCCGCCCTACAAGCGCCCTTACACCGGGTATGCCGTCGAGTGACTGCGGATCTCTCCCACTATGACCGCAGGGGGAGTTTTGTTTTTAGGGTAAGACGGAGGGCTGAAACCCTGACGGAGAACAGGGTACTTTACCCTAAAAGCGACGGTTGGGCGGTCGGCCCTGCTACCCTAAACGTTAACCCGCGTTTCCTTGTTGATGGCTCAGGCGCTAGGGACTAACTTCACTGGCGCAATCTTGACAAGAGCCTGTATTCAAGACTGGAACAGACTGGAACATCAACGCTGAGACCACATTAAATGACGTGGTGTGTGACTATATCTATCTCAAGGACAAGCAACTAGAACGCCTTCCCAGTGACCCCAACCAGATCTTTGCGCCTGGTGAGTTCTCTAAACTCTTCCAGAAAGTCCAAGAAACAGTTGACCTCATTTTCCGCAACGGGGTGGACTGGCAGGCTCTACTGGTCTCCTTAGACAGACTGAAGGTGGAGGCGGAGGGGACAGAACTCTCGATTCAAGCGATCGAGAATAAGAATTGTGACTTAAGCCAAGCTTTTGTCGCCTAATAAAGCATCCTTTTGCCGCAGTCCGACCTGAAATACTGATTCTTTCGTTGAGCGATCGCAGCCATTTTCCGCTTGAGTCAGCCATCCATTTGCCGAAAGTCCAAATTGAGAGCAACCCTTTGCCGAAAGTGCAAGAGCGGGTTATAACCTTATCTTATTTATCCGTAGCCAATCGTGACCAATACTTGCAGAATTTGTCAATTTTGTATAACGCCAGAGCTCAGAGTCAACTTCCGAGCGCTTCTAGATCCTCGTGAGGTATTATCTCTTACAGAAAAACAATCTTAGGAGCAGCAGCGTGCCCTAAATACAAATAGGCAGCCGATCGCAACACAATTTCGGAGTAGAAAATCTTTTGAATCTCTAAACTTGGTGCCCGCTTTGCCCTAAAGTTATAAGCTGCAATTTCTCCTGGCAGACTGAAGTCTGTCTTCGTCAAGAAGTGGTCATAATCGTGCATTCCCTGAAAAATAAAGCCGTAGATTGGATTTGGGATACACAGAAGAATCGTAACTCTCCGCAGAGACCCAGAGATGCCCTTGTGCAATATCAGCAATCATCGCTTCAACAGTGTCGTAACGCATGTAATCGGCAAATTGCAGATTTAAAGGCAATCGATGGAACTCGTCCATAAGCCAATTGCAGAGTTGAGCGATCGTTTCAGCCGCAATCTCGGCAGGCTCACTTTCCAGGTACAGTTTGGCCAGCGTCTCTGCTTGCGATGGGGTTGTCTTTGCTGTTGTAGGAGTCATGTTGCGAGCGGTTGAGATATCGGCTGTGAAGCGCGATTGCTTGCTTTAATCAAAGCGGCTGCTTTTTCGCCAATCATGATGGTGGGCGCGTTTGTATTGCCGGTGGTGATCGTTGGCATGATTGAGGCATCAGCGACCCTTAACCCCTCAATTCCATATACCCGCAGTTCTGGGTCTACTACCGCCATTGAGTCAATCCCCATTTTGCACGTTCCCACTGGATGCCAAAAGGTATTGGCCGATTGTCGAATGTAAGTTGCGATCGCTTCATTACTATTTACGTCTGAACCGGGAGCCAGTTCCTTGTCCATAATGTCATCAAAGGCATCCGCATGAGCCAGTTGACGAGCGATTTGAATACCTTCTATTAAGGCTTGCAAATCAGCCTCATGCTGAAGGTAATTGACTTGAATCACGGGTGGATCAATAGGGTTTGCGGATCGCAGCGTTACAGTACCCCGACTTTGAGGATTGACCAGACACACAATAAAAGTGAATCCTGGAATGTCAGGGGCGATCGCTGAACCAATCCATAGTGCTGGACTGAAGAGAAACTGTAAGTCAGGCGTCGTCCCATTGTTGTTGCTGTGCAGGAATAGCCCTGCTTCAACGAGATTACTGGTGAGTGTCAGCGGCGGTAGCACCTGGGTAGACTGGTAACCAACGCCAACCAGTGGATGGTCTTGCAAGTTTTGCCCTACTCCAGGCAAATCAGCAATCACCGGAATGTTTAAAACCTGTAGATGGTCTGCATTTCCAATGCCAGAGAGCATCAATAGTTTAGGCGAATCGAATACACCCGCTGACAGAATCACTTCCTGATCGACATGAACCTGGTGCCGTGTTCCTTGATGCAGATACTCAACTCCGACGGCGCGAGTGTGCTCAAACAGTAAGCGAGTCACTGCTGCATTGGTTTGAAAGGTTAAGTTTGGACGATCGAGGATCGGAACGAGAAATGCTGCTGCGGCACTGTGCCGCTTACCATCTTTGATGGTTAATTGATACAGTCCTGCGCCTTCTTGCTGAGCACCATTGAAATCAGCATTGTGCTTGTAGCCAAGTCCTGCTGCTGCTTCGATAAATTGAGCATTGATGCTAGAAGGGGCGATCGGATCGGTGACGCTCAAAGCCCCATCAACCCCGTGAAATTCGGACGCGCCGCGCTGCTGGTGTTCCGATTTCTTGAAGTAAGGTAAGACATTCTCATAGCTCCAACCTGGATTGCCGAGTGCTTGCCACTGGTCGAAATTTTGACGATTGCCGCGAATGTAGATCATGGCATTGATCGCACTGGAACCACCCACGACTTTGCCTCGCGAGCACAAGATTTTTCGCCCATCAAGACCCGGTTCTGGTTCAGTCCAATACGCCCAATCGACATCCGTTCCCAGCAAACTTGTCCAGGTAGAAGGCGTTTGAATGTCCGGTTGAGACGCTGGGTTGCCTGCTTCAAGCAATAACACAGTGGTTTCAGGGTTTTCCGTCAAACGATTGGCAACCACACAACCTGCCGAACCCGCACCGATCACAACGTAGTTGTAGTGAGCCATGATTTGTTCTCCTGAGTTGAATCTGGCTCTGCCATTTGTTTCAAATTTGGCTCTGCCGCTTACTTTGCGTTTGGCTCTGTCATCTATTTCGAGTTTGGCTCTGCCAAATATGGGAAGTGATCACGCAATCCATCTGGCTTACCAACGCGATCGGAGAAAGGAGTATTGGCAAGTAGACTTAACATCAAGTCGGGGGTATCGTCTGCCAACGCTCTCCCATTCCTGCCAGCAAATCCGTAGCCAACTGGTAGCTGTGGGTTATACGTCAAAACATCAGGTAAGAGAAACTGAACAACCTGCTGGCCGTAGGCTTGAGGATTAATTGTCGTGCCTGCCAGTTGTGTCACCTTTGCTGTGAAGGCAGCGATCGCCTCCCCATATTTGGCAACATCGTCTTTTGGCAGGCTTTTGTTGTAGGCATCTTTCAAATGTTCATCCTGAAGAAACACTTGTTGAACCAGTGGAGTCGCTGCCCGGTTGATGGTCTTCCACTTGCCTTCATGTTGAATGCTGGTCGTTCCCCACAGATGGATTGTCTCAGCTCCTAGAGCAGTGTTAGGCAACTCTAAGACGATCGCGGTCACATTGTGCCCTGCTAAAGCGTTTTCAGCCGTATCAAACACACTTGGATCAAACTGATTTTCTTCGATTAGCTTGGCAAATTGTCCAAATGCGCCCAGGTTGAAAAAGAAGGGGTCAGCAACCAGCCCTGTCCACAGGCGTCCATCGTCATCAATCGAGATCACATCGCCCGTATTACCTTCTGCGATCAGCGTGCCGTTACTATCAAATGCTGTGGCAGCGCTCCCCTCCAGGCGATGCAACTCGATTCGTTGAACACCATTGGAATCAGGCTCTCCAAACGTAACGCGATAACCCAGGTCTTCGATCACGTCAGCATTGGTATCAATTTTGAAATCATAGAGTGCGCCTGCGCGAAAGGTGGTCGGTGAGACCTCACCTGCCAACGGATTGACTGCCATGATCAAGACCGTAGTATTTGCGGCTTCACCTGCAAACACATAGATATCAGTAATATCTACTCGTCCGTCTTCCTTCGCTGTTGGGGAATCGAGATGATGTGACATGGATTTGTGTACTCTTTTTTAGGATTAAGAACTCACGAAACTTCTTCTGGTTGCGGTATGGCTTTCAATCCCCATACACCAATCCAACAACCCAACCCATCAACGATTAAGGTGAGAATCGCTGTTATTTGAAATAGCAATCCCCAACCTGTAGAAGAAACCTGAGAAATATGATCGGGACTGATCACAAGCAAATGATTGTAAAGACCAAACAGAATGGCTCCAGCCATTGAACTGAGCAAGAGCCAGCTACCGACACGATCGAACGTTGTCCAAAGCAAAATGGCTGCAATGATTGGAGCTAGAAAAATCACAGCCACAATAAACACACTTTGTAGTGAGGAGAGGGAAACTGGAATCTTCACGTGCGCTAATCCGTGGAGCCCGTGGGCGATCGCATGAAGAAGTACAATTGCCGTTCCAGCTTGAGCAACCTTCATGCGCTGAATCCTCCATCAATCATCAGACTTGCTCCTGTGATAAATCCGGCTTCAGGACTAGCCAGATACGCCACCATCCCGGCAATTTCTTCGACAGAGCCGTAGCGGGGCAGTGCCATCAATTTTTTCAGCATCTCAGCAAAGTCACCTTCGGGAGGGTTCATATCGGTTGCGATCGGGCCCGGTTGCACGTTGTTGATCGTAATTCCCCGTGAACCGAGATCTCGTGCCAGTCCCTTCACCAGACCTTGCAGCGCCGCTTTGCTCATCGCGTAGGCGCTACCACCGGCAAAAGGCATCCGTTCGGCGTTGGTGCTGCCGATGTTAATGATGCGTCCGCCTTCTCCCATGTGTTTAACGGCGGCTTGAGTCGCTACAAAGACAGCCCGGACATTGACCGCAAACGTGCGATCGAAATCTGCCAGGGTGAGATCATCAATCGGGGCAATGGCTAATACCCCGGCATTATTTACCAGAATGTCAATGCCACCAAATTCAGCGACCGTGCGCTCTACCGCCGCAACGACTGCATCAGCATCGGTACTGTCTGCTTGAATCGCGATCGCTCGCCCGCCCAACGATTGCACTTCATCAGCAATCTTATTTGCTTGATCGGGTGAACGGGTATAGGTAAAGGCAACATCGGCTCCTTCACGGGCTAACCGTTGGACGATCGCCGCGCCAATACCCCGACTTCCGCCCGTAACGAGTGCCCGTTTGTTTTTGAGTGATTCGTTCATGCTAAGTTCCTCCACTAACTATGAGCAGCAGCAGATTTAACGATCCATTCCAACGATCGCGGTTGAAAGTTGAGTTCCCGTTTTGCTTTGGCATTGGATAGACCACGCATTTGAGTACCGTAGTAAACCGCATCCGCTCCCCCATTTGTATCGCATCCTCAACCGATACCTGTGGTGGTGGTGCCGCCTTCAGCCAGCGAGCATAGACAGGTAGCCACTCGCGTACCTTCAAGGGCTGATTATCCGCGATTAGATAAATGCCAGGATTGCCTCGCTCTGCTGCTGATATGGTGGCGATCGCCGCATCCTCAATGTGCAGCCATGACCAAACCCCTTCACCATTGCCCACGATCGGGAATTGCTGCTGTCGTACCTGATTGGCAACATCACCATCAGGAGCAAACCAAGTGCCAGGTCCGTAGAAGAAGCCGTAGCGCAGAATAATTCCTTCCAGATCAGGTGCTTCCAACAAACGACGTTCAAGCTCTGTAACCACGCGAGCATCGGCAGCAACCGCAGGCGAACCGTCAAACGCGAGCGGCGTTTCCTCATTTGCCCAACCAGAATCGGGAATTGCCCAGAAGGCGATCGACTGCCTCAAATAACGCTGCACACCTGCTGCCTGCGCTGCTGCCAGTACATTAGCACCCCCTTCCAACCGAATCCGATTATTCAGGGGGCCTGCTGCACTCATTGATTCACGATTGTAGGTTTTGGGATAAGCGGTAAGTTGTTCAATGACGATATCTGGCTGGGCACCAGTGACAGCCTCTTTGACGGCATTTGGATCAAAGACATCAGCGATCGCAGGTTCCACACCTTGTTGGACTAACGCTTGCGCTTTTTCTGAAGAACGGGTCAGCGCGACGACATCATGCCCTTTCCTCAACAACTGTGTGATCAGCGGACGGCCGATCGCGCCTGTTGCGCCTGCAACCAAAATCCTCATTGTTGATTCCTTCAATCCTATCGAGTGCTGTAATAAGCCTCTGATTAGCTTGAAAACATGAAGTAGAGTAATCCATCACTCACGATTTACCCCAACCGATGACGTGGGTTTGCATTCACGTAGATGAGCGGTGTCATCCATAACCGTGGAGCAGAACAATTGTGTTTACGGTTTGATTCGTTGTTTAAATCCTTTTTCTACAGATATTTTCAAATTGATCGCTCTAGTCAAGCCGATATTCTGGTTTGTGTAGTGTCCCTATTCTTCAGCGTTTACCAAAGTTAAACCAGGCAAGTTTCTCAAGATAAGGTTCAACTTAAACTCAACTTAAGTGTCATAAACCCTGTTGAGCCTCTATAGTTTGTTAGGCTCCATCCTTCAGGCAATTCTCATGTCACTGCAGAAAAATAGACGCTATCGAGGGGTTGTCCTGACTGCTCACGGATGGGATAGGCTTCACACGGCTAAAGCTCAGGCTGAGTTCAATGAGATGGCGGGCGATCGCTTCACGTTAGAAGAACTCAGTGAGCGCATGGGCTTGTCCCTTAACACGGTTACTAAGGTATTGGAACGGACAGAACCCGTCGATAAGCGATCGTTGCAGTGGGCCTTTCGCGCCTTTGGGCTGGAATTAAATAGAAATGACTACACATACCCCAGCGTTGCTATTGAAAAAACGGAGTCTATTACCCCAACAGAGCAATCCATTTGGGGCAGCAATCTGGATACTTCAGCCTTTTGTGGGCGTCGTGAAGAACTGGTGTGCCTTCAGGAGTGGGTCTTAGCAGAACAGTGCCGTCTCGTACTGCTGCTAGGCATTGGTGGCATTGGTAAAAGTTCCGTAGCAGCTAAATTGGTGCAGCAGATTCAAGCCGAATTTAAAGTCGTGGTGTGGCGATCGCTGCAAAATGCCCCACCGTTGACCGAGTGGCTCGACAGTGTGCTGCCTGTCTTGCTGCGATCGCAGGGAGAAGACATCGCTCTGCCAGACAGCTTGAATGGAAAACTGCTGAAGCTGATGGAAAGTTTGCGTGCTTGCCGCTGTTTGCTGATTCTCGATAATGCCGAGACAATTTTGAGCGCCGGGCAAAGCGGGCACTATCGACCGAACTATGAGGACTATGGTCAGCTCTTTAAGGAGATTGGGGAGACGATCCATCAGAGTTGCCTGGTGCTAACTAGCCGCGAAAAGCCGAAAGAGATTGTGCCCCTGGAAGGGAAGCAGCAAGCCGTTAGAACCCTCCTGCTGAAAGGGCTGAATCCAGAAGCCGGACGAGAACTATTTCTCCATAAAGGGGCCTTTGCGGGGACAGAAGCAGAATGGGAGCGCTTAGTGAATCATTACAGTGGCAATCCGCTAGCACTCAAGCTGGTCGCAGCGACGACCCAGGAACTTTTTAATGGCAAAATTGCCGCAATATTGAACTATGTACAGCAGGGTTTAGCGGTCTTTGAGGATATTCGAGACTTACTGCAACGACAGTGCGATCGCCTCTCTGAGCTGGAGCAAGAAGTGCTGTTTTGGTTGATGATTCACCGTGAACCTGTTTCGCTGTTTGAACTGAGTGAAGACCTGGTTGCAACGACCGCAAAACGCCGATTACCCGATGCCATACAGTCACTCTTACGGCGATCTTTAATTGAAAAAGAGCGTGAGCAATTCTTTCTTCAGCCTGTCGTGCTGGAATATGCTACTGAATGCTTCAATACGCGAGTGTGCGAAGAAATTAGGGCGTGGAGTGTGGAATGTGGGGTGCTAAACGTTGGAAGCCCGCAGCCTTCAAGCAATTCACCCTCTACCACCGACCGCCAACTACCTAATCCCTTTTACCTCCAACGTTATGCGTTGATCAAAGCACAGGCAAAAGACTACGTTCGGGAGATGCAAAAGCGATTGATTCTGGTGCCAATTGCCGAGCAGTTGTTGCTTCCCCTTGATCAGGCTCAAGCCCCAAAGCAGACATTAGAGCAGACATTAAAAACCATACTGAAACAACAGCAGCAAGCACCGCGATCGCCCAATTATCTCGCTGGCAATCTGATCAATTTGCTAGTGCAGTTGCAAAGCGATTTACGCGGCTGGGACTTTTCCGGCCTCACGGTCTGGCAGGCTGATTTGCGGCAGGTCAACCTGGCTGGGGTCAACTTTCGCAACGCTGATTTGGCAACTTCTGTGTTTACTGAAACGTTAGGAGGCATTATCTCGTTAACGTTTACTCCGGATGGCGAACGATTGGCAACGGGTGATGCAGACGGCAAAATCCGGCTGTGGCGTGTGGCCGATGGCAAACAGCTTTTAACGCTTCAAGGACATGAGAGTTGGGTCTGGTCGCTCTGCTTTAGCCCTGATGGTCAGATATTAGCCAGCAGCAGTGAGGACTCTGCCATTTGCCTGTGGAATGTAGCATCAGGCCAGTGTTTGCAAACGTTTCAGGGAGAAACAAATGGGGTGCGATCGCTCTGCTTTAGCCCCGATGGTCAGACGTTAGCTAGCAGCAGTGCAGACTCTACCATTTACTTGTGGGATGTTGGATCGAGTCAGTGTTTGCAAACGTTTCAGGGCGCTACTGAACGCACGTTGGCGATCGACTTTAGTCCCGATGGTCAAACGCTCGTCAGTGGCGGCGATGATGCTACCATTCGCCTCTGGGATGTGCAGACAGGACACGGCTTAAATACCTTGCAGGGGCATACGGATTGGATCTGGTCAGTCCGCTTCAGTCCCGATGGTCAAACGCTCGTCAGTGGCGGCGATGATGCGGCCATTCGCCTCTGGGATGTGCAGACGGGGCAATGCTTGAACGTCTTGCAGGGGCATACGGACGGCATTCACTCGGTTAGCTTCAGTCCCAATGGTCAGGCGATCGCCAGCAGTGGCGATGATGCGCTAATTCGCCTCTGGAACGCGCAGAGCGGACAATGCCTGAACAGTTTGTCTGGGCATCGAGAGCGCATTCGAGCTGTCCACTTCAGCCCCACTGGTCAAACCCTGGCGAGTGGTAGCCATGACTTCTCTATCCGCCTGTGGGATGTGCAGACTGGTCGGTGCCTCAATGTTTTGCAGGGGAATTCCTCTGGCATCCACTCGATCAGCTTCAGTCCTGACGGTCAGACGATCGCGAGTGGTGGAGAAGATACGCTCATTCACTGCTGGGATGTGCCGACTGGTCAATACCTCAACGCCGTGCACGGGCACACCCGTTGGATCTATGCGGTCAACTTCAGCCCCAATGCTCAGTTTTTAGCAAGTGGCGGCACGGATCACATGGTAGGACTGTGGCATGTGCCAGAGGCTCGTCTGCGCCTACTTCCAGGACATACAGGTTGGGTGTGGTCAGTCAGCGTTCACCCCGATAGTCAAATCGTTGCCAGCGGTAGTCAAGATGCTACCGTCCGGTTATGGAAGGTCGATACAGGTGAGTGTCTCAAGGTCTTACAGGGGCATACGGGTTGGGTGCACTCAGTCCACTTCAGCTCCGATGGACAGACGTTAGTGAGCGGCAGTGATGACCGCACGCTGCGGTTGTGGAATGTGCAAAATGGTCAGTGCCTGAAGGTCATCCGCACTCCACGCGGCATTTGCTCCGTTCGCTTCAGCCCAGACAATCGCACCTTAGCCACGGGGCATTTTGATGGCACCGTCCACCTCTGGACGATTCACAGCAGTCAATGCCTCCAGATGTCGTACAGTCATCAAGGCTGTGCCTGGTCAGTTAATTTCAGTCCCGATGGTCAAATTTTGGCCAGCGGCGGTTTTGATGCGTTGATTCGCTTGTGGGATGTGCAAAACGGTCAATGCCTGAAGGTCTTACAAGGCCATACAGAAGCAATCTTCGCCATTAGCTTCGACCCGAATGGTCAGATACTCGCCAGTGGTAGTCAGACACCCCCGGCGAAGCCGGTGGCTTAATGAGTGTGACCGCCCCAAGGGCGGGTGTCCTCGCCGGGGGATTCTCGGTCAGTCGCTAGAATTGCCCTCCTCTATCCGCGTGATCTTGTTCCCGAATGTACCGCTTCACCGCTTCGAGCTCGAAGCCAACCGTGGAGACAGCATAACCACGTGCCCAGAAATGCTCACCGACGAAATTCTGTTGCTTGCCCTTGAACTGTCGCGCAATCGCTATCGCGCTCTTGCCTTTGAGAAAGCCAATCACAGAAGCAACGGCATGCTTCGGCGGAATCTCGATACACATGTGCACATGGTCTGGCATCAGATGTCCCTCAATGATCCGGCATTCCTTCTGGCGTGCCAATTCATGAAAAATCGGTCCCAAAAACTGACGAATCTCGCCAAACATGACCTTGCGACGATATTTGGGTACAAACACAACGTGATACTTACAGTCCCACTTCGAGTGAGACAGACTTTGATACAATTCCGACATTGTTTCTTTCCTCCTACGGAACTGGCTCATCAAGCCACCGTGGGAGTTACTTTACGCCGGGAACGCTCAAAGCTTTGCGAGTCGCACTGGTAGAACCAGTGGCTTACCTCAGGGGTTTAGTCACGATGAGACCATTAAACTTTGGGATGTCAGCACCGGCGAATGTCTCAAAACGTTGAGAAGCGATCGCCTGTATGAAGGCATGAACATTCAGGACACTCAAGGATTAACCGCTGCACAGCAAGCTGCACTAAAGGCATTAGGCGCGATCGAAGCTTAAAAGGCGCGGCATGATGGAGCGATCGATGTAACTCAGGTTTTCTCGAGGCATTTACAACGTCAGCAAAGATAATCAAGCATCTTTCTATCACTTCAAATTTTAGCTGTCCTTCTGCTAAAGCGGCAAAGAAATACCGGAAGCTACTCTTCCACAACTACTTGACTCGTAGTAAGTAATCATAAGCCATCTATCCGCCACGTACGAATTCAGGCATTCTCCTGTTTTACTGGTAAAACTGCACTCAAAGTGACATGTGGCAAGCTCAGTTCCCAACGGACAAAGATATGTACGTCCTCGTCGTCACGTGATGGATTTGCAATTGGGTGCCCTTCATGCGCTAGCCGCCGCGCGGCCCTTTCCATCGCCTCGGCGAATGCGTAGGCCGAAAACTTGTGTTCCCAGTATTTCGTATAAAGGTACTCCTGAATTTCGCAAATGAGCGTCTCACCTTCACGCTGCACGGCTGCTTTTGGAAAGTAATTGTCCATCACCCAGACACGCACATCTTCCGGCATCTGGGCTAAATCGAGCTGTTTCAATTCTTCTATGCCGATGGGTTCGCCATCATCATTTCGGAATTCATTCCACTCGTCGTAGGCTTCGTTCCCATCATCTGCATCATTCTCAGTCGATTCCATATGCTACCTGTTGGTTAACAAAGTCCGCCGCCGAGCAACTATTAGAATGAATGTTTCTGCCTAAGTTTCCATTTTAGGAGAATAGGCAGAATTATTCGGCATAACCTCGGCAACAACATCAAACAGAGTATTGAGCCAGGCGCGATTGTGCTGATGCACGCTGAATGACAGGTGTCTGCGTCGCAGCAAATGGGGTG
The DNA here is from genome assembly GCA_041937185.1 of Leptolyngbya sp. BL-A-14. Taxonomy (GTDB): domain Bacteria; phylum Cyanobacteriota; class Cyanobacteriia; order Leptolyngbyales; family Leptolyngbyaceae; genus Stenomitos. Next base: position 188,248 of record CP166622.1, on the reverse strand, counting down.
TAGGCGATCGCGTCACCATCTTTTAGAAAACAGGAGCGATCGCTCAGTCATTCAACAAAAGAAAGGTATTTGCCTAAATGTTGATTGGCGCTATAGTTAGGTATATGCCTAACCAATTGCTTCAACTCGATCGCGTTTTTTATGCCCTGGCCGACCCAACCAGGCGTGCCGTCCTCGAACGGCTCAGCGTTGGACCTGCTGCCGTGAGTGAACTTGCAAAGCCATTCGATATGGCATTGCCCTCGTTTACTCAGCACCTCAATGTTTTGAGCGAGTGTGGATTGGTGCAGTCCCAAAAAACAGGTCGCATCCGCACCTATCAAATCACTCCAGACGCTTTAATCGCCGCTGAACAGTGGATGGTAGAACAACGCCACCTTTGGGAAGCTCGCCTCAATCAATTAGATGCTTACCTCACCCAACTGAAGGATAAAACCAATGACTCCACACACTCATCAACCTGATCCTCAACTTGATCTGGTGTTTGAACGTATCGTTGATGTCTCACCAGAACTCGTCTGGGCAGCCTGGACAACACCAGAACACCTGAAGCACTGGTTTACGCCTGCACCCTGGAAAACGATCGACTGTGAAATTGATCTTCATCCTGGCGGTCTTTTTCGCACAGTCATGTGTTCTCCGGAGGGGCAAGAGTTTCCCAACGTCGGCTGTTATCTAGAGGTTATCCCAAACAAAAAGCTGGTTTGGACAAATGCCCTTCAACCGGGCTATCGTCCCATCATCCAATCATCTGAGAAGAACAGCGGCGACTTCGCATTTACAGCCGTGATTGCGCTTGAACCACACGGACAGGGAACGAAATACACTGCACTTGTTATTCATGGAAATCAAGCGGACTGCAAGAAGCACGAAGATATGGGCTTCTATGATGGCTGGGGCAAAGCGCTCGACCAGCTTGTTGCACATATGAGACATCCTGAGCAGCAGTAGTCAAGCAGAAACAGGAGAAGCGAATCCAGGTATCAACTTTCTAATCTCGTGCAACAACGCAAAGTGATGGTGACCGTCTACAGAAAACTGTCCAGTCACCATCGGATGTTATGGCTTGAGAAATTGAACGCTCAAATCTTTCAAGGTGATCGTGAAGTGCCGTTGTTCGCCTATGGCAACAAAAGAAACGATCGCTTCACAAGCCACAGCCACCGTTAACATCACCAAATTACGTGCGAGTGGATAATCACAGACATCATCATTGACATCGGATGGCACTCGATAGACCTCATTCCAAATTACTTCTGCATAATCCGCAGAGAGTCCAGCATGGAGGCAAGGAGTTCGGGTGCGATCGGCATAATCCTTCACCACGTGGCGAGAGGTGCTGTTGTTGAATACATCAACAATCAATCCACTCCCTTTGATGAGTTGAGCCACATTTGTTGCCGTCAGTGCTTTGGTTTCCGCTTCTACCTTTGTCCCGATCGCTCGATACAAGTTATTTGCCAAAATCCTGGCTTTGAATGCACCCACATCGGAACGGTAGTAGGGCTGTGTGGAAAGGTTGCGCTCTTCAATGCGATCGCGATCAATTACTTTGAGCTTGCCAAAGCCAGCACGAATCAGGTTCTCAGCCAGGTTTGCACCCAAAGCTCCTGCACCACAAATGGTCACGGGCAATTCCTTCAGCTTCGCCATCACTGCATCTGTCCGGTAACGCTGTTCGTGAAAAAAGATGCTCATTGTTTCACCACTCCCGGTGTTCCATCACACCCACTAACGATTGCAGGTCGAAATCGCGATCGCGTCCACTGAGGCAAATGCCAGAACTCACCACAGTCAGATCATTTTTGGCGATCGCACTGGTATGGCGAGTGCCATCCGAGGTTGTCCAATCCACCGTCCAGTAGTCACGCCGATCCTGGAACTGGTGTAGTTCACCACCACCCAGTTTGAGAGCTTGCCGCAGTCGCTTCTCATCCCGTTGGGGCTGGGCAAACTCTTCTATCTGCTGAGTTGCTAATTCGTAGAGCGATCGCATTTCTGGGGTAATGCCCTTAAATTGCAGTTCCTCAACGGGAGTTAACTGCTTGAGGTTGGATTGTAGGGCTTCGGCGATCGCAGGGTCAGCACGGCGATCAACTTCCTCAAACCAGTAGGAGTTGCCATTCCAACGGGCAAGAATTTGTTCAAAAGCAACACCTTCCGTTACCAGATGCACAGGCACAGGTTTAACCGTCTTAAACCGTTGCCGCATATCCGCTTCATTGATTGGATATGCCAGCCAGCTTTGATTTTGTAAACGATAAGCCAACCGCAATCGGATGGTCGGAAACTGCTGCAAGTAAGCAATGATCTGGGGTAAATCTGCTCCTTCAACGAGCGTTGCAGTTTGTTCATCTACAGGCTGAAAAACACCCCATCCTTCAAACTGACGAGGTTTAGGAGTGAAGGTGTAGACCATTCCTGCTACCCGTGTGCGAACTCGTCCACTCCTCACGCAAGGTGCAAGGAATTGGGTTGATTGCAATTGTGCCTCGGCACTAGCAATCTGGTTGAGTAGCTTGCGGATGTCAGTCATCGTTAATTAAGCGGTTGAGGGCTGTTGTAGCTGTTGCCTGCCTAAAATGAACGGCAGCAATTTAGCAATATTTCTGGCATCGTCAATGCCCCGGTGATGAGTTTCCTCCAGTGCAATTCCCGCCAGTTGCAGGGCTTCTGCCATCCCATATCGCTTGGGTAAACCTTGAACCTCACTGAACAACTGTTTGAGGTTGACGTGAGGATAGGCAATCGGGAAAGGAACGTTATGAAACTTGCTGTCTTGTTTGAATTGGTTGCGACCCTTGCGGTATCTGCGAAGCAGCGCGTAGTCTCCCCAAGAACCAAACACTGCATTGGGGTAATTGGACAACCATTGTTTTAGGAGAGCAACTGCCTCTACATAACTCGGAGCTTGGTCAACTTGTTCCTGGGTAATGGAGGTTAATGACTTGCAGAACTGTGTGAGGATGGGATAGCGAACGGGTTTGATAAATGTTTGAAACTCGTCAATTACGCTCATACTCTGCGCTGCAACCATCACGGTTCCGATTTCAATGATTTCCATCTGGTGCCGCTTAATCGTTTCTTGATCACAACAGGTTGCCTCTAAATCAAGGACTAAATAATAATCGTATTGAGTTAAGTTCATCATCTCCTCCTCCCCTCCCCTCACTTGCATTTATCAGTTTTCGTTGCGTAAAACTTCACGCACCTCCATCAAAATTTGCCCCAGTTTGTTTTTACCACTGCCATCTTTGCCGCAGCCCCAGTAGTAATCAATGGGAGAGTTCTCCACAAGCACTTCATCACCCGTTGTCAGCAAAATTTCTCGAATATCTGCATGGGTTCTGAACTTTTGTAGTACAGCACTCCGCATGACATCATCTTTGACCTGTTCCCAATCAGCGCGAAGAGGTAAAGAGCGATCGCGCCCCATATTTGCTGCATCTTTAGGCGTTTTAGTTTGTCGTACCTTTTCCAGGTAGGGAGTATCAATGAACTTTTGTGCCTGGAAGTAATGCTCACTCGTTGCCCAATACAACTCATCGAGCATGAAACCATGCGCTGAGAAGTTAGAGAAGCAACCGTAAGGCTTTTCTTGTTCAACGTAAAAGTAAATCGTCATGGTTGCTCCTTATCTGTTCGTCCTCTCAGTGAATCTCCTGCGTGCAAGTTTTGAGAGCATTGCGCTTCCTCAGTTACTTGGGGCGCTCCGCTGGTGGGTTATTACACACTCTTTCAAGGATGGCTACTTCTAAGCCCACCTCCCAGGTTCTTTGCACTCCCCGTTCACAAGCGCCCACTGCTTGCAGTGGCACGTTTCCTCTCGTACTCGTATGTAGGCTCTGCAAGTTAGGGCACGCAGGAGATTGTGAAATACTACCGCTTACCAGGCAAAGATTCCCGATCGCAACTTGACAGGAACCTTACGGGCAGCTCGAATACACAGTTGGGCAATCAACTCGGTGGAAGTGACGGCACTTTGCAGTTGAGCAAAGTTGAGAGTGTCTGCTGTGATTTGGGCGATCGCCAACACCTTGTCAATGCTGTCATCGCTCAGCTTCATGCCTGCTTTCAGGAAGTCGGTGCAGGGTCTTTGATGTCGTTGAGTGGGCGTGCGGCTGCGCTTACACCAGAAGTGGCTGATGACATGGAAGACGTGTCCTTTGCCCCAATCAAAACTAACGGCAACCACAGGCGCACTGTGTCGCGATAGCAGGTCATGGCTTGCCGCTTCGATCGCCACCTTGTCAGGACTCAGAATAGCGATCGGATGGCTGCTGCCCTCCAACCACCACTGTGGATCGGCTCCCAGTACCACCACATCAGACCATAGGCTGTTCAAGCTTGGCTCTACAGAAATCACCTCATCCCCGGTTGCCCGTCCGGTAAACTTGACCATGCCGGGAAAAGCGGGTTCAATGAATTGCCCCAATGCCCAGTCAGAACTGACCAGCCACTTGCCTTCATTCACCCGTTGGCTGAGGTGTTCAATCAGGGCTTTGTCATAACCACTGGAGCAGTTGACAAAGATGATTTGAGCACCCAGTTTTGACGCATCTGGATTCATGGTGCAAGGGACATTCAGACACGCCAAGATGTCTTCGACGCGATCGTAGCTCCCTGTATACACAGCGACATCCTGTTTTCGCAGCTTGTTCAATACATGCAGGTCTTCAGGACGCTGCTCGGCGAGGCGCTGACGAACAGCGATCGCTGCCACTTCATAGGCTTTCTTCATGTCGCTCATGACAATCACCTCCTGTGGTTGAGCGATAAATTAAGGTTTGGGAGTTCTAAATTGCCTCCAGGGTTGAGAGTCGTAGCCGTTTAGCAGTTTCTGGATCAGTCACCGGATAAACTGCCTCACTGGGAACGAGTAATTGTGTCCAAGCTTGCGATCGCACCACCTGCGACTGGTGCTGCACAAAGTCGGAAATATCTTCCATGTCAACAATCCACTCACGGGCGTATTGGGCAAGCACGTCATCCCGTAATCCCAGTTGAATGGCACGTCGTTCCAGCTTGGCACCTGACGGGTGATGATCGGGGTCCCATTGCAAGCGAACGGAAGACTGGGCAACGTCTTGTTCCCAAGCTACTTCGCTGGTGTAGACCTCTGGAACGAAGCCGGAATGAACAGCAGTTGCCAGGATCGTGTCAAATGTCGATCGCTGAATTCGAATTGCCAACGTCACTTCCTGTCCGGGTTTCGTGCCCCAGTCCGAACGATACATCATCCACAGGAAATTGGGCTTAATCCAACTCATCCGACTAAAGCTAAACTCTTCACCAAAGTAACCGTTTTGTACTGCAAAGTGGGCAATCTCAGGACGATACGCCTGATAGACCACCACCGACGTTTCGTCATATTGCCCAACAATATGCCGTCCGTCTTGGGGCAGTTGAGCAGCCTGGGTCAGATAGGAGGTCGTGAATAGCTTCATAGCGTAAGTTTGAACAGAAGTCGTAGGGCAAGGATTTCCTGCCCTACAGGTTTAGTGTCGAGTAGTAGGCATCAGCCACAGCCCCGGTCGCTCTAGCCAGTTTCTCACCAGCGGTTCTGGGAGACGGTTCAGCAGCTTGAGCATATCCCAGGTATTGACCTTCATCGCTTTGGCTAACTCCTCTCGAATGCGATCGGTGCTCACCGTTGTCATCAGGTCAGGTAACTCTGGATTGTGCAAAGCTTCCTCCAGATCCGGAGCCAAGTAAAAGCCCAATTTGACCGCAAAACGAACGGCTCGCAATGCCCGGAGTGGGTCATCTGCAAGTGTCACCAAGGGTGGCAACGGTGTTCTCAAGACCCGTGCTGCCAGGTCAGTCTGCCCGTTAAACAGGTCAATGAGTTCTCCCGTTTCAGACTTTGCCAGGGCATTTACCGTAAAGTCACGACGCTGCAAGTCATCTTCCAGGGTTCCCGGAACAACCACTGGCTTGCGCGTTCCCGGTAAGTACTCTAACTCCCGTCGTGCCAGCACAAAGTCAGCCACCAACGCCTGATGAGGAGCTGGAAACTTGGCACGAATGGTCAAGCAATCCTCTGTTTCCAGAAAGATTCTAAACCCTGACTCCAGCATCCAGTCTTTCATGAACTGAAATGCCTCACGGATTGTTTTGTCCTGCGCCTCTACGGGCGTGAGAACAAACGAGAAATCGGCATCCTTGCTCTTGATGCCGAGCAGTTCATCGCGAACTTTGCCACCGACTTCAAAGATTTGTGGCATGGGTCTTCACCTCCTCACCAATGTTTTGGGAAAGAAGGGAACTACTCATCTCAAAGAAATAGGGTAGTCCCAGCTTCCTACTTGTCTGATCGCACCGGCAGTGGCGTGTCTAGAATCTCCATCAGCAAATCCAGACGAGAAGGGCGTGTCAGCAGCGGTACCAGGTTGGGCAAGCTGTAGTAGTCTCCTGCAAAGGTAAACGTTTCTACAGGTGCCTGCTGTCCCTTCAGTTGGCTCTCCAACCAGTTGCAGTAACCGCCTACCCGGACAATCACCACATTAGGCATCACCGCCAACTCCCGGCAGTAGGTCTTGTAAACCTCACCGAAGTAGGGAGCCGCATTCTCACCCTCGTCCGTCACGACAATAATCTGGTCAACGACTTGCCGCTTCTTCCGCATCGCTTCCAGAGGCGCACCGATACTCGTACCGCCACCTGCCTTGATATGCTGGAAGGCCCGTTCCCAGTCGGTCAACTCCTTGCCCTGTGCGGTGACAGAGTAAGGAATGTTGTCGAAGGCGTAGACGAACAGGTCTGCCTGGGTAATACCAGAGACCAGGGCAGCAAGTCGCTTCCCAAGCTCGATCGCATTCTCCATCGAACCCGACTTGTCCACGAGCAACGCTGTGGGACGGGTAATCATACCACGCCGCTTCACTTGCTCATTGGTCACCTTCTCCAACCGAGCTAAAGTGTCCTCATCGAGGTCTGCAGCATCGGCTGCAACCTGTGCTTTGAATGCCGCAACTCTTGCACTCTTGCATGCTTCGTCCAGCTTGCCATCGATCAATGCCTTGACCTCTGGGTGATTCATTGCCCCTCTTGCCTTCAAGGACTTGAGGTTATTGATCGCTTCCTGTGGAGTCATGCTGTTGATTAACGCCACCAGCACCGTCGGAGTCAGTTGCTTGATCGCACCAATGGCGATCGTGTAAGGCAGATTGAACTCGACAATCAGCCGCGCCTGTTCTGCCGCACTCTCTGCCTTTGAAAGTTGCTTCAGCACATCCGCTAATGAACCCACCGGAGGTTGGTCGCGGAACAGAATCGCATTCGCCCGCTCACCTGGCTTGATGTGCAACGAGGCATACAGGTGCTTCATGGCCTTGCGTCCCCGCAGTGCGGCGCGATCAAACAATGCAGGGTTGCTTTCCCGTACCTTCAGATACCGCTGCACGGCAGTGCGAGCAGAACGAGGCAACTTATTGCGGTGCTGCTTCATAAAGTCCACCACGCGAGCCACCTGGTAAGGGGGAAACTCTTGCAGCATGACAAAGCCAGCATCGCGGTGCTCAGTCAAATTGCTGGTCAGCATGTGAGCAACAAACACTTCCTTGTGGTCGCGCACATCGCCATGGCGCTGATACCACACTGCCAGGTGTCCGTAGAAGATCGGGTCAAGTTCCACGATCAATTTGTGAATTTCTGCCACCTGCTCCAGCTTGCGGTGAGGGGTGGTGAGCAAGCTGTTGAGCATTTCCAGGCGCAAATCGCGTTCAGTGTTGTTCATAAGAACCTCCTCTAGTTGTAATGAATGAGGAGGCAGAGGTTGCACGCAACGGTGAAGAGTCACCGCGCAAGTTACAGAAGCTTGGCTGAAGGGTGTTATCCCTTCAGGTTTGCCTGCTATCGGTCCCAGGCTTGCAGCGTATCCCTCCAGATACGCACCATTGTTTGGTGGAGAGTATGTAAGCTTCTGCGATCGGGGCGCGGCAACAACTGCCAGTAAAAGTGAAAATGGGTGAGGCTATTGCCTAAAAGTCGTGGCTGCGTAAACTACCGTCATATCTACCACTGTTACGGCAACATCGCTTGAAAGGAACGCCCAGAACCACAGGGACACAAATCATTGTTACCCAGTTTTTCTTGCAGTTCTTTATCACCGTGAACAATGCGATGTCCTCGTTTGACAGCGGTTTCTGATGGATATCCTCGACGACGCTTGCTAGAGGGTTCAAAAGCAGAACGATTGCAGGTCGTTGAGGTCTTCCAAATTGTTATCTAAATTGGTGTTGTCAAAATTGCTTCGCTTCATTGTCCTGAACTCCAATTCTGATAAATTTTATTGCCAATGCCAATCTCGTGTCTTTTTCTCAGATTGCAGAGACAGGTTTTGTATGCCCTTTTGAGAGTTGATCTGCCTGACGAGTGGTTTCAGGGAGACGATACTTGGGCGTACACTTTAAGACAAAATCGATCGCACTCTTCAAACTAAGCCGATGTCCAACAGAGACGTAAACAGGTTTGATAGTTGACTGCGTGCGAACGATCGCTCCAATCACTTCTCCGTGATCTCGAATCGGTTGCCATGTACCTCGATGCTCTGCCAACGGTTCATGCTCTCCCAGATAAGGCGTTTTTGCCACACCGATCGACGGTAAACCACTGACAATGCCAAGATGACAGGCAAAACCACAACGACGTGGGTGAATATAACCATTGCCATCACACAGCAGTAGATCTGGTTTTATTTTCAATTCCGCCAACGCTTCCATCACCACTGGCACTTCCCGAAATGCCAGCAAGCCTGGAACGTAGGGAAAGGTTGTGGGACGGCGAACCACCACCGATTCTTGAAGCGTCAGGTCGGGAAATCGAAGAACGGCGATCGCGGCACAAGCAACACGATCATCCTCTTCAAAGCCCACATCGACTCCGGCAACAGTTTGCACTGCACCAAAGTCATCCTCCATCACCACCAATGACCGTAACTTCTGCTGAAGAGCGATCGCCGCTTCGGGAGTAGCAGTCTGGGTCAGGGTTAACAGTGGATGATGCATGAGAAAACCTTCCATCTGGAGTGAAAGCGTGAATTGAAGGATGGATTGAATTTAGCACTGAAATAAATCACTCCATGCAAGTCAAAAAAGCAGTTGGATCATACACAGGATTTGAACCTGTAACCAATCGCTTATAAGGCGACTGCTCTACCATTGAGCAAGTATGTAAGCTTTTTTAGTCAGGGCACGAAGTGAAATTGAATTTGCCATTCCACACAAGTTAGGAAAGCGATTGATACATTCAGACGCTCTACTGATTGAGCTATCACTCCAACCGGAGTAAGCAGGAGTCGCACCTGCAACCTTCTGATCTCTAAGTATGTATGCTTTTCAAGTCAGGGTGCGGAGTTGAACGATTAACCGTAAACCGCTTCAGGGCGAACGATCAAGTCACCACTCGGACGACGATCGATCACATAAGTAGAGAGTCGATCGGTATTGACATCCAAATGTCTAGAAACCTGTTCTTTTACAGCGACATCACTCATCCCTGTGGTAATTCTCAGTTGAGTTTCTGGGATGTCAAGCGATCGCCCCTCAAAGCGAATGTGTACCATCTCTATCACCTCCTGTATCTCAGATCAATAACAAGCGGAAGGTGGAGGAATCGAACCCCTGGATATTACCCCACCCCGGTTTTCGAGGCCGGTTGCCGTCCATTCAGCGGCACCTCCCATTTGGAGTGACTGACGAGAGTTGAACTCGCTAACACTGGTGTCACAGACCAGCCCCTCCACCACTTCGGGTTCAGTCACAGTGGAGCCAAGGGGACTTGAACCCCTAACCTCCTGTTTGCAAGACAGGCGCTCTAGCCAGTTGAGCTATGGTCCCAGTTGGTGGATCTGGTCGGAGTCGAACCGACTACCTCCCGATGAGAATTGCACTCATCCCTCGTACAAGTTCACAAAGCTGTTTTTGCTTCTTAACAGGAAGTTAGTATGTAAGCTTTGCCTGTTGGGGTACAAGGTGGTTTAGGCGCTCTGCCACTAGAGCTACAGACCCAAGTTTGGTGGATTCTGGTCGGAGTCGAACCGACATCTTTCTGCTTGCAAGGCAGACGCTTTCCCAGTTAAGCTACAGACCCATGAGTGGCAGGAGTGGTAGGACTCAAACCTACACCGGCCGATTTAGAAGATCGGTGCTCTGTTCTATTGAGCTACACTCCCACAAATTGGTAGTCCTGACAGGATTTGTAGCTTGCTTCCGCGAAGCGGTACATGCAACCCTCTGTTTGTAAGACAGATGCTCCACCATTGAGCTACAGGACTACGAGAGCGTGTGACGAGGCTCGAACTCGTGACCTTGAGACTGGCAGACTCAAATGCTACCGACTACACCACACACGCATCATTGAGTCAAAACTTGACTCAGAGCGAAAGACGAGACTCGTTCACGAAGCGTCTCCTTTGGAGAAACTCGTGTCTCCTGGTTGGAAGCCAGGGATGCTTGCCGCTGCACCACATTCGCATTCTGGGGCTGGTGACAGGAGTTGAACCTGCAACCGACTGTTTACAAGACAGTTGCTCTGCCGTTGAGCCACACCAGCACATCTGGATCAGACGATGGGGATTGAACCCATATCGGGAGCGTACCAGGCCCCTGTGTTGCCAATTACACCACGTCTGCATTTGGAGCAGGTGACAGGAGTTGTAGGCTGTGCCTTCCCGAAGGGTACCTGCAAGAAGGCTATACGAGAGCCTCATGTTGCCTGTTACATCACACCTGCATTTGGTAGCGGAGCCGGGATTTGAACCCGGTACGTGAAGGCTTATGAGACCCCAGAGCGCACCATAGCTCCATCTCCGCGAGTACCCCTGACAGGAATCGAACCTGCAACACACTTGTTTTAAGCAAGCGATGTCTACCCGTTGCATCACAGGGGCATTTGGTGGGCTGTGTAAGCTTTGAACCTACGACCTTCCGCTTAAGAGGCGGCTGCTCTGCCAACTGAGCTAACAACCCGTTAGGAATTCGCAATTCGCAATTCGCAATTGGTGTTTTAATTCCGAATTACGAATTCACACTTCCGAATTATTTTGGTGGGTCGCCCAGGGGTTGAACCTGGATCTCTCCGCTTAAAAGGCGGCTGCATAACCGCTCTGCCAACGACCCAAGAACAGTGCTGAGTAACGAGTGCTGAGTGCTGAGCATAGGGGTGACAACTCCTGAATGCGATCGCAGCAGTAGACATATCCTTATATACTCAGCACTTATATCTCAGCACTCAGCACTCTGATTGGTACACCGAGCAGGAGTCGAACCTGCTAATAACACGCTTATCGGGCGTGCGCGTCCACCACTTCCGCCTTCGGTGCTTGGTACTCCCGACAGGATTTGTAGCTTGCTTCCGCGAAACGGTACCTGCAAAATCCAGGCTCTCGACCTGGCACGTCTTCCAGTTTCGTCACGGGAGCAAACGAATTGGTAATTCGTAATTCGTAATTGGTGGTTTAATTCCGAATTACGAATTCACAATTCCGAATTAATTTGGTCGGGATGGTAGGATTTGAACCCACGACTCCTTGGTCCCAAACCAAGGCTTCTGACCACTGAATTACATCCCGAAGTTTGGTACTGCTGGTGGGGGTCGAACCCACAACCTCTGGCTTCTAAGACCAGCACCTCTTCCAATTGGGCTACAGCAGCATGAATAATGCGTAGTTCGAAATTCGTAATTCACAATTGGTGTTTTAATTCCGAATTACGAATTCACAATTCCGAATTAGTTTGGTACTCCTGGCGGGAGTTGAACCTGCACATTGACTGGTTTTGAGACAGCCGCCTCTTCCGTTGGGCTACAGGAGTGAGAAATGGGAGGAGTACAGAGGCTTGACCCAGACAACTGTTAACCTCCCAACTGCCCCGCCAGGGTTTGAACCTGAAACTTCGCTTTCAAAGAGCGACGTGGATACCAGTTTCACCACAGGGCATTGAATTGGATGCAGGAGTTGGGGGCGTAGCTTGCTTCCTGAAGGGTACCAACCTCCCTCTGATTCAGAGTCAGAGCGACTTGCCAATCGTCCATCCTGCAATAAATGGCTGCCCCAGTAGGACTCGAACCTACAACCCTTCGCTTAACAGGCGATCGCTCCGCCATTGAGCTATGGGGCACTACAATTTCCCTGACCTCAGGGATGGGAACGGCAGGAATCGAACCCGCGTCTCCAGGGCTTCAACCTGGCGCTAAACCCAGCTCAGCTACATTCCCAATTGACGGAGGCTAAGAGAATCGAACTCTTGACGGTCTCACCCGCAGGCGTTTTCAAGACGCTTTCCTCGTCCATGCCGGACAACCTCCATACATTGGCGAGAACGGAAGGAATTGAACCTTCACTCTTCGGTTTCGTAGACCGATGTGTTTATCCAGTTACACCACGTTCTCAAAGGCGGAGAGCAGTGGAGTCGAACCACAATTGTTCATCCATCTGTTTAGCAAACAGCGCCAATTTCCTAATTGGTTTACTCTCCATAGGTTTGGTAGGTCGGGCAGGAGTCGCACCTGCAACGCAAGAAGCGGCTGTTTTACAGACAGTTGCCCACGCTGATAGGCGAGCCGACCTATGACTTGTTTTTGCTGCTCAAGGATGAGCAAGATTTGGCAGTGCCGACGGGAGTTGTAGCTTGCTTCTGCGGAGCAGTACCCGCAAACGCAGCATTGAAAGTACTGTGGCTTTACCAATTTGCCTACGGCACCAAACTTTGAGGCTTCTACGGCGTGCAAGTTTGAGAAGCTGTTTTTCAGCCTCCATTTGGCTGTTCTAGTGAACAAGTGGCGGAGGCTGCAGGAGTCGTAGCTTGCTTCCCGAAGGTTACCTACTTCGCTTTTCAGACGAGTGACCAGTATGTAGGCTTCTCGGATGAGGGCACACCGTAGAACGCACAGACGAGGATTTGAACCTCGAACAACGGTTTTGGAGACCGCGATGTTGCCGTTACACCATCTGTGCATTGGTCGCAGCGGCGGGAGTTGAACCCGCAATGACCAAGTTATGAGCTTGGGGCTTTGCCATTAAGCGACGCTGCAAGGTTTGGACTCCAGGGTGGGAATCGAACCCACGAATAGTCGGTTTTGCAGACCAACGCCTTCCCACTTGGCGACCTGGAGGTTTGGTGGAAACGTGGGGAATTGAACCCCAATCCTGCAACCGTCCGTTTGTTGGTTTCGGAGCAGGTGATGCCAATCCGTTCCCACGAGCGAGGATGACAGGATTTGAACCTGTGTCCACTTGCCTCGGAAGCAAGCACTCTGTCCATCTGAGTTACACCCTCATTGGAAGCATCGACAGGAGTTGCACTCACTGATCGCATCTTCTGAACTCTAGGCTACGCCTGTCTGAGTTTAGAAAGGTACGACTCCATGCTTGAGAGGCATGGCGACTTCTCTAGTCGTCCACGATGCTACAAGGCTTTCTAAGTGATGATTTTGTGAGAACCACAAGCAATCATTCATTGAAAGCTAAGGCGGGGATGATGGGATTTGAACCCACGATCTTTCGCTCGACAGGCGACTGCTTTGAGCCACTAAGCTACACCCCCAAGGTGGCGATTCAATTTTCAAGGTGCAGGTTGCTGATGAATCAGCCGGAATTAGAGAAAGCAACGCCGTTCCAAGGCATAGATTTGCTGTGGGTAGCGGAGTGCTTGTGTGTGTTGCGTGGAAAATGACGTTCCCTGATTCAATGCGTTGTCTTGAAGTGGATTGGAAATACCAGAAGGATGAGTGGGTAAGAACTCTAAGAACTTCAAGCAGCAACTGTTTCTCGTAAGGGAGTGAGTATTCATTGGATGGGCTCCTCTCTGTCTCATCTCATACTACAAACATAATACAACATACTACAAGGTGTCAAGGGGATACTACAACTTTTTTTTGAGGTGGGAGAGAACGACGGTCAGAAATTACTTGTATCGCTCTCTCCCTCTAAATTTGCCCCTTATGCCAGAGAGGAAATGTGGACTTCACTCTTCTGCCACAGCTTGTAGAGGAACCGCTCAATCCGATCGCTCATCACGGTCAAAAACATCCCTTCGTGAGCGGCTTTGCTTTCAGCCACCCAGCAACCACTCAGGTTGACTTCTACAGAATCGTCATCGACCGGAAAGACCATTGCACTGGAGTTGTACTCCCGTTGCAACACTGCTTCCAACCCTTCGAGTTCGGGTAAAGCTGCAGGTAAGAGAAAGGAGGCATGACCGGGTTCGACATACAGCGTTTGTCCTAGCCGCATGGCCAGAAGCACCCGTTGGGCAATCAACAATTCGGGGTTGGTCATGCTCCGCTCCATGAATAGCCCAATGTCGGTGTAGTTCAGCGTTAACATCGGTCATGCCTCCTCTTTAGGCTTGAGGTCAGGTGTCAACAGGTTGCTGTTCTTTCCAGAACTGTTCAGCGAACACGATCGCCGGATGCATCGGTGCTTTGGGTTTGGTTTTGAGGACCATTCCGGTTTCGTGCAGGAGGCGATCGCCCTTAGCTGAGTTGCACTTTTCGCACGCCGCTACCACGTTGTCCCAGGTATGGGTGCCACCCTTTGAGCGGGGCATGATGTGATCCAGCGTCAGGTGTTTGGTGCTGCCGCAGTACTGACAGGTGTGGTTGTCGCGGCGGAAGACCTCTCGACGATTCACCGGAGGAACTTTCCATTGCCGCTCTGGATTGCCGCTGGTCAAACGGATGTGATCCGAGATTTGTAGTACGACACTGGGTGAGCGCACTTCCCATTGCTGGGCACTGCTAAATTCCAGAGTCTCTGCCTGTCCAGTCACCAAAAGCACGATCGCCCGTTTCAGGTTGATCCGCGCCAGGGGCAGGTAGTTCTTCGAGAACACCACCACCTGGTTCTGAAGTATGGGGATTTTCTGTCGCTGCTCGGTCTGCATCAGTTTTCTCCTCAAAAAATAACCCCCGCTCCTGGTCATCAGAAGCGGGGGTTGGGGAAGTTGCTATGGGTTTCCCTATGTCGGTGTCAGGATTGTCCTGCACCTCCCGCTGCTAGTGAGTTGATCCGGATTGAGTCGTCTGGCGATGTTGCTATGAATGCCTTCGCTGACGGATTTGCCGCCGCTAAACCAATACGTCCCCTCAAACGCAAACAGCGCCGCTGCTCTGCCTGAACCTGAATGAGGTCGGCACTGCATGGCGCTGGCTAAGGTGGTAAGGATGCGTATCATGGAAGGCTGTAGTGTCTGTATTACAATTCTGACTATCTATATACTACACTTGTAGTATTGGCTTGTCCACCCTTTTAGAGAAATAAGGGCGTTGGTTATGAATACACCGAAACGAGGTACTACTTCGGAAATGCAGGTCACGAGTATCCGACTGGAACCGGAACTGAAGGAGCGATTGCGGGAAATCTCCGGAGAGCAGGGGTATCAAACCCTCATTCGAGATGTGCTCTGGCGGTTTGTAGAACGACAGGCGCGACCAGACAAATTGCTGCATGATGGAAAGCGGCCATTACTCCAAAGGGAGAATGGCTTCGCATTGCCCTCCTATCCCTCAATGTTTTCCATGTCAGAGATTCGAGCGACGTTTAGGGCAGTTGCCCAGCAAGAACAGCGGTGCGCCATATCAGGTCAACTGATCCGCCCACAACAACCCATGTGGCTAGGATTGACCATGACTGGAAATATGATTCCTCTGAGTTTTGAAATGACTAATGATGGAGAGTGAGGCGTTTACCCCGAAGAAGGAACTGCTTCGCACGGCAAACCTGCACAATCACTCGATCGTAAGAGTTGGTCGTTGCTGTCTCAATATTCACTGTCAAGGCAGAATTGAATCAAACTAGCCCAATAGGTCTGAAACACTGGCTCTATGGTCTTGAGATTGAGCCACTCGTTAGGAGCGTGAACATTACCACTTTCACAACCATAGGCATTAATGATGGGAATTCCCAACCGACTAATCACGTTACCAACACTGCCTGCCCCATTTGCGACTAAAGGAAGACCCTGCTCCATAATGTCACTTCCTGAAACAGGTCTGTATTGGGCTGCATTTTTCCGCAAAGTTTGAACGAATGGATGCCCAGGATCAGTCAAATAAGCCGGTTCAGATTGGAGCACTTCCAGCGCATACTGAAAATCGGAATTCGATCGCTGCATATGCCGCAGTTCTTCCTCAATAGTTTGTACGATGCTCTGGGCTTGCTGAGAGGGCAGCAAACGAATGTCAATGAAAGCTTCTGCTTTGTCAGGCACCACGTTGATCGCTTCACCACCGTTAATCTGAGTAATGTTGAAGGTAGAACCGAATTCAAAAAATGGTTCCGTTTGCCCTTTTAATGGGAGTTCCAATAGAGCAGAGCAGATGCGTATCAAGGCATGAACGGCATTTCTACCCTTTTTAGAGCGACTGCCTGTATGGGCTGCTTTGCCATAGGTGGTTAGCTTGAGCCTCAGCCATCCCCTCGCACCAATCGCAATTTCGTCAAAGCTCTGATAGCCCAAAATGCAAATATCCGCTTTAGGAGCATAATGGAGAATCTCTCGAATGCCAGAAAAGTTACCTGATTCCTCCTGAGCATCGAATCCGAGGAAGAGCGAACCGTTGAACTCAGGAGAGTCTCTCAGCGCCTTTGCAAGGTAGATGAAGAGGGCGATTGCCCCTTTCGAGTCAGCCACCCCTCTGCCGTAGATATGATCGCCCACAATTGTTCCAGCAAACGGGTCGTGTTGCCATTGAGAGCGATCGCCGACTGGGGCAGTATCGAGATGGGATTGCAGCCAGATTGTTTTCGTTACCGTTGCCGCTTGATGATGACAAATAACAGAGGGATGCTCCGGATCTCCAATTAGGTGTGGCTCGAATCCAAGCCCGGTAAGTTTTTGGGCGATACAAGTGGCGATCGCTTGCTCTGATTCGACTGATGGAATTGAAACAAGCTGCTGAAGAAATTCAGTGATTTCTTGAAAGGGAACTTGAGGAGGTTTCCTGCTGTGAGTGAGCATCTGAGTTCTATTATTTGTGCACTCCCTCATATCATCACTTGCAGTTCTGTCAACTTGACTTCTAATAGTCGCTATCTGCTACACATACCCCCCGGCACTTTATGCCATTTGTTGCTGTTCTTAGGTAGTGAGGACAGCGGATCTTTTCAGCATCTGACTTCAGACGACTCTCACCTTCATTTGTCTGCAATGTTTGAACCATCAATAAAACGTGCTGATCAAGCGATGGGCAGCGGTCTGTACGCCATTCCTTTGCACCGTGGTAGCGATGGCTTGGGCGCGAGTAGCCATGTCAGGTTGGAGAGCGAGTTGGAGGGCGATCGTCAGCGAATTGGCGGTCGGTGTGCCCGGTGCGTGCGCGATGCCGCTGCCGAGATTGTGAATTCGTTGTGCCCAGTAGTGCTGGTCGTACATTTGCGGAATGATGACTTGAGGCGCACCGGCTAATGTGGCTGTCGTCGTGGTTCCTGCGCCACCGTGGTGGACAACGGCGGCAACCCGTTTGAACAGCGCCTGCTGGTTGACCTCACCGAGGACCAAGCAATCGGGTTCGTGATCCACCAGTGACAGGTCAGCCCAACCTTGGGAGAGGATCGCACGACGTCCGATCGCACGAGCCGATGTGATCATCACCTGGCTGAGGTTTTCTGGTGCACGGATGCTACCAAAGCCGAAGTAGACGGGTGACTCGCCAGCGTCTAGAAACGCCTCCAGTTCAGGAGAGAGGGGACGCTCGTCCAGTAGAATCCAGGCACCGGTCTGTAATACGGACTGGTCTGCTAGGTTGGGACAGGGAGCTAATATGGGGTCGGCTGCCAGCCAGGGTTGGTCGGTGAGGATATGGCGGCGCACGTCGTTGACTGGAGTGAGTCCGAGGGATACCCGATGCGAGTTGAGCAGCTTGCCCCACCCATCGTTCCAACGTTGGGCATCCTGAATCCAGAGGTCGCGGTAATCGTTTTTTGTAGTTATCGGCGTATCTCCTAGCATGCCTAGAACAGGTGGCGCGTGGTGGGGCGATGGCAAGACGATCGGACAGTAAGCAGCAAAGACATATGGAATGCCCATCTTCTCTGCCACGGAGGGGGCGGCAATCTGGAGGGCTGTTGCTCCTACGATGAGGTCGCAGCCTTGGGCTGCCGCTGCGATCGTTTCAAATTGTGTGGCAACGGTGCCTTCTATCATCTGCCGCCGCTGCTCGGGTGTGGGTCGGGCAGCGGTTGGGTTAACTTTTCCGGTCGAGCGCAGTTCAGGTCCGATCGGTGTGACAAGCATCCCCAGACTCTCGATCCAGTCGCGGAAATCGGGTGGCACGCACAAGTGAACCTCCAGGTCGAGGGCTTGCAAGGCTAACGCGAGCGCCACCAGCGGTTGGACATCACCCCGTGATCCGATCGTGGATAACAAGATCCGCATCATTACCTCCTGTCAGAGCGAGTGAGAATTTTAGACTTAACGTGCACGCATCGTCTTCAAATATTCAACAGCCGCTGCCTCCGCCGCTGCATGATGGGTAATGGCCGCTGAGCGTAACGAGCGATAAATTTCGATACACCGTTCCAATGCTAGATGACAACTCTCCCGCTCGTGCAAAGCGACCGTGCTTTCAAGGGTCTCAGCGAGGGTTGGTGCAAGCTGTTCAAGCTTCCGAACACCGCTCGGTTTGCATCCTGCTCGCAATAGTCCTAAAGGACCGAGAACCGTGCTCCGGAGATAGGAAATGAAGTCTAGCGCTTCAAACAATTCTCCCCGCGCAATCTTGCCAGTTCCATAGTGAACCCATATCCAGAATCGATCCTCAATCCACTGCTCATTGGGCAAGGGATACTGACCAGTGCTAGCAGCATAAGCTTGTGACAGACGATCGTCGCGCTCCCACAGAACCACTGGTTCATCGACTCGCCTTTGGACATCTTGAATGGACAAAAATTTGAGATCAACATGCAGCAGTGGTAAGTCATAAAGGCAGATCAAAACCCGTGGCTCGCCAACATGTTCTCCGGTAAACGCTGCCAATAATTCTCCCAGTGATGCAGCAATGGTCTGCCGCTCTGACATTACTTGTGCAAAGCTCTCATGCTCCACGGCGATAATCAAATCGAGATCGCTGAACTCATCCATTGAGTTCTCTGCCCAGGAACCCGTTGCGGCAACCCCCACCAATCGCGGGTCTGCTGCAAAATGGGGTAAGGCTCTGCTGATGAACAGTTGGTGAGTAGCCAATGCAGTTGTTGGAACGTCCATTGAAGCACAAGACGGAGATGTATGGTTTCAACCATGATGACTGACTTAGTGCCGATCTCTATCCTTTTCGTTGGGTTGAATGGATTGGTTGCCTTTGCCCTCTCCTACATTGCCGCATCAGAGCGAGTCAAAGCACGAATCTGGTATGGAGAATTCAAAGACGATGTTGTGATGCAGGCTGCTCCACTGGCTAATCCCAGTCCCTGGGTATTCACGAGCGGACGATTGATACAACGACAACCGGAAAAAAGTAAGGTCGATGCGGGTGCATAACAGCGTCAAGTCCGGACGCATAGCAACTTTGCGAGTATGTTCCACAGGCATTGCTGTTTATGGCCGTGCTGGAACGGATGCAGGCGCAGAGTGGATTGATTTGGGTGTTAGGTGAGGCACTCACCATCGCTCGGATTGCCCATGCCTATGAATTGATTACCAAGTATGGTCTATCCATCAGCCGCACGACAGGGTTTTCCCTGACCTGGTTTGTTTACATCATCGACAGCCTTGCTTGCCTCTATTGTGGTTTTCAAGGGCTGATCTGACTATGTTTTTTTGTAGGATTCTTAGGAAGCAGCTGTTGTCTCACACTCAAAACTGAATCACCCAGCCAGAGATCTGGCTTATCCTGCGGATACCCAGATCTGTTGGACATCATAAAACTCACCCCGTTGTTCAATGGCATACTCTCCCAGCAGTAGAGCCAGCCATAATTGTACCAATGGCATTTGCACCGCCTGCTGAAGCTGCACGAGCGAAATCGTTGAGACGCTATGTTCTGCCATCCAGTGAGCGATCGCCCTTGTCCAGGTCGAAACATCTTCAGCGTGAGCAAGACTGAGTGCCTGATTAAAGACCTCCACGTCTGTCAATTCTGGATGCTGGCTCATCTGCTCACTTAACGCTTGCAATAAGGCAACCTGGTCTAACTCACCCACGACTGACCCCTGTTCATAAACGGAGGCTAACCGTTCTGGTACTTTTCTGGGGAGACCCGCTAGTGGTTCGATAAATTGTTCAAAGTCTACCTCCATTGATTGCCGGACATAGCGATCGAACGCATCGCTTGGCATCGATGGACCTTCGTGATTGGTTGCCGCCTCTAGTTCTTCAAATGCCAGTGTAGATCGCTCTTGAAACACCTGTACGATTTGGGCGATCGCCTCGGCTGCCACCTGCAACTGCCCCACTGTATCCAACCCGGATAAAGACTCATCCAACACCTGCAGCAACTGCCATAAGTCTGCCTCGTTCGGAGCAGTCGTTGCTTCCTTAAGCACATCCCACAGCGGCAGTTCTAATTGCTCTACCTTTCTCATGTCGCTGACTCACGGATGCAATGGACAGGGACGTACCGCACATAACTCTGGATCGAGTCGGGTTTGACTGGCAAATTTCCTGATGCCATACCGTGCTTCCAATACGCTTAGCATCTTACCGACGTACTGATGCACTTGACTTGGAACCATCCCGATACAGTGAACCGGAGGCACGATCGCCACCTTCTCCTGCCCCTGCCAGATTTCAGTCGCGATCGCATGCACTGGCGTATCCACTCCTGCCTGTCGATACACCACCAATACCCCAAATACCATTTGGCTGAGCGGCTCAAACTCGACTGGAATTTGCTCTAACTCGCCTTCTTTGCGTTTGCGACTGCGGGTTTGATTAATGCGATCACGGTTTCGAGCATACGAACGACGACTGTAGCAGACCGATGGATTCCAACAGCCATCGCCCTCTGTCCCATGCAATGCTTGGGCTTGTTGAGCTGACAGCATGCCACATTTACGACATTTTTCGGGCAGCGATCGCTTTTTCCCACTGCTCCCGGTGGCACTGGGTTGAGACTGTTTTGATGAAGCGCTTGACATCAACCTTGATCCATTCCCATTCACGTCACTCTACCCAGCACCCATCATACTGATGCGCTGCTCTTAGCAGGTCCGCGCATACGTTGCATTCAACTTGACGGGCAAACAGAGTCCACCGGGCAGCCATAGCGGTAACGTCGGTAACTCCCTACCCACCTCCAGCACCTCCAACCAAAGATCCAGGCTGGGTTGATCCTCCCATTCCAGGACATGATAAGTACTGGCATACAGATCGACATGCGATCGCGTCGCTCCAGACGCAGTAATACGTTCCAACAGCTCATCATGCAGATTCGCCTTGCGTCCCGTCACCACATCGACCACGACGAGTCCTAACCCTTGCCGCAGATACAGCTCACACTTCGCAACAAAAGCTTGGCGATGGTCAAGACGGTCCTTATTGGCAGGACTCACCAGTTTGATCGCGCCCACCAACTTTGGACCGGACTGATTACTAAAGATGCTGATTTCCACACTTTCTGCTGCGGGCTGAAAGGCAATGGTTTGGTTGGGAACAGGCGGCGACCAGTTTCGACGATTGCCGACAGGCAGCGGAACAACCTTCCCTGTAGTTTCCTCAAAGGTTGCCACATCAATTTCAATCCCAAGCTGCACGTTCGGCTCAGCAAAATACTCCTCTGGCAAGGACTGGTTTAAGTCAGCTGCAATATAAGCTGACCAAGCGCTATGGAATGAATGCCAGTGGCGACGAGCATTGAGCGGTGGGCGGAAGTGATCAAGCAGAACCATCTCTTGGCTCCTTAAATCATTTCATTTGGAACCATGGATCACGTCGCAACGGCACGAACAAGCTGTTGGCCGCCTTCGCTATCCCAATAGGGGTTGAAGGTAGAGACCCCGAAACCACTGATGGGATTAGCAAGCTCCCAAAGCAGTGGCATGAGAGCATTATAGTCTTTTGAGGGGTTGCAGTCTCTCAAATTTGTCTTAGAGTTGTCTTATCCCAAAGAATGGTCAATTCTCTGGGATAGAGAGGGAGGCAATGAGCAGAAATACTTAGTCTTTGTTGGCTCAAAGGGACTGTTTGCGTCCCATTTGACTCTGGCTGACAGGCAAAGGGAGGGGGAACGGGCGATCGCAGGCTCAAAGTGCCCTGATTGCATGCCTCAAGCTTCAGGCTGAATGGCTATAGCTCAGAGGAAAGAGGCCCACCGGGGGGGGAGAGGATGAACAGACAGACGGACAGAAGGACGAGACAGAGGGAGACACACCAGGCGGAGGGAGACACGCCCAGCGAGCAAGGAGAGAGACAGGAGAGAAGAGCGGACCACAGATGAAGGATGGCAGGTGAAAGCAGTGGGGATGGCATGGTCAGTGAGAGCGGGGGCAGGCGTGAGCTTACTGTCACTAACCCCATTTAGGGTAAAGTGCCAGGTCTAAAACTCCGAGCTGGTGGGCGGTATGTCATCATGTTTTACCCTAAACGCACGACCGTGAAGGGATGAACGCCTAAGCACAAG
Organism: Leptolyngbya sp. BL-A-14; assembly: GCA_041937185.1. Taxonomy (GTDB): domain Bacteria; phylum Cyanobacteriota; class Cyanobacteriia; order Leptolyngbyales; family Leptolyngbyaceae; genus Stenomitos. The sequence continues at coordinate 165,691 of CP166622.1, read as the reverse complement.
CACAGGAACGCCTAAACACACAAGCAACGGCACAACCGGGCAATAATAGAGTCAAGGGCAACCCATCCCCCTAGAAACAACATGAGCTACAGCGATTTCAAGACCCCCGAAGAAGCCATTAGCCGCTTTGGGCTCACCGAAACCAGTGTGTCAATGGCAACCGTGCAACCCGTTGTCCCGCTTGAGGGGAGTGAGCGCCTCAAAGAGCAACTGCAAGACGGGTTCCAGAATGCCCTCAATGTCAGCACGGAGAAGATCCGCTCGGAACTGATTGTGACGCCCATTCTGCGCGAGATTTGCCGCCGCTTTGATTACCAGATTGGCTACTTCTCCGGTGTCTCCTTCAATGTCTCTCCTGCCGATGGCTTGAATGGGGAGTGCGACTTCCTGCTGACGGGCAGCAATAACCCCCTGATTATTGAAGCGCCCGTCTTGACTCTGGTAGAGGCGAAAGATGCCAGTATTCGGGCGGGCTTAGGGCAGTGCATTGCCCAGATGGTGGCAGCGATGCGGTTTAATGCCCGCACCGGCAAGGAGGTCACCGTTCAGGGAGCTGTCACCACGGGCGACCGCTGGAAGTTTCTCACCCTGCTTCCTCAGTCCCAACTTCAGATTGACCTCGATGAGTATCAGGTGCCCTCTCAGTTGAGTGACATTTTGGGCCGCTTGGCCTTCCCCTTTGCGCAATGGCTAGGGCCAGTAGCTGAGGGCTGAGTCGTCATGGGTACTGAGGACAGCGAGACCACCAGCAAGGGATGCAGGACAGCAGGGGTAGGCGTGAGCTTACCGTCACTAACCCCCATTTAGGGTAAAGCACAAGGTCTAGAACCCCGATCTAGTGGGCGGTGTGCCATCATGTTTTACCCTAAACGCACTACGGCAAAGGGGTGGATGCATTGAGAACACGACCACCTACAGACCATAAGACCAGGCATCCACCAGACCACACAACCAGGGCAACCAGCAGCGGGCAGAGCATACCCACCAAATGGGCTAGAGAGGGCAGAGTTGGCACCCTGAGTGTCAGGACGGTCATGCCAGGGCTGCTTCCCTGCAATCACAGCATGAGTGCTGTTCCCCTCCCTGGGGTGGCATCCGGGTGGGAGCCTCATTGGGCTTGGTGTGTGGGTCTTCTCTGGGTGTGGTCGGGCTTGCTCAGGGCTTCCCCAGACTGGTGGACTGGTCGCAGCTTGGCGGACGGCTCACTATTGAAGAGGCTATCCCCCGCTGTTATCCCCCCTTGCCCTAGACCTGTATCCCCCCTTGTCCTGGTAGGGGTGATTGAAGCGAGCGTGTCACCAGGTGCAATTAGAGCTAAACCGAAGCCTGAAACGGCGTAAATTCGTTAGCCAGTCAGGGCAATTTTTGGGGTACAACAAAATTTTCAGTACAAATTTTCTACTCTAAAACCCTTTCTGTACAGTAGTTTCAGCCTAATTGCACTTCATGACAGCTTCGCTTCAATCACCCCTGGTACCCCCTCCCCTTGTCCTGGTACCCCCTCCCCTAGACCTGTATCCCCCAGACCTGTATCCCCTCCGGGTGGTGGGCTTGCTCTTGACTGCAGATGGCTCACAGGGTTGACGGCCCACCTTAAGGGGCTCAACCCTTCGGTAGCGAGAGGTTCACGGGCCATAGCAGCACTCCCCTAGCTAGTGGGCTGCTTGGTCGTGTTCCTTGGCCGTGTTCTGTTCCCGGCTGTGTGCGTGCTTTGTCCCTGCTGTGTGTCTTCTCCTCGCTGTGGGTCTTCCCGGCTCACTGTGGGGGCTGGGCTACCGACTATGAGCAGCCTAACTCCGAGTTTGGGGCAGTTCGTCCGTGAAGATTCCAGCTAACAGGACGATATAGGGGTGTTCGTCCGCTTACAATCGGCCTAACTCCGAAAAAGGGGGAGTTCATCCGCGTAAGGTATCTGAGCGGCACAATACATAGTTAGATAGCTTTTTGGAATTGAATGGATGAATTTACTGCACAGTGGGTTCAGCCCTACTACCTAAAACTTCTCGGTTACAACTACCTTTCCCTTCAAAATGTCGAGCTTGATAATTTCATTTCATCCACCAATCAAGCTCTGTCCAATATCGATGAGGGGTGCATCTAACGGTTGGGGGAGTGGAGGGTAGGCGATAGAGAGTGATTAGCAAACAACGGATCAAAGCGTCCATTCACCCAAGCTAAACGTAGATGGAGCAGATGATTAAAGCCGGGTTCACTCCAACGCATGCCAGTGCCCTTAAACCGTTGCGTGATTAACCACTTGCAAGCACTCTCTACCATACCGGAACCAATCGGGAACCCTAACTTTTTGAATTGACGATACTGGAGGTGGGGCAGATGGGTGCTGAGATACTGCTGCACTCGCTGCAATGTCGGTTTGGCCGTTGCGGGGGTGGAGCGATACTTCAAGAGATGCCCCAATTCTCGGATCATCGGACGGACATAACCGTGCCGCAATTGCCGGCGCAGTCGCTCAAACCATTGCTGGGGCGTGCGGGTGGAAATGGTTTGACCATAAGCTTCAGCGGCTTGCCAGAGGTGCTGCGTGGCATGATAGAAATCCAAAATACCAATGGCGAGTTGGGCAAAACTTTGTTCAAATAAGCGCCACAGGCCGGGTGCGCCATCACTAATCCAAACGACTTGTGGCGCAGTCGTGATGCTTTGACGGACTGCCTCCAGTTGCAACCGGGTTTGCAGGGCATCAATCCCTCCAAGCACTGCCACGAGGCGTCGTTGCTGCAAGCGCGTGTGCCGCTTCCCGGTGCGAGTGCAAACCTGTTTGAGGCGGGCAAGCACAGCGATCTTGACTTCTCGAAAGCGAATTTTGCCCCTGGCAGTGCCCGGAACTGGGCGAAAGGGGACACTCACACCATCAGCGGCAAGCACCTATCAAATGTCAACTACATACCAATAAACGACAGCTAGAAAGGCGACTTTAAGACTTTGAGCAACGTGGTGATGGGTAACACAATGAGTGCGAAGACAAGTTGACATTGAAGTCAGCTAGCAAAGCAAAAAGAATCAACAGCAATGCCGCCGGTGGTTTACCGTGCAAAATTACTGGCGACAACTAAGATCGAAATGACAACTAAGATCGCAGTGACAACTAGGATCGCAAGCTTGCTTGAGCCTCAGTTTTTGCCTGCGTTGTGATGGCTGACTTCGCGACTGCCGACTGTTTGCGGTAGCTTTCGGTCACAATCTCCACAATCAGGGCATGATGCACCAAACGGTCAACGGCAGCCACCGTCATCATCGAGTCGGTGAAGATGGTATCCCATTGACTGAAGGGTTGGTTGGCAGTGATTAATAAACTCCGACGCTCATAGCGATGGGCAATCAACTCAAACAGCACCGAGGTTTCGGCTTCCGACTTTTTGACATAGCCCACGTCATCGAGGATCAGTAAGTCAAAGCGGTCGAGTTTTTTGAGTGCCGCTTGCAGTTGCAATTGCAGTTTGGCTTGCTGTAGCTGTTGCACGAGGGCGATAGCGGAAAAGAACTTGACTCGTTTGCCCAACTCGACCATCCGACGTGCGACACCCGCTGCCAGATGGGTTTTGCCCACACCGCTTGCGCCAAAGAGCAACAGATTCTCGGTACGTCCTAACCAACCTGGGTCATCTACCAGCTGCATCAAGGGTGCAGGATTGAACGTTGGACAGTGCGAAAAATCAAAATTGGCAAGAGTTTTTGCGTTGGGTAGTTGGGCTTCGCTGAGCGCTCGTTGCAGGCGCACACTCCAGCGTCGTTGTGCCTCCAATTCGCAAAGAGCTAGCAAGAATTGAGCGTACGACCAACGCTCTTGCATGGCTTGATGCTCGAGGCTCTCCCAGTGGGTCAGCATGTGGGAGAGTTGCAGTTGCTTGAGGTGCAGACTCAGGCTTTGGTAAGGACTCGGTGACACGGCTGGTGGAGAGGAGTTGGTCATAAGAGGAGAGTTCATGTTGTTCGATGTGCAATTTGGGCACTCCTGCCCGGTGGAGCAAGCCAAACTGGTGGCGGAGCGCGACCAAGGTCAAAGTGTTTGTCTCCAACTGTGTTTGCAGGTACTGGGCCACGGTCTGTTCTTTGTCTTGCCTTGCCGCTATGTAAAGCGCCTCGACGATGAGAACCGCCGCACTGTCAAGCTCAACCCGGACTTTCAACTGCTGCCATAAGTCCCGCCACAAGTCATTCGGCAGCAACTCTTGCTGCCAGGTGCAGTAGAGAAAAGCTTTGGGCTTGCGGCGCAGCCTTCAATCACATGTCGGTAATTGATGCAGCGAGCACGGCGTTTGTCCGTACCGACGACTCGGATGCGCGGTAGTTGCACGACGGGCTGATGATTCAGGTACCCCACAATCCGGTCATGATACAGATGCAGTTCGAGTGGTCGTCCAATCAGACGTGCCGGAACGGTGTACAACACACAGCGCACATCAATGGTGCTGCGACAACTGACTTTGGCAGTCAGCACTTCATAGTCTGCCACTCGCTGGGGCGGCAAGGGTTGCAGAGACGCTTGTTCGACGACAAACTTCTCGGTGTGCTGGGCGTTGAGTCGATGAGCGGCTTGGTCGATGAAGGTTCCATACTCGGCAACACTAGCAAAATCGAAGTTGCCGCGCAGATACAAAGCTTGCTCAATTCGGTTCTTGAGGTGTCCGTGGGATGCTTCAATCGACCCGTTTTCGTGAGCAATGCCCGTGTTGTTGCGCGTTGGTTGCATCTGATAGTGGTGGCACAAGTCGTCATACAACCGGGTTAACGGCTTCTGCTTGCCACCGAGGTTGCGATAAGCGGCACTCAGACTGTCGGTACGATGCTGCTTGGGCACACCACCACAGGCAAACAGGGCATTCTGCAAGCCCTCGGACAGGGCGATGAAACTCTCGCCCCCCTGGATGATTTGAGCGTACTGCCAACCGCTGTAAGCAAGGCGATAGTGATAAATTAAATGCTCAAACGGGTTGCCGTTAATGGTGACGGTGATTCCCTTCAACTCGGTGAAGTCAGAAAATCCCATCATCCCCGGTTCATGCCGTAACTCGAACATCACTTCTGGGGCCGGTCCGTGTAGCGCTTTCCACGCTTGCACACGCCGTTGCAAGGTTCGCAGTACCTGCCCATACTTGCCGGGGTATTGGTCTTGCAAGTACTCAAACAACGTCATCGGCTTGAGCTTCGGTGCTTGCCGCAACATGGGCTCTAACTCACTTTCCCACACCGCGGCTAACGGGTCAGCGCAGGTGCGCCAGTCCCGTACCCGTCCCCGGTTGGGTTGGTAGTCTTCCGCCTCAATGCGTTGTCCCGTGCGTTCTGAAAATTCGGCAATATAAGCTGCGTCGGTTTGGGTTAAACCGATTTCTCGTGCCTTCATGTACACTCTGACTTGATAAGGTTCAATGCTTTTCCCAGACACTCAAGGCTTGCCTCCATAGGGCGATCCTCTAGTGTCTTTTTCAAGCCTCTGTTTGGCGCACGCAGCCTATGAGTCTGGTGGCGATCGTGCTGCAAAACTCGAAGCAACCCGACTTGTAGCTGTCGTGCATCCGTCATCCTCATTGTCATCTAACAAAAGCTGGTCGACTAACGATCATTTTGCTTCACATTCACAAATTGCTCATAGATTTTTTCTACATTCAGGCTAGTCATAGCCGCTTCTGATGATGTCTCTTCACCCTCATGCTCGTGTGAGTTCACAATTTGCCCCCCAGACGACGCTCCCGCTGGCTGACCATGAGCAAGCGATCGCGATCGCCGTTAGCTTGTTGAAGCAACAAAACCCTCAAACAGTGCAAACGCTCAAAGATCTACTGACGTTTATTCCCAATCCTGAGCATGTCAACGATGTTTTAACCGCTGCGGTGCTAAGACTCGTCTATACGTGCTCCAAAACGGCGTTGTGGCTGTTTCGCCACCCAGACGTTTTAGCACCTGGAATTCAAGCCAGAGACATCATCGCGCAAGCACTCACACGTCAAGCGCTCGCGTGGGGCTATAGCTATGAAGACTTCCACTTTACAGCTGACTACGCTTTAGAAGTCACTGAAGCAACCAGGCAAGCCTTGCTGTCTTCTCAACCACACCCAGACGAGCAGTCCGCGTTTGACCTCATCCGCGTGTTGCTGGCGATCGCGGTGATTGCTCCTGATGGTTGACATAAACGATTGGACTCATGGCATCCGTATAGGCAGAGAGAGCTTTTAAGCAATCAGTCAAACTCAATGATGAAAAAAGTACCCCTAAAAATGAAAAAAACATCCTTAAAAAGTCGCTCTCACTTAATCTCCCACCTGAGACAGCGGCAACCTGAAGCACAGATTACCGTAGCCACCCCGCTCAAGGAAGATTTACAGGCTGAGTTTCACTCCTTTCAATCGCTCCACAACGCACTGCACCAGAAAGATCAGCTGTTAGCGCTGGCTGAGCAGAGAATTGCCCAGCAACAACAGCAGTTACAAGCCGCGCGGCAAAAAAGCGTTCAACAAGCCGTCTTGTTAGCGCAACTAGAAGCACAGCTGCATAGCGCTCAACGACTGAAGAGCCTGGATCTGCGGGTGGGTGAAATTATCCATGATCTCAACAACGTTCTGTGCCCCATTCTGTCGCTGGCTCAATTGTTGCGACTGCAGCAGCCCCGTTTCGATGACCGCTCGCAGGCACTGTTGCAGCTCATTGAGACGAGCGCCAAACGGGGTGCCAGTCTGCTCAAAGAACTATTATCCACCGGGACAGTTAAAGACCAAGAGCAGCGCTCAGTCAGGCTTACCCCCCTCTTGCAAGAAGTGAGCCATCTGGTCCAGGCGACGTTTCCCAAAACGATCAGCCTGCGTCAACAGCTTTCCGAGCAGCCACTTTGGGGTGTTGCTGCAGAGGCGACTCACCTGCATCAGGTCTTGATGAATCTGTGCGTGAACGCCCGCGATGCTATGCCGGAGGGCGGTGTGCTGACCCTTGCAGCCGCCAATTGTTGGGTTGATCACGCGTCTTTTCCAGACAGCCTGCAGGCTCAGAGTGGCCACTATGTGGTCATAACCATTACCGATACGGGCACGGGCATTCCACTCGCACTGCGGAGTCGTATCTTTGAACCGCTTTTTACCACAAAACAACCTGGGCAAGGAACAGGGTTAGGTCTTGCGACGGTTTGCGCGCTGGTTAAACACTACGGTGGCTTTCTACAGGTCTTCAGTGAAGTCGGTGAAGGTACGGCTGTGAAGGTCTTTCTGCCAGCTGTTGAAATCCTATCAGCGGCAGTGTGATGAATACACTAACACAGTCGGTGGCAAGCAGTCTTAGCTCCACTCAGACAGCACTCGTTTTGGTGGTTGATGATGACCTAGGCATGCGACGCATCTTGCAACAACTGCTTGCCTCTGACACGCTCCATATCGTCGAAGCCAGCAATGGTAATGACGCTTTAACACTCTGCGATCGCTATGCCTTTGATCTGATCTTGCTCGATGCCATGATGCCCGGCATGGACGGTTTTACCTGCTGCCGTCAGTTGTGCCAGGCTCAGCAGCCTTACCCCGTACCCATTTTGATGGTGACTTCTTTAGCGGACGAAACGTCGATCAACCGTGCGTTTGAAGCCGGTGCGATCGACTATGTAACGAAACCGATTAATCGCCCCGTGCTCCAACAGCGTGTGCAGCGACTCATCCAGCAATCGCGTCTGATGCAGCAGGTGCGGCAGATGAATGAAGACCTGGAGCGCCATGCGCAAACGCTGCATGTGACAATTCAAGCCCGCACGGCTGAGTTGCAGCGCTCACTAGAGTTTGAAGCGACGCTCAAGCAAATTACCGATCGCGTCCGTGACTCGCTCAATGAGGCAGCCATTCTGCAAACAGTGGTGCAAGAACTCGCCCAAGCGTTGCACCTGGTGCGTTGCAATGTGGCGCTCTATGATGCCGCACAGCACGTCTCGCAGGTCCGCTATGAAGCCATCGTTGCTGGCTATGCCTATCAACACCGCACGATTCAGATGGATGACCATCCAGACATTTATCAGCCACTCCTGCAAGGAGACGCGGTGCAGTTTTGCCCCTTAACGACTGGCTCTGGGGGCAGTCAATACGCCCTTTTTGCCTTTCCGATTAAAAATGGCCAAGTGAAAGGCGATATCTGGCTCATGAGTACGGCGGATCGCGTTTTAGATGACCTAGAAATGCGGTTAGTCCAACAAGTCACGAACCAGTGCGCGATCGCGTTGCGTCAAGCACACCTTTATGCAGGAGCCCAAGCCCAGGTGCAAGAGCTGGAGCGGCTCAACCAACTGAAAGATGATTTTCTCAGCACCGTCTCCCACGAACTGCGGACACCCATGTCCAACATTAAAATGGCGACCCAAATGTTAGAAATTAGTTTGACGCCTTTGGGGCTGTTGGCAGAAGCGTCCAACCCGGTCCAGCGCTATTTCAACATTCTGCGCGAGGCTGAACAACGTGAGATGACGCTTATTAATGATCTGCTGGATCTCACACGACTGGATGCTGAGACCGAACCACTCCAGTACACCGCAACGGATCTCCACCACTATCTGCCACATCTAGCAGAGCCCTTTCTAGAACGTATCCAGCAACAGCAGCAGTACTTGGCGTTTCAACTTCCCGACACATTGCCGCCTTTCACGACCGATCAGACTTACTTCAAACGCCTTTTGACCGAACTGCTGCACAATGCCTGTAAATATACGCCAGCGGGCGAAACCATTACGGTATCGGCGCAAGCCACTGGTGCGGTGTTAGAACTCTGCGTCAGCAACACAGGGGTGGAAATTCCCGCCACCGAATACGAGCGCATCTTCGACAAGTTCTACCGCATTCCCAACCACGACCCCTGGAAACATGGTGGCACGGGACTGGGACTGGCGCTGGTGAAAAAGCTGGCTGCCCATTTGGGCGGCAGCATTCAGGTTGCAAGCGGCGCTGGGCAAACTGCTTTTATCTTGAAGTTTCCAGTCTTGGGGTTTGAGTAGCAGTGAGTCATTAGTTTCATTGCAACGGTATACGTCCCTACCCAACACGTCAGGGGCTTTCTTTACATAACCCACACCCATGACCTTTGACCCTCAAAGCCCCACTATAAGGACACTACAGATCAAGAGAGTATTAGACGGTGTGCAGGGCTCTGAGCTACGTCAGACGGTGAAAGCATTAGTACAGTCAGGTGTCACCACTGTACTGCTGGACTGTCAGGACGTGACCTTTATTGACAGTGTAGGGCTGAGTAGCCTGCTTGAGTGCCACAAGACTTTGCAACAGGCAGGGGGTGAACTCTGCCTCAGCCACTGCAATGCGACGATCCACGGACTGTTAGAGCTCACGAACCTGGACACGGTGTTGACGGTGCTGTAGGCAAAGAGGGGCAACACGTCCGGTGCGATCGCGCTGCCAGTGTTGGTGACTGAGATCTGTAGAGCCCGGTCAGCCAGGTTTACAGCCACGGTAATTGTGCCGTCTGGGGGGGTGTACTTACAGGCATTGGTGAGCAGCTCCCGCACTACACCGTCTGGCAGTGACACGTCTGTGACCAGCGGTGGTAGGGACGCTATAAGTGCAGTGTTTGTGACCGACCGGCCGCACGTTCCTGGTACGTGGCGACGAGACCCAGTAGCCAGTCCTTCATCGGGTCGGAGACCCATTCATGCAATTTGGTATCACGATAAACTTCAAAGGCTTTTGTAGTAACGCTTTCATTGGTTAACTGCCCCCGGGGAGCAGAAGTGCCACGTGAAATAAGGGTTTCAGCCGCTGCAAACGGATAAACTTGCCTCTGTACTACTCCTTTTCCTTCCCTAAAAGTCCAACTTTAGTCCAAAGCCACTAGTACACCGTCTGTACACGGTGCCTCGGGCGATCATGCCCTTTCTCTTTGCAAGGCAAACCCAACCGCGTCTCTCTAGAGTGTGATGACAGCAGCTCGTCCTTCTACCACTATGTGAGACAAGCTCACCCACCCACCTTCAGACAGCCTGTGTTCGTGGGAAAGGCAGCGATGGTACCTTGGTCTTGAGGACAAAGCCTTGCAGAGATTTTTAGCCCCGTGCGGTGTCCGCACCACCGCCATGTTGCTTTCAGTGCTTCTGACCATGCCGCTGTTTGCGGGCTGTGGTCAGAAACAAGCGGCTGCGCCACCACCAGTCGATGACACACGTAGCGCTACAACCACCGCGACCGCGCCGAATGCGGCTCCCACGGTGCAGAAGAAGGGCTTAAATAACGTCCAGAAAGGCGCGATCGTGCTGGCTGGTGCGGCCGCCCTTTACTATCTTTATAACCAGCACAAACACGCGCAGGCGCAAGCAGGCGCGAATGGACAGTACTACCTATCCAAAAACGGTCGCGTTTATTACCGGGATGCGAACCATCAAGCGCATTGGGTGACCCCACCGCCCAATGGCATCACTGTGCCCGCTGAGGAAGCGCAACAGTATCGTGACTATCAAGGGTATGACAACCAAACCACCGGACGCGACCTCAAGTCACTGCCAGAAGCGCAGTCAGCCACTTATTAAGTGGTTGGGCGGACGGCTAGCGCGACGAGCAGACAGAGTCAAATTCGTGAACATGGGAGGACGACGATGGTAGGCGACTTTTTACGCAAAGCAGCAGATGCTTTATTGAACGACCAGCCAGCAGAGGGTGACCAGCAAACACCGCGCCCCGCCAGTGAAGACCCGTATGGCGACCCCGCCAACCAGGTAGCTGAGGCTGGGCAACCTGGTAATGTGCGTCCGGCGAGTGAAGACCCGTATGGTGATCCGGCAAACCAAGTAGCTGAGGCTGGGCAACCTGGTAATGTGCATCCGGCGAGTGAAGACCCGTATGGTGACCCCGCTGACCAGGCATAGCTGCCCCCGCTTAAGTGTCGTCTGTTAAGCACCGGAGCGCGTGGGTAGGCAGTCTTGTCACCGTGCTTGTCCACGCCTACAGCCAGGCAAAGAGCCACTCCAGCCTGCTAAAAGCTATCCGCAGACTTGGGCTTGGCTGGAGCTACTTTTGCCCACTCCAAAACTTGAATGTTTGACGCTGCTTTCTGGTAGAACCTGCCTTTCTTTCTGGCTTTCTTGCAGTTTTGGCGAAGCGAAGCAAGCGGCTACCGGGTATCGGCTTGATCAAAGTGTTACCGGCTTCAACCGGTTAGATTTAGCGCTCGCGGTGCTGCAATGCCTACATCACGCGCCAAGCGCAGCCCTCAAGCCTGTACGCTAGAGAACGTTTACCAGCCAGGAGCACCTCCCCACTGAAGACAGCGACTCACCGGCCCTTCGACGGCTGGTCCTTAGACGAGCGAGACCCTCAAGTCATTGACGCTCTGCTCCCACTCGGAGAGTGGCTCTACCGCTCTTACTTTCGGGTCACCACCGACGGTTGGCAGCACATACCGGCGGCTGGCAGCATGTTGCTGGTTGGCTCCCATAACGGTGGCATGCTCGCGCCCGATACCCTCATGTTTATGGTCGATTGGTTCCGCAAATTCGGTGCCGCACGTCCGGTCTATGGGCTGATGCATCCCAACGTGTGGCTCCTGCCGGGCTATGCGCGACTGACGGTTGAAATGGGAGCCGTGCGGGCTCACCCGAAAATGGCGAGCGCGGCTCTGAGGCGAGGGGCAGCGGTCTTAGTCTACCCTGGTGGTGCGGAAGACCTGTGGCGACTCCACAAAGAGCGTCATCGCATTCACTTTGCGGGCCGTCAAGGCTTCATCAAGTTAGCGCTGCGGGAGGGGGTGCCGATCGTCCCAGCCATCTCGTATGGCGCGCATGATACCTTGATCATCCTCGCTGATTACTATCCAGTGCTGCGGCAACTCCACGAGTGGGGGATGCCATGGTTGTTTGGCTTGGACCCGCTCGTGTGGCCGCTTTATTTAGGGCTGCCGTGGGGGGTGGCGCTGGGACCCTTACCAAACATTCCACTGCCAGTCCCCATTCACACGCGCCTTTGTGCCCCGATTCGGTTTGAGCGTTATGGTCGGGCAGCCGTGCTGGATCGGGAGTATGTGGCGGCTTGCTATGCGCAAGTGGTGCAGCAGATGCAGGGGGAGCTCGATCAGTTAGTGCAAGAGCAGAGTGGCCGTCGCCAAGGTTGAGCTGCGAGCAAGGCCCAAAGGTGCCAGTGCCGCTCTAACTGGCGCTGCTTTTAACCCCAGGTTGTGCGTTGCGGTGGCTGAGCACCGTGTTCTCGGTCATGGCTGCTGATCGGGTTCCCTGCGTCCCAGCGGCGCTCCAACGCTGGCGTTGCGCGGACCGTCGTGCTTCTTCGTAGCGCATGACGGTCCGTTTCGCGGCTGCTTGGCCGGGACCGTGGTGCGAACGCGGTGCTGGCGGTAGCGCGACAACGACCGTGCCGTGCAGCGGTCTCGTCGGTGCCGCTGCCAGCACTGGTTTAGGCAAGAGCGACAGCAAACCAACAGACAGTGCCAGGAGGGTGGCTGCCCTGCGGAGCCGCCTTGACTGCTTCCCGCCAATGCCCGGACGCCACTGGACGCCAGTAGTAGTCCCTGTCTGGTGCATGGCTTGCCGTCACTCTCCTGTGGGTTGTTTGTCTGGTTCACTGTTCTGCTTGGTTAGACCGTCGTTGCGCCGTTGCGGTTTAAGCAAACCCAGAAAACGTGACCTTGGACACCCACGCTGTCGCTCCATGTTGACGCTTGACGACCATGCAGGCAGCGCTGGTGCAAGCGGTAGCACGTCCCAGCCGCCCGTCGCTCCAGGCCCACAAACGCCCAAAGCAAAACCCCTGCCACACCAAGCAGGGGTCTTTCAAAGCTCTAAAACTACTGGTGCCGCTGTCTTACAGCGCGGTACGACCCGCGAAGCGGTTCCAAAGGAAGGAGAAGACGATCGCGCCAATCACCGCGACCACAATACCACCTAAAGACAACCCACTGGCTGCCAGCGTGAACGTCCCAGTGGTCAACAGGGTAAACAGGGTACCGCCCACAAAGGCACCGACAATGCCTAACAACATGGTGCCTAAAAGACCACCCCCGCGTGCACCGGGGTCAATCGCTTTGGCGATCGCACCCGCAATCAGACCTAAAACCACCCAAGCTAAAACGTTCATGTGCTTAAAACCTTTTGTTTGACTAAGCCGTCGTGTTTACAGTAGCAACCCAAACCCGGCTCACTGCTCTCCCAGCAGACTGAAACTGGTGTTGTCGTTGGGTAGAAGAAAGCCTTTAGAGCCGTGACCCTAAAGGCGAGTTGAACATTTTGCTTGGACGTTCTGCCGTTAGCCTAACGGATCGATCCCCGCTTGCCACCGTCCTGAGGATGGTAGTCCCGCGCACACTGGATGTTGCGCACGGTCGGTAGTGGCTCCAACGTCGCGATGGCTATATCCTGGCGGCAACGAAGCTCAACCGCCGCCCCGTCCCAACCACGTCCTGTGCCAGCACAACACCCTTGTCTGGCCTCTGTGACGCCGCCTGCTTCAGTGGCTATGTGCTGTTGTGTGGGTCTCTCTGGACTGGCCCCTAGACTGTCCCAACCAGCGTCAGGCTGCTGGAGCAGGGTTCTGGCAAGCTAGGGCACGGCGCTACTGCCGGGCCCACAGAAGACCCTAGACTTGATATCATTGTGCTCCCAGTCTTGCTAATCTGTAAGGGACGTAAGAGCAGCGCCTGCCGATCGACTAAACCCGCCGTTAGAGCGGCTCGATCCGCAAGTCGAGGAGATCAATGCGATCAATGGCATCGCTGATGTAGGGATAGCGCTCTAGGATGGTCGATCGCAGCCCATCGAGCAACTGGCGCAGGGTCGATGTCCCCAACTTGCTCTCGTCTCTATCCTGCTCGACTGTGCCGCGTAAGCGGTGCTCATGGCAGAGAAACTCTAACTTGATTCGGTAGCGCATCATCACTTCTTCTGTCACGTTCCTAGTACTACAGTTGTAGATCTGGAGTTGTGGAAAGCAGCCGGCGCTTATAGTGATGAAACCTTGCAACGGCTTGATGAATCCGTCGCCAAGTAGACCAAGCCAAGATGTAATTTAAGCTCGGTGTCCAAGCCCCTAACAGTGCCCATAATACCCGACGAACTTCAGGCATACTCAAGGGGATTTCAAGCCGTGTTTGCGTTTGAAATCGTTGATAGAAGGACTCATTGAGTTGTTCAAATCCCCCTTTTTTGACCCCTGCTGGGCAGTTTGAGCACGGGCAACGCTCAAAAAGGCATGAGCTACCAGAGAGAGGGTCATGTGACGGTACCATCCCTGCCAAGAGCGGACTTCATAGTGGTCTAAGCCAACTTCTCCTTTGGCCGTTTCAAACCCCGTTTCAATCGTCCATCGTGTACCGGCTACACTGACAATTTCCGCCAAGGTGGTTGAGGTGGGTGCAAAGACCACGTAATAGGCAAGGTCTATCGGATCGCTCACACTTCGTCTTACGAGTAACCAGCGTTGCCAGTCAGGTGCGCTCGGGCAATTAAACCGAACCATTGCCCAGTCGTAGGTCCTGGGACCTTTTGTGCCATCACCACAACTGAGTCTGACCCAATCGCAATCCGTTAAATTGGCGGCTACCTCATCGGCTCGATATTGCTCATAGCCAATCCATAGAGGCTCTTTGACCGAAACAGCCAGCACATACGCTTCCCCCTGTTCTTCTAACCACAATCGCAAGCGTCGGTCACTGCCGTACACTTCATCCCCACTGACCCAAGCGTGAGGCACGTGAGCCTCAAACAGTCGTTGCAACATTTGACGAGCGAGTTGAGGCTTCGTTGCAAAGGAAATCGTATCAGGCACTCCAGCCTGCCCACACCGTTCAGGTTCATCGGTCCAACTCTTCGGTAGGTAAAGTTCTCGATCTAAGAATGTGTAGCCGTCTGGAGTCGCATAACTGAGAAACACACCAATCTGGCAATTCTCAATGCGCCCAGCCGTTCCACTGTATTGTCGTTGGACTCCCACTGATTGGTTGCCCTTCTTGAGAAAACCAGTTTCGTCAATCACGACGACGGCGTTGTCATGCCCCAGGTGCTCAACAACGTAATCCCTCAATTCATTGCGCACCAAATCGGCATCCCATACAGAGCGACCCAACAGATGTTGAATTGCGTAGGGATTGGCATCCCCAACTTGCTCGGCAATCTGCCAGCTATTTTTGCGCTCTACGGCACTGAGCAAGCCTTGCAAATAATCCTGAGCATGCTGCTTGGTTTCAAGGCGCTTAAAGTAGGGAGCAATCCGTTGGTTTAACTCGACAAACTCATTTGACCATTGCTCAACATCTTCCGTTGAAATTGACCTTGCCGTTGTTGCCAGAATAGATTGAAATGAAAGTGTCACAAAAATGCTACTATCCCTGATTCCATCCCTATTCTAGCTAATCTACAACTGTAGTACTAGGGCGTGTTTTAAAACCCCTAAAGCCAAAGGCTGATGGCAGCAATGGTGAGCATAGCGAGATAATTATCTGCCCGTTTCTCGTAGCGCGTTGCAATCCGTCGAAACTGTTTCAACCGATTGAAGGCACGCTCAATGCGATTGCGTTGCCGATACCTTTGACGGTCAAAGCGCGTGCCTTGCCGAGGTTCATTGGCAAGCCGTGGAATGATGGCTCCGATGCCACGGTGGTGTAAATAGGTCCGAATCCGTCGCCCTGTATAACCTTTGTCTCCTGCTACACGCTCTGGGCGCAAGCGTGGTCGGTGAAACGGAAAACGCTCCGCAAGGCAGTGGGGCAGCAGTTGCGCTATCTCAGACGAAATCTCACTCACATTGACACGCTGGTTACAGCAGGAGCAACACTTGCTCAACTGGACCAGCAACTGTACCGTAAATGCCTCATCATCGGTGAGTTGTTTCGCCAACAGCAGTGGATGTATCAGCAGCATCAACATCGTATTGAAGACCGCATTGTCAGTCTGGCTCAACCCCATGTACGACCGCTTGTGCGAGGCAAAGCCGGAACCGCCGTGGAATTCGGTGCCAAGATTGCCATTAGTTGTGTCAAGGGCTATGTGTTTTTAGACCATCTCGACTGGGACAACTTCAATGAATCGACCGATTTGCCAGAGCAGATCGAGCAATTCAAACGTCGCTTTGGTCATTATCCCGCCTCGGTTCATGCTGACCAAATCTATCGCACTCGTGCCAACCATCAATACTGCCGAGAACGAGGGATTCGCCTGAGTGGAAAACCGTTAGGCAGACCGAAACAGAGCGGACAACCCCAAATTCAAAAGCAAACTCAAGCAGATGCCGCAGTTCGCAACCAAGTGGAGGGCAAGTTTGGAGTCAGCAAGCGTCGCTTTAGCTTAGCTCGCGTCATGGCAAAGTTCGCTCCAACCGCAGAAACAGAAATTGCCATGACGTTTCTGGTGATGAATCTGGAGCAGTTGCTCCGGCAACTTCTTTTTGTCTTTTTGGGCGTTGTCCTGTCTCAGCGATTGCTTCGGTGCGAGCAAGGGCAGTGGTGCTGGCGTGATCCTCAACACGCCCTGATGGCCGCTCAAGGTTTAGCGACTCTTAGCATTGAACCCTCGCTTTCCCAAAACTCGTGAAATACTTTTTCAGCAAGCCCTAAATAAGAGCAAAACAATCCTCATTCACTGAATGACTGATCTCTGAAAGTTCTACTTTGAAAGCCTTTGAAGGCTAGCGTGCCACCAAATTATACATATCGGTCTCTACCCCGTAGAAGAAAGCCGCTAAAACTCTTCAAAGGGAGCTTGCAGAGTTTTCTTCTCTGCAGCTTGCTTCCTGAAGGGGAAGGAGCGATTGGGTTTCAAGCTTCAAGTGCGCCAGTTTTCATCATTGGCGATACAGCAGGTTTGTTCTCACTGAATTTTAATCGGTTAGCTTGATCTTACTTAGCTCGGTTGAGCTGAGTTCGAGTTTGAGGTACTCGTTGCGTGCCGACTGTAAAATATGTTTCATCATCACAGGTTCATCAATATCAGCAGCTAAAAGGGCAGCACCAATGGCAATATTGCGAATAATGCCACCGGAAACATTCAGCTTACCCAGTTCGTTATAGTTCAAATCGTGTGTAGGCGTTTGGGGCGGAAAAGCTTTTTCCCAAATTTTGATTCTGGATTGAGCATCCGGAAATGGGAACGTCAATACAAATCGAATACGCCGTAAAAAAGCCGTATCAAGAGCGTTTTTAAGATTGGTGGTAAGAATGGCTAACCCCTGATACGATTCCATCCGTTGCAACAGGTAGCTCACTTCAATATTGGCATGGCGATCGTGACTATCTTTGACCTCACTGCGTTTACCAAAGAGAGCATCCGCTTCGTCAAACAGTAAAATTGCGCCGCCAGTTTCAGCGGCATCAAAAATGCGCCGCAAATTCTTTTCGGTTTCCCCAATGTATTTGCTCACCACAGAACTGAGATCAATGCGCACCAGATCCAGATTCAATTTATTTGCCAGGACTGCCGCTGCCATTGTTTTGCCCGTCCCACTTTGGCCCGCAAATAGAGCACTGATGCCCAATCCTTTGCGTTCCTTGCTGGCAAAGCCCCATTCTTCGTAAACTTTCCCTCGTTGCCGCAGTTGGATCAGCATATCTTTCAGCGTTTGAATTTGCTGTTCCGGCAGAATCAAGTCTTCCCAACTGGCGTTGGACTCAATCCGTTGCGCCAGGTCTTCTAACCGGGGACGTGCCTGGAGGCGACACAGATTCCAGAGTTGGTCTTTGATTGATTCTGCTTGATTGGGTTCAATTTGCTCGCAGGCATTTTGAATCGCCGCTGGGCTGAGATTGAATTGAGAGGTGAGATTAGTCAGGCTTCCGTTCAAATTGGCGTTGATTGCTTCCAGATGTGTGTCCCAGAGAGTGCGGCGTTCCTGATACGTCGGCGAAGGAACATCAAAATTAAGGATCGATCGATGATGGATATGCAGCCGTTCTTCAACATTGACGATGACTGGAGTCAGCATCGTTTCTAGAAAGCGGTTGACTGTCATCATTCTGATGGGTTCATGGTTCGAGATCTCGTCGCAGTTGAGCAGCAACACACTATTACTCAACAGCGCTTCTCGTTCCCAGTATTGCCGTAAGCTAGACAGCTCACTTGCAGCCATTGGTAACACCATTGCCGATATCATTTTGAGTTGCAACCCCAGGGTTTTACAGGCGGTAGCGGCAATCTTAAATTTGCTGGTTGCTTCGGAACCGCATAATTGCAAAATCGGATAACTGTGGGTTAGCTTTGACCAGCGAGATACCAGCTTTTCAACAATGGCGTGATGGGAAGGCGGTAAGAGAACCGGATCACGATCGGCGGGCAGAGGATGAATCAAATCTGCCAGAGGCTCAGCAATCGCCGTTTCGTGCAGCAGGTAACAGAGAATCTGACGATCGATGCGAATGGCGGTTTGAGTCAACGATAAACCCGCCGCAAACTCAATCAGTTTCCAACGTTGAAGCGGATTTTGCGCGGATAAGACGCTGTAACTAGCATTGGGAAACACGCTGAGCGCCATCCCTAAAGTGGGATAGGCTTTGTTGGCATGGTGATTGACTTTGGCACAGAGCGGTTCAAAGTCGGGTTCCAACTCCATGCCAACACAGAGCACGAGAATATCCCGCTCAAGGGGCGAGAGATTAAAAATATGGCACAGTTGCGCTAGCTGGGAATTTTCATCCACTAAGTCGGGAAGCTCGTGGTTGTCCTTTTGTTCAAGGTGGTTTTCGAGGTAGTGGCGGATGCGATCGAGGTGTGCCCGCAACTGAGTCAGATTTTCCTGGTAATAAGATACGGTTTGCATAAGACTGGCGCTCATTCACTTTCAAGTTCGTTAATGATTGCTGCGGGCGAAGCGGTTCCTGCCGTCACGGCCAGTAGTCCTGGAAGATAGCGATCGAAGGTGGAAACGTTACTGTAAACCAGATTGCGAATTAGTGGTGTATCAAGCTCGCTTTCAGTGACATCAATGCTGGTTTTGAAGCGCACTCCTCCATCGTCAAAGTCCAGTTCAAAGTTGCCGATCACCAGCCCAAAGTTTGCCCGACAAATAAATTCGGCTACCCGTTGCCGCTGCGCTTCTGGAACCAGAAAGGGGGCAAGGGAATAGAATACAAATTCTCGTTCGTCTTCTCGCGGTAAGGCGTAGCAATTCCACTCCCCAAATTCTCCTGTAAAGGAAACGCGGAGTGCTTTAGCTCCCTCGTTCGGCTGAAGCTGCCACTGGTCTGCCACCAAGAAAGTCTCTACTTTTGCCTGAAGAGAATCTGCGGGCGCTTCAGCGGTTTGAGTGGGATTAGCCTCCCCGGCTGAGTCTGCTTGAGTTGCAGCTTGAAAAAGCTGGATCATATCTGCTGTGAAATTGTCCAGCAGTGTATCGGGTGTACTGGTTTGCAGCAGTGATTGCGCCCACTCGCCAATATGTTCTAAGAGTTGCTCATCCAGCACTTCCCCAGACGCTAAAAGCTCCTGCATGGCAGCAGATTCTTTCACAAATTGGTTGACCCCTTGGAAGAAATTGCGATCGGGGTCTTGCAGGTTTTGCAACTCGACGTAGCTCCACAACGTACGATAGCTAGCCTGAGTGTGCGCGTGTTGCTGCGATGCGGACAGCAAATACCAGCTTTCGGTTTGCAGCAAGGGATGATCGGGTTGATCGGAATGTTGCTGCATGAACTGATCGATCTCCGCTTCCCCCTGATCTGCCAACTGGGCAAACAAATCGGGATGGAGGCTAATTTCTAGCGTTACTGCCTGTTTCGATCGCCACTTGCCGCCGTGAAGTTGTCCTTTGACTTCAGGCGTCAGGTGAAACAACTGCTGCTGTTCAATGCGTTGATACAGTCGTCCATCTACCTCAAGGATAAATCGCAATTCCGTCAGGCGATCACCATCTTTGATCACTGTATATTGACTCTGAGCAATTTGCAGCGTTGTTTGCTGGGAGTCATAGAGAATCAACACTTGTTGCAATGAGCGGTTATTGGTGTGGGGCAGCATAGGTTCTATTTCCATTGCAAATTAATTACTCACTGCTGCCAGAACATCCTTCAGAGCTGCATCCGCATCTTGCATAACTCCACTGGATTCGTTCAGGGCTGCCAAAGGTTCCTGTGCTTGTTCTACCTGCTGCTTATCCTCACATTTCTTAGCATTTTCAGTTGCCTCTTTATTGGCTTCATCGAGCGCAACTCTATTTTCTTCTACGTTCGCCGAGAAGGGCTCTACATCCATTTTGAAAATATCTGTCTTCCGTAAGACTGAATTCGCTGCTTTCGTAAATAAGAGTCGAACGGTGCCATCAGCATTACGACCCAGCTCACCTTTCTTCACTTTGCTAAACAACTTGTATTCTTTGCTGAGAACTTTCGCGACTTCCTCACCCAACGGCTTACTTAGAGTAGCTGTTGCCTCTACTCCAGTTGACCCACTCAGAAATTTGTTCAGGCCGTCATCAACGCTATTGCTTGATTTCTCAATAGCATTATCTACGCTGTTGATTGGTTTCTCAACAACATCGTCTATCGGTTGATTGCCTAGATCAACATTACCGATATTGACATTGCCGAAGTTAAAATTAGGATTCTTTTGATCTAGCCCCTGCATATCTCCTGCTTGATCAAGTCCAAACACAACAGTTTTGAGGCTGCCTGCAAAACCATTTACGCCTGCATCAATTGCTGCCATCTTAAATAGACCCTGCAATCTACCATCTCCTTTCCAAACTTGCAGTCCTCGGATCGTTGCAATGATCGTATTCATGATCGCTTGAACTCCAGAGACAGCACCAGATACTAGTGTTAAGCCTGTCGCAATCGCTCCAAACACAAAACCAATAGCAGGAAGCGAGGAGAGTATCGACGCATAAATTTTCATGTATCTAAGTATTCGTTTAAACCCCGTCAGAATGCCTTTATCAAGAAGTTGTAGGATGTAAACTGCCTTGTCAGCTTTATCAAATACCTCTAGACCTGCCTTGCTTTGAATTGTCTCGATCGCTTTACGTTCTCGATTAATTTGTTCATAGGCTTTCCTAGCCTCTTGTCTCACGGTTGTGCTTTCAATTGGTTTTTGAAAGCCGCGCTTATCCTCCTCTGCTTTTACCTGCAAGTAACCTCCACTAATGAGTCCATAACCAACATCTGCCCCTAAGGCAATTGCTTTTGATCCAAGTTTGGTACGGACCCACTTTATAAAATCATCTAGATCTACAGCGGCTCGCTTCGCATTTTGAAGTTCCTTTTTACGACCCTTCAGTTCAGCCTCATCTTTTTTAGCTTCACTACGAATTTTTGATGCTTTACTTGCGTTTTCCTCACTAGTTTTTCTTGCTTCTTGCTTTCTACTCTTATATTTGACATCTGCATTTTTACTGGGAGCGGCAAACTCTTCCCGCAACTCTTGAATGTGCTGATACAGCTTGCCGACCTCTGATCGACGCTCGTAATTCCGCGTCATAGATTGTTGGGCTGTTTCAGTATGCTTTCTCGCTTTATCTAATTCACTATCAGCTTGCTCCTTATTTTTCATTTGCTCGAAATAAACTTTCAAGTGCTCGCGTTTATGCTTTTCCTCTTTTTCTCTTTTCGTTTTTTCTTTTTCACTTTCTGCCTTAGGCTGCTCTTTTGCTTGCTCGTCATCTTGCGGTTGGTCTGCCTGATTCTTTAATTGTTCATCAAGATGTTGAAGCTGCTCCTCATTTTCCTTAGCGGCGATCTCAATCTCCTCAGGAATTACATTGGCATAAGCTTCTTCTACATAGCTTTTATCCTCCTCGAAGGTGTAGTAGAGCTTTTCAACCCCTAATGCCGAAAGTTCAGTTTCTGCATAAGACTGTCCGGCTAATGTCAAACTTTTTTTGATAGTTTTACTCGTAACTACGTCTTCTGTCTCAAGTTCCGATTGAGCATCGACGGCATCGTCATCAACAGAATCAATTTTGATAGAGAGTGATTGATTAGACGCATCAGCAGCTGAATCCTGCTCCTCTGCATTCTGAAGGTCATTGTCCTGGGAAGGACCTTTCCCTTTAGCATTTGACCGTACACGGTTAGAGGGCACATCATCATTTGCCCGCGATCGATTGGCTGGCAATGCGGCATTTGCCCGTGGGCGGGGAGGCATTGCATCTTTCTCAGCGGGTTCATTTTGGGGAGAGGGAACCTGCAAATGATTCTTGTCTAGCTGACTCTCAGACTGGGAATCAGAACTGCTTTCATTAGAAAGTGATGCATTGGAAGCATTAGACGATAAATCTACTCCTCCCGATCGCAAGCGATTGTCTGGCACATCATCATTTGCCCGCGATCGATTGGCTGGCAATTCGGCATTTGCCTGTGGACGGGGAGGCATTGCATCTTTCTCAGCGGGTTCATTTTGAGGCGGCGGAACCTGCAAATGCTCTTTATCTGCCTGAATCATGCTTTGTGAGGTAGAAGAGAGGCCGATCGCAGCTCCCTTTTCCTTGCGCCGAACGGTTCCACTATTTTGCTGAACCACATGAGTTAGCTCATGAGCAAGCAACTTTTGCCCCTCAGAACTACTTGGGTTATATTCCCCTTGTCTGAAGAAAATATCCTGCCGGGTTGTAAAGGCTTTTGCTTGAATGGATTGATTGAGTTGATCGGCTGCGCCATCGGTGTGGATTTTCACACCACTGAAGTCGGCTCCCATCAGGTTTTCTGCTTGCAGGCGAAATTGGGAGGCAAGCGGCTGACCGCCACTAGCACTGTTGAGAGCCGTTTCAAATTCTGGTGTTGCTTCGCTGGCATCCGTCTGACGCTTACACTGCAATTGGAGTTTGGCCCCATCAGGATTGGGCGCAGCCTCTTGGGATTGAGGACTGAGCGCAGCTACCGTTAGTTGGGGCTTTCGTTGCACACTCCTGTCACCCGCTTTCCCTTCTCCGGGCGCTCCAGCAGCACCAGATGCTTGCAGTCGTTGCACCACTTGCTCTGCTACCCGATCGGCCTCTTGCTCATACTGGTCGCCCGGTGCCCCAATCGTGAGTTTCGGTTGGACATTCTGAGGCACTGGAACGGGTTGAGGTGCTGGGGCAACAGCTGGTGGAGCCGTCGCGATCGTCGCCGCTACATTATCAAAGATTGCTCCTGCTTTGGGTTCACTGTAATGATCCTGATTGCGGCTGGCTGCTCCTTGTCTTTCGTCCTGGCTTCCTTCAGGAAGCTGGGGCGATCGTATGTTGCCCGGAGTCTGTCTCGGCACAGGAGTTGGTTGCCACACAGGAGCATTAATCTTTGTGCCAGTTCTCTCCATCGGGAGCACCTATTTTGAATCGGTGCATTCAGAATACCCAAGGAAATTACTCTCTATCTATGAGGGTTAAGATACGAGGGTAGGAGCAACGGATGCTGCTGGTGAATGTGTTACTTACACCCGCTCTTACAAGACGACAAGGATTGGTTAGCAACAAAGAATCAGACCTTTTCAGCATCTGTCACATTTTTGTAGTTCTACTCTTAGCACATTCGCCAACAACATCGCTTGCTACTCAACCCCCTTAATGCTTGTATCATTGCCGAAAATGCCTCAATTGGGCAAAGTTTTTCTTCCTATTCCTTTCCCAGCAGGGTTTTTAGCCGTACTACAAGCAAGGGCTCAACCATTCTTTTCGGCAATGTTGCGGTCTGTCATCAGAAAGGCGCAACATCCTTCCACAACTCTGCTTTCCGGCTAATGCGCTCAGCCTGTTGGCTTGCACTCACTTGGGTTAGTGCATTGGCCTCTACCACCAGTACCAGCGGGCAGTGATCGCCAGCAAAGCAGAAATCGGTTCCGGTCAGTGCGATCGCGGTTCTCAGCGCCAGGGTGTCATGAACCGACAGCAGCGTAGTCATGGTGAAGCCATCGTACTCGCACTGCAACATAAAGGCCACCTCACGGGCTGCCTCTGGAGTTTCAAAGAGCAATTGCATTGATCGCGTGCCACGATACTAAACCACAGTCTGGTCTATTTCCTGATTCGGTTCAGCTTTGTGCAGCGTGTGTGGTGGCGATCGCCAAGGGGTGTCAAAAAACCGATATAAAATGCTATGCCCTGCCCCCCCTCGCAGCGGTATTTGCTATTGGGCTAGCAGGGGTGTCAAAAAAGTGCCCTTGGTTGATAGGCTGCTGGCATGAAAACCCCCATTCGCCCTACCCTCGCCGCGCTCTATCGCTGTGCTTCCAACTGACAAGGGACACGGACAACCAACTTTTGCAACGCCGCGAGTGCTGCGAACGTCAAGGTTGGCAGTTTGACAAGACTGACAAGGATGAGGAGTCCAGTCGCAAGGGTAAACGCGGACGAGGCGGCTTTTCACAACTGTTTAAGGATGCATCTGAGCGGCAGTTTGACCTTGTGTTGCTCTGGTCGCTCGATCGCTTCACTCGTGAAGGTATGCGTAAGACAATCGCTACAGAATCCTGAATCTACAGGTTATTCAATCCACGATCCTTAGTCTTTGGATGTGACAGGATCGGTACAGTGACTTTTGATTGGTTGAGGAGACACATGAGTGTCCTCAAAGCAGTCAAGCTAGACCTGGCGGACCCTTTCACCTAGAGCCAGCTTGGTCCTCTGCGGCAGCAGGAGTTTTCTCAGCGACACGAAATTGACTCGCTATCATTTCATTTGGCTCTGTACATAATATTTTCTACGCACTAAGCTTCATTGAGTACAATGACATCAGCCTTTAAGGCAGCAGCTGATAAAACTAGTGATGCTCTCTTCTTTTGCCAAGCGCTTAGTCCCCTTTATCCTTGCTTTGGTGACCATCGCCTGGTGGACGATCGCCCAGGCTGATAGCCCCCAAGCTGTTCAGCATGAGCGGGCTAAGAGGCTGCATCAGTCCGTCTTAACCATTGACAGCCACATCGATTGGCCCATTCACCAAACCTTCGCTCCCAGCTTCGATCCCGGTATCGGGCATCCCACGGGATTACTGGAGAGTGGTCAATGGGATTTGGTGCGGATGGAAGCGGGTGGTCTGGATGCCGCGTTTATGTCCATCTTTACGCCACAGCGCCAACTCACCGATGAAGGATACGCTCAGGCCAAAGATCTGGCCAACCAGATGCTTCAGCGCACTAATCAATTTGTGTCAAAGCATGCTGACCGGGTCGCGCTCGCTTTCACACCCAAAGATGCCGATCGACTGGAACGAGCGGGCAAACGAGCCCTGTTTCTCGGCATGGAAAACGGGTATCCGTTAGGAACCGATATCAAGGCGGTGCAGGCTTTCTACAACCAAGGGATTCGATACATCACCTTGACCCACGCCAAAAATAATCAACTGGGTGATTCCGCCACCGATCAGCAGCAAAAATGGCACGGCTTGAGCCCCTTTGGTAAAGCTGTGGTGCAGGAGATGAACCGCTTAGGCATCATGGTGGATGTTTCCCATGTGCATGACGACACCTTTTGGGATGTCATGCGCATGACGAAAGCTCCCATTATTGCTTCCCATTCCAGTGCGCGTCAGCTGCGAGCAGTACCGCGCAATCTGGATGACACGATGCTGCGAGCGATGAAACAAAATGGGGGAGTGGTGCAACTGTGTTTGCTCGGCGATTACATCAAAGCCACTGCCCAGAGTCCCCAGCGGGAAGCAGCTTTGGCGAAGCTAGCGGCGCAGCAGGCGGCCTGGTTTCAGGGCAAGTTGAGTCCGGCTGCGGTGGCTGACTTGTTGCAAAAAATGCAGGCAATCAACGACCAATATCCTGAAAGCAAACCGACGTTAGCGAATGCCATCGACCATCTTGATCATCTGGTGGCGGTGATGGGTATTGACCATGTGGGGATTGGCTCTGATTTTGATGGCGGTGGCGGCTTGAGGGATCTTGAAGATGTCTCCCGGATGCCTCGTATTACGCAAGCGTTGCTGGTTCGAGGCTATTCGCCAGAGGCGATTCGCAAAATCTGGGGCGGCAACTTGATGCGAGTGTTGAAGCAGGTCAGCGAAGTGTCGAAGCAGCTGCAGACAGAGACTTGAATGGGGAACGTTGGGGTGAACCAGAGCCGTCCAATCACCCGTGCCCAGGCTGAAAGACTGACTCAGCAAGGGGGTTCCAAAATCAGTGCTCAGACTCCTTGCGCGATGCCAGTACCGCTCCAGGTAAGCTTAACTCATCTGATCACTCTGCGCTCAGCGAGCGTTTTTACGGCCTGATTCACCTGTAAACAAATGCTCAGTCCTCCTTGATAGCCCCCATGCAAACCGCCTGGCAACTGCGCGATTATGTTTTCGCCGCCTTTATGACGATCGGGATGGTGCTCACTGCCATCCTGGTTGGCTTGTTTACGCCACCAGGCATCCAACTCCTGGTCTGGGCCCCGTTGGGTGCAATCTTTCTGACGTTGGGTATGGTGCGCCTTCACAGACGGGGGAGTGTCGGCCTCATGATTTTGGGCATGGTTCAAAAAGGGCGGTTTTAAGGTAACAGTGGCACTACAAATTAGACCCTCATTTCGAGGATGATCTGAATCGAATGGGCAGGTCGAGTTAAGCTGGTCGGAAGAGTTGGAAACCCTAACATCTCTAGTCAGTGAGGATGGCTTGATCTTGTCATCAACTGCTTTGGTCTTTTACCAACCCGTTCTGGAACTGCACTGCGGATGAAACAGCGGTGATTGAGGAAAAACTGGAGCAATCCCAAATAAGGTTCACCCAACGTTCGGCGCAAGAAAAAGTTGTTGCGTAAGCGAGAATTGAGATTTTCGACCAGAGAACTGGCTCTAGGGATTTGTTTGAGTGCTGCACTCACCGCTTCCATCACCGCGTGGAATTTCCCTGCTAACTGAGCGTGTAATTGATTCCAATGCACCCAGTAGGGATTCGAGGTGGGCGATTTGCGATGGAGTAGACAGACCTCGCGGACGGTCTGTAACGGCACCTCAAAGCCCAGCGCGATCTTCCCCAGCTTGTGGTCGAGCAGACCCGCAAACGCGAGGACTTGATCCCGCTGATGGTGTAAGGATTTGCGGAGCGTTTGAAGCTGAGGATGTGCTTTGCACTCCCACTGCTTGAGTTCAGCGACGATGAAGTCAAACAGGGCTTGGCGGATTGCCAACAGTGGATCCGCAAGTTCCAGGACATCATGCGACATCCACTGCAATAGGGTTTTGACATCAGTTGCCAGCATCACCAGCTACTGTTCTCGTTGATGGGCAACGTTCAACTTGCCTTGGAGAGAACGAGTGTTCTGTCCCTTAAATCGAGCCTGGGCAAGCTTTTGTTCGAGTTTCAATCGTTTAGACGTAGCCCCTGCGGCTTGTCGATTCAAACAGTTGACCACGGTCTCAAACTGTTGCTGGAGATGAAAGACATCGCCATGGCAAGGCGTGTCCAGCAGGACTTCTTTCTGACCCGCTCTCAATCCTGACCCGCCGTCTGCAATCGTGAACGCTGGCTGAAACCCTTGGTCCATCACATCGAGCAGAGGCCAACCCCAGGTCTCTCCATCGCGCTGTTCGACGCCTTGGAGCAAATAGCAGTAAGTTGAAGCGGCATCCACTTCAGCCAATACCGGTTGAGACCCTTGAAAAATTTCGTCCGTGAAGTCCCACCTGGATTCCAGACAGGTCTTGTACTTGATTGATCTCAGATGCCGTTGCCGCAGCGGACTCAAGGCGATGGTGGATGGTGCCAACGCTGATAGATACGTCCAATAGATCGCGCAACAGTTCGACGACTCCGCGATAGGAACTATGGCAAATCAGCACCAATCCCAGAATGAACTGAGACAACCAAGTTTTGGTCACGGGCAGATGGAATAGAACGTCGTTGTCACTGGCTGTCGGCTCAAAGGTCGCATCCATTGCCGTCTTTGCTTTTTGCCCTTGCTCGTACAGAAACTTGCGACTCACTTGATGCGCCGCCGCGAGTTGGCTGACGGGCTGCGATTTTGCCAAGACCTCAATCGCCATTTTCTGGCGGGCATCCGAGGATAAATTGGTGGCAACGGAGCGGACTGGACTCATACGATGGGTTCAACTCAGGGCTAAGGAAACAATCCCTCACATTACATCGATCGCTTCCAATCTGTTACCTTCATTTGAACCACGCCCATTCACCGTCTCAAACGTAAGCAAGCCTGACTAAAGGCTCGGATGACGTCGGTAAATTGCTGGTTGCGCTCCATGAGTGCCATATGTCCTCCGGGAGATAGTACAACCAGTTCTGCTTGAGGTGCTGCCTTCATCATGCGATCGCTCGCAAAGGGACGGGTGGCAATGTCAGACTTGCCAACCACAACCATCAAGGGAACAGCGATTTCCGGTAACGTCGCTGCTTCATCGAACTTAAACATTGCCAAAACACCTCTGGCCAGAACGCCTGGTGATGCCTTGATCCCAACTAAGCTAGAGAAATTAAGTTGTCCCCGTGTTTCTCGGCCTGTGAAGCCAGAAATCTCAGTGCTGATCAGCGTTGTACCGTTGAAATAACTGAGCCAGCTTGAGAGCCACAGCAGGGGAGAAAAGACGATCGCAAGGTGAAGTAGCGGTTCCAGCAAGGGTTTTTGTAAGGCTAGCAATAACTTGCTGAGAATGGCGGTTTTGAGTGGATTCGTGTAAGTGCCGTCTACCAAGACTAAACCAGCCACACGTTGCCCCAAATGCTGTGGAAACAGGCGGCTAAAGGTAAGCAGGATCATGGCTCCCATGCTATGCCCCACCAAAATGACGGGCTGATCGCCTGCCAACATTAAGACCGCTTCCAAATCGCGGGCATATTTTTCGAGGGAGTAATCTCGATTCTCCGGCTTTTTAGATTTGCCGAGACCGGGAAGATCCCACACAATCACGCGAAACTGCTCGGTGAGTTGTCGCTTTGCGTAATACCAAGCCGTGCTATCGGGTCCCCAACCATGAGTCAGGATCAGGGTAGGAGCGTTATCGGGTCCGTAAAATTCGACTTGAATATCGCTACCATCGGGCCGAGCGAGACGATGCACCCGGTTGCTGCGATTTGGCTTAGGTTCATCTTTGCCAGGGCGATGCAGCAGCAAGATGGGTAGAAAGCCCAGAAAAGACCACAGCAACATGGCTGTACTCAAAATAAGCCAACCCGTCGCCAGTAATGCGCCAGTAGTCCATTGGTACAGGATGTAACCGCCTCCCCCCAGCAGCGCGATCGTCAATAGGCTCGACAGCAACCGTAACAAAAAGTCGAGGGGCATAAACATAGTTGATTCAAATATCCGTAGCAAACGATTAGGGTGCATTAAGGTTAAGAGTCTGCTAGCCGTAGAGCAACTCTCTGAAGTTAGAACCATCAGTTTTAGTGAAAGCGCTCCAAGCGTAAGGCGAGAGTTTTGTCCTGGCAAAATTGAGAAGTCTACCCAAAAGCAGATTCTCGTCAGGCTTATCTGCATTAAAAAGAGAGGGCAAATTGCACCAGAGCTTTTTTTAATGGTCCTCGAAAATCCCCTCTGTCACCGCTCTGAGGATGAGATTGAGGACGAAGTGTTTGCTTTTCCCACATCATTCGCTCAACAGCGACTCTGGTTTTTGGATCAGTTGGCTCCAGGAACGTGTTTTTATAACGTGCCCATCACATTACGACTCCGAGGCACGATCGATCACCAAGCGCTCACACAAAGTTTTAATGAGATCGTGCATCGCCATGAAGCCCTGCGGACGACCTTTGCCTGGATGGATGGGCAGCCTGTGCAAGTGATTTCGCCTTGTGTGGATGTGTCTTTACCCTTGGTCGATTTACACCCGTTGCCCACTGGGGAACGCAATGCAGAGCTACACCGACTGCTACGTAACGCGATGCAGCGATCGTTTGCCCTGTCGCAGGGTCCCCTTTTGCAGTTCATGCTTATTCAAATGAGTGCAACCGAGTGGGTGTTGCTGTTGAATTTCCATCACATTGTGTTTGATGAATGGTCCAGTGGCATATTCATTCAAGAATTAGGTGCGCTCTACACGGCCTTCCAGCAAGGCCAGCCATCCCCTTTAAGAGAATTGCCCATTCAATATGCAGACTTTGCTCACTGGCAACGCGAATGGTTGCAAGGTGATGTTTTACGGACGCAACTGGCGTACTGGCGACAGCAATTAAAGCAGGTTCCGGTGCTGGATCTGCCGACCGATCGTCCGCGCCCTCCTATACAAAGTTACCGAGGCACCACGCAACAGCTAGAAGTTCCACACGCGTTGATGGAAACCTTGAAAGCACTGAGTCAGCAGTCAGGTGTGACCCTGTTTATGACCTTATTAGCCGCGTTCCAGACCTTGCTGCATCGCTATACGGGGCAAGATGATATTGCCATGGGTTCCCCGATCGCCAATCGCAATCGCAGTGAACTGGAGGGATTAATTGGGTTTTTCGTGAATAGCCTGGTTCTACGCACCGATCTTTCTGGCGATCCAACGTTTCGCGATCTGTTGGAGCGGGTGCGATCGGTGGCTCTGGCGGCTTATGCCCATCAGGATGTACCTTTTGAGAAACTGGTGGAAGAACTGCATCCAGAGCGTCATCTCAGCCGCAATCCCTTATTTCAAGTTGTCTTTGCGCTTCAGAATGCCCCGATGAAGCAATTGGAGTTGCCAGGATTGACGCTGAGTTCTTCAAACTTTGAAACCACCACTACGCGCTTTGATTTAGAACTGTACCTGTGGGAATGTTCTGAGGACTTTAGAAGCCTGTGGGGGGATGGCTGGAATCATGCGGCTGGCTTACGGGGCGTGATGGTTTACAACACCGATTTGTTTGATCAAACCACCATTCTCCGGTTGTTAGAATCATTTCAAACCCTGCTAGAAGGGATTGTAGCAAATCCTGATCGGCGACTTTCAGAACTGCCGATTTTAACCGCATCTCAACAGCAGCAGTTGCTTGGCGAATGGAATCAAACGCAACGAGACTATCCCCACGATCGCAGCATTCACCAATTGTTTGAAGCGCAGGTGGCACGATCGCCCAATGCGATCGCCGTTCAATTTGGTGGCAAGTCCTTCACCTATCGAGAACTTAACAACGGCAGCAATCAACTGGCGCATTATTTAAAGACTCTGGGCATTGCTCCCGGATCGCGGGTTGGCCTTTGCATGGAGCGATCGGCTGAAATGGTGGCAGGACTGTTAGGCATCTTGAAAGCTGGGGGCGTGTATGTTCCGTTAGATCCGGCTTACCCGGTCGAGCGTCTGCGCTGGATGATGGAAGATGCCGACGTTTCTGTGTTGCTGACGCAACATCACTGGTTGGAGTCCTTGGGGGAAATGGGGCGAACGTGTGTTTGTCTGGATCGAGACTGGGAGGCGATCGCTCAAGCCAGCGAAGCTAATCTTGTCAACCAGATAAGTGCTGATGACCTTGCCTATGTGGTTTACACCTCTGGTTCCACGGGAACGCCTAAAGGGGTAGCCGTGCCCCATCGAGCGGTTAATCGACTGGTTTGCAATCCCAACTACATGCAGTGGCGCACTAGCGATCGGGTGGCTCAGGTGTCTAATATTTCATTTGATGCGGCCACGTTTGAAATTTGGGGTGCTTTACTGAATGGCGATCAGCTTGTTGGGATCGATCGCGACGTATCCCTATCACCACCTATGTTTGCCGCCCAACTGCAACAGCAGCAGATCAGCGTGTTGTTCTTAACCACCGCTTTGTTTAACCAGATGGCTCAGGAGGTTCCCACAGCGTTTAGCGGTTTGCGCTATCTCTTATTCGGCGGCGAAGTGGCTGATCCTCACCAGGTACGAACGGTGCTGGAACAGGGTGCGCCTCAACATCTGCTCCATATGTATGGCCCGACCGAGAGTACCACGTTTGCTTCCTGGTATGAGGTGCAGGCTGTTGCTAATGATAACGGCTTCATTCCCATTGGTCGTCCCATTACGAACACTCAGATTTATTTGTTGGATTCCCACCGAAAGCCAGTCCCGATCGGCGTTAGTGGAGAGCTTTATATCGGGGGCGATGGCTTGGCGCAGGGCTATTTGAACCGTCCGGAGCTGACGATGGAACGGTTTGTGGAACATCCATTTGTGGGGAGGCAGGAGGCAGAAGGCAGGAGGCAGAAGGCAGAAGGCAAGAGGCAAGATCAACTCAAAACTCATAACTCGACACTCAAAACTCCTCCCCCCCGCCTCTACAAAACTGGAGATCTTGCCCGTTATCGCGCTGATGGCAATATCGAGTTTCTGGGACGGGTGGACGATCAAGTGAAGCTGCGGGGTTTTCGGATTGAGTTGGGTGAAATTGAAACGGTGTTGAGTCAACATCCGGGGGTGCAGGCGGCGATCGTGTTGCTCCATAACGTGCCATCCGACAAGCGTCTGGTGGCTTACCTGGTTTCCCATCCGCAACGGGTGCCTACGAGCCGTGATCTGCGGCGGTTCTTAAAGTCGAAGCTACCCGATTACATGGTGCCTGCCGCGTTTGTGCTGTTGGACGCACTCCCTCTGACGGCGAATGGCAAGGTCGATCGTCAGGCTCTCCGGTTGTTTGCTCCCACAATGGATCGCACCGAGTTATCTCAGGCTCCCAAAACGACGATCGAGCAAACTCTCGCGACTCTTTGGCAGCAGCTTTTAGGGCAGGAACCCATTGGGATTCATGACAATTTCTTTGAGTTGGGTGGACATTCTTTACTGGCAACTCAATTGATGTCGCGGGTGCGGGATGCGTTTCAACTTGAAGTCCCCCTTCGCAGTTTGTTTGAAACCCCAACGATCGCGGGTTTGGCCGTCACCATTGAAACCATCCGTTGGGCACGGCAACGCGTTCCAACGGATGAGGTTGCTGAAGCGACTGTGAGCGGGCGTGAGGAGGTAGAGGTGTGACAACGGGGTTAACGACGGTAGCGTTTTTAGCGTTCTTACGACGTTTGGATGTGCAGGTTTTTGTGGAGGGCGATCGGCTCCGTTGTACGGCTCCTGAAGGGGCGATCACGCCTGCTTTACAGGCAGAATTGGCGCAACGCAAACCGGAATTGATCGCGTTGCTGCGTCAAACGCCTCAATCTAGCCAGCCTTCTAATCCCATCACGCTCCTGCCTCGTGCTTTGCAACGCGATCGTGATGAACCGCGATCGCTGCCCCTTTCGTTTGCCCAACAGCGGCTGTGGTTTCTGGATCAGTTGGTGCCGGAAAATCCCTTTTACAATATGCCTGCTGCCGTCCAGTTGCAGGGACACCTTAATCTAAAAGCACTCCAGCAAGCATTTAACGCGATCGTTCAACGGCATGAAACGCTCCGCACCTCCTTCGCTCACGTTGATGGAGAACCTGTTCAACTGATTGCATCCAGCTTCAAGCTGCACCTACCTATCATCGATTTGCAAAACATTCCGGCTGGCGATCGAGACGCAACGATTCAGCGCTTAGCCACCGAGGAAGCCCATCGTCCCTTCAAGCTCACGACAGGGCCACTGTTGCGTGTCACCTTATTAAAACTCGCTGAAACCGATCACATCTTGCTGCTGACGCTGCACCACATTATTTCTGATGGGTGGTCGATGGGGGTGCTGATGCGCGAACTGGGAGCGCTTTACACGGCATTTCTGCGGCATGAGCCGTCTCCCCTGGGTGCATTGCCGATTCAATATGCGGACTTTGCGCAGTGGCAGCGGCGATCGCTCCAGGGTGAAATTCTAGAATCGCAACTGGCGTACTGGGGGCAACAGTTAAAGGATTTACCCGGATTAAACTTGCCGACCGATCGCCCGCGTCCACCTGTGCAGGGGCATCGGGGGGCGACGCAACCGCTCACGCTTTCCCCCGTTCTCACCGCCGCTCTGGAAGCGTTAGGGCAAGCGGAGGGGGCCACCCTGTTTATGACGCTGTTTGCGGCGTTTCAAATTCTGCTCTACCGCTATACGGGACAAACGGATTTGGCCGTCGGTGTGCCGATCGCCAATCGTAATCGTAGTGAGATTGAGGGGTTGATTGGCTTCTTCGTCAATAGTCTGGTGCTGCGAACCAACCTGGATGGCAATCCTACGTTTCAGGAACTGCTGGGCCAAGTCCGAGAGGTAGCACTGGCCGCCTATGCCCATCAAGATGTGCCCTTTGAGAAACTGGTGGAAGAACTGCATCCCGATCGGGATTTGAGCCGCAACCCCCTGTTTCAGGTGGTGTTTGCCCTGCAAAATGCGCCGATGACGTCACTGGAGTTACCGGACTTAACCCTCAATCCGTGGCCGCTTGCCATTGCCACCACTCGCTTTGATCTGGAGTTCCATCTGTGGGAGCAGTCTCAAGGTTTGAGCGGTCTATGGGAACAGCCTGTGGAGGGCATCAGCGGCTTTGTGGCGTATAACACCGATTTGTTTGATGCCGCCACGATCGCGCGTCTTCTGAGCCATTTTCAAACTTTGCTGGAAGCGATCGTTACTAATCCTGATCAGCCCATTGCCGCGTTACCCATCCTCAGTGCCACCGAGCGCCATCAGCTTTTGGTCGAATGGAATGCCACTCACACTGAGTACGCCAGAGATACCTGTATCCATCATGTGTTTGAAGCCCAGGCAGCGCAAACCCCAGACGCGATCGCGGTGGTATGTGGCGACGAACAGTTAACGTATCAGGCATTGGATCAGCACTCAAACCAGCTTGCCCATTATTTGCAGCAGCAGGGGGTGCGTCCAGACAGTCTGGTTGGCATCTGTGTCGATCGCTCCGTCGCTACGGTTATCGCTGTGTTGGGAGTGCTGAAGGCTGGCGGCGCTTACCTGCCGCTCGATTCAGAGTATCCACGCGATCGCCTACGCTTCATGCTGACGGATGCTCAGGTTTCCATTCTGATCACACAGTCGTCTCTTGTAAATGCCCTGCCAACGGTTGATACAATCATTTGCTTAGATACGCATGAAGAAACCATCGCTCAACAGAGTCGGGATGCACTTAAAACGGCTGTGACTGCTGAAAATCTGGCGTATGTGATTTATACCTCTGGTTCCACGGGCACTCCCAAGGGCGTTTTGATTGAGCATCGAGGATTGTGCAATGTTGTAACGGCTCAACGGCAGGCATTCCATCTACCTGCAGGAAGCCGCATCCTGCAATTTAGCTCCTTCAGCTTTGATGCCTGGGTGTTTGAACTGCTGCTGGCCTTTGGCGTGGGAGGAACGCTCTACATCGCGACCCAGGAAGCCCGATCACTAGGAGTAGCACTAAACAAATTCTTACGAGAACACGCGATCGCCGCTACCATTTTGCCGCCTGCGGTGTTAGCTGTTCTCCCAGCAATAGACCTCCCTGCCTTGCAGACGGTGATTGCGGGGGGGGAAGCCTGTACGACTGAAATCATTGATCGCTGGGCAATTGGTCGCCGTTTCTTCAATGCCTACGGCCCCACGGAAGCCACCATTTGGGCCAGTGTGGCGCAGTTGCAGTCAGGTGAATCGCCCTCGATCGGGCGTCCCGTTGCTAACACCCAACTGTATCTGCTGGATGCTCAGCGTCAACCTGTCCCGATCGGCGTGGTCGGGGAACTATACATCGGGGGTGATGGCTTGGCGCGGGGGTATCTGAATCGTCCTGATTTAACGGCAGAACGGTTTATTGACAATCCTTTCAAGGGGAATGGGGAATGGGGAATGGGGAATGGCAAAACTTACCCTACCCCCCACACCCTACCCTCTACCCCCCAACTCTATAAAACCGGAGATTTAGCTCGTTACCGTGCCGATGGCAGTTTGGAGTTTTTTGGTCGCGTGGATGATCAGGTGAAGCTACGGGGCTTTCGGATTGAGTTGGGCGAAATTGAAATGCGGTTGAGTCAGCATCCGATCGTGCAGCAAGCCGTTGTGATAGCGCACCCCCAGGAATCAGGGAACCAGTTGGTGGCTTATGTGGTGCTGAACCTGAAAGATGAGACGCTGACGCTGGAGCCGTCGTTGCACAGGGAACAGATTGAGCAATGGCAAACCCTTTACAACCAGACCTACGCTCCAGCGATCGCTGCCATTGACCAAGATCCCACTTTCAATATCATTGGATGGCAGAGCAGCTATACAGGACAGCCAATCGCTGTCGAGGAAATGCGGGAATGGCTCAATCATCGAGTCCAACAAGTCCGCGATCGACAGCCTCAACGGATCCTGGAAATTGGTTGTGGCACTGGGCTGATGCTGTTTCAACTTGCGCCTCATTGCACTGAGTATTGGGCGACCGACTTTTCGACTGTCTCGTTGGACTACATTCAACAGCAGTTACCGAGCCAAAACCTGCCGCAGGTCAAATTGCTGCACCAATTGGCGGATGATTTTACCTATCTGGAACCTGCCCACTTTGATGCCGTCATTCTCAACTCGGTGGTGCAATACTTCCCCAGCCTGGATTATTTCGTACGGGTGCTGGAAGGTGCCGTACAACGGGTGAAACCGGGTGGCTTTATTTTCATTGGGGATGTGCGAAATTTACGATTGCTGACTGCGTTTCAGGCAGCAGTGCAGCTATATCAGGCAGATCCCGCTCTGGAGCGATCGCAGCTTCAGCAACGGGTGCAACGCGCCATCTTTGAGGAAACGGAGCTAGTCATTGATCCTGATTTTTTCCATGCTTTGCGCGATCGCGTACCCGCCATTCGTCAGGTGAACGTCGAGCTATCGCGGGGTCGCTTTGCAAATGAAATGACCCAATTTCGCTACAACGTGATGTTGCAAGTTGGGCACTCTCCTGAAGAAAAGCCGTGGCATGCAAACGAATTCGCATCCTACCAAAACTCCATATCTCTGGACTGGACTGCTGCTTTAACTCCAGCGGCGATCCATCAACAATTAGCTGAAACCCTGCCAGAGTATCTGGAGATTAAGGGCGTTCTCAATGCGCGAGTGAGGCAAGCAGTGCAAACAGCAACCTGGCTGGCAGAGGAAACCAGTCCTCGAACCGTCGGTCAAATGCGGCAAGCGCTAGAACGTGTAGAATCGGGTCTTGATCCCCAAGCCTGGTGGGATCTGGAGGCCACGCTACCTTATACGGTTGAAATTCACTGGTCGGATTTGGGACACGATCGCTACGATGTGGTTTGCATCAAGCGATCGGCTTCAGATCCAGACCCAACAGGCATTCCATCTCTAAAGTCATTGCATGACGATCGCCCCTGGCACACCTATGCCAACCAGCCGCTACAAACCCGGTTAGCACGACAACTCATTCCCCAACTGCGTCAGCATTTAGAGCAAACCCTCCCTGCCTACATGGTGCCCGCGGCCTTTGTCGTGCTAGAGACGCTGCCCCTGACGGCCAATGGTAAGGTTGATCGCCGCGCCTTGCCTGCGCCTGATGCGAACCGAGTCAATCCAACCGGGATCGATGGTGAGCCACGATCGCCCCTGGAAGTGACGCTTGCCCGTTTGTGGTCAGAATTACTGGGCGTCCACCGAGTCGGCATTCACGACAATTTCTTTGCCCTGGGTGGACATTCTCTGCTGGCAACGCAATTAACGTCGCGCATTCGAGATGAATTGGGTGTGGAATTACCGCTCCATAATCTCTTTGAAGCACCAACGATCGCGCAACTGGCTCCCATTCTTGACGGATTGCAAGCGCAGACCGCTAACCCATCCACACCCGCGATCGTTCCCCTGGCGCGGAGTGCCTATCGGCAGAAGCGATCGTCGCTCACAAACGGTAAGGCAGGAGATCAGCCGTGACTTCAACCGTTGATGTATCTACCTTTGAGAGCGATCGCCCGTCAGACGATGTGTTTTGCTTTCCGGCTTCGTTTGCCCAGCAGCGTTTGTGGTTTCTGCATCAGTTGGCTCCCGAAAACCCTTTTTACAATGTGACAGCGGCCATTCGCTTCACGGGCAAGCTGCATCTTGAGGCGTTGGAGCAAACATTTAACGCGATCGTGCAGCGTCACGAAGCCTTGCGAACCACGTTTAACCGAATGGATGGATCGCTGATGCAAAGAGGTACTGCCCAGCTGGAGGCAGAAGGCTTTGAGAGGGTACTCATGCAGGTGATTACGCCCTACCTGGACGTGCCCCTACCCGTCATTGCACTGCACACCGTTCCCGCAGATCAACGTGATGAAGTAGCTCAGCAGCAGGCGATCGCGGCCTTTCAGCAGCCCTTTAACCTGACCGATGGCCCTTTGATGCGAGTCACACTGCTCCAGTTCGATGAAACCCATCACGTACTGCTGCTGAATTTGCACCACATTGTTTCAGATGGTTGGTCGATCGGCGTGCTTATTCAAGAGTTGAGTACCCTGTATGCCGCGTTTGTGGCAAATAAGCCTTCTCCCCTGGGTGAATTGCCCATTCAGTACGCTGACTTTGCCCACTGGCAACGAGAGTACCTGCAAGGCGAGGTGATTGAAACGCAGCTTGCTTACTGGCGACGGCAGTTGATGGATCTGCCCACACTGACATTGCCAACGGATTTACCTCGTCCAGTCGTGCAGCGTTACCGAGGTGCAAGCCAACATCTAATCCTAACGCCAACGCTCACAACCGCCCTGGAAGCCCTCGGTCAGCAAACGGGGGCGACGTTGTTTATGACCTTGCTGGCTGCGTTTCAAATCCTGCTCTATCGCTACACGGGGCAAGACGATGTGGCGGTAGGCTCCCCGATCGCTAATCGTAATCGCAGTGAACTGGAGGGATTAATCGGCTTCTTCGTCAACAGTTTGGTGCTGCGAACCAAGCTGGCAGGCAATCCCACTTTTAGAACGTTGCTACGACAGGTACAAGCCACTACGCTCGCCGCCTATGCCCATCAAGATTTACCCTTTGAGAAACTGGTAGAGGCACTACAACCCACACGCGACTTCAGTCGCAATCCGTTATTTCAGGTGGTGTTTGCGCTTCAGAATGCTCCGATCTCGCCGTTGCAGCTTCCTGGCTTAACGCTCAGTCCACTGGCCTTTGATTCAGGCACGACTCGCTTTGATCTGGAATGCCACTGCTTCAAAGCGGTGGATGCGCTTCACTGCACCGTGATCTACAGTACGGATTTGTTTGAGTCCGCCACGATTAGCCGGATGCTGCAACAGTTCCAGGTCTTGCTCGAAGGCATTGTTGCCCATCCAGACCAGCCGATTGCCCACTTGCCGCTACTCACTCCCGCCGAACGCCATCAACAGCTCATTACATGGAATGATACCGCCGTTGATCATGCGGAAATCCTTATCCATCAACGTGTAGAAGCCCAGGCAGCGGCAACACCCGACGCGATCGCAGTTGTCTTTGAGCATCACTCCCTGACCTATCGAGAACTCAACCGACGAGCTAACCAACTCGCCCATCATTTGCAGCAGTTGGGTGTTCGCCCCGAAACGATCGTTGGGCTATGTGTCGATCGCTCCCCTGACCTGATTATTGGTGTGTTAGGCATCTGGAAAGCAGGAGGAGCCTATCTGCCGCTCGATCCAGGTTATCCCCGCGATCGGCTGAATTTCATGCTGAAGGATGCCCAGGCTGATCTTGTGGTCACTCAGCAGAGGTATGGCGATCAATTTAGCGATCGGCTCCCGGTGGTGTGTCTTGATCAGGATTGGACAGATCTCGACGCCCTAGCCAATCCCAGCGGCCATGTTGCCGCAAACCACCTTGCCTACATCATCTACACGTCAGGTTCTACGGGCAAGCCAAAGGGCGTTTTGGTCGAGCATCGGGGCTTGAGCAATCTGGTTGCAGCCCAGCGGCAAGTATTCCATCTGCAACCATCGAATCGCATTCTACAGTTCGCCTCGTTTAGCTTTGATGCCTTCATCTTTGAATGGGTGATGGCTTTGACCAATGGAGCGGCACTGTACATGGCACCCAGAGAGACGCTCTTGCCCGGAGCCCCGTTGCTTCAGTTTCTCCAGGACAATGCCATTACGCATGCGACGCTTCCTCCGGCGGTTCTCGCCACGCTGCCTTCAGAATCTTTACCAGCTCTGGAAACCATCATCTCAGCCGGAGAAGCCTGCTCTAGAAAGGTGGTCGATCGCTGGGCACAAAACCATCAATTCTTCAATGCCTACGGCCCTACGGAAGCCACCATCTGGGCAACGGTCGCTCAGTTGCAGTCAGGAGATAAACCCACGATCGGGCGTCCCATTGCCAACACCCAACTATATTTGTTAGATGCCCAGCTTCAACCCGTTCCTGTCGGTGTAGCAGGTGAGCTATGTATCGGCGGCGCAGGCGTTGCAAGAGGGTACCTCAATCGTCCTGACCTAACCACCGAACGCTTTATTCCCAATCCTTTCAAGGGGAATGGGGAACGGAGGATGGGGGATGGGGAAATTCAGCCGACTCCCGACTCCCGACTCCCGACTCCCTCTCCTTGCCTCTATAAAACAGGGGATTTAGCACGTTACCAGGCTGATGGTCATTTGGAATTTCTCGGACGGGCCGATCGTCAGGTAAAACTACGGGGCTACCGGATTGAACTGGGCGAAATTGAAACCGTTTTGCAGCGATATCCTGGCATTCAAACCGCCGTGGTCAGGGTTCGGGAAGACCTGGGCACAAAGCGGTTGGTGGCTTACCTGCTGCTCAAGCCAGACCAAACAATCACAACGGATGGCTTACAGCGTTTTTTGCGATCGCAGCTACCCAATTACATGATCCCTTCAACTTTTGTGCCTTTAGAAACGCTACCATTAACGCCCAACGGCAAAATTGATGCTGCCACGTTACCCGATTCCAGCCAAACCCATTTAGAGAAAAGTACGTTTATCGCTCCTCGTAATGCGATCGAAGCAACATTGGCCAACCTTTGGGGGAAACTGCTTCAACAAGAGTCGATCGGTATCCATGACAGTTTTTTTGATCTGGGTGGCGATTCCTTGTTAGCAGTCCGTTTAATGGATCAGATCCAGCAACAGTTTGAGCAAACGCTTCCCCTGTCCGACCTGTTGTTGAATCCAACCATTGCCGGACTGGCAAGTGCCCTTAATCCCGACCACCAACCGTTGCCCTGGTCACCCCTTGTCCCGCT
Organism: Leptolyngbya sp. BL-A-14; assembly: GCA_041937185.1. Taxonomy (GTDB): domain Bacteria; phylum Cyanobacteriota; class Cyanobacteriia; order Leptolyngbyales; family Leptolyngbyaceae; genus Stenomitos. Next base: position 124,874 of record CP166622.1, on the reverse strand, counting down.
TCAACCCAAGGGTTCTAAACCTCCCTTTTTCTGCATTCACCCAATCTTTGGCGTTGTGCTTCCCTATCACACCCTGGCGCAAGCAATGGGCTTAGACCAACCCTTTTATGGGCTGCAACCGTTGGGTATTGATGGAAAAACGCCACACACGCGCCTTGAGGACATGGCAGCCTATTACATTCAGGCAATTCGTCAAATTCAACCGCAGGGTCCCTATTACCTGGGTGGGTGGTCGTTTGGTGGCTTGGTGGCGTTTGAAATGGCGCAGCAGTTACGCCAGACAGGACACAAAGTCGCTCTCTTAGCTATGCTCGATACGCTGGCTCCCATTCCTGCGAATAAACCATCATTCTGGAAGGGTTTTAAGTTTCTCTTCACCACCACAGCGCGATCGATTGGGGCGTTTCTGCTCGATTATCTCTCTCTCTTGGCAGCGTCCGATCGATTGCCCCTTAGCGGGCGAGGTCAATTTCCTAAAACCTGGAGAGGACGAATCGAACGCATTGCGATCGCCAGTCTTCTGCCTCAAGAAGTGCAAGCACGCGTCTTGAATGAGCTGACCGTGCGCCCCATGCTTCAGGTGTTCTATGCCAACAGCCAAGCCGTCCACCGTTATGTACCTCAAAGCTATCCTGGCCGCATTACCCTGTTTAGAACCTCTGCACCATCTGTAGAAGGCACGCCAGATTTAACATTGGGTTGGCAGCAGCTAACCGGGTTAAAAGTAGAGATTCATCAAATCCCTGGAAATCATTTTACAATGCTGCGTAAACCTCAGGTGGAGCTACTGGCGCAGCAATTAAAGGTATGTATCGAGAAACCACTTAAAGACGATCGCAGTTCGACAATTTAACGAAGCCCAAATGGTTAAGTAATGGGGAAATGAGAAGTAAAGCAGAAAGTAGCTTTAAACTTCAAAGCTTTGCCGTGTAAGGGGTTGAATTGAAGGCCTCATGCTCTACTTCTTAGGTTAACTGCGGCGCGGCAGACTGTGTGAAAACTCAGAAGGTTTGCCTTGCCCAGAATATTCTTTCCTGACAGATAATTACTTTCATGAGCATGTCCGCAACAATGCCTGCGAGTGTTTCAATTTGAACGGTTTCGCCTACTCGTTCTCAGCCCTGGGTGGGCTTTCTTGCCGCCAGCGCCGCCAGCATCGGCTCCACACCTAAAATGTTGAACACGCGTTTCAAGTTGTAGGCCAGAATCGAGAGACTCATCTCGCCTCTAACCTTGGTCAGTCCGCGGCACAAGAAGTAGCCTTGCTGCATCCCTCGTTTCAGGGTGCCAAAGGGATGCTCGACGAGTTCCCGCCGCCGCTGTATCATCTGCGGCTGGGCGTGCACCCGTTCCCGCATCGCTTCCAACAAATGTTCATCGACCCAACGCGAAAGGCGGCGTCCAGCGACGTTCACGGTACACTGCGCTCTCAACTTGCAGTCCCGGCAGGCAGCGGCTGAATGCTTATAGTGTCGCTTCTGTCGCCCTTTTTCCAGTGACTCATACCGAAACGGGAGTCGCTGACCGGCAGGACATTCATACTCGTCGGTCTCCGTATCATAGACAAACGCCTCTTTGGTGAAATGCCCTTGGGGTCCATTTCTAGAGGTCGGGGGCTTCGCCACAGACGTTGTCAGCCCAGCGTCGAGACATTGCTTGATGTTCTGAGCATCGTAGTAACCCCGGTCGGCTACCACGTCCAGCGCTACCACGTCCAGCGCTTGCTGGGCTTGCAGTGCCATCGCCGCTAACGAGGTTTGGTCCGTCCCGTCATTGGTCACCGCATGCGCCACCATGAACTTGTGTTTGGCATCCACGGCTGTCTGCACGTTATAGCCGATAGGGGTATGGGGTCCATCCACCATCGGCGGCTGTCTGGGTCAGTGAGCGAGAGTTGAGTTTGTCCCTGCACTTGCATTTGCGTTTGCAACGCTTCATGCTTGGCTTGGCGCGCTTTGAGTCGTTCAAGTTTGCGCTGAAGTCGCTCCGTTGGCTCCGTTGCTGTGGCGACTGCTTCAGCGTCCTGTTGCTCCAGTTCGTTCAGGTAGAGGGCAATCTGCTCATCAACTTCCTTGAGGATTTTCTGGAGCTTGTCGACGGTAAAATTGCGTCGTCGACTGTTGACTGCCAGAAACTTGCTGCCATCGATCGCCACTAGCTCGCTGCCAAACAATTCCATCTCCTTACACAATTGGGTGAACTCCCGACAGGCTCCCCGTAGCGCCTCGCCATGGACTTTACGCAAAGCCGCAATGGTCTTGGGGTTGAGTTAAACTCAGCGGAGCAGTCACCCACTCCGCTGGTCTACAGAACCGTGCGTGAGACGTTAACCTCACACGGCTCCTCAACAACTGGGTGCTTGTCATGCATACCGGAATGAACTTGGTCGTGGCAGTGCTGATGCATCAACGTCAGATTATCCCACTTGTGGTTTTGATGATTCTTGTCCAGATGGTGGACTTCCAACAGGTCTTCTGACTTGAAATACAAGTGGCAGTGAGCGCATTTGCCGCGTTGGTGTTTCAACAATTTGGCAATCTGAGTGGGTAGTTCTGGATGGTTGCCCATCCGCGTCGCCCAGTAACTCCAGTCCCCATCGAAGAGACTGCGATTGCCTTGGACTTTGATGTGCCGGACAATGGGTGTGTCGCTGTGCGTACGGAGCCGCAGTTGCTTTTCCCCTCGTCTGGCAGCAAAGACCCATCCACCGCCCTGGTTGACCAACCAGTAGCGACTGGCTCGCCAATAGCCGCTCTTGCTGGGGTGGCGACGATGCGCCCAAGCACGCAGCTTTTGGTAGAGCAAGGAGTCGAGTTGAGAAAAAGCTGCCTTACTGCACTGGGCAGAGTAGTAACCAGACCATCCCCGAATTATCGGGTTGAGATGGTCAATCAAAGCCGCCTGTGGGGCTGCTTTGTGGCTTCTAATCACACCCCGCAAGCGCTGGGTGTGTCTCTGTATGGCTGCTGTGCTGGGTTGAATAATCGTCTTGTAACCTTTCATTGACCGCCCAGATTTGTATTTGCTCACTCGGTATTGCCGAATGGCGAAACCCAGGAAGTCGAACCCGGCCTGTCCGTCCACAGCATGGAGTGTATGACAGAGGCGAGTCTTACTCGGCTTGAGTGCCAGTCCCATTTTCTGCAACCACTTGGAGAGTAACCGTTGAGCGTGTTCGATGCCTTTGCGTTCCGGGTGGATCACTACCAGATCATCGGCATAACGAACCACCTGTGCCCCTTTGCAATAGCGGGCAACATAAGTTTCCATGCCATGCAAAGCGACATTCGCCAGTAGCGGTGAGAGGCTTCCGCCTTGTGGCACGCCTTCTGGCGTTTCACTGTAATGGAAGTTGTCCATCACCCCTGCCCGTAGCCAGGCACGAATTTGTCGCGTGACAAAGGGACTAGCGTTCAATTTCTCTAACAAGGGTTGCTGCGCAATCGTGTCGAAGCACTTCGCGAGATCGGCATCTAAAAGCCATTTTGGTTGATGACAGACCTTGAGGTAGATCGCCATGATTGCGTCTTGGCAGGAGCGTCCTGGGCGAAAGCCATACGAGTTCGGCTCGAACTTGGCTTCCCACTGTGGTTCCAACGCTAGTTTGAAGAGCGTTTGTCTTGCCCTGTCTTCTATCGTTGGAATATTCAGCGGTCTTTGTTCCGCTGGATTACCTGGTTTTGGAATCCAGACCCGACGCGTGGGGGAAGCTTGCCCCCAACGATGCTTGAGTTGTGCGGCAAGAGCCAGTCGTTGATATGGTGGCAGCGACTTGAAGCCGTCGATACCAGCTGTCTTCTTGCCTGCGTTCTCTTGCGTCACGCGGCGAACGGCCAAGACTCTCGCTGCCCAAGAGCGGATCAGGAGTCGTTGTAGCCTGCGCACTTTTGCTCGTTGACCACGACAAGTGGCTCGGTAGATTTGCTTTTGCAACTTAAAGACCTTGCGCTCCAGCTTGCGCCAGGACAGGGTCTTCCATTCATACGTAGTCATTAACTCGCTCATGACGTGTGCATTGCGACTGACAACCCTACCATCCCAATTGTTGTGTCTCCGTCTGCATATCCTCTGGCTTTCCCAAAGGCATTGGCTTCTGAGACAATCCTGCCACCTCAACCCATGCGGCTGACGACCTACTCTGGTATCGACCGACCCAGAGAGCAGTTGAGGCGGTTATTTCGTTCCCAACTTCCGTTTTGCGCTGCACATAGGCTCCCACTTTCCACCGGGATTGTGTGAGAGTGTTAACAGGTCAGCTCGGCAACTGCCTGCCTCAAATCCGTTCCCTTTTGGGCAAGCCGCTAAACCCGCGTGGGCTTGTTCCCGTTGACGATGGTTCAGACATGGATTCACTGGCGTTAGCCGTATGCAGCTTTGCTCGACGGGATTCTCAGTCGGGTTCTGAGTGACCGCCTTTTAGCCCTGCTTCAGACGATTGAGAGTCAGTCGCACACCTGAGGGCTACGCTGTTACCCCAACACTAGGGGAGATGGAATGGTCCGATTGGACGCACCACACAGAAGTTGAGTTATCAAGGTTCAGCACCCAGACTCTGCTTTATTTCAAACCTGGTGGAGGGGCTTGACTTCGGCAGAAACGAATCGCACGCCGAGATAAAGGCAAAAAAGTGCAAGCTAGACTGGAAAGCCCTACTCCAATTGCTGTTCGTCCAATGGAAGTGGTAAGGGAATTGCTGCTTCCATTGGTAAAGGGATCTGCTTAAAATCAATGACGTAATCGCCGTAACGCTTGAGGTGACGGGTGATGTAGGGACTCAAAGTTTTGAGCATGGCGCGGTCTATCTTCATGCCCTCTGCGCTCAATGTTTGGATCGCCAATGAAAGGTCCACTGTGTTTTGCAAGATCACCGCATTAGCCACCAGGTCCAGATATTTCAGTCGTTTCTCCTGCTCCTCGGGGTCGTTGTCTGTGATTACCCCTTGCTTGCCAAAGAAGAGCCAGTCCACAAAACGGTGATAGTCCTCGACAATATTAGTACAAGCCGTGATCTGACGCCGTAAACCCGTATCGGAAATATAGCGCAGTAGAAAGAGCGTACGGCTCACCAACCCTAAAGCCTGAAAAGCTTGATAAAGGCGATTCCTCCGACTGTAGCTACCCAATTTACGGAGCAAGGTGGACGGTAACACTTTACCGGCACGGATCGATAACGCAACCTGAATCATGTCTTGCCAGTGCGTTTCAATCAAAGCCCAATCAGCCGTGCCCTTAAACAGCGGTTCCAGATAGGGGTAAAGCTCATCTTGGCTGGATTTGAGGAACGTCAAGTCCTTCCAGTTACGAATCCGCGGCATCAACTTGATGCCCAGCAGATAGGAGAGCCCAAACACGGGTGTTGATTGTCCTTGCGTATCGGCATGCAGGGTATCCGGCTGAATGGCAGAAGTGTTCTTGAGCAAGCCATCGAGAATGTAGACAGCTTCCCACACGCCACAGGTGATGAAGTGGGTGAACAGAGCGATGTAGGTATCCGAGATGTGATGATAGGCAAGACCCCCATAACCGCCATAGCGGATATGATATTCCGACATCAGGTTATTCTCGTAAATGGCAACCTTACTGCCGTCTGCTGCTGCCGTTTTCCCTGTGCCCCAGATCTTCGGTAAATGGAGCTGGTTGTAAGCGCCAATCAGATCGCGGTTTGCCGCTTCAATTTTGGTCGCATCCACATGCCGTCGATTCGTGTAAGACAGCATATGGGACGTGACCAAGCCGCGTGTGTGTCGTGCGGTTTGATTCGGACCGAGATTACAGCCATAACCAAACGTGGTGAGGATGTAGCGCTCCCTTGGCTGCTCCAGCTTCGGTTCAGACCCAGAAGCGGGGCCAAAATGACGGGTCCAATTTAACCAATGTTCAGTATTACAAAGAATATCCAGGATGCTCCGCTCCGGCAACTGCTCCCAAAGCGCCGCCTCCAGGTGTCTGCTCCAAGTGGTTTGGGCAGTGCCTTGATTCGTTGCAAGACAGGGACACCTTTGGGTGAGAGGCTGAACTGCTCTGAGGTTTGGCAAGTCTTATCAACCTGCTGAGCAGTCTCAGTTAATTGAGTTCGTAATGCTGCCACAAATTGATGCGCTTGAGTGGGTAAACCGAGTTCAGCACCGTATTGCGTGAGCTGAAGTTCACATTCGTGCCACGGGAGCAGTTGTTCACGAAAGTCAGCATAACTCTCTGAACCCATCACACAGGCATCACCTGTTTTTAAGTCCAGTGCCAGGTAGGTGAAGATGCAGACTTCTAGTGGCTGTCGTGCCAAGCGTTGGGCTTTGCCTGCCCCATCAACGACTAATTGTCGCCAGAGATGACTGCTAAAGGAAAGATCTAATCCAGTCGGTAACCACTGCCCCCGACGATGCTCTTGCCCCAAGATAAACTGCACCGCCTCAACCAGAGACTGATCTTGGCTGGTGGAACGAAGGTCGAGTGAGCGCACCAATTGGAACAACTGCTTCCGGTAATGGCGATAGAAACGCCACAACAGCGGTCGGTAGTTGTCACTGTTGTAGCTGGCGATCTCCTCACATTGCAGCAGCAGTTGTGGCGCACCCCCATGCAGTTCCAGGACGGCTTGCACCTGCTCACCTAAGGTCGTGGCACTTTCCGGTGCCACAGCAGCAGTCAGCACCTTGGTATACTGTTCCAGTAGCGTTTTGGTTTGGCTTAGATGTGACTCGCGCAATTCCACTAGGCGAGCTTTTGCCTGTTGCTTCAGCCGCTGCATCCGCTTGAGAAACATCTCTACCAGGTGGTCACGGGTTTGGACTTGGGCTTGATACAGCAAGCAGAGGAGGAGTGTGCGGCGCTTTTGGGGCTGATGCTCACGCAACTCAGCGCTATCAAGCGCTTTGGCTTGAGCGGCAAAAGACTGGCGCTTCGTGCTGGGTAGTCCTTGTAGTAAGCGTTTGGCCTCCCCAAAGGACATGAGCTGGTTAAACTTCGTTTGTAATTGTGCCAGGTGCGCGAACGTAGCGCTTTGGGGAGGCGCTTTGAGCAAATTGAGGGAAGCCTGCGTTGCGGGCGTTTCACTCAGCAATAGCTGATCCAGGTAGGTTTGCTCTGCTGCCGATAGACCCTCTGAAATTTGTTGAAACAGGCGGCTATTGGTCGTTGCGCGCACGTGACTGACGAGATGATCTAAGGTGCTGAAGGCAGGCAGCTCATAGCGCTCTTTGATCAGCAATTCGACTGCGATATTAATCAAATCGGCGGGGTGTTCCTTGGTAAGTGCGGCAGCGGCAACTTGGTCTTGCAGGTAGGCTTGAGCGTCTTGGTCATAGGGTTTGATCTCCAGATACCGTCGAATGGCGACTTGGTAGTAGCGGAGTGAGCGCAGTGAGGGTTGCGCTGCAATCTGGTCGCGTAGGTTTAAGCAAGCGCGGAGATGCTGGATGAGCCTCGCTGGAAGCTCGCTCAAGGCTGGGAAATAGCCCAGCCGTTGGAACGCTTTCAGCATCACTAAGACGCTCAGTTGGCCACTTTTGCTGCGCGTATGCGCTTGAGCGAAGGCAACCTCAGCGGCAGTTGGCGTATATTGTGTAGCCAGTTCTTGAGGCGTTGGGGCGCTTTTGAACGTCGGATAAGCAGTCCGTTCGAGGGTGGTCATTTTGGGGAGCTAGCGAGCAAGGGAATCCTGTGAGGATAAAGCCTGGCTCGTCGCTTTGGCCAAAGCGTGGCGCTTACAAGGCACTGTCCTAAACTGAGATTGCTAGTCTCAAAAAGGCACTGGACTAAAACTGAACTCAATTGCCGTTTTGTAGTACGCCAAAACGCCCCAAACTCGTGAGACGGAAAAGCAGTTCAGCTCACCCTTGAAAAAGCTATAACAGAGACGCTGCAAGGGCTGTAGGTCAGTCTCACAATTTTGCACTGCTGCCTCCCCCGCAGAAGTCCTGCTGCTGAACCTCATTTTGATAGCTTTTCTAAAACTCAAGCTGGGTAAAGCTTTCCAGTCTAGCTTGCACTTTTTTGCCTTTATCTCGGCGTGCGATTCGTTTCTGCCGAAGTCAAGCCCCTCCACCAGGTTTGAAATAAAGCAGAGTCTGGGTGCTGAACCTTGATAACTCAACTTCTGTGTGGTGCGTCCAATCGGACCATTCCATCTCCCCTAGTGTTGGGGTAACAGCGTAGCCCTCAGGTGTGCGACTGACTCTCAATCGTCTGAAGCAGGGCTAAAAGGCGGTCACTCAGAACCCGACTGAGAATCCCGTCGAGCAAAGCTGCATACGGCTAACGCCAGTGAATCCATGTCTGAACCATCGTCAACGGGAACAAGCCCACGCGGGTTTAGCGGCTTGCCCAAAAGGGAACGGATTTGAGGCAGGCAGTTGCCGAGCTGACCTGTTAACACTCTCACACAATCCCGGTGGAAAGTGGGAGCCTATGTGCAGCGCAAAACGGAAGTTGGGAACGAAATAACCGCCTCAACTGCTCTCTGGGTCGGTCGATACCAGAGTAGGTCGTCAGCCGCATGGGTTGAGGTGGCAGGATTGTCTCAGAAGCCAATGCCTTTGGGAAAGCCAGAGGATATGCAGACGGAGACACAACAATTGGGATGGTAGGGTTGTCAGTCGCAATGCACACGTCATGAGCGAGTTAATGACTACGTATGAATGGAAGACCCTGTCCTGGCGCAAGCTGGAGCGCAAGGTCTTTAAGTTGCAAAAGCAAATCTACCGAGCCACTTGTCGTGGTCAACGAGCAAAAGTGCGCAGGCTACAACGACTCCTGATCCGCTCTTGGGCAGCGAGAGTCTTGGCCGTTCGCCGCGTGACGCAAGAGAACGCAGGCAAGAAGACAGCTGGTATCGACGGCTTCAAGTCGCTGCCACCATATCAACGACTGGCTCTTGCCGCACAACTCAAGCATCGTTGGGGGCAAGCTTCCCCCACGCGTCGGGTCTGGATTCCAAAACCAGGTAATCCAGCGGAACAAAGACCGCTGAATATTCCAACGATAGAAGACAGGGCAAGACAAACGCTCTTCAAACTAGCGTTGGAACCACAGTGGGAAGCCAAGTTCGAGCCGAACTCGTATGGCTTTCGCCCAGGACGCTCCTGCCAAGACGCAATCATGGCGATCTACCTCAAGGTCTGTCATCAACCAAAATGGCTTTTAGATGCCGATCTCGCGAAGTGCTTCGACACGATTGCGCAGCAACCCTTGTTAGAGAAATTGAACGCTAGTCCCTTTGTCACGCGACAAATTCGTGCCTGGCTACGGGCAGGGGTGATGGACAACTTCCATTACAGTGAAACGCCAGAAGGCGTGCCACAAGGCGGAAGCCTCTCACCGCTACTGGCGAATGTCGCTTTGCATGGCATGGAAACTTATGTTGCCCGCTATTGCAAAGGGGCACAGGTGGTTCGTTATGCCGATGATCTGGTAGTGATCCACCCGGAACGCAAAGGCATCGAACACGCTCAACGGTTACTCTCCAAGTGGTTGCAGAAAATGGGACTGGCACTCAAGCCGAGTAAGACTCGCCTCTGTCATACACTCCATGCTGTGGACGGACAGGCCGGGTTCGACTTCCTGGGTTTCGCCATTCGGCAATACCGAGTGAGCAAATACAAATCTGGGCGGTCAATGAAAGGTTACAAGACGATTATTCAACCCAGCACAGCAGCCATACAGAGACACACCCAGCGCTTGCGGGGTGTGATTAGAAGCCACAAAGCAGCCCCACAGGCGGCTTTGATTGACCATCTCAACCCGATAATTCGGGGATGGTCTGGTTACTACTCTGCCCAGTGCAGTAAGGCAGCTTTTTCTCAACTCGACTCCTTGCTCTACCAAAAGCTGCGTGCTTGGGCGCATCGTCGCCACCCCAGCAAGAGCGGCTATTGGCGAGCCAGTCGCTACTGGTTGGTCAACCAGGGCGGTGGATGGGTCTTTGCTGCCAGACGAGGGGAAAAGCAACTGCGGCTCCGTACGCACAGCGACACACCCATTGTCCGGCACATCAAAGTCCAAGGCAATCGCAGTCTCTTCGATGGGGACTGGAGTTACTGGGCGACGCGGATGGGCAACCATCCAGAACTACCCACTCAGATTGCCAAATTGTTGAAACACCAACGCGGCAAATGCGCTCACTGCCACTTGTATTTCAAGTCAGAAGACCTGTTGGAAGTCCACCATCTGGACAAGAATCATCAAAACCACAAGTGGGATAATCTGACGTTGATGCATCAGCACTGCCACGACCAAGTTCATTCCGGTATGCATGACAAGCACCCAGTTGTTGAGGAGCCGTGTGAGGTTAACGTCTCACGCACGGTTCTGTAGACCAGCGGAGTGGGTGACTGCTCCGCTGAGTTTAACTCAACCCCATATGGAGATGGACGTGATCCTTGCTGACCGCTCCCTTGAGTATCGTCACATCTTCGGCATCACACACTTGGATAATCAGTTCCCGACAGCGCTTTTGAATCTCGCCTTTGAGCACCGCATAGCGATACTTCGTCACCCAAACAAGATGGACGGTCAGTCGCGTAACCGTGTGATTTCCTCGTCGTTGTTCGGCCATGATGGTTTCTGTCAAAGCTACCATCTTTGCAAAGCCATCTGAAGCGGTGGGAACTGTGTAGCAGCTAAAGCCTCCCACTAAAGTGGGTAGTTTTGACTAGCGTGCTGGGACAATAAACGGTGCCCCATAATTGCCCCAATTAAAATGCTCAGTTCGCGTATAGGAGCCACATGGCTCACGGGTATAGAGACCATCACAACCAAGACCAAAATATAAGCAAGCGGACTCAATGCAGCAACGCCCAACACTTCAAAGCGATGCTGTTGCCATTCAGTTTTGACCGCTTGCCAGTAACGCCATGCAAACGGAGCTAAGAGGATTGACAAAGGCGTTACACCCGAAATTTAGCAGAATCGGTGAAACCGAAAATTGGCTGACAGCCAGCTTGTCCCAAAGACACAGTAAGGGGATAGTCCATGCCCTTGAGATACACTTGCAACCCCCGCTTGTCATGGCGGTAGAGATCTTCAAGGCAGCGACCGTCTTTGAGCGTCCGATGGCTCCGCAGACCGACAACAGGTCGCCAAGCACGGTTGCGAATTGCCTTGAGAAACTCGAGGGTGCCAAACTCGATATCGGCTTGCACCAGCACCATTCGTCCGTTGAGCAAGGACTTGGGTACAGTTGCCAATAACTTGCATCCCAATTGAGCCGGACTTGCAAACCCTTTTCCCCGCCAGACCCGAAAGCTCCACGGTCCTCGCCATTCACCCATGACCAGATAGAGCACCACCAAGTGTAGACCTCGCTTACCGTTGAGAAAACGTATCCAAGGGTCGGGGGCTTGGGGGGCTGCGGTCGGTGTACTCAGATGCCAGAACTTGCCACTTTTTTCTAAGGTCGTCAAGTCAACTAAGATTCGAATGGGTGTTCTCCCATGGGGCCGATGAGTGGCAATCTGTTGCAAAGCTGCCCGACGAGTGGCTCGAATCACCCCTCGAGTGGACCAGTTGTAGCGATTGAGAAATCGACTTAACGCACTGGCGGATTTGACTGGGGTATGAGCGGGTAAAGCATGTCCCTGCGCGTCTAAAAACAGTCCCAACAGAGCCTTGAGACTGGCCTTTTGATAAGCACTAGGCATCAAACAGAGGAGGCTATACACTAGCCCTTGGGCGTGTTGAAGAATGGTTTCCATGACCGTCTTCTGATTTTTGTCTACGCCCTTTCTTTCAGATTTTGTCTCTTTTGGCAACCCTTACTGAGAATGGTGCAAGATCTCAGATATAGTTCTGCTTACCTTATCATTCGCTGTTTTTTGCGACACAGCCGTTTTTTTCGCAACATTTACGGAGTCGCATCGCCATACAAGTACCTTGATCTCAATTCACAAAATATTCACAAAACTACGGGATGATGATACCAATGTGTTTGGCGACCCATAGCAACGTGACCAAACACATAACAACAAACATGATGGATGCAATTCGACTTCATACCTATGGTGCGCCAGAGGTATTAGTCTACAAAAAAGTTCTTCGTCCAGAGCCGCAACCAAATGAGGTCTTGATTCAGGTTCATGTCGCTGGGGTCAATGCAGCCGATTGGAAAATCGGTCAGGGATATTTACAGGCTAAATTTTCTTTTCCGCTGCCGATAATCTTGGGTTATGACGTTGCTGGAGGTGTTGACACGATTGGTGCGGCAGTAACCTCCTACGCGCCGGGAGGGGCCGTTTTTGCCATGCTTCCAGTGAATCAACTCGGCATAAGCACCGAGTTGATTCACTGGAAACAGCATTAATGGTACCAAAACCAGCTTCCATTGGCTTTGCAGTGGCTGCTGGTATACCAAGTATCGCTCTCACTGCATGGCAGGCCTTATTTGACCTGGCAGACTTACAGCCGGAACAAACGATCTTGATTCATGGAGCATCGGGAGGAGTGGGTTGTTTTGCTGTGCAATATGCGAAACGAAAAGGCGCAATCGCGATCGGCACGGCCTCAACAGCCAACGTGGAGCCCATCAAGCAATTAGGCGTAGACCAGGCGATCGACTATAAAAGAGAGCGCTTTGAAGAGAAGGTCGCTAATGTGGATTTTGTTTTGGATACGATCGGCGGCGAAGCTCGTCAGCGTTCCTGGCAAACCCTGAAACCGGGTGGCCTTTTAATCTCTACCGAAGGCGCAGCCGAACCAGTCGTCTCTCCATTGCCAGAGTTGCGAGGCGTCCCCATTTTTGTTGAACCAAGCGGCAGCAACCAGCTTCGACAGATTGGGAGGCTAATTGATAGCGGCTATCTAAAACCACCTACTGTAGAGGTCTTTCCGCTTCGAGAGGCCGCCAAAGTGCATGACGCGATTCAAAATGAGCATCGTCGTGGCAAGTTTGTTTTACAAATTGCTTGAACCAGAGGTCACTTTGATTCAAGCCCTATTCCCGGGTACTCTCTGTTCATTCACACTCTCTAAAGGACAGCATATGCGTCGCGATTCTCTTGCCAAAGGGCTGCTTGTCACAGCTGCAATTTCCACCATTGTGATTCCGATCGGAGTTGATGCCATTTTATTAGCCAAAGGGCATATGAGTAACCCAGCATGGTTGCCGCATGTCAAACTTCATTGCGCGATGTCTTTTTTTGCGGCTATCTCGTTAGGTGGTGCGGCCTTAGCCATTTTGAAGGTTCATCCTGTTACTGATCGCTTTTCAATGGGTCTATCTGCCTTTCTCGGCTCCGCATTCTGGATTGGGCTCATTGCCGCAGGCTTCTGGCCTGGAACTTCGTACGGGTTTCTCAATGATCCTGTGCTGGGCAATACTCCTGAGCCGCAGCTTATTGGCATCACAATTTACCCGAATGTTGCGATCGCTGCAATTGCTATTTTCATCGCAATCTCAGGTTATTGGTTAACGGATCAGCCGAAGCTGATCCGTTAATGCCGAGAAAATGTTGAGGATTGCTGAACGCATTCACATATTATTCACACATCTCCAAGACAATATTGTTAGGGTCTTTTCTACTCGACTGACAAAACTTGTACTATTGGCCGACTCTGATTGTCATGGACCGTGTAAAAAGAACACTAGATTGTAAGGTTCATTGAGAGAGCTATCAGGACGTTCAATCTGTCTTAATGGATTTGATTTAGCAAGGCTTGGCCTTTTAGCTATAAGCAGGTATGCAATAACAGACTTGGTTTCTCAGGCTTTTATCAGTGGGCTAGGGACTCTTCAGAAGCAACGGCTATTTCGATCGAGAAATGTTGTAAGCGCTTTGCCATTCACGATTGCACTTTGTAGGGGCCTGTTTATTATGTCACTGGAAACTGTTTATCAATTCTTTCAAACGCCGCCACCTCGTCAGCTTAATCACAAACTGGCAGTATGCTATGTCTTATCAATTCTGTTACGAAAAGATTCTTTTGGCTCTGAGCTCATCCAGTTATTGGAGAGAGACTATCCAGCTTATCGTTTGTCAGATACCATTCTCTATGGTGCGCTAAAGTTTTTAGAAACCGAGCAATTGGTTGAAAGCTACCAAGCTAATGTCGCTGGACGTGGACGGCCTCGAAGGATGTTTCAACTCAGAGCTTCTACCTACGGCCAAGCAAAAGAGTTAGCCGTATTGTGGCAAAAGTATGTGAGTGCCGAGGAAGCGAAGGAAGCTCAAAAAGCCTAAGCACGTCGTGCTCACACGCTCCAAAAGTAGGGTGCATCTCCTCGAGTAAGAGTCAGAAGCCGATGACAGAAGTGAGGAGTCGAGATCGAGGAGCAGATGCTAGAAGCCAGAAGTTGAAAGCCATCAGCAGTACCAATCGTTTCTGAAACGTGACCCTTAAAAACTTTCACTCAATGCACAGCCTGTAACGAAGAAGCGCTGTATCATAGCCGCTAAGGAAAAAGCGATATGCAGTCGCGATTTCAACACACTATAGTTTAAGCAGCAAACATGACCCAAATCGGTGTTTTTCTTCGCTTTGTGGCGCAGGATGGTCAGAAAGAGGCTTTGCTCAAGCACCTGCTTGAAACAGCAAAGATTGCCAGTCAGGAACCAGGAACCAAGCTTTGGACGGTGCATAGTTCACCGATCGAACCCAATACTATATGGGTGTACGAAGCGTATGCTGATGAACAAGCAAAGGAACGACATGAATTATCATCAGCATATGCGTCCGCAAGAAGCAAGACAAGAACACTTTTAGCGCATCCACCTCAAGCATTCCCTTTGATTCCAGTTGGCGGTAAAGGTTTGTAGAGGTCAGCGTGAAGATTCTGCTGGTAGAGGATGATCAGTTTTTGACTGAGCTGTTGCTCCAGGCTCTTACAGAGCATCATTATGTGGTTGAAACGGCTGCTGACGGACAGGTTGCCTGGAATTTGGTTGAAGCGTTTCAATACGATTTAATTCTGCTTGATGTTGTTTTGCCATCACTGAGCGGGATTCAATTTTGTCAACAATTACGCGCCCGAAAGAACTATACGCCCATAATTTTGTTGACATCACAAGACAGCTCTACTCACAAAGTTTCTGGTCTCGATGCTGGAGCAGATGACTACGTGGTAAAGCCGTTCCATTTGCACGAGTTGCTAGCTCGTATACGAGCTTTGCTTCGACGAGAGAGTTTAGATCGATCGCCCACGCTGGTATGGCGAGGCTTAAAACTCAATACAAGTAGCTGTATCGTGAGCTATGACGGCAAACAATTGAGTCTCACGAGCAAAGAGTACAAGCTTTTGGAATTGTTCTTACGAAATCAGCAACGCATCTTCAGTCAAAGTTCCTTGATCAATCACCTCTGGTCATTTGAGGAAGCACCCAGTGAGAACGGAGTACGTGCGCACATTAAAGGGCTACGACGCAAGCTGAAGCAGGTCGGGTGTGAGGATTTAATTGAAACCATTTATGGGTTGGGATACCGCTTAAAAACCAAAAACCTAGAGGATGTTGAATCAGAAAGGCCTCAACGACCTGAACACCCTGAACATCACCAACCTGAATCTGACGAACTTGAAGCTGATCAACTCGAAGATCCACAAGCATCGATCACCATACCACCAGAGTTTGCTAATGCGTGGCAGCGCTATCGAGATCACTATCGCGATCGCTTGAGCACAATCAGGCAAGCCGTCACTGCACTAACAAGTGGTGCTTTGCGTGAGGATCTGCGACAACAGGTTGTGCTAGAAGCTCACACCCTAGCCGGATCACTTGGAAGCTTTGGGCTGAAGCATGCATCTCACGCCTGCAAACAACTTGAGACGCGGTTCATCGCGCTACAAAAGTCAGGCACGATCGCGCAAACAAACGTAGCGGTCTTCTCTAAGCTGGTGGCGGCGATCGAGCAAGCCATGTCATCACCATCAGTTGCTTCTACGCCAACCGCTCCTTTACCAGTCTTGTCAACCCAGCCATCTCGCCTGCTAATCGTCTCAGACGAGGCCAGTTTGACTCAGCAATTGGTGGCTGAGGCGAACACCGATCGCTGGCACATAACCACTGTCAACCCAACGACCGCCATCACCATCCTTGCTCAGCCGCCTCCCGATGTCGTACTGCTTGACTTAAGCGTGCCAGAAACCTCGGAGCGGTGCTTTGCCTATCTAGAAGCGTTGACAGCAGAGCAACCAACGGTGCCCGTCGTTGTGCTGATTCATCAAAGTTGCTTTGCTGAACGGGTCAAAATTGCGCGCTTGGGAGTGCGTGCGGTGCTCCAAAAGCCGATCGCCTCTGAACAGATTTTAACCACGATTGCTCAATCCCTGCGCCAACCGCTCTCAACCGAGGGTAAGTTACTAGTTGTAGACGATGATCCACAACTGTTAAATCAACTTGCTGCTCTGCTTCAACCTTGGGGCTTTCAGGTTTTTGTTTTAAGCGATCCGCGCCAGTTCTGGAAAGTGTTGGAGCAAACCCAACCCGACTTGTTAATTCTAGATCTAGTGATGCCAGAGTTAAGCGGACTTGATTTATGCCAGGTTGTCCGTAATGATCCGCACTGGGAAAGCTTGCCTGTAGTCTTCCTCTCAGCAAACACCGATCCTGCTGTCACCTATCAATTATTTTTAGCTGGAGCCAATGACTACGCTAGCAAACCCATCGTTGGGCCGGAGTTGATCGCCCGGATTCTCAATCAACTCAAACGCACGAAACCAGGGCGGTAATAGATGGAGTTCTTTGAGGCTATGTCTAGAATAAGACTCAAGAGCACCTAAATCTTCCTTGATGATGATGGACCAACCGGACGACAACCACAAGACGAAGGAACAGCTCATTGCAGAGCTAGAGCAACTGCGAGCAGAACTTGACGATCGTAAGCAGCGAGAGGCAGCGCTCTGGCAGAGTAAGCAATTTATTGAAAAAGTTACCAATGATTTACCGCATCACCTTTATATCTATGACCTCGAAACTTTAAAACCGCTATATGCAAACCGTCCCATGCTGGGCTATAGCCCAGAAGAAATTGTGCAGGGGGGGGAACAGTTCTTTTTAGATATTTTGCATCCTGATGATCAACAGCGTTTAGCTGCATTTGGTAGCCATTGGGATACTGTCCAGGATGACGAAGTATTGGAATTTGATGACTTTCGCTTTCGGCATGCTGATGGTTCTTGGCACTGGATGCAGACGTGGCAAGTAGTCTTTGCTAGAAATGAGTACGGCAAGCCCATACAGGCTTTGGGAACGACGATCGATATGACGAAACGCAAGCTGGCTGAAGACGGTCAACGACGCTCGGAAACAAAATTTGCCAAGATTTTTCACGCCAACCCTGATCCGATCGCCATTACCACCTTCCCCGATGGGCGGTTTGTGGAAGCCAACCAGAGCTTTTATGCGATTACAGGGCTTAATTCAGAAGCCGTCATTGGTAAAACATCAAGCGAGCTCAACCTTTGGGGCAATCTGGAAGCGCGCGCACAGCTCTATCAAACCTTGGCAGAAACAGGGTCTGTGAGCAATCTAGAGTTTGATTTCTGCACACAGTCGGGTGAAGTTAAGACTGGTCTTATGTCGATCGATGTGATTGATCTCGATGGACAAACCTGCGCCATTTCAGTCATTAAAGACATCAGCGATCGTAAACGCGTGGAAGAAGACCTGCGTCGTAGCAATGCGCTCTTACAAGCCCAATGTGAAGCTTCGGTTGCAGGCATTTGGGTTGTCAATGAACGCCGAGAGGTCATTTTTTATAACCAGCGCTTTTGTGAGATCTGGCAAATCCCTCAGTCCATAATTGATACAAACGATTATTGGCTAATTTTTAAGGCTGCCCTGACTCAACTTCAAGATGTTGATGCCTTTCTCACGAAAGTCGAAGCCCTCTATCAAAGCCCAACAGCCATTAGCCATGATGAGGTCGTGCTAAAAAACGGACGGGTGCTCGATCGTCGTTCTGCCCCTATGCGATCGCCATCGGGAGAGTACTACGGTAGAGTGTGGTACTTCCAGGACATCACACAAGCAAAGCAGCTAGAAGCGGCACGGTCTAAGGCACAAGAGGCATTACACCAAAGCCAGGAACGGTACGTTTTAGCCACACGAGCAGCCAGGGTCGGCGTATGGGAGGGGAACCACCAGACCGGAGAATTTTACCTTGACCCTAATTTCAAATCTCTGTTGGGCTACAGTGAGGTTGAACTTCCTAATCGTTTCGATGCCTGGTTCTCGCTCTTTCATCCTGACGACAAACAGCTTGTCATCAGCGCGACCCAACGCTATCTAGAGAAGCAGACCGCCGAATTTGCTGTAGAACATCGCGTTTTTCATCGGGATGGCTCCATGCGTTGGTTGATGGCCCGTGGAATGCTAGTTGAAGATGGGCAGGATGATAGCTGTCGGATGGTTGGCACAACGACTGATATTACTGAGCGTAAACTGGCAGAGCAGGCTTTACAGCGTAGTAATGCCATGCTCAAAGTACAGCAAGATGCAGCGATCGATGGCATTTTAATTACAGATGAGCATCAATTGATCACGTCTTACAATCAGCGCTTTTGCCAGCTTTGGCATCTTGATGAAAACCTCCTTATCCAGGCTGAAAACGATCAACAAGTGCGAGAAACCGTCTTGGATCAACTGAAAGATCCAGATGCTTTTATTCGCAAAATAAACTATCTCAATCAGCATCCTGAAATCACGAGTCGGGACGAGATTCTCTTTAAAGATGGACGCATTTTCGATCGCTACTCGGCGGCAATGAAATCGTCTACTGGCGAAGATTACGGTAGAATCTGGTATTTTCGAGACATTACCGAAATCAAACAAGCAGAAGCGGCATTGCGGCAGAACGAACAAAAATTTCTGCAACTCACCGAAAATATCCGGGATGCTTTCTTTATTGCCGCTCCTGACTATAGCCAGATGTTCTACATCAGTCCGGCATATGAAACAATTTGGGGTCGTACCTGCGCTAGCCTTTATGAACAGCCCCATTCTTGGCTAGAAGCTGTTCATCCTAACGATCGATCACGCTTAATGTCAGAGCTACAAAGTTTGGGCAATCCAGTAGAGCAAGGTTTAGAGTATCGCATTGTGCAACCTAACGGAACCGTTCGGTGGGTGTTGACGCGCACTTTTCCAATCTTTGATGAAACTGGGCATGTCGATCGAGTGGCTGGCATCGGACGAGACATTACAGAACTGAAGCAAATTGAAGCAGAACTGAAGCAATACCAGGATCAGCTCGAAGCGCTTGTGGTAGAACGGACGAAAGAACTGAATGAAGCGAATCAACAATTACAGCAAGAGCTGCGGCAGCGTGAACAGACAGAAGCCACTTTACGCGAATCAGAACGACGCTGGCGCACGCTAATGGACGATGTTCGCTTGCTGGTTGTTGGCTTTGATACCCAATTAAACATCACCTATGCCAACCCTTTCCTAGCAGAAGTAACGGGCTACAGCCAGACTGAGTTGGTCGGCAGAAATTGGCTAGAGGTCTTTGATCCATTGTCTCGGTTACCACAGCTATCGACAGAGCCGGATTTTTTTATTAGAGCATTTCGAGTGCATCATCAAGATCCATTACTGACAAAAGCGGGTGAAGTGAGACAAATTGCGTGGAACTGCACATTGCTGCATAACGCTCAGGGCGATCCGATCGGGTTTCTCAGCATTGGCGAAGATATCACAGAGCGTTCGTTGATTGAACGCATAAAAGATGAGTTTATTTCAGTCGTGAGCCATGAGTTTCGCACTCCGTTAACGGCCATTCATGGCGCATTAGACTTGCTCATTGACGGCTTCGTAGAACGAACCTCTGATCGCGCTCAACAGTTGCTTACGATCGCCTTTGAAGGATCTGAACGCCTGGTTCATTTAGTCGATAGCATTCTGGCGTTGGAGCGCTTGGAGTCTGGTGGTGTGAAGTTGTTGAAACAACCGTGCCAGATTGCCGATTTGATGATGGAAGCGATTGACTTGACCCAGTTAATGGCGGCTAATGCAGGCGTAGATTTGGTCGTTTCACCGCTAACGATACAGTTAGAAATTGATGGTGATCGCATGCTTCAGGTCTTGACCAATTTACTGAGCAATGCCATTAAGTTTTCACCCAGGGGTGGTACTGTTTGGTTAAGTGCAACGTTGCAAGCAGCCGATGAAGCAGAGAGTAACCATGACAAGGCGGGACCCTCTTCTCACCCATCGATGCACTCCTCTGCTCTCCTAAACTCTAAAACTTGCATTCTTTTCTGTGTCAAAGATCAGGGGCGCGGCATCCCGGCAGACAAACTTGAAACCATCTTTGAGCGATTCCAACAGGTTGACACCTCTGATTCTCGTCAGAAAGGGGGAACGGGGTTGGGCTTGGCGATCTGTCGTAGCATTGTACAGCAACATAAAGGGCAAATTTGGGCCGAAAGTACACCCGGCGAAGGCAGTAGTTTTTACGTTATGCTGCCCCTTGATGAGCAGACTTGAGCACACCTTTGGCTTTGGCAATCCCAGTATGATGGTTGTAGACTTTGACCCTAGTGTTTCACCAGAAAATTTTTCATGAGTCGAAGGGCCTCAAATTTCAGCCCCACTCGCCTTTCCAAGCTTTAATAAGCTGTCACAAAGTTAGTTGACTGACTACTAGCTATGAGTAAGCGCATTTTAGTCATTGACGATGAGGGAGGTATCCGTACAATCATTCAGATTAGTCTAGAAACGACGGCTGGATGGGAGGTTGTTACGGCTGCTTCTGGCGCTGAAGGGCTGAAAAAAGCAACCCAATGTCAGTTTGATGCGATTTTGTTGGATGTGATGATGCCTGAGATGGATGGGCTTGCTACCTTTGAGCAGTTACAAGCAAATGTGCTCACCCGTCAAGTGCCACTGATTTTATTAACGGCTAAAACGAGCAAACATGATCAGCAGCAGTTTGCTCAGCTTGGTATTAAAGGCATCATTACAAAACCCTTTCAAGCCCGTAAGTTAGTGGCAGATATTCAGGCTATTTTGCATTGGGATATGTAAAATCTCTCAGCTAAACTTGGATCGGTGTGATCAGCTAAGTAGGTAGCCGTAATGAATGGTTGAAAAGGGGTTTGCGGGCGTTGCCCCCAGGCAGGGGTTTCCACCCCCCCACTTCCGAAACTATCCTCAGCTTAATGATGTCCAGTACTTAGTTTCTCTTTTTTTGCCTTTGCTGAGTGGATTTACGGACACGATCGTCCGAAGATAAAGAACTCGTGTGGATGCCTGACGATCGCAGCGGATTCACAAAATATTCACAGTCCTAAGGTTTGATCAGAGCAAAGGTGTATCACTAAGCACGAGCAATTAACCATACAGTCGGCTTTCAGTGCCGTCATGCTAACCAAGCTTTCAAATTCTGCATTCTACCCGCCTCAATGGTTTGCCTACAGCTTGGCGCAGCATATCAATCACACTCAGTAGGTCACAGATTGCTCGTTACGATCTACCCATTCACACTTGACTGCTCAGGGATTAGAACCTGCGATCGCCCCTTAGGGGCTGTCTTCAGAAGCTCAGACTGATTCAGATGCCCCATCTTTTGTATGCTTACAGAACTTAAGCCTTCCTGCAAAGGCAATTTGTTTCCTCTGTAAGAGGAGCAAGGAGATTATTGACGCCAAATAGTACACGCAAGACCTTTGTGCCCTTCTAGAGGCTGAGTTATGCCATTAGAACCCTCAAGCAACCCCTCATTACTGTCGGGCGGAAGGTTCATGGGTCACTTTGCCCCAGCTTATCCAATTGGGCGGATAATGCGTTCCTTTTGACAGTTAAACGTTTTGATGGCGATGCTTAGTCCTCAGTCACTCACTGAGACAGTCGTTCATACATCCACTTAGAACACTACACACGCACACCAGGCGGATCAGGACTTCATTCATGGCTACTTACTACATTTCTGGAACCGGAAACGATAGCAACGACGGTTCTAATGAATCGCAAGCCTTTCGCACCTTCAATCAAGTCCGAAAAGTGCTGAAAGCAGGAGATACCGTACTGGTAATGAACGGTACTTACGAAAATTTAGCGCCCAGTAGTAACATCATTACCCTCAACGGATTGCAAGGGACGGCAGCAAATCCCACGACCATCAAAGCTTACCCTGGGGCAACACCCGTCTTACAGGCACACGGGAATAACTGGAACGCCATTGGCATTACAGGGTCTTCCTATGTCGTCATTGAAGGGTTGACTTTAAAGGGCGCACGGGATGAAATAACCCTGGACTACGCGCTTTCTCAACGGTTTAATCTCAACAATCCGGCAACCTCTGGTAATGGTATTTTTGCCACTTTTCAAAATGGGCCAAATGGCACCGAAGCAGAGAAAATTCATTCCACGCACATCACCCTTCGGAACAACACGGTGACTAATTTCCCTGGGGGGGGAATTGGTACGACTGAGGCTGATTACCTGCTCTTTGAGAACAATGTTGTCTCTGGCAACTCCTACTATTCGCCCTACGGCACACAAGGGATTAGTAACCTGCGACTTTGGAACTCAGACAACAACACAACTGACTACAAAGTGATTATGCGGGGGAATATTTCTTACGACAACGTGCAGAAGGTTCCGTGGAATCAACTTCCCAACGGCGAGATCACTGAAGGTCACGGCATCATGATCGACACCGCCTATGATGCTGTTGGCAATGCTTATAAGGGCAAGATTTTGTTCGCCGATAACGTTGCTTATAACAACGGTGGGGCAGGCATTCAAATCTATAAAAGCGAAGCTCCTGTGGATTTAGTCAATAACACAACCTATCAGAATGGAAGTGTTTTGACTGACGCTGGAAACATTGCAATTAATGAGGCACAAAACGTACGTGCCTACAACAACATTCTCTATGCGAGAACTGGTGGTAATGCCAATTCAATCAATAACACAAGCAAGAATGTTGTCTTCGATCGCAACCTCGCTTACAACGGCAATTTCAAAGCCTCTGATAACCCAAATGTCACAGGGTTAAACAATATTGTGGGTCAAGATCCACAGTTTATCAATGCAGCGGGCGCTAATTTTGCGTTGAAAGCAGGTAGTGCGGCGATCGACTCCGGTTCAACACTCTTCAATAGTGTGGTTTCCACCGATATCCTGGGTGCTACTCGTCGTGATGGCGATGGAATCAATGGTGCTCAGCCAGATCTGGGCGCTTATGAATACACAGGTCCAGCCGTATTGACAGCCAGCAATCTCTTTATTGCCCCTACAGATGCCACCAAAGCTGAGGGCAACACAGGTTCCACACCCTTTACCTTTACAGTGACTCGCATTGGCAATACAAGTGGTACGACCAGCGTGAATTACGCTGTTACAGGCAGTAGTGGGAAAGCCGCGAATGCTGCCGATTTTGGTGGAACGTTGCCGACAGGTACTGTGAATTTCGCTGCTGGCGAAACCAGCAAGGTGATTACCGTAAATGTGACTGGTGATGCCACGGCTGAACCGGATGAGGGCTTTACCGTCACGCTTACCAACCCATCAGCAAATGCCTTTATCAACACAGCCACAGCGGCAGGCAAAATTCTTAATGAGGACTCGGCTACCCTGTCGATCGCCGGAACAGGTAATTACAAAGCTGAAGGTACTGGTGGTACGACTCCTTATACCTTTACCGTAACCCGGACTGGTGATACAACAGGCACCACTACGGTTGATTATAGGGTGAGAGGGTTTACTGACAATCCAGTCGATGCTGCCGATTTTGGTGGGACGCTTCCATCCGGTACGGTCAAGTTCGCGCCGAATGAAACCACGAAAACGTTCACGATCGATGCGCTCGCAGATACAACCCTTGAACCGGACGAAGCGTTCCTTGTCTCCCTTTCAAATGCCAGTGGAAGCGGTACAATCACCACTGCCGATGCGGCTGGCTATTTATTGAATGATGATGTGTCTTCGCTCGTTCCGGCGTTTGCGATCGCGGCGACCAATGCCGATAAAGCCGAGGGAAACACAGGCACAACCCCCTTTACCTTCACCGTAACGCGGAGTGGCAAGACTGATATTGCTGCCAGTGTCGATTATCGAGTGGCGAATGCAGGCTCTTACCCTGCTGGTGCCTCCGATTTTGGCGGAGCATTTCCGACGGGTACTGTGAACTTTGCCGCGGGTGAGACCAGTAAAGTGATCACCATTAACGTGAGCGGTGACACCACAGGCGAAGCCGATGAAACCTTTTTTGCCATCCTCTCAAATCCAAGTGGAGGCGGTACGATCACCAATGCCAGAGATACAGGAACTATCCGTGATGATGATATTGCCGCGACTCCAACGACGCTAGCGATCTCGGCCACCAATGCCACTAAAGCAGAAGGCAACACTGGCAACACTCCCTATACCTTCACCGTGACTCGCAGCGGCGATATCGCTGGTGCAACAAGTGTGGATTATGACGTGACGGGCAGCGGTGCGAATGGTGCCAATGCGGCTGACTTTGGCGGCACCTTGCCTACGGGTACCGTGAACTTTGCGGCGGGCGATACCAGCAAAGTCATCACGGTGAATGTCAGTGGCGATACCACAGTGGAACCGGACGAGGGGTTTGCTGTGACGCTCTCTAACCCCACTGGTGGAGCCACACTTACAGCAGCAGCGGCGACAGGCACGATTCAAAATGAGGATGCGGCGGCAGTTGGTGGCAAGATCTACTACGTTTCTGGAGCCGGGGACGATAAGAACAATGGTTTGAGCGAAGGTGGAGCCTTTCGTACCCTGCAAAAAGCGGCAAACCTGGTGCAGGCAGGGGATACGGTGCTGGTGATGGATGGCACTTATGAGAACCCTGGCAAAACGGTGCTCCTGATTCGCGATAAGCAGGGTACAGAAACGCAACCCATTACCTTTAAAGCCTATCCGGGAGCCAAACCTGTCATTAACTCAGATGGTTCCTATGCGGTGATTGTCTCTGGTTCTTCCTATGTCACCATCGAAGGGCTGACGCTGATTGGTGCGAAGGACAAAATCACATTAGACTACGCCGAAGCACAAAAATATAACAGCAACGATCCTCTGACTCGAAACAGCGGCATTGCGATCGCTCCAACTTACGACAGCGATGGTAATCCTGTACTTTTTTCTAACCATATCACCATCCGCAATAATACCGTGACTAAGTTCTCAGGTGGCGGCATTGGTAGCAATATGGCTGATTATGTCACCATTGAGAACAACACGATTTCGGAGACTGCCTGGTACACCAATATCGGTGCCAGTGCCATCAGCATCTTGCATAGTCGGGATTCTGACAGCAACACCACTGACTACAAGATGATTGTGCGAAACAATGTGGTTTACGATAATCAGAGTTTAATTCCGTGGGTGGATGCAGGCAGAATCACCGAAGGGCACGGCATTATCCTCGACGATAACCGTAACACACAGGCAAGTTCGGGAGTGCAAGGGCAGCCCTATCAAGGCAAGTTTCTGGTCGCAAATAACACGGTTTACAACAATGGTGGTTTTGGCATTAACGTCTTTCAATCTGAAAATGCTGACGTTGTTAACAACACGCTGTATCACAACTCTCGCAACCCCGATCTCAACGGTGAGATTATCACGGCTGGTGCCAATAACATTCGGGTCGAAAACAACATTACGTCAGCACGGGATGGTCGTCGTGCCAACCTGATTACGAGTTCCACGAATGTTGTGTTCGATCGCAACCTTGCTTACAATTCTTCGATCGCTTTTCAGTCAGCGAGTCCACCTAATGCCGCCTTAGGTGGCGGCTCCGCCTATGTGGAACCAGCAGCCGCTAATGCCGAAGCCGTCAATGTGTTGAATGCTGGATTACAGAATATTGTGGGACAAGATCCCAAATTTGTTGACCCGGAAAATGGCAATTTTGCACTTCAGGCAGGTAGTCCTGCTATTGATGCCGGTTCCACCGATTTTGGCAGTGCTGTGGGTACGGATACAAAGGGAACTACGCGTCGCGATGGGGACGGTATCAATGGCGTGCAAACAGATATTGGTGCTTACGAATATACAGGTACACCAACTCTCACGCCTGCTACACTCTTCATTGCCGCAGCCGACAGCGTTAATCCTGAAGGCAATACGGGTACAACCCCTTTTACGTTCACCGTTACCCGCACAGGCAACACCACTAGTGCTGTGACTGTGGATTATGCCGTTACAGGCAGTGGGGCTAGTTTTGCGAATGGCGCGGATTTTGCGGGTGGGGTATTGCCCACCGGAACCATCAATTTTGCTGCCAATGAAACCAGCAAAACCCTCACGCTTAATGTGCAGGGAGATGCCACAGCAGAACCCGACCAGGGCTTTACCGTAACCCTATCTAATCCATCGGCAGGAGCCGCGATCGCCACCGCAACCGCTAAAGGACTCATTCAAAACGATGACTCTGCCACTCTCGAAATCGCCATTCTAAATGGTTGGCAGTTGGAAGGCGATGCCTCAACTCCTTATAAATTTACCGTGCTACGCAGTGGTGATCTTTCCGGTACAACAGACGTCAACTATACCGTTACTGGAAGTGGCGCAAGCCCCGCTACTGGTGAGGACTTCGTAGGTGGTGCGCTGCCCAGTGGAAAAATTACTTTTCTGCCCAACGAAACCAGCAAAGAACTCACCATCAATGTGAACGGAGATTTGCTGAATGAAGTGGATGAGGGCTTCGTCGTCACCCTCTCCGGCGCAACTGGAGGAGCCACCTTCACAACCAGATCGGCTGGCGCAACAATTCGGAATGACGATAACAAACCAATTGTCACAATCGCGGCAACTGATGCCAATGCCGCAGAAACGGGTGCAAATTCCGGTCAATTCACGGTAACACGGACAGGCAGTACTACCGATCCGTTAACGGTCGATTTCACTGTTGGAGGAACGGCAACCAATGGCACTGACTATAGTGCCATCAAAAAGAGCGTCACGATTCCAGCAGGAGCGGCATCCGCCACTGTAACCGTTACGCCAACGGATGATGCTTTGGTGGAGGGCAATGAAACCGTTAGTTTAACCCTACTATCAGGACGAATTTATAAACTGGGCGCATCTGAAACTGAAACAGCAACGGTAACGATCGCCGATAACGAAACAGACACTCCGACGACGCTAGCGATCGCGGGTATAGATGCGATTCGACCCGAAAGCGACAGCGGTACGACACCTTTTACCTTCAGTGTTACCCGCAGTGGCGATACAACGGTTGCAACAAGCGTGGAGTATGCTGTAACGGGTAGTGGCGCAAAGCCAGCCGATGCCAACGATTTTGGCGGCACTCTACCCACTGGTACGGTAACGTTTGCGGCAGGTGAAACCAGCAAGGTCATTACCATCAATGCCACTGGCGATACCACCGTTGAACCCGATGAAGGCTTTACGGTAACGCTGGCTAATCCCACGGGCGGCGCGACTCTGACCACGACGACAGCTACTGGCACAATTCAAAATGACGATCGTGCCACTGGAAGCAACGCTGCGCCAACAATCGCAACACAGATCGCCGACCTCTCTGCAACCGGGAAAGCACCCTTTAGCTACACGGTTGCGGCTGGTACCTTTGTTGATCCAGACGGCGATGCGCTGACCTATCAAGCAACCTTAGCGGATGGTAGCAAGTTACCGGGCTGGCTTACCTTTGATCCCACAACACGCACCTTCAGCGGCACGCCAAGCAATGCCAATGCAGGTACAGTCGCGATCGACCTCACCGCTTCCGATGGCAACGGCGGCAGCAGCAAGGATTCGTTCAACCTCACCGTAACGGCTGCGCCCAATCAATCTCCTACCCTCAACACCAGCAATACTGTTCCCGACCTGACAGCCACCGAAGCAAACCCCTTCAGCTATACGGTTAATGCCAACACCTTTGCTGATCCCGATGGTGATCCACTCAGTTTGCAAGCAACCTTAGCGGACGGTAGCAGTTTACCAAGCTGGTTGACCTTTAATCCGACGACCCGTACCTTTAGCGGTACGCCAACCAGTGTCACAAGCCCTCTAACCATCGACTTGACCGCTTCAGATGGTAAGGGTGGCAGCGTCAAGGATACCTTTACCCTCACGCTCCAACCCTTTACACCTAGTACACCGTCATCCACGACGCTCAATGGCACTGATCTGTCTGAAACCCTGGTCGGTACGTCAGCCTCTAACCAGATTTATGGTTTGGGAGGGCAAGACCTGATTACAGGCGGTGCTGGACCGGATCAACTCTATGGTGGTGATGGCAACGATCGCCTCTGGGGGCATGGGAGTAACGACACGTTGTATGGCGATGCGGGTAACGACCAACTCTGGGGCGGTGATGGTAACGACACGCTGTATGGTGGCGTGGGAGATGACCAACTGTTTGGTGATGCGGGCGCTGACTGGCTTGATGGTGGTAGTGGTAATGATGTGTTGACAGGTGGTGCGGGTGCAGATACATTTGCCCTAACGCGCGGACAAGGCATTAAAACGGTGCGTGATTTTGAGGTCGGCACAGACAAAATTTCCTTGGGCAGCGGCGTTAACCTCAGTGATGTACTGCTGCAACAACGGGGTAGCCAAACCTGGATCATTGACAACTCACTGCATCAGGTTGTTGCAAAGTTGGATGGCGTGAATGCGGCTCTGCTGCAACAGAAAGAAAAGACCACCTTTGTTTAGCTGTCGGTCAATGCTAATTGACCGTTAAGCAAGCCAAAAAAGTCGTTTGGAGGAGCTGTAATCTCTCCAAACGACTTTGAAAGTCTGCGCGATCGTAAGCCATTCACAAAATATTCACATTCTTCAGATTAAATAGTAGAAATTTGCGTCTTTCGCCGTAGTTAAAGTTAGCACTAACAACACAAAGCAAACGTCGGACTAGCTTCAAAACACCACTTCAAGATTTATCACCTCTGATCTCAAGGAGAACGTATGTCAAATAGTTTGAATGGAAAAGTTGCCATCATCACAGGTGCATCTGCCAATCTGGGCAAGCTGTTTGCAGAAGCCCTTGCAGCCGATGGTGCGAAAGTTGTGATTCATTACAACAGTGCAACGAAGCAAGACGAAGCAGAGAAAGTAGCTCAAGGTATCGCTGAATCGGGCGGTAAAGCGATCACCTATCAAGCTGATTTAACGCAGGTAAGCAATGTCCAAAAGCTAGTTGATGCCACATTTGAAACCTTTGGACAATGGGATATTCTCGTTAACACTGCGGGCATGATTGTACGCAAGTCGATCGCTGAATTCACTGAAGATGAATTTGATCAACTCTTTAAAATCAACGCTAAAATACCCTTTTTCTTAATGCGTGAAGCCAGTACGCGTATGACAGATCAGGGGCGCATTATCAACCTGATTACAACCGTTGTTGCCGTCACAGCACCAACCTACGGTGGCTACGCTGGCAGCAAAAGTCCCGTTGAGCATTTCACCAAATCACTGGCTAAGGAAATTGGTCATCGTGGTATTACTGTGAATTGCGTGGCTCCGGGACCATTAAAGACATTCTTCTTCTATCCTGCTGAAAGCGATGAAAATATTGCCTGGTTGAAGAGCATGAGCACCAATGGCGATATCGGTGAACCAGCAGATATTGTCCCTCTAGTACGCTTTCTTTCGTCTCCAGACGCAAAATGGATTACAGCACAAACCATTTACGCGAATGGCGGATTGGTCGCTACCGCTAGTTAAACGTTGATATCTTTAACATGGATGAATGCATAACTTCTGATACCAACTTCTCAGGAATAATACCGATTTCCCATAAATCTGCATCTAAACGGTAGGTTTGGTTGGGTCTAATAAACAAAATCTGTTTAAGTGCCAAGCCTCTGTTCAGCTGTTTGCTGTTTTAACGTTATTTCTTGATTCTTTAAGGGCATTATTTAAAGAAATTAAAACTTTTCTAGAGCTAATCTTTAGAGACTATTTCTATTTTATCAGTTTAATTATTGGATATAAATTAACAAATAGAAACCTAAAAATATCCGGAAGAGAACATATCTATAGCGATTATTTTATTAATGAATTTGTGTGAAGACTACAGCTCTTCTCTAAATATATGTCTGCGAAAAAGATCACCCGTTTAACCGTTTGTGCAGCGGGTTTGCTATTGTCAGAATTTGCTTCAACCAAAGCAGCACAAGCTAACGAACAACCTGTTGAATCCGGTGATG
The DNA here is from genome assembly GCA_041937185.1 of Leptolyngbya sp. BL-A-14. Classification (GTDB taxonomy): domain Bacteria; phylum Cyanobacteriota; class Cyanobacteriia; order Leptolyngbyales; family Leptolyngbyaceae; genus Stenomitos. The sequence goes on along the minus strand of CP166622.1, from coordinate 94,798 downwards.
ATGCAGCCCCAATCACATCAGAAACAAGCTATAACTCCCGCTTTTCTGCTCACACATTAGAAACGACTCAGGCAGTTCAACTGAGTCATCCAGAGCAATTCAATCAAATTGCATCGCGTTTAAACCAGCCTGATGACATCAAGCGATCGTCGATCGCATCCAGCCCCCATGCTGTCATTTCATCCTTATCCAAGCCAGAAACAATTCCGATACACGTCGAAGAGCCGATTGCTGTAAGCCAACCAACCACAATCGACCAACAAGTTACGTCATTACCTGCGATCGCACAGCCTGAAACAATATCACAACCTATTACCTCAACTGATGATGTAACGGCATCAGTTCGAGCTACTACTATGTCTGTTTCAAAGCGTGCCAGCGATTTACAGCCATTACCGCCATCCACGCTTGCGCCAACTCTTCCCACTATTGCCCAAACGCCTCCAACAGCACAAACAGCTTCGCCACCCAACATTTTGCCGCGCGTAGGAGCATCCTTTACGGCTGGTGATGGAGTCGGTGTTTCTAATTCCTTTGGCAGTTTGAATGGCTTTGTTCCCATCAAGCAAACGCCGGGACGCAACATTACGTTTGTGGAAGGGCAACTCTCGCTTTCAACAGAGGGTGCAAATCCAAGTGCTAATTTAATTGTGGGGCACCGTTTTTTTGATGCTAAGAGCGATCGCATTTATGGTGGTTATTTAGCGTTTGACCATCGTGATACGGGCAATAATGGGTTTAACCAGATTGGATTGGGTTTAGAAACGGTAGGTAAAACCTGGGACGCCCGGGCAAATGTTTATTTACCCGTTGGGGATACGCGCCAACTGGCATCAGAAAGCAGCAGCAACACGGTTACAGCCATCTCAGATCCATTCTTCCAGAGCAATTTTCTCGCCATCAATCGCACGATTCAACAGCAAATTATCCAACGGTTTGAAGCAGCGGGCACTGGCTTTGATGTGGAAGCAGGTGGCAAAATTGCTCGTTTGGGGCGATCGGGCGACCTGCGTGGCTACGGTGGTTTGTATTACTTTAGCTTGCCAGGTGGCGACGATACAGTCGGTGTGCGTGCTCGTCTGGAAGCGCGACCCACCGATAACCTCCAACTTGGATTGACGCTTTCTAATGACAATACCTTTGGTACCAATGTAGCCTTTACTGTGGGTGTGTCATTGCCATCCAGCCGTCCAGGTCGCGACGCGCTCAAGGAGCCACTGTTGGCACGTTTGGGAGATTCTGTGAATCGCAATGCCAATATTGTGATTGATACTCAAACAAAAACACAGTCATCGACCATTCAAGACACTACGTTTGTCACAAATCCAGCAACGGGACAGCCCTGGCAATTCCGGCACGTCAATCTGGGTGTTGGTACGGGTAATGGCACGTTTGAACAACCCGCTGGAACGGTCGCAGAAGCGCTCGCTGTCGCCCAACCGAACGATATTGTGTATGTTCAATCTGGCACCAATCCGGGCATTCCGGCGTTCACCATTCCTGATGATGTGCAGGTGCTTTCAACTGGGCCTGTGCAGCGTATTGATACAGTAGAATTGGGCAATTTGCAATTACCCCTATCCGGAGCGGGTGTGTTACCAACAGTGCAGGGAACCCTCACGTTAGGAAATCGTACAACTCTTTCTGGCTTTGCGATCGCGACCGCTACTGGTCCCGGCATTACAGGCAGCAACATCACTACGGTAACTGTGCGCGACAATGCGATCGCCAACACAGCCGCCCAGGGGATTCTGCTCAATAACGTCCAGGGAACCGTGACGGTGCAGGATAATTCCATTCGTCAGGCTGGGGGAGAAGGGTTTTCACTCGCCAATGATCAAGGGCAGGTGGATCTGCTGCTAACGCGTAACCAAATTGAAAATAACGGCGCAACGGCAACAGAGGGCGATGGTGTGAAGCTTGCACTCAGCAGTGGCGCAACAGGAAATTTCACGATCAGCAACAACACGATCGCTAACAACAGCGGGACGAGTGGTCTTGCTGATGGCATTGATGTCAAACTCTTTGATACTGGCAGCAGCTCGTTTAACCTGGCTAACAATACAATCACGGGCAATCAGTTGAATGGACTGGCGATCGATTTAGAAGCGACAACGCAGGTAACCTTTAACCTATCTGGCAATACGCTATCTGGCAATCAAGCCTCCGGTATTGCAACGCTTCTCTCCAATAACGCTACAGGAACATTCAATGTCGATAACAGCACAATCGCTAACAACCAACTTAAAGGGACACAGTTTGTGTTGAGCGATCGCGCCAATGGTACGGTCAATCTTACCAATAGCACCATCACCGGAAATCAAGATGATGGTGTCTTCCTGCAAACCTCTGACCAGGCAACGCTAACCGCACAAGTACTCAACAGCGCCATCACTAACAATACCAATTACGGACTCTTCACAACTGCCAATGGCACATCGCAACTGCGGCTTTTGACGAACTCAGTTACCATCACAGGCAACGGGTTCGCAGGTGTGTCCATCAACACCGATGGAAGCGCCAGTAGTGCAGCGGCTTTGCAAGCAAATACCATTACAGGAAACACGCTGGGCGATGTGGAAGCGTTCACAAATGCGTCCGGTGCTACCGCTTGTTTAAAGCCCTTGAACAATACCATTGACACACTCTCACTGGATGACAGCTTCGGCGGACCAATTTCGGTAGAAAGCGGTACGTTATCAACCAATACCATTACAACCAGCAATTTAACGTTCTGGTCAGGTACAACTGTAGCAACTGGTGTCTGTGGGTTGTGATTTTCTTCCGCTTAAGCCGTTTTCATGTGCATTTACCACACTTGATAGCCGATACTTCATTTTTACTCTGACAAAACTGTGTGTACTAAATTGAAAACTACTATGAAGTGAAGAAGCCATAAGTTCTGCCACGATCTCATCACATTCACAAAATATTCACAGTGATCGGTTGTTATAGGAATAGGTGCTTTTACCAGGTTGGCTCGCTTCGTTGTACGCTCATACTCATCTCGATCGAGGGTCTGTAACGCTTACAACACTGCATTCTACCCGCATCAATTGGTTGCCTGGTACAAGTTTTAACTCGGTATTTCATAAGCCGACAGAACGATCTACCCGTTCGATTGTGGTTTTTAGCGTCTAGAGTGACGTGCGATCGCACTGTCTCAATGTTGTGTCTTTAAGTTCTGAGCAGATGCAAACAGGGTGATTTAACGCGGCAGATGTCGTGCCGTTGAATTCGCCAATGCACTGCCTGCAATCAACGTCTTTAAGTCGCTGCTGTACAACCAGTTGTGACACCCTACTCAGCATCGGTGTTGCTCTATCATGACGGATGTGCTTCACATCGGGAATCAATCGATCGCAGCTACAGAGATCATCCCTCTGCTGTCGAGTTACCTTTTGCTGCCATCATTAAAGCGAGAACTCTTCATTGATCAAGCGATCGCACACATTGAGTGTACGCCAGAAGAGATTAGCCGTGCTTACCAACAATTTTGTCAACGCTACCAGATTACTTCAGAAACCGATTTGCGGGTGTGGATGACGCATTACAGTCTTACATCTCACCAGTTAGAAACCGTCATTATTCGCTATGCACGCATTGAAAAATTCAAACAAGTAACGTGGGGCGATACGATCGAAGCTGATTTTTTCAACCACAAGGCGCAATTTGATAAAGTTGTCTACTCGCTTCTGCGTGTTCAAGATATGGGTGCGGCACAAGAGTTTTACTTTCGCATTCAAGCAGGCGAGCAATCTTTTGCAGAATTGGCGCGTGAATATTCCCAAGGGCCGGAAGCACAAACGAATGGTCTGGTTGGTCCCCTTGCGTTAAGCACGCTTCATCCAACGATGGCTAAAATGCTGACGCGAAGCCGACCGGGTCAACTCTGTGCCCCAACTCAAATCGACAAATGGATTGTGCTTTTGCGTTTAGAAAAATTTATGCCAGCAGAGTTGGATGAAGCAATGCGACAGCGTTTATTGAACGAGCAATTTAAGCAATGGCTTGAAAACCAACTGCAAACGCTCAATGCTCCTGTGAATGCTTCAACCGTCCCTGCAACTGCCTAGTGATTTTTGGCCCATGACTTACACCAAAACCAACATTCAAGCATTCCTGGCGGACACGTTTCCTTTCAGCCTCCTAGCCAGTCAGGCACTCACAGACCTGGTGAGTCATTGCCAACTGCTTCGCTATCGTTTGGGGCAGGTCTTGCTGGTGCGAGAGACACTACCAGATCAAATCTCAATCCTTTACGAAGGGCAAGTGCGGCTGATTGGCTATGAACCTTATACACAGCAGGCTATACCTCTTAAACGATTGCAGCCAGGTGCCATTTTCGGTTGGGTTGGGGTCTTGCGAAACATCCCGTGCGAAACCGCGATCGCGTCTACAGAAGCTACCTGCATCACCTTACCGACTGAGCAGTTTTTAGCACTTTTGCAGCGAGAGCCAGCCATTGCCCAAGCATTCAACCATCAATGTACGTTGATTGAAGTCTTTGAGTTGCTGAGTAAGACCTTGAGCCAGCAAGCTAATAGCGAAGCGTTACTGCAAGCGGCGGGCGTAGACAATTTACTGGAGCTTGTCAACAGGTTACATGCCGATGCAGTGGTGCGTACCCTGCCGCCTGGTAAAACTGCGCTGGTTCATTTGAACGCTGATCGCGTGTGGTTTGTTAGCAGTGGCACCATCGCCGATTTTGCCGTGGGTAGTCGTCTACAACCAGATGGGCAATCTTCTTTGAGCGTAGAAGGCGCTGCGATCGCTCGTTTAGTGGGCATCCCAGAAGTTGTGCTACAAAACCTACTGTCTCAAACCGATACGCGAGCAACGGAATCAATGCTGGCTGAAGACATCCTTCCCTATGCACCCGATCGCTTCTCTAAGCACGCAACAGCCAGAGAGCCCCAGCAGAAGCGTTCTCACAAATACCCCTTTGTGCGGGGGCAAGATCCGATCGACGCGACGATCGCCTGCTTTCAAATGCTCTCTCGCTATTGGGAACTGCCGTTTAAACGCGAAGTTGTGCAACGGGTGCTGACCAATCAGCTTGACCGGACTCAAGCGCTCTCGCTGCAACTGTGTGGTGCGATCGCCGAACTGTGTGGTTTAAATGCTCAACTTGTGGCAGTACCCGTAGAATCCATCAGTCATTTAGCAGTGCCCGCTCTCATCCGTTGGCAAAACAGTTTCGCCATCCTGTATGAAGTTGGTGAAAAAGAGTTTGTCTTGGCGATACCAGAATCGGGACTTTATCGCCAAACACCCGCTCAATTTGCGGAGCAGTGGGGTCAAAAAGGACAAGCCTTATTGCTCAAACCCGCGACGCAACCAGCTCAGCAGCCGTTCAACCTGCGCTGGTTTCTCCCGTCGTTGGTTCGGTATCGCCGCGTTTTACTGCAAGTGTTAGTCGCCTCCTTTGTTGTACAAATTCTGGGGTTGGCGAACCCTCTGGTGACTCAACTCATTATTGATAAAGTTATTGTCCAAAACAGCGTCAGCACCCTGCATGTACTGGGCATTCTGGTCATTATTTTGTCTGCGTTTGAAGGGCTCATTTCCAGCCTGAGAACCTATCTCTTTGTAGACACCACCAATCGAATTGATCTCACGTTGAGCAGTGTGATTATTGATCACCTGCTTCGCCTGCCTCTACGGTATTTTGAACGTCGTCCCGTGGGGGAACTCTCCACCCGTGCCAATGAACTGGAAAATATTCGTCAATTTCTCACGGGCACGGCGCTAACGGTTGTTCTGGATGCAGTCTTTTCGGTTGTCTATATTGGCATTATGGCGTTCTACAGTTGGGTACTGACGTTAGTCGCTTTGGCGACAGTGCCCCTGTTTACAGTGCTCACCGTGGTCATTTCACCCACCATTCGTCGTCAACTGCGCCAAAGGGCAGAACGAAATGCCGAAACTCAATCCTTTCTGATTGAAGTTTTATCTGGTATTCAAACGGTAAAGGCACAGAATATTGAACTGCGATCGCGTTGGCAGTGGCAGCAGCAATATGCCCGATATGTAGACGCTGGCTTTAAAACTGTAATTACCTCTACCGCAGCAGGCGCAACGAGCAATTTTCTCAATCAAGTATCTGGCTTATTGGTGCTATGGGCAGGTGCTTACCTGGTATTGCAAGGGCAACTCACCCTGGGGCAACTGATTGCGTTCCGCATTATCGCTGGGTATGTCACCAGTCCGCTTTTACGCTTGACTCAACTGTGGCAAAACTTTCAAGAGACAGCGCTTTCATTGGAACGGCTTGGCGATATCCTCAATGCAACGCCAGAAGCGGACGCCTTAAATCGCCATAACATCCCTATGCCAGAGGTTCGGGGGCATGTTACCTACGAAAATGTCACGTTCTCCTTCAATCGCAACAGTCCACCCCAGCTTAGTAATATCAGCCAACGCTTTCAGGCAGGACAATTTGTCGGCATTGTGGGGCAGAGTGGTTCTGGCAAAAGCACCATGACCAAACTGTTACCGCGTTTATATGAGGTTGATTCTGGACGCATTCTCATTGATGGTTACGATATTTCTAAGGTGGAGCTCTATTCGCTGCGACAGCAAATTGGTATGGTCTTGCAAGATACGCTGCTTTTTGATGGCACGGTGCAAGACAACATTGCACTGACCAATCCCGAAGCGACGACAGAAGACATTATTGCAGCGGCGAAAGTGGCAGTCGCCCACGATTTCATCATGACGCTGCCCAATGGCTACAACACTCAGGTAGGCGAAGGGGGGGCAGGCTTATCGGGGGGGCAACGACAACGCATTGCGATCGCCCGTACCGTCCTCCAAAACCCACGCTTGCTGATTCTGGATGAAGCGACCAGTGCGCTTGATTATCAATCTGAACGGCAGGTAAGTTTGAATCTCACGGATGCTTTTCGCGGTCGCACGGTCTTCTTTATCACCCATCGTCTCAGCACCGTTAAGCATGCCGATGTCATTTTACTGCTGGATCAGGGCGCGATCGTCGAACAGGGAACCCATGAAGAGTTGATCGCTGCCAAAGGACGCTACTGCTACCTTTATCAACAACAAGAAAATCAGTTATAACGCTATGAGACAAGCAACGCTCAATATGGAATGGGTTGAACCCATTCAGTGGTCAACAGCCTTACCAACAACGGTAGCAACAGCGCTGCCCGCGCCATTGCCTGATGAGATTTCAGTACCGTCAAAATCCTCGGGTGACTATGGCAAGTACACTCAATCCGTCTCGCTACGACAATCACCCCTGTGGTCGAAAGCTATCCTGTGGGGCTTGATGGGAAGCATTGCGGCTGTTGTTGCTTGGGCTTGCTTAGCGCAGTTTGAAGAAGCCATTCCCACCCAGGGGCAGCTTAAACCACAGGGGGCGGTGAAAGAAGTGCAGGCTCCGATCGCGGGAGTTGTAAAAGCGGTCTATGTGAAAGATGGACAACGGGTGAAGAAGGGCGAGCGGCTCTTAAGCCTGGATGCTACAGCGGTCAAGGCTCAAATCGCTTCGTTGACCAAAATTCGAGCCACCTTAATGCAGGAAAATCGCTTTTACCAACTACAAATGGCGGGCGAAGATCCATTAACCAATCCAAACTTTGCCAAACTTCAAATTCCACCCTCGATCGCGGCGTTGACGAAAAAGCGCCTTGCTCTGCTTGCCGAAAATCGGACGTACCGAGCACAGCTCAATGGTGCCATCCAAAGTGGGGAGTTGAGTGCCGATGAAGTTGCTCGCGTTCAAGCGGGGTGGGCAGATTTAATTTCTCGCCAGCAGGCGGCTCAATTTGAAACCCATCAGTTAGAACGTCAGCGCGAACAGGCGCAGATTCAATTGACGGATGCCAAAATGGTGTTAGCGGTAAACCAGAAAATTCTTAATGACATGGAGCCGCTCGCGATCGCTGGGGCGATTGGTCGGATGCAATATTTGAAGCAAGTGCAGGAAGTGGGCACACGTAAAGCCGAAATTGCCCGACTTGCCCAAGAAACCTCACGCTTACAGTTTGCCATTGCTCAATCACAGGAACAGCAGCAAACCATTTCTGCCCAGTCTGAGCGGGATTTACGAATGCGACTGGCAGACAATGATAAGCAAATTGATGAAATTGATGACCAGTTGAATAAGGCGATCGTAGAAAACGAGAAGCGTCTGGCTGAAATTGATAGCGATATGAGTCAGGCTCAGGTGTCTCTAAAGTATCAAGAACTCCTCGCGCCTACAGATGGTGTCATCTTTGATCTTCAAGCGCGATCGCCCGGTTTTGTGGCTCAAGCTAGCCAACCTATACTCAAGGTGGTTCCGGATGATTCTCTGACAGCAGAAGTCTTCATCACCAATCAGGATATTGGGTTTGTGCAACAAGGTATGAAAGTTGATGTGCGGGTCGATTCCTTTCCCTACAGTGAGTTTGGCGATATCAAAGGAGAGCTTGTTTGGATTGGCTCGGATGCCTTACCCCCGACAGAAACTCGCCGTTTTTACAGTTTCCCTGCCCGCATTCGGCTCGATCGCCAGTCTTTATCGGTGCAGCAACGAGACGTTTTGCTGCAATCGGGGATGTCAATTCAGGCGAATATCAAACTACGCAAGCGATCAGTCATCAGTATCCTGACTGAGCTGTTTACGAAGCAGATAGATAGCCTTCAATCCGTTCGATAGTTGCCATGTCGGCTTACAAATGTCGTTCCATCAAATATACTTAGCGCCACAAAAGTAGCACATAGAATCGAAGGAATATAAGGCTAATTGTATCGAAAAAACTTTTTAAGGACAAACAATCTGTATCGTTTGTATTCCTTTAAGCAAGAGACTTGTCGGGGAATAAGTGAGAATAGAGCACAGTGATAGGTCAAAACCATGCTGGACATCCAACGCGTATTGCACCAAGACCGGTTGCTGCGAGCACTAACTGGCTTGAACCGCAAAGCTTTTGAGGCACTGCTGGAGACTTTTAGCCACCTTTATGAACAAACCCGTCAGCAGCAACCGCGGCAACGTGCCGTTGGTGGTGGACGTAAAGCCCGCCTGCTTGGTACCCAAGAAAAGCTGTTTTTCATCTTGGGTTGGGTCGAGGGGGACAATTAAATCCCGCCCCTCCCAGTTAGATCTGGACGTGCGCGTTTCCGTGCATCCGGCTCCCGACATTCTAGGCTTTTGCCCTGCTCCCGTGCTTATCATTGTGGCAACTCTCATGCAGTGCTTCCAGATTCTGCTTGCACCAATTTGAATGGTTTCCATCCTTGTGGTGTAGATGAAGTCTTTCTTCACCCATGAATTTGAGTCCACAGTGAGCGCAAGAATAGTTTTGCCGTTTTAAGACTTTAGAGGTTTCACCGTCGTAGAGCTTGCTTTCGCGTTGGCTCCAGTAGATGATATCGCCGTCGTAAGGAGACTTAGTTCCTTTGACGTTCACATGCTTATTTTCGGAGTAAGGGATAGTAGGAAAGGCTTTATCGAGCAGTTGCTTGCTTTTATGCCTGTCCTGTTTGGCTTCCTTGTTAAATACCGAAAACGCTCGTTTTTGGATGAAATAGAGCGAATGTCTTTGTCCATCCATTTTGCAATAGCGGTGGTAGTTCCGCCAGCCTCTAACTACGGGTGCTAATTTCTTAGCCTTATTCGTAGCACCATCGTTACTGCTATTGACAATAGCTTTTACCTTCTTACGGAATGATTTGAAGTTGTCCACTGAAGGGATACATCTAAATTTTCCATTGTTCTGCACCTTAAAATGCCAACCCAGGAAGTCAAAGCCATCTGTCGTAGCGGTAAGGCGGGTCTTCTTTTCACTAATCTGCATTCCTTTTGCTGCTAGAAACTCACTGACTCGTGCAAGGATCTCGTCTGCATCGTCTTGAGGCTTGAGGATGATCACCATGTCGTCTGCATACCTGACGCTCTGATGGATTTCTTCTATGCCGTTCAGAGCGATGTTGGCAAGTAACGGACTCGCACAACCGCCCTGCGGAGTTCCTTGCTCTGGAAATCCTACGTTGGTTCCAGCTTTTAGGCATCGGTAGATACCCAGCTTTAACCCTGTAGGTGCGACAAGGTTTTCCATAATGGTAGTGTGCGAAATCCGGTCGAAGCATTGCTCGATATCCAGTTCGATGACTCGTTTTTGGAGGCCGTTGCAGGTGGAGCGAAGGTTGTCAAACAGGAACTTCTGAGCGTTATGTGCCGAGCGTCCTGTTCTAAATCCATAGCTCCGTGCGTGGAAAGTTGCTTCGTGGGCGGGTTCTAGCGCATATTTTGCTATGCATTGCCAAGCTCGATCTGCGACAGTGGGCACTTTAAGCATTCGGGTTGTGCCATCCTTTTTGGGAATGGAAGTTTCCCGAAGCTTCTTGTGTTTCCACTGATTGACGTTGAGATTGAGGGTTTCCTCCAGTGCAAATCGTTCCTTAAAATCAAGGGACGATTTGCCGTCAACTCCCGCTGTCTTCTTACCCGCGTTTAGCTGAGTGACTTGGCGAATCGCAAGTAATTTCGCAGCTTGAGAGTTCAGAATGAGTTTCTGAAGAGACCGCGCTTTCCGCTTGTCTCCATTCGTAACGGCTTTGAACACGCGACATTGCAGGCGAAAGAGGATACGACGGAATTTCTTCCACGGTAGGCTCCTCCATAATTCGCTGGGATTGCTCCTGCGTCTAATCATGCTCTGCTCCGTTTGGTGTTTTCTGAATGCCTCAAGGCAATTACGCCTTGTCCTACCCGAATCTGAAGAATTGCTCCGCTCGTCTGGATTACCGTAGGTTCGACCTCCCACAGACTTCAGATTCGTTTTTATTCGTTCCTCTCGAAAGATAGTTGTCCCAGGTAGGTGGAGCCACTTCAACTGTCAGAACCCCCGACTCATGCTGCTATCGTAGAAAAAATGCAGCGGGATACTAATCTCTGACGACCTCGGACTTAGGATTGCGTCCGTGTCTTGATGAGTTGCTTTTCTAGGCTCTGTTTCACCATGTGGGACTCCCCATTAGCCGCAGTGTCGCTTGCAATGAGCGTCTGATTCAGCCCTGTTCCCAGCTTTGACCTCCCGAATTCCGAGTCGGGTCATCATGGGCAGTTAAGGAGTTACCTGTGAGTTTCAGGAGAAGGACTTGCACCTTCATCCTTCGAGAAGTTCAGTCTTTAGAACAGACTGAGAGAGTTATTTACGGACTGGCTACCGTGGTTCATCTCCAACGAATCGCACTTCTACTTCAAGTGCTATCCGACCTTTGACTTAGGGACTTCCAAAGAATAAATAATCCCAGGTTGATATAGTAAAGCAAGGAACTCCTCAACCTAGAAAACTCACCAATGTTGGAACTAACAGACTCCCTCAAGGCGTTAGTGCAAGAGACAGCCGAGCGGCTTAAAGGTCATGAACGTCGCCGATTTATGGCACAAACGGTGGAGGAATTAGGTCCAGGAGGACAGCGCTTGGCGGAGAGAACCTTGGGATGGAATCGTGGACTAATCCGCAAAGGGAAGCGAGAAGTAGAGAGTGGCATCGTCTGTGTCGATGCGTTTGCACTGCGAGGCAGACGCTTGAGCGAGGCCCGTTTACCCAACTTGCTGGCAGACATTAAAAGCCTTGTAGACAGTCAAAGCCAAACCGACCCAAAGTTCAAAACCAATCGGTTATACACCCGCTTGAGTGCGGCGGAAGTTCGCCGTCAACTGGTTAGCCAATGCGGCTATAGTCCAGAAGCACTACCGAGTGAAGAAACGATTCGCACTCGCCTCAATCAGTTGGGCTACTATCCCAGCAAGGTGGGGAAAACAAAACCTCAAAAAAATTGCCTTGACCGATGCCATTTTTGAGCAACTGGCAAGCGTGAACCACCAAGCAGCAGTTGACCTAACGATCTTACGACTGTCATTAGATGCCAAAGTGACAGTGAAGGTGGGCCCTTTTTCCCGAAGGGGTAAAAATCGCGTGGAGACGGAGGCGTGTGACCACGACTTTAAGCCCACAGCAACCCTTACACCCTACGGCATTTTGCTACCGGAATGGGATGAGTTATTTCTCTACTTCACCGCCTCGAAAGTGACCAGTGATTTTATAGTCGATGTGCTGGAGTCTTGGTGGCAGGTGCATCGTCAGCGCTTTTGTGAGGTCAAGACATTGCTCCTCAATCAGGATAATGGTCCAGAGAATCATTCCAGGCGGACTCAGTTTATGAAGCGCGTCGTTGAGTTTGCTCAACGCTATGGCTTGAATCTACGCTTGGCTTATTATCCGCCTTATCACAGTAAGTACAATCCCATTGAACGCACTTGGGGAGTGTTGGAAAACCACTGGAACGGCGATATTCTCGATGAGATTACAACCGTATTGCAGTGCGCTCAAACCATGCGGTGGAAAGGTCGCACTCCCGTCGTCATACTACTCACCCAGTCTTACCCAACAGGGGTTAAGCTCACAAAACAAGCGATGGCTGAGGTGGAAAATCAGCTTCAACGCTTAACCTGCCTGGAGGTGCAAGGCAAGCAACTGAATCTGGGCAAATGGTTTGTTGATATTTTCTATAACCCAAAACTGAAGTTGGGATGATCTTTTACCTGGCAGTGCCTTAGCAAAAACTCACCTACAGCATGTCTTCATTGCGATCGCCCTCAACCTTATTCGTTTAGATGCCTGGTTCAATGGAGTGCCTCTAGCCAAAACCCGTGTATCTCGCTTCAAGCGGGAGCTTCAGCCTCTAGCAGTTTGACTTTTCTGAATTCGCCAACAGCCCTCATGAACTGCGTCCACCAGCACGCATGAAAAAGTGGTAGCTTTGGCACCAAGACTGGCAATGAGGTCGAGGATCCTTGGTGCTCCGAGCCTGTCCAACAGTCTGACCCCGACACCTGCAAGCACCACAAACTGTCGCTCCCAGGCTTACTTGGGAAGCACGCAAGTCAGAATTTGACGATCCGGTGTCGACGCCAGTCGTCTTACCTACCACTGGAGGACTCTATGGAAGCGATCCACTCCCGTTGTGCTGGCTTAGACGTGCACAAAAAGACCGTCGTTGCCTGTGTGATCACGCCTGGAAGCAAAGGCGGATGGCAGCGAGAAATCCGCACCTTTACAACGATGACTCGACACCTGCTGGAACTTTCCGATTGGTTAGCCACTCACGGTTGTACCCATGTGGCGATGGAGAGCACTGGAGAATATTGGAAGCCCATCTTCAACATCCTCGAAGCCAACTTTGAGGTGATGCTGGTCAATGCTCAACATATCAAGGCGGTGCCAGGACGCAAGACGGATGTCAAAGATGCGCAATGGATTGCGGAACTGCTCCAACACGGACTGTTACGTCCCAGTTTCATTCCGCCGCTGCCGCAACGGCAACTGCGAGACTTGACGCGGCATCGGACCAGCTTTATTCGGGAGCGGGTCAATTTGGTCAACCGCATCCAGAAGGTGCTGGAAGGAGCCAATATCAAACTGGCATCAGTGGCATCCGATGTGATGGGCGTCTCTGGACGTGCCATGCTCAACGCTATTGTCGCAGGCGAGACCGACCCAGTGGTCATGGCAGACTTAGCCCAAGGGCGGCTGTGTAACAAGCGTGATCAATTAGTGGAAGCACTGGAAGGACGGGTACAACCGCATCAACGGTTTATCCTGGCAGAACTTCTCTGCCAACTCGACAATCTTGAGCAAACCATTGCACGCTTTGATGACGAAGTGCTCAAGTACTGCCAGCCGTTTACAGCCGTGATCGAACTATTGGACACGATTCCGGGTGTCGGCAGACAAACCGCAGAGATGCTGGTGTCAGAAATTGGCGTCGATATGAGCCGCTTTCCGAGTGCCGCTCATTTAGCAGCGTGGGCAGGGTGGGCACATCTGGCGGTTGGGGGACTCTAAAGAAGATTAGGGAGAATAGAAGAGGAAAAAAAAGGTGCGCCCTACTAAGCACACCGAAACAATAAACTTTTCTACTTCCATGCTAACGCCCCACCCCTCTGCTGCACTCGATACCCCTGGGTTACAACCGCTTTATGACAAGCTGCAAACGAGTATCACGCTTGCCAGTCTGGTTTTAACGGCATGGGAAATCGGCTTATGGTTTGCCAAGACTCTTGTCGAACACCAATTGAATGAACGTGCCAAGCAGGCGCAGGTGTGGGGGCATTGTAGCAAGTGCGGTCGTCGTTTAGAAAGTAAGGGTTTTGTGCGCCGCCGGATGCTGACCTTAGTCGGATGGGTAGCGTGGCAACGACGGGTTGGACGGTGTCCAAATCGCTGTGCTAGGAGTCATTGCGCCCCATTTGATGCACGGCTTGGCCTTACAGCTTACCAACAGACCTCGACGGAATTGGTGCGGTTGGGCTGTTTACTTGCCGTATTTTTGCCGTTTGAGTTGGCGGTGCACTTGTTGGGGCAATTGTGTGGTGTTCGCCTCCGTGACGATAGTGTTTGGCAATGGGTACAGCAGTTTGGACGACAAGCGCAGCATCAACTAGACCAGGAACTGGAGCAACTGGCAAAGGGGATTGAACCCCGGCCTGAGCCACTAGACCCGGTTCTAGCAGCGTTACCGCTGGTGCTTGCCGCTGATGGTGTGAGTGTCCCCTTTCGCCCAGTTCCGGGCACTGCCAGGGGCAAAATTCGCTTTCGAGAAGTCAAGATCGCTGTGCTTGCCCGCCTCAAACAGGTTTGCACTCGCACCGGGAAGCGGCACACGCGCTTGCAGCAACGACGCCTCGTGGCAGTGCTTGGAGGGATTGATGCCCTGCAAACCCGGTTGCAACTGGAGGCAGTCCGTCAAAGCTATCAAATGTCAACTACATACCAATAAACGACAGCTAGAAAGGCGACTTTAAGACTTTGAGCAACGTGGTGATGGGTAACACAATGAGTGCGAAGACAAGTTGACATTGAAGTCAGCTAGCAAAGCAAAAAGAATCAACAGCAATGCCGCCGGTGGTTTACCGTGCAAAATTACTGGCGACAACTAAGATCGAAATGACAACTAAGATCGCAGTGACAACTAGGATCGCAAGCTTGCTTGAGCCTCAGTTTTTGCCTGCGTTGTGATGGCTGACTTCGCGACTGCCGACTGTTTGCGGTAGCTTTCGGTCACAATCTCCACAATCAGGGCATGATGCACCAAACGGTCAACGGCAGCCACCGTCATCATCGAGTCGGTGAAGATGGTATCCCATTGACTGAAGGGTTGGTTGGCAGTGATTAATAAACTCCGACGCTCATAGCGATGGGCAATCAACTCAAACAGCACCGAGGTTTCGGCTTCCGACTTTTTGACATAGCCCACGTCATCGAGGATCAGTAAGTCAAAGCGGTCGAGTTTTTTGAGTGCCGCTTGCAGTTGCAATTGCAGTTTGGCTTGCTGTAGCTGTTGCACGAGGGCGATAGCGGAAAAGAACTTGACTCGTTTGCCCAACTCGACCATCCGACGTGCGACACCCGCTGCCAGATGGGTTTTGCCCACACCGCTTGCGCCAAAGAGCAACAGATTCTCGGTACGTCCTAACCAACCTGGGTCATCTACCAGCTGCATCAAGGGTGCAGGATTGAACGTTGGACAGTGCGAAAAATCAAAATTGGCAAGAGTTTTTGCGTTGGGTAGTTGGGCTTCGCTGAGCGCTCGTTGCAGGCGCACACTCCAGCGTCGTTGTGCCTCCAATTCGCAAAGAGCTAGCAAGAATTGAGCGTACGACCAACGCTCTTGCATGGCTTGATGCTCGAGGCTCTCCCAGTGGGTCAGCATGTGGGAGAGTTGCAGTTGCTTGAGGTGCAGACTCAGGCTTTGGTAAGGACTCGGTGACACGGCTGGTGGAGAGGAGTTGGTCATAAGAGGAGAGTTCATGTTGTTCGATGTGCAATTTGGGCACTCCTGCCCGGTGGAGCAAGCCAAACTGGTGGCGGAGCGCGACCAAGGTCAAAGTGTTTGTCTCCAACTGTGTTTGCAGGTACTGGGCCACGGTCTGTTCTTTGTCTTGCCTTGCCGCTATGTAAAGCGCCTCGACGATGAGAACCGCCGCACTGTCAAGCTCAACCCGGACTTTCAACTGCTGCCATAAGTCCCGCCACAAGTCATTCGGCAGCAACTCTTGCTGCCAGGTGCAGTAGAGAAAAGCTTTGGGCTTGCGGCGCAGCCCTTCAATCACATGTCGGTAATTGATGCAGCGAGCACGGCGTTTGTCCGTACCGACGACTCGGATGCGCGGTAGTTGCACGACGGGCTGATGATTCAGGTACCCCACAATCCGGTCATGATACAGATGCAGTTCGAGTGGTCGTCCAATCAGACGTGCCGGAACGGTGTACAACACACAGCGCACATCAATGGTGCTGCGACAACTGACTTTGGCAGTCAGCACTTCATAGTCTGCCACTCGCTGGGGCGGCAAGGGTTGCAGAGACGCTTGTTCGACGACAAACTTCTCGGTGTGCTGGGCGTTGAGTCGATGAGCGGCTTGGTCGATGAAGGTTCCATACTCGGCAACACTAGCAAAATCGAAGTTGCCGCGCAGATACAAAGCTTGCTCAATTCGGTTCTTGAGGTGTCCGTGGGATGCTTCAATCGACCCGTTTTCGTGAGCAATGCCCGTGTTGTTGCGCGTTGGTTGCATCTGATAGTGGTGGCACAAGTCGTCATACAACCGGGTTAACGGCTTCTGCTTGCCACCGAGGTTGCGATAAGCGGCACTCAGACTGTCGGTACGATGCTGCTTGGGCACACCACCACAGGCAAACAGGGCATTCTGCAAGCCCTCGGACAGGGCGATGAAACTCTCGCCCCCTGGATGATTTGAGCGTACTGCCAACCGCTGTAAGCAAGGCGATAGTGATAAATTAAATGCTCAAACGGGTTGCCGTTAATGGTGACGGTGATTCCCTTCAACTCGGTGAAGTCAGAAAATCCCATCATCCCCGGTTCATGCCGTAACTCGAACATCACTTCTGGGGCCGGTCCGTGTAGCGCTTTCCACGCTTGCACACGCCGTTGCAAGGTTCGCAGTACCTGCCCATACTTGCCGGGGTATTGGTCTTGCAAGTACTCAAACAACGTCATCGGCTTGAGCTTCGGTGCTTGCCGCAACATGGGCTCTAACTCACTTTCCCACACCGCGGCTAACGGGTCAGCGCAGGTGCGCCAGTCCCGTACCCGTCCCCGGTTGGGTTGGTAGTCTTCCGCCTCAATGCGTTGTCCCGTGCGTTCTGAAAATTCGGCAATATAAGCTGCGTCGGTTTGGGTTAAACCGATTTCTCGTGCCTTCATGTACACTCTGACTTGATAAGGTTCAATGCTTTTCCCAGACACTCAAGGCTTGCCTCCATAGGGCGATCCTCTAGTGTCTTTTTCAAGCCTCTGTTTGGCGCACGCAGCCTATGAGTCTGGTGGCGATCGTGCTGCAAAACTCGAAGCAACCCGACTTGTAGCTGTCGTGCATCCGTCATCCTCATTGTCATCTAACAGTCAAAGCATCACGACTGCGCCACAAGTCGTTTGGATTAGTGATGGCGCACCCGGCCTGTGGCGCTTATTTGAACAAAGTTTTGCCCAACTCGCCATTGGTATTTTGGATTTCTATCATGCCACGCAGCACCTCTGGCAAGCCGCTGAAGCTTATGGTCAAACCATTTCCACCCGCACGCCCCAGCAATGGTTTGAGCGACTGCGCCGGCAATTGCGGCACGGTTATGTCCGTCCGACGATCCGAGAATTGGGGCATCTCTTGAAGTATCGCTCCACCCCCGCAACGGCCAAACCGACATTGCAGCGAGTGCAGCAGTATCTCAGCACCCATCTGCCCCACCTCCAGTATCGTCAATTCAAAAAGTTAGGGTTCCCGATTGGTTCCGGTATGGTAGAGAGTGCTTGCAAGTGGTTAATCACGCAACGGTTTAAGGGCACTGGCATGCGTTGGAGTGAACCCGGCTTTAATCATCTGCTCCATCTACGTTTAGCTTGGGTGAATGGACGCTTTGATCCGTTGTTTGCTAATCACTCTCTATCGCCTACCCTCCACTCCCCTAACCGTTAGATGCACCCGGGCAGGGTTAGCCCCAGGGAACTATGAAAGCGCGGGGAAACGGCTTGCTGGCAAGACGCGCAAAGGCAATCAGACGCTCCGCTCGGGCTTAATGCAGTCGGCCCATGTTGCTTCACGCTCCCGCACCTATTTAGCCGCTCAGTATCGGCGGATTGCCACTCGACGGGGGAAGAAACGGGCAACGATGGCGGTTGCACATTCCATTCTGGTCATTGCTTATCACATCATCCAACGACAAGAACCCTATCGCGAACTGGGAGCACAGTATTTTGACCAGCAACGTCCTGAAGCCACTGCCAAACGCTTAGTCAAACGGCTAGAAACACTGGGCTATCAAGTCTCTGTGCAACCCCAAGAGGCTTCAGCAGCAGCTTAACGATGGAGGATTTTCAAGTCAGTGTCAGCTAAGGTCACACCCCGGACAGCGGCTTCAAACTCCACTTCACAACCCGGTTTAACGCGATGGGCGATCGCCACGATCGCTGGACTGGTAGGCGCAGATTGGACATTTGCTTGGCTCAAATCAAGTTCTTTTTGCATCGCTCATTTGCTCTATAGAACCCGTTTGAGATCTCAAGAAGCGGTTGCAAGCCGCTTCAGCATTAATCTGACAAAGCAAAGATTGATCTTAGTCGTAGCATTCACCAAGGTTCGTTCAAAGTTCTTCACCAGGCTCTTACAGCGCTCCATCCAGGCATTTGAGCGTTCGATGACCCAGCGAGCTACTGCTGGCACAAAGCCAGTTTTGCCTTGTGCTGCCTTCTCTTGCGTCGAGGGTTTCGTGGACAATTCAAACCGGATTTTCGTCATCATCGCCGGATAAACTTGCTCTAACGCCGCAATCAAAGTGTCAATGTGATAACCATGATCGAGCAGGATCGTGGTCTTGGGCAAATTGACAGGTTTGGCTTGAAAATAGGCGAGGTTGAGCGTCAGCATCTCAATCAAGCCCGCATCATCAGAAACACTGGCTTTGGTGCAGTGCGTGAAGAAGGGAAAGCCCAGTGTGTCAACAGCGAGATGCCGCTTAATCCCATTCGTCGCTTTGTAAAAACAAAAGCCCTTCGAGTCCACACTCGCATTGCAAGTATTCTTTACCGCTTGGGAGTCAATGATGATTAACGTTGTCCAACGAGGCTTTTTTTGCACCTGCTCCCGCACTTGTGCATGTAATGTGCTCATCAGTTGCTCGATGACACCGGCCGCTCGCCACTGCTTGTAGTGCCAGTAGACGGTGGAGTAGGGCGGCAAGTCTTTGGGCAAGTCTACCCAATTGCAACCATTCTTCAGCTGGTAGAGGATCCCATCAATGATCGCCCGTTTCGTCCAATCACAAGGTCGTGTCTGTTTCTTCTGGGGTAAGAGTTGCGGCAATAGCGGTTCAAGTATTGCCCATTCGGCATCAGTGAGACTACTGGAATAGGCCATAACGACTAGATAAGAAAGTTGTAGATGCCTTCTTTCACCATTCTAAAAGATGTCAAATGGGCTCATAGAGCGCTTCCACCAGCCAACGCGCCGCCGTATCGGGGTCAGTGGTGCTTTTCAGTTGCAGCCAAAGCTCGCGCCAGTCTGCATCCGGGAGCAAGTCCTCTTGCCACTGGCAATACAGAAAGGCTCTCGGCTTGCGGCGTAAGCTTTCGACGACATGACGATAGTTGATGCAACGGGCGCGCCGAATCGCCGCACTGCCATGCACATGGAGTCGAGGAAGTTCGACGACTTGGGTGGTGCCCACGAACCCCACAATCCGGTCATGATAAAGATGGAGCGTCAGTTGCTGCCCAATTAAGCGAGCGGGCACACTATAAAGGATGCAGCGCACACTGATAGTGCTATGGGCACTGACGCGACTGCTGAGGACTTCATAATCAGCCGTGCGGTATTGGGGCAACGCTTGCAGAGTTAATTGCTCAGTCTCAAATTTTTGTTGGCATTTGGCATTGAGTTTCGCAATGACCGCCGCGATGAACGCTTGATACTGAGCCACGGTCTCAAAATCAAAGCTGCCGCGACCATACAACGCTTGACACAAGCGACGTTTGAAATAGCCATGCGACGCTTCAATCGAGCCATTTTCATGTGCCACGCCTGGGTTATTCCGTGTCGGTTGCAGTCGATAATGGTCGCAGATCGCGGCATACATCTGCGTCAATTGGGGATTGCGTCCGCCCGTATTCCGATACGCCGCACTGAGACTATCAGTACGATGTTGCCCTGGCACTCCCCCACAGGCAAACAAGGCATTCTGCAAACCTTGGGACAAGCCCACAAAGCTCTCTCCACCCTGGATGACCTGCACATACTGCCAACCACTAAACGCAAGCCGATAGTGATACAAAAGGTGCTGAAACGGTTGCCCTTTGAGCGTGACAGTCACTCCCTTCAGATGCGTGAAATCTGATAATCCCAGTGCTCCCGGTGCATGCTGGATTTTGAACATTACTTCTTTCGGCTTGCCATGCTTGGCTTTCCAGCGTTCCACTCGCCGCTGCACCGTGCGCAGCTTGTCATCATACTTTCCGGGGTATAGCGCTTGCAGCGTTTCGAATAAGGTGGTCGGTTCCAGACGCGGTTCGCGTTCTAGCATCGGTAAGAGGGCGGCTTCCCAGTGCCCATCTAGCGGGTCAGCACGGGTCTGCCAATCTCGGGGTCGGCCACGCTTCGGTCGATGCGTGCCATTGGCAATCCGGCGAGCCGTGCGAGTGGAAATGCCCGCTTTCGCTGCAGCCGTTTGTTGAGACGCTCCCAAGTCTTTGGCTTTCATATACAGTTGAACCTGTTGAAATGTAATTGGTGTTGGCACTAGAACTCGTTCGCTGATTGATTGAGAACGAGTTCTAGTGTCTTTTCTTGGCCTGATTTCGCTTCACTTGAATGAGATGAGTTACTTGACTGAGTCCGCTCTCATTCAGGCTCTTGTTCACTCCGATTCACGCCTAGATCGTGTTCTCTGGAGCGGTCTATGTAATTGTCTTTGTGGTCTATCTAATCGTCGCGCAATAGGAGGGTGATGGGTTGGGGTTGAGTGAGGGGTTGAGTGACTTGTTGGCTCCTGGGAGTGGGCACACGGCTGTGGTGAGTTTGGAACCCATTGAGACTGATGAAGCGGACGAGGCTGACGTGATTGCCACCATCAAAGCCCTGTCTCACGGTGAGAATATCCCGCTGTGGCCCAGTCAGGTGTCAGAGGCGATGCAAGTGCTGACCAGCAAGCAACGACGCCAGGTCAAAGCACTGCCCTTATTGGCCTTACAGCAGTCATTACAGGTGCCCTTAGTGGAAGTGTGGTTAGCCCTGCTGTTGGGGAATAGTGGGTATCAGTTAACCCGTCCTGGGGGTGGAGAACTGGAGGACTTCAATGCCTGGGCGGACGCCTTTTACAGTGGGTCGTCGTTGCAGGTTTCAGCAGTAGAGTGAGCGCTACTGTGTCTGTGTCCGTGGGCGAGCGCTACTCCGGGTCTTTCGACCCTTCGCCACAATGGAGTTGCTGGTCTTGGGGTGAGTAAAACGGTAGACCAAGGGGCTTGGGTGTGCCGTAAAGCCAGCTGCGACGTGGTCGAGTTTGTTTACAGAGGATCGCTTGGGTCTCACGTTTGCCTGACGGTAACGTGATCAGCTTCACTGCGCCCCGGTAGTGTTTGAGACCCTCCCCTGCAAAGTCAGCCGTGGGGTCAGCTGTGACGAGCATGAGCTGCGGGTCAGCCTGTGGCAGCAGTTGGTAGCGGTAAGCGGCTCCCTCACGGACCGGTAATAACCGCCCCTCCAACGCTTTGAGTGTGGTAGCGAGCTTGCCGTGCTCCAGAACATACGCTTGTTGAGCGCGATTGACGCTGCCTACCATGGTTTGTCCCTGACTTTCGCTTGACATGATCGCCCGGTACAGAAGGGGGTAGCTACCAGTGATCTCGCCTGTGATTGTGTCGTACCCCCATAACGCAAGCGCGACCAGGCCGCCGAGGACGAGGTAAAACCGCAGTGGGAACGTGGCTTTGCGCCGGGGTCTAGGCTGCTGCATGGGGTGGTCTCTCGCCGCTGTTTCCTGACAGTGTGCCCCAAGTGCCTGACGTTGGCGCACTACTGTTGGCGCTCAGTCGCCAGTCGGTAAAGCCGCGTGCTGGTTCTGGGTAGACTGGCAACACGCTCTGCCCTTCTGGAGTCTGCCTATGCTGGTGCTTGCCTTACTGTTGCTGCTCATAGTACTTGGGGTGGTCGTCCTGAGCACACGCCAGAAACGGTTACGGGTGGCCGCTTTGTTGCTGTTCTTGCTCCTGCTGCCAGTGGGTACACACGCATGGGACTGTGAGAACGGTAGTACTGCTGACCGCTTCGACCACCTTCGCTATTACCCCAAGCAGACGGTGGGTGCCATGACCCGAGCACAACAGACTTATTATGTGGAGCACGGTCAATTTAGCGCTTCGCTCCAGCCGCTAGGGTTGGGTGTGCCACCCACAAACGACCAGTTTGTCTATACGACGCGGGCGACACCCAAGGCCGCTTTTCAGTACGGCACCACGCGTCCAGACTGTCGCCTCTGTGAAGCTTCGCTCTACGACTGGATACCCTTCTTGACAGCCAGCTGTCATAGTGGTCCCTGTTTCAGGGCTAATCACTGCCAGGCGGTCAGCTATGCCGGGGTGGTCTTTGTCACGCGAGCCGCTGGTGCAGTCACGACGAAAACGGTACTCTGTGAAGGGAAAGCGCCGGGTACCGTACCACTCAACCCAACGTACCGCAACGGGGTGGTGGACTGTGGGGAGGGCGCGAAGCCGTTTGGTTAAAGCGGTCAGCAACCCTGAAGGAACGCTTTCAGGTCAGCCAGTGCCGTTGCGGGTGCGCCCTCTTCATACCACCGCAGCAGTACTGACAAAGGGGCAGAGCAGACTTGCATCAGGTCAGGGATCTGTACCTGATACGTTTCAATGAGTGTGAGGAACTCGTTCATGGGGTTGGCCGGTGGTTGATCAGACTTGAGGGCTCAACGGCAATGGGCGTTATTCGGTTCTCAGTCGGCTCTGAATATAGTCAGAGACCACATGACGCAGTTCCAGGATACTGGCCGTGAGTTGACTGATATCCTGTCGGCTGAGTTGTTGCTCAGCGATGAGCTGGTCAAGGTTCTGTTTGGTGGTCTGTTGCTCAACAATCAGTTGGGCGTTCACGCAGTGTGGGCGAAGCCTGTATCGCCTCACGGTTGACTGCTTGTTGCCGTGCGGTTTCAGCCAGGACAGCACGAATGTCTGCCATTTCAGTGTCGTGGTGTGAGATGGCACTCTGGTGAGCGGTGACGACTTGGGTCAGTTCTTCAGTATTCATGGTCAGTATTCCTGCCGTGAGGGTTAGTGTAGCAGACCCATTCCCTGGTGTGGGGTGTCGGGTCTGAGTGGTTGCCCTGCCTGTCCCTGGGATGGGATAGGGTGTTTGCCGTCCTGGTTGTGGGCTAAGGGAAAGTGAAGGGTGTGACGTTACTTCCCTGGTAGTTCGTCAGTCCATTTCTGTTGACGCCATACGTTGACGAAGTCTTGGGCGTCTTTCAAGGTTTTGAAGTATTCTGGATCACGCTCTAACAGTATTTGCGGCAGACGATCGCAGTCGCGGTTTGGGTTGACGGTAAACCCTTCGGGTAGTGCCGACCCGCATAGCAGCGGTGGGTCTCTGCCTTCTAACTGTTCTGGGGCGAGGTCTGTGGTTTGGTGGAGGTCTGTAGCTAGTAAGATCGCCTTGCTGAGGTTAGCACCGCTGAGGTGGGCAAGACGGAGTTTGGCAAGACTGAGGTCGGCCCCCCTGAGATTGGCACTATAGAGGTAAGCGCCAGTGAAGCTGGTAACTTCAAGGTTGGCACCTTCGAAGTTGGCAAAACTGAGATTGGTATCAAGGAGTTTGGCAAGATGGAGGTTTGCACCCCTGAGATCAGCTTTACTCAAATCGCTGCACTTATTCGGATCTCTACTATCAGGTGGATCACAACTTAGATTAGCCTCTCTAAGATTAGTGCCAACCAACATAGCCCCACTCAGATCACTGTTGACCAAGTTCGCCTTCGACAGTTGCGCCCTGTACAACAGGACTCTGTTCTTGGCAGGCAACGGGTTGAGCAGCCCTTCCTTGTCATGCAGATGCCAACTTTTATCAGGCTGATCATTCAGTCCCGAAGCACTCAAGAACTGAATCACCAGGTGTTGCCGCTTCCGATCAAGGGATTGCAGTGCGAGTACCGTCCGCGACTGCGCCACAATGAACTAATCGTCACCCGGCTTAGCCTTCAATAGCCCATGCTGGAGCGAGTCTGCCATTTCGTCCAGGTACTTCACCAGCGTGTCTTGCTTCGCTTTGTCGTCCGCGAGTTGACGCTTCTGGTGGGCTCTCTCGTCTGCTATCTTTTGCTGCTTGTCGTTGTTCTGAGTAGTGAAGTACTGGCTACCCAAAAACAACAGGAGTGGAATGGAAATGCCCGTAGCCAGATCCCACCCCTTCTTCTCTGGAAGTCCTGTCCAATGCCACCAGCGTTGCAGAGGACTGGTCACACGCCTGATCACCCGTTCCCGCTGCAGGGCTTTGATGGCGTCCTCCCAGTTCTCAGCGTCAGTACTGTCCTCCCCACGCTGTTCCCACAGAGCGTAAGCTTTGGCTCTGATCTGCTCGTCAGTGAAACCGTGGGGTTTGGGTCGTTTGGGCTTGCGGGGCACGGTGGTCTACTCAGTTATTCTGCCACCGCTAAATTAACCTGATTCGTGCCCGATCGCGTGAGTGCCGCTTGGCGAAATAGCTTAGCGGTTTGGATACCAGTGCAAGAACAGGACTAACTCGGTGACGAGCAACAGGAACACCAAAACCGTTGTACTTGTCTGGTAGACCTTCAGGGTTTTACCTTGTTGGGCGACGAGTCGTGACAGTCGTTCCAGGTCTAACGTGTGCTCTGAAACCCTTTTGACGACTGCCTGTACCTGTGGTTTGGTTGGTGTGTCTGCCAACCGATCGCTGAGTGCCTGGTACTCACTGGAGTCTACTTTGAGCTGTTGAGCCTGCGCCATGATCAAACGAGTGAGCTCAACAAGATTCACTTCGCCCTCGACAGGCCAGCGATCAAGACACTGGTTGAAGGACTGCTGAAAACTGAGGTCTGTAGGGTCAGTTGTTTCGGGGTGAGAGTGGGGTGGTTCTGACATTGGTGGTTGCTGTGGCGTTAATAGCTGTGCCTATGGACGCAGTGGCGTTAGTTGCCTGTTGACAGTGTGTCACGCCTCTACTACTCTTTCACCGCCAACAAAAAGCCCCAAACACGGGCGGTCTGGGGCGGGTAACATTGTGCGATGCGGTGACGCTTAGCGCTGGAAGGGAATCACGTTGCTGGCTTGGAGGGCCGCTAACATCTCGTGTTTCTTGAGGTGCTTGTGCTTCCCATGCGCGTCACGCCATTTAATGCCCGCCTGCTGGCACTGTTGCCGTAATTGCTCCACAGGGGAGCGTTTGGGGGACGGGACGACTTGAACCGATGGCTGAGGACTCAACTCCCGTAGGGCGGGTGCTCTCCTTGGCCGTGACTGGAACCGGGTCTGGCACGGTTGGGTGAAGTGAAGGTGGGTGCGCCAGGCGAGTGACCCCGCCACATAGCTCAAACTCAACCACTCGACTGCCACCGTCGCCTGGGTCAGTAACTCTTCCATGTCAAAAACTCCTGGTGTAGCCCCTCTGCCGCCAACGAATGTAGCGAAGCTGGGGACAGACGGGGAATTTGCCTTTCATGGTACCAGAGTCCCACCGAAATGGATCAGGGTTACTGGTAATCATCAATCTTTAGGGTAACGAGAGGGGCTGAAACATCATCGCCACAACATCCGGTTTACCCTAAACGTCACCTCGGTTAGTCATGCAGGCAGCGTAGCACTCAGTGGGGGTGTTTCAGTACTTTGAGTCCTCCAGAGCGTGGCCCAAGTTTAGGGTAACGAGTGGGGCTGACGCACACTCGGAGCGGTCTCCCGGTTTACCCCAATCTGCTGCCTCACTACCGCTGTTGTGCTCAGCATACTCCGACTGGTATTGCGCATTGCTTGGGCAATCTCACTCGCTAACGCCTGACTCCGCTCCTCCGGGCACTCGACCAGAATCCCCCGGCTCCAACAGCCCACGATCTGAGTGTCTTCTGGTAAGGACTCCGCGATCGCTGTCAGGCTTAGCTTCAGGATGTCACTCACTGTGGCTAGGACGGGGTAAGCGGTACGGTCTCTGAGCGTCGGTGGGTGCTTCTCCCAACGGCGGGTTCTGCCGGTGAGGGCTGGCTTAAACCACACTGATGACTTGACGCCCTCGTGATAGCCTGTCACTCCGGCGTATCGTTCGGTGAACTGTTTTGACAGTCTCCTAGCCTCTTTGAGGGTGAGGAATCCCCCCTGCGTGTGGTATGCGAACAACTGCAACGCTTTGCCACTCAGCCGATGAATGCCCACCCCTCTTACTACAGCAAACACGGGGTCATTCACCGCTCGTTCCACTCCACCAAGGCCCATCTCTTCCAACAATGTGTGGTCAGAGCAATAGGCTGCCAGCACTTGTAAATCCAGGGTGGGGAAGGTTGTCCAGATCAGACGCTTCCCATCGGCGGGACAGATAAAGGGCAATAGCTCCTGGCACTCGCCCAACAAGGTATCCATCCCGCCCTTAAGTTCAAGGCAGCCGCTTTCCCGTCCGAGCTGGTTATACCGCACCCGTAACCGCCCCTGCTCCATTGTCTCTGCCAGTTTGCCGAGTGCCTCTGCCTGCTTCTTGTGTCGCCGGTAGGTTAGAAGGTGCTGGATTACGGGCTGCTCTACCCATTCGATGAGCTTGTCGGTGGTCGCCCCTCCAACCTGGATGCCCCGCTCTTGCAGCAGGCGCAGGAGTCCTTTGCGGTCTTCGAGGTTGAGGCTGGGAGTTGCCATCCCGCCAAAGAGCCCGATGGCCTGCTCTTGGGGCGATAAGAGCCGAGCGACCTCCCCTCTCGCGGCTACCTGTGCTGCTACAACCTGTTGGGCATGCTCCTCAAGGCGAGGCGCACAAATAGGCACACCCACTAACTCCATGTGGGCAATCGTGGGCAGGAGACGGAACTCCAGGGTGGGAACCTCTTTGGCTCGGTAAGTGTGAAGCTTCGTGCTGATGGGGGCATACAGCATTAATGTCACGGCTGCATCCTTGGCTCCGTAACAGATCTGTCCCTCATCGACCGCTTCCTCCTCCTGCCCGATAAACGACTGCTGGAGACTCTTATCCAGCTCCACACCCAGGTAAGCGTGTGAGAGGTGTCCTAACCCACAGGGCGTAGACTTCCCACATTCCAGAATGCGAGCGGCCAGGAGGGTATCAAAGAAGGGGCCTCGCATCTGGACGCCCACACCACCCAGCATCACCAGTTCAAAGAGACCCTGCTGCATAATGACCAGCCGTTGCTTCTGGAATACTTGATTGAGGGCCGTGATGACTGCCTCCCGGTCAAGTTGCAGGAGTTGTACCAACGGGAATACGTAGATGGGAAAGCCCATTGCAGCAATCTGTAAGAGCTTGATCTGGTCTTTGTGGGGGTTGTCCCCTGTGGTTTCGGTGTCCACTGCGATCGCCCCTGGGTAGGCGGCTAGTTGAGCGCAGACCCGTTGTAGGGCGTCCCGCTCATCGATCACTTCGATTGGTAGGTTGTCTAAGTCCCATAACGGGGGTCGGTCGGTATAGGGCATCATCGCTTCTCGGTGTGCAGTGCGCCCCTGCCTTTGGGTTTGGGTGGTTGTGTTATGCGTGCTGCTATTCCCTGTTGATCAGTTCAACCAGTAGACAAAGACATACTTCTGCTGCCCGTCATGACCACCCCGCGACGAGGGTGCTGCCTTGCGTGTCTGGGTCATCCCTCTAGACTCGAATCCTGCTGCCCGATAGCTAGTGCCCTCATGACCGACAGAAGGATTGGCGTACGCTATGACCAACCGAATCTCAAAGGGCTGAGAGGGGTCTTTGGGGGGACGGTGGGCTAACCAGTCTTGCTGCAAGCGACACGTTCCTCCCGCTTGACGAAGTAATTGTCCCAGGGCACAGCTTGGCAGGTTTACGGGCATCAGTCGCCCTCCCCGTTGCATCGACCACAAGCCCTGGAAATGAGGATGTAGCCACAGGCGAAAGAGAATGAGCACCTGCCATTGAGTGGGCAACCCTGGATAACCAAACAGACCGCGCTGCTTCACAAAATGCGGTAACCCGAAGGTCATCAGCCCGCACACTTTCCCATCGAGAAAGAGCTCATAGGACAGGGGACAAGCCCGGTTGTTGACCGCGCGGCGAAGGTAGTGCCGTTGTTGTTCAAGGGCGATCGCCCAGGCTCGGTCACAGGGGACGACCTGCAAACGGTCTCTCAGACGGCTGTGGTGAGAGTTAGACAGTTGGTTCTAGGGCAGCAACAGCATGGGAAGACTGGGGAGTGGATGGAGTGGCATCGGCTGCCGATGGTCATGGTCGCCATTTAGGGTAAGGAGCATCCCGCCCAGTGGGAGTTTGGGCGTTCATGCTTACCCTAAATGGCCTTGCCTCGGTCTAGCGAGTGAACTGGACAGTGATGCTCTGCGGCTGGAGTGCAGGGCTCTGCTGCACCTGTGGTAGCTTGGGCGTGACCATACTCAGCAGATTCGGGCTGAACTGCACTCTCATGACACCATCGACCAAGTCGGTGGGTTTGCCCATTCTGAGGAACATCTGGTCCTGGGCGGCCAGATGACTGATTGCCTGCTGCCAAAGCACAGCCAGGTCAACGCCTACAGACTGCTGCCGCTCAGGGGTCAACTGGGTGACCACCTTCAGGTTCATCAAGAGTCGGTGCAGCCACAACAATGGGTCTGCACTGAACTTCAAGAGGGGTTCGGCTGCTTGCAACTGGCGTCCCAGCTCCTGGAGTTGTGTCAGGTCTAGCTTGCCTTGTAAGGTCTTGAGCTGTTCCCATGTCGATCGTTCCAGACCGCTCAAATCAGGACGTTTCGGTAGGGTACAAAGGACTTGCAGCCCGTTGGTCATCCGAACCAGCCCCTTCAAGATGGTTAGGGGTTCCTGCCCTCGGTCAAAGAGCCCGTTGGTGAGGTCTAAGAGCGGCTCTAAGGACTCTGGTTGTGGGTCTAAGAGGGCGTCCACCAATGCTACTAATGTGGCTTCAGAGACGGCTCCCACCAGGTCCCATACCCGCTCAGCCGTGATTTCCCCTTCCAGCAGGCTCAGTTGGTCTAATAAGCTTTCGGCATCCCGTAATCCCCCTTGCGACACCTGCGCTATGACATTCAGGGCTTCTGGGGTGACGGCAATGTTCTCCGCCTCAGCAATCATTTGCAGGTGAGTCACAAGATCCCGCAGCGGAATCCGCCGAAAGTCAAACCGCTGACAGCGAGAGATAATCGTAGGCAGCACCCGTTGTGGGTCGGTGGTAGCCAGCACAAAGACAACGTGATGGGGAGGCTCTTCCAGGGTCTTCAGCAAGGCATTGAACGCCGCACCGCTGAGCATATGAGTTTCGTCGATGACGAACACTTTATAACGACACTGGACAGGCGCGAACTGCGAGCGCTCAATCAGTTCCCGGATATTGTCTACACCCGTGTTGCTGGCTGCGTCGATTTCAACCACATCGAGAGCCGTGCCGTGCGCGATTGCCTGACACACCTCGCACAAACCGCAGGGTGATGATGTGGGCACGTCGCTGCTCAGACAGTTGAGTGAGCGGGCCAGAATGCGAGCACTGGAAGTCTTACCCGTGCCCCTCGGTCCTGTGAACAGGTAAGCCGGGGCGATCCGTTGCTGCACAATAGCCTGGATGAGGGTTGTGGTGATCACCTCCTGTCCTACGAGGTCACCAAAGGTCTGCGGTCGATACTTTAACTGGAGCGGTTGATAAACAGCGGTCTGAAGGGGAGGTCGGGTCATCGTCTTCTTGCGGTGATATTCACCCTCTCCTCTCGTTGTGTTTGCTGGTCTTTTGAACTTGACTGCAAGGCTTTTGTTTAAACAAAGTGACCCATTTGGGGACAAAACGGTTATTTTGGGGATGCTTAGCTTTTGAACAAAAGAGCCTGCACTCCCCTATCCTCGCGTAGCAAGTGGGAAAACTTGATGCTGAACTCCAAACTGTATTTCTCAAGCACCAATGCTCACACTTGAGGAATCCGAATAGAATCGTTTCAAATTGATAGTATTTTGATACTATGCAAACAACAACTATTCGGCTCTCCGATGAGGAGTATGAAGCATTGGTTGCGGCTTCTAAGCAGACTGAAAGGTCAAGAAACGAGATTCTCCGAGAAGCCGTTCGTAATCATCCAGAGATTCAGGATTATCTCAAGAACAAGAAGGCGAAGCAGACACAAAGGGAAGCGTAGTTTTGTGTTGCTCGTTTTTACTCCTCTAGGAATTAACTTATGAACCACATCATCGCGATCGCCAACCAAAAAGGAGGCGTATCCAAGACCACTTCTACCATCGCCATCGGTGGCTTGCTAGTAGAACATCAACCCTGCCTAGTCGTCGATCTTGATCCGCAAGGGAATTTAACCTCAGGGTTGGGAAAGGAAGTTGTAGAGGGACAACGAACCATATATGACGTCATTACAAAACGGTGCCAAGCAAGCGATGCAATTGTCGAAACAGCAAGTAAGCTTCACCTCATTCCCTCCGATATTGGTTTGGCGCAAGGAGATCGGGAATTGCTTTCTACCTTTGAAGCACACCACTTTCTCAAAGAACAGTTAGCGCCGCTTATGGCTGATTACCCCTTTATTTTGATTGACTGTCCTCCCAGTTTAGGCATTCTCACTTACAGTGCACTGGTTGCTTCCACTAGCATTTTGGTTCCCGTCCAATGTGAATTCTTCTCTCTAAAGGGCTTAGAACAACTCTTAGAAACAATTGGCTCTGTTCGCAAGCGTGCTAATCCTGATTTGGGAATTCTAGGCATTTTGCCGACGATGGCTCAAAAAACAGGCATGACTGAAGACACCATCACTAGCTTAAAAGCTCTATCAGAAGACACAGGTATTCGGATCTTTGATACTGTTCCTCGCTCAATCAATTTTGCCTACTCTAATCTTGCCGGTCAGCCAATTCATATTTTTGCTTCCAAGGAGAAGAAGCTCATCAAACCTTATAAGCAAATTGCAAATCAACTTCTGCAACTTGTGGAGGCGTAGATGAACCGACCTCGAATGCAAATGTTTTCAACAAAGACAGATCGGGTCTTAGCAGCGATTGACGGCAAACAGGAAGAAGATCTTATCCCTTCTTTAGAACAGCAGATACCGCTTGCGCTCATTGACCTGCCGCCCTCTCAGCCTCGTAAGTATTTTAATCCGATCAAGCTAGCTCAATTGGAGGCATCTGTTGCAGAGCAGGGAATTTTAGAACCTGTACTGGTACGCCCAAAACCGAATGGGCGGTACGAACTAGTGGTTGGAGAGCGTCGCTTTCGCGTTGCTACTAACCTTCAACTCCCTAGAATTCCGGTTGTCATCAAGGAACTGACGGATACAGAAGCTTTAGGGGTTGCTTTAGTCGAAAATCTCCAACGAGAAGACCTTAACCCAGTAGAGGAGCTAGAAGGGATCATTCACCTTATTAGTCTTAAGCTGGCAATATCTCAACCTGATGTGGTCTCTTTACTACATCGAATGCTGAACGAGCACAAAAACCTGGTTAACAGTAGCGTTACTGTTAACGGCGATAGTTCTTCTAACAGTAACGCTACTGTTAAGGTCAAACAGATTCTAGATGCGATCGGAATTACGAACTGGTTATCGTTTGTCTCTAACCGCTTACCCCTTTTAACCCTGCCGCACGAAGTTCTAGAGGCATTGCGGCAAGGGAAAATCGAATACACCAAAGCAAAAGTAATTGCAAGCCTCAAAGATCCTGAAAAACGGCAAGGGCTCCTGGATGATGCCATTGCTCATAATTGGACCTTGCGGCAAATTAAAGAGCGGTTAAAAGAACTCAATCCGCGACAAGTGCCAGAACCAATCAAAATTCAAATCATAAAGCTCAGCAAGAAGGCAGCTAAATCTAGAGCATTAGAGAATGACGATATAAGAGTCAAGGTTGAAAGTTTGATTGCTGAACTGGATCGTTTACTAGAGAGCTGAAGTGGCAAGCTTAGACGCTATGTCCAGACTTTCCCCATCGAACATCGCCTTGTCCACTGACACTCTGGGCCTGAATCCGCTCCTGAGCCGCTAGCCAGCCTAATGCTAGGCGCGTGTAAACCTCTCCTTCTGGTACCCACAATTCCAGTGTGCCCGTATCCATCGGCACGGAGTTCTGTAACCGCTGGAGGAGGCGATCGCCAATCTCAAGCAGCCACGACTGCTCATAGCTAGGGTTGTAACCTGCCAGAAGGTAGCCCTTATAAAGCACTTCTGCCTCAGTGTCCCGCTCATAGACCTTCCCATCGCGCTGAATCTGCCACTTCCCTTCCCATGGTCGGATGCTGGCAACGACACAGACTTGACTTCTCCCTCGGTTGAAACACGAGGGATTCTGAGCGGATGTTGCTACGCGGTCTGAAGACACGCTTCACAACGCTCACGATAGACTGTACTCAAACCCTTGAAGACGTCATACCGTTTTGGCAGAGTCAAAACTGCCCTACCGACCTTGACTAGATTTAACCCTAGCTGTGTCGCTACTTTGGTGATGATATTTGCCACGCCGTTACAGTCCGAATTAAGCGTACTGCCGTCAGCAGTTCTGTACTGTCCTCTCTTTTCTCGTTTGCCTGATGGCTTCCAACTTGCGGGTTTTGCACCGAAGGTTGGCAAGAAGTCATGATCGAGAAAAGAAGCTTTCGATGTGTATGATTCCTCCGTTTCCAAGAACTGAATGCCGACTGCCTCACAAAGTTGCTGCAAGCGGGTTTTCAGTCTGCCAGTGGGAATCTGCACAAAAGTTTGATTGTTCCGCGTGCCCAGGTTGGAGCCGTTTTTCTGTCTTTGGTTCCAGCCAAAGACGACTACACCAATCCGGTTCTGTAAGCAATAGTTGACGATAAACCGAGCGGCTTTGTTGATGGCATCCCGCATCACCCGATTCCGCTTCTCCGTGAGCGAGGCTAGCTGGTCATCCCAAAAGCCTTGCGCCTTGCCTTCCTTCAGCTCAGCGACTCGTTTGTTATAAAGCTGGTTGATCGACTTCAGCTTGCGGCCATCCAGAATGAAGGACTGCCCCAGTGTGGCAACACAGGTGAGCCAGTTGTCTACACCGTGATCAATCCCTAACGCCTGAGTCTGGTCTAGCGACAGGTGGCAAGTGGCTCCCTGGTTGCCATACTCATAGACGTACTCCGCATAGAGTTCATTGTTGCGAGGCAAAATTCGCACTTCACAAACCTGACTCGGTTTGATGCCGACACAGCCGTTGATCCAAATCTCCTTTACATCTAACAGCGTCTTCACGTCTGCCCCCACTTCAAGGCTCACAGGCAGACGGCACTGCCCTGATTCAAGGTCGAACTGCACCGCTTGAGCCGGGTAAGCAATGGGTGCCAACCCTCCTTTTGTGCGATACCGGGGTATTGTAGGGCGTTCTGCTTCACCCTTAAAAAAGTTGCTCAGAATGCCGTTATAGCTGGTGAATGCTTCAGCGACAGACTTAAGGCTTTGTTGTGCCGCCTGTCCTCCCAGCACTTTGTAATGTGGATTATCTTGCAGTTCAGCACAGAGACTCGCATACTTGGCAGTCTTCACCCGTTGCAGCTTGAAGCCAGACCGAAACTCATCACCCGTGAAGAACTCGCTTCTGGGACATTGCTCAAAGTGGGCTTGCTTGGCATGATAAATCGCTGAGTTGATGAGGCTGTTTGACTGACGGCATTGATAAACCAGATAGTCCCGAACGGCCTCTGAGACATTGAGTTTGACTTGAATGGTGCCATACATACGTTTGCTTTGTGAACAAAGAGAGTCGATACGAGAGGCTTAAGCCTCTCACTCGTTTTCACCCTCCGCTTGAAAGACGGAGGCTCTCAACTTCGGCTAGGTAGGAGTACAAGGGACGCCATCCCCCAGCTTCCAGCCCGCCCACTTGCCAAGTGTCTTTGAGGGGAATCTTCCGGTATTCGAGCGGTTGTGTCTGTCCTACGGGCTGCTCGTGAGGCGCGATCGCCAACATCCCTTTGCGGTTGCAGTAGTCCCAGTCAGTCGGCAACTCCTGCTTAAAGCTATAGGGCGGGAGGACGACCCAGCCGTACTGGGCACATCGGTCTACAAAGTCTTCCGTTAACTCATCTCGACCGCACTTGTGCAGCCGTCCCATCAGTGCTCGGTGCTCCGTCTTAATCGGCGCAATGGGGTAGTAATGATTGAGGCTATCGACTTGCAGTTCCCATTGGGAGGGGGTTGGATACACAGTCGAGGAATCAGACGTTGGATTGGTGGTCATGTCTCAGGGTTGGGGTGTGGTGTTCCCCCGTCCCTGCGGCTGTGTTGAGCTCTGCGTGTGATGGTGGGTCTGTCTCTGGGTCGGCTTTGACTTTAAGGTGACTTAGACCTGCCTTGAAGGTGACTTAGTGAACTCTCTCGGTTCTCAAGACGCTGTGGTCGATGCCTTGTCTTCTTCCAGTGGGTCTACTGACAGCACGGGACTGATCGGCTCTGAGGTCGCTAAGAGCACTGCTTGCAGATTAGCGATCACGCCTTTACCCCGAGGGTTTGAGCCAGTCGGTAGACCAACGGAATGCATCACCCGACCAAACACGATCCGTCGCACCTGAGCCTTGATCGTAATCTCGTATTCATCCGGGTCCAGCACATCCCAGACGTGCAGTAAGACACCTTCTTTGTAGGGGTCATAGTTCTGTAGTGCTTTTAGGAGGGGGGTTCCCGCAATCTCGCGAAAAATAGATGGTTCGGCTTTGGGAGTTTGCAGAGTCTTCAGGGTAAGGAACGGGACATCCTGACGATGAGTGTCAATCAGAGCGGCAAACCGCCCCCGCTTCTGATACTCCTCCAGAAACATTTGCTGCTGACTCTCCGCCAACTCTGCGATCGCGCGTTTAACCTGCTCTGAGTTGGGGTCTCTGCGATGGGACTGGTTCCCAAACCCACGGGGATAGGCTCTCTGTCCTCGTCGTTGTGCCTTGCCCATACCTTCTTTCCTGCTGTCTCGTGATCTTCAGATTAGCGTCATCGCTCCTTATCCTTATGCTGTCTCTACACAGGTCGCTGACTTTAATCGTACTTTGTTGTGCTTTGTCAATCTTTAAGCGGTTTTGAACTTCACGCGGTGCTAGTGGATAACGTGCGCTTAGCGTGCCCATTGGCCTTAATGCGCCAACAAATTTTCGCTGGAGTGGGTAGTGTCCTTTGGCGACGGGGCACTCTGAGGTTGGGCTCGTTTGAGCGTTTACTAGTCATTGTGCTCACCGTCCCCAAGCCTTTGCATATTGGAAGCGGTTATGCCCGATAAATTACTGGTGATCATTGAGTCACCCGGCAAAATTCAGAAGGTGAGTCAGTACCTTAAAGACCTGGGCTACGATGCCATTGTGAAAGCCTCAATGGGGCACATTCGCGAACTGGCGGATGCTGGCAAGTGTAACCGGGGCTTTGACTTAGAAGACGCTAAAGTCCAGTCCCACTGGCAGGTCAACTCCGGTAAGAAGAAGAATGTAGAAGACATCCGCAAGCTCACGAAGGGCCGTACGGTTGTCCTCGCTACGGACGGTGACCGGGAAGGCGAGAGCATTAGCTGGCATCTGGCCGAGGTGCTGAAGCTGAAGAGCCCTCAGCGGATGGTCTACCAGGAGATTACGAAGGACGCGATTGGTCGTGCGCTGAAGCAGTTACGTCCGTTGGATATGGGTCTGGTGGGGGCAGCACTGGCACGGGCACGCCTGGACAAGGATGTGGGCTATTGTGGCACCCAGCTTGTGGTGTGGCCTCTGAACATTGGTGCCCGTTCGATGGGTCGTGTCCAGACGGCGGCTTTAGCCATCGCAACGGAGCGGGAACGACAGATCCGCACCTTTAAGCCGCAGAACTATTACAGCCTCTCCGTTGATTATGCCGAAGGGTTCAAAGCCTTCTATCGGGCTACCCGCTCTCAGCCTGCCCCTGCGGGTTCTGCTACCGAGGAAGACGTTGCCCGGGATGATGCGCAGGAATCAGGGGAGGACAAGCAATCGGAGTCTGACCGTATCACCTCCCAACAGGAAGCAGAGCGGATTGTTGCTATTGCCCGTCAGAATCCGCATCAGGTCATCACGGTAGAACAGAAGCAAGCCTTCCAGCGCCCCCCAGAGCCCTTTACTACCTCCACTCTGCAGCAAGCAGCCGGTACTCGCTTTAAGTATCGTCCTGACAAGACGATGGAGTTAGCACAGAAGCTTTACGAGGGCGGTTTCATTACCTATATGCGTACAGACTCAGTGGCTCTGGCAGAGACCTTCTGCGCCTCTGTGCGCAAGTACCTGGAGCAGACAGACCCCAAGAACGTCCCTCAGAAGACAGCGCAGTTCCGTAACAAAGCGGGTGCACAGGAAGCGCATGAAGCGGTGCGTCCCACCGACATTACCCAGACCCCGGAGAAGCTCAAGGGCCAATTGCCCGACGAGCAGCTCTCCCTTTATGCCCTCATCTGGCAACGGACACTCGCCACTCAATGTGCGCCGGCTGAACTCAATAAGGGTCGTGTGGTGGTTCAGGCTGGCAGCACAACCTGGGAAGCACGGGGGCAAACGGTGGTCTACGCAGGCTATACCCGTTATACCAATTCCTTAAATACCAGCTACAGATAGTGCTTCTAGAATGGAGTTCCAGCCCACAAGCGAAGCAATCACCGCCTGGGTCATGGTCTCAAGTCTCGCCCGCATCAACAACCGCAATGCCTCCAGGTCTTTGGGCAACTGCCATCGCAGACCCAGTTTGAAATGCTGCCACACGCGCTCGATAGGGTTAGTCTCTGGCGCATGCGATGGCTGAAACAGCAAGATGATATTGGCTGGCATCTGCAGCCGCTTGGCTCGGTGTGCCCCGGCTTGATCCAGTTGGATGATGAGAATACTGTCGGTGTATTGTTGACTCACCAAGTTCAGGAACACCTGAAAACAATCGCTGTTGAGGTGTGTGAACTCGTAGAAGAAATGTGCTCCGGTGGCTGGTTCCACGATGCCGTACAGGTAGGTTGCCTTAAACTGCCACTGCACTTTGCCTTTGGGCTTGATGCCTTTGACTGTGATTTTGCGTCCACTGATGGTTTTAAGTCCGATACGTGTCTCATCCTGGCAGAAGAAGCGGACCTGCCCGCTCAGTCCCATCACAGCGAGGGCATACCAAGCCAGCATCGCTAGGTTCTCAGCGAGTTTTTTTATATGCCTCTACCCGTTCATCAGCGTTCGCCACACTCATGGGACGAGCCACTTTGGGCGCGGCTTTGAGGCGATAATGTACCAACTGATGCACCGTTTTGTAGGGTGCACTGATGCCCAATTGCGTCTCTAACCACTGGCAAATCTCACCGTAACTGTTGAAACCCTCACTTTGGTGCAAGCGCTTGTTAAGTGCTTCCTGTGCCCAGGATGGAATGCTTTGCCGTCGCCCAGTGCGGGGTGTATGGGTGAGCATCGCTTCAAGACCGCCACGGCGATAGAGACGTAACCACTCCTGCACCGTGACGCGGTGACGACCGAGCAGGGTGGCGGCGGACTGAATCGTGGTCGCTTGCCCAGTTTTGAGCAGATACAGCAGTTGGATACGTTCTTTGTCAGAAGCGGTCTTTTGACTTCTGAGCCGTTGTTTCAGATCTGCTTCCGTTTCGATGATATCGAGTTTGTAAACGCCTGCCATGTGTGTCGCTTGAACCCAATCGCTACTTTATAGCATCTGTAGCCTCATCTTGAGGAATTGGTATTACTGGAGTAACTTGGCAGCCGACTCGCTCCTCCCACCCCTCCAGCAGGGACAGGGCGTGAAACCCACCAAAGTCAATGCCGATTTGAAGCAGACTTCACCCCCCTCTCGCTACACTGAACCGACCCTTGTCAGAGAGATGGAGAAGAAAGGGGTGGGGCGTCCCAGTACCTATGCCAGTACGATCGCTACACTCTTTGACCGTCAGTACATTGCCCTCGGTAAGGATAAGAAGGAGAAGGGCAAGATTGTCGTCACTGACCTGGGACTGGAGTTAATGCTGTGGTTGGAGAAGCTTCTACCCAATGTGGCCGCTCCCAGGTTCACCGCTGAGATGGAGAAGGCTCTTGACGAGATTGCCCAGGGCAAGTTGAAGTGGGAAGCCTACGTGTTCGGCTTCCATGAGAAGGTGTTCGCCCCCTCGTTACTTAACGCCCAAGCACTCATCGAGAAGATGCGCCAAGCAGGCACTCTTTCTACCCAGCGCAAAGGCAAGTAACTGTAAAGGCCGCACAACGATTTGGAAGCTGCCTTGAATGTGACTTTAACTCGACTTAGATGTACCTTAAAAGTGACTTTATGAAAGTTTTGGTCTGTTTAAAAGTGGCTTTGAACTGACTGCTAGGCGATGTCATTTCCTCGTAGTGAGGTTCTTTACTGCTGTTCCTCTTGTGCACATCGTCTTTTTCCTAAACTGGCATACGCTCCTTCTGCTTCAGCCACCTGTGGGAGTTGGCCCCTTCCCCTCTCCCTACGGCAACTCCAGCTGGTCAGCCGCTTTGAGAAAGGCCCGCTTCGCTGCCACCTTGTTCTTGCGGTTAGTATAGCGCCGGAAGCTACGGATGTCCCGATGCCGGGAGAGCTCCATTGCTAAGGACGTATCCATTTCCAGCTTCACAATCAGGTTGGTGCAATAGGTATGCCGTCCCCGATGGGCATGGATGGCAATGCCCGTGTGCTGAGCCAACCGTCGCATCAGCTCATCGATGCCCCAATAGGTGAGCCGTTGACCCCGACTGCGATTGGAATGGGAGACAAACAGAGGGCTTGTTGCTGTAAGGTCTTGACCCATGTCCTCAGACTGAGCCTGCCGTTGGGCTAAATGAGCCTCAACATCCCGTCTGGCGGAGCGCGTTAAGGGCACCTCGCCGCCACTGTCATGCTTAGCCTCGCGCACGACTACCTGCTGACCGTCATAGTCCCCCACATTGAGGGCCGTCACTTCGGTAGCCCGCAAGCCGTGGAGGAGGAGGGAGAACAGGGCCCGGTCTCGCACAGGGTAAGCACTCACCTCTGTAATAGCGGCATACAGACGCGCCACTTCCTCATCTTCCAGCTCCTGGGACTGGGCAGCGGGTACGGTCTCCTGCTTCACCCCAGTCGTCGGGTCACTGGTGACGTACTCGGACTCCAAGAGCCACTTGTAGAAGGTCTTGAGGGTGCGCAACATGCGATTGACGTAGGCAGGGGACAGCCCCCGTTGCAGGAGGTGTTGCTTATATTGGGCTACCTGCCTGCGGGTCACGTTGCCCCAGGCTTGAGGCGTGAAGTCCATAAAGGCTTGCAGGTCCCGGCGATACGCCTGCTGGCTCTTGGGCTTGAGTGAGCGGGCGGCAAGGAACTCGTCTACCCGTCGTTGCCGTAGTTCGGGGGGTGCCGCAGCAGGGACGTTATTGAGCTTAGAGGGAGTCGCTTGATTGCCAGGAAGGGAGATCAGCACAGGGTCAGGGATAGAGGGACGGGGCATAGGGAGGGGTGTGCGGTGACGGCTCCCCTGAGTGTAACGAATCCCCTGCGGGTGGGGAAGCTGGTCTTCAGGGAGTGTGCTGGTGCTGAGGGATGATGACCCACCCCAAGCAGGGAGACACACAGCCGGGAAGAGGCACAGCCTGGAAGAGGCACGACCAAACAGCGGGAACCAACACACCGGGAAGAGAACACGCAGAGCCGGAAGAGAACACGACCAAAGGACACGACCAAAGGGCTACCCACAATCTGGGAGATGCTGGTATAGTCCGTGAACCTCCCACTCCATAAGGGCTATCTTCCTCTTAAGGTTGGGCTGCCACTAGCGTGAACAACCTGCCCGATCAGACCGACCACCCGGAGGGGGATAAGGGCTAGGCGGGCTGGGGGATAAGGGCTAGGTAGGCTGGGGCATACTGGCAGGCAGAGGGCATACTGGCAGGCTGGGGGGATACAGGTCTAGGAGAGGGTGATACTGCCATAGGAGAGAATCTACTGCCATACCGGGGGATGCTGCCATTAAGGGGAACACTCCACCAACCAGCTATCAGTCCGTCTATCCAGGGAAGCACCGCTCATCCAGGGAAGCGCCGCTCATCCAGGGAAAGACCGACCAGACCAGAGAAGACCACACAACCCAAGACCCACAGGGTTCCCACATAGTTGCGCTCACAGGAAGGGGTAATTGAAGCGTCGCTGATGGGGACTGGGCTGTGCGTGTCCGCCTGGGTGCTCACCCAAACGCGGCGCGATTATCGCCGCCAGTACCAGGAGTGGGAGCGCCAAACGCTACTGAAGCAAGGGCAGCTGCAGGCGATCGCCCATCATGCCGAACTGGAAGGCTATCAACAGGTAGCTCAGTTACAGGCCGCCGAACGGCTTTACCCCCAGATGGCACCGTATCTGTCAGAGGTCCAGGATGCGGACTATCAGGACGTGTCAGCGTCACCACAGCCGCAGGTTACCCCACAGCCATGGGCAGAAGCCACTGCGTCTGGGCAACCAGGTGTGCCTGTCACTCCCGCGTCTAATCCAACGGCTGACCCGACGGCCTATTTGCAAAACTTTCTGGAATACCCAGGGCTGTTGTTTGGTGGCATGGGAGCCGGGAAAAGCTGGACGGCACGGTACCTTGTCATGCAGAAAGTGCGAGCAGGGCATCAGGTGATTTTGCTCGACCCGCACGCGGCCAACCACGAATGGAAGGGCATCCAGCATATCGGTGCGGGGATGGATTACCGTGCGATCGCCGAGTTCCTCCAGTGGTACCTCGACGAAATCGAGCGCCGCTACCAGGAGTTCAACCGCTCGGGCTTAACCGAAGAAGACTGGCAGCAGTCGTTACGGCAGCAGCAGCGGATTACCAGCGTGGTGTCGGAAGAAATGACGAACTGGGCGGACCGTCTACCCGGTGACATCGGGAGTAAGTTCTTCAAATCCGCGATGAGTGATAGTCGCAAAGTGCTGATGCCACCCCTGTTTGTCGCGCACGATCGGACGTTATCCGCACTGGGAGACGCCAAGGGGATTGCCCGGTTACGCGATGCGGCCCTGCTGGAATTGGAGCTGATTCCCACGATTCACCCCACCACACGCAAGCCGGTCTCCAGTGGCAAGGGCAAGTTGAAACTGCCTGGACACTCCGAATGGCTCGCGGTCGAGCTGCCGCCCATTGAGCGCAAGATCACCGACTTTACGCTGTGGACACAGCCACCCACGCCCGCTCCACCCGTCCCCCCAGCACCACCAGCACCGCCCAGTCAGCCCTCTGATTTGCGGACGCAATTAGTGGACTTCTTGAAGGATTGTTGGCAGGCTGACGCGCCGACAGACGCACCACAGCCTACCCGTAGTCGCCTCGAGGCGTTACCCGCCAGTGACCTCAAAAACTTAGGCCTCTACCTGCGGAAGAAAGGGCAAATGACGGTGCGAGATGTGAAGAAAAGTTGGGGGAAAAACAACGGCTTGAACGGCGAACAGGTGTCAGAACTGTTGCTAGAGCTGATCAACCTCAACCTGATTGAAACCTTTGCAGACGGCACTTCCCGCGCCGAGTGGGTGCGCTGGCTGGAAACCTAAGCGGAGTGGTGGTTACGCCAACTGCCGTGTGCCGTACGGCAGTGTGACGGCACCGCAGACGGCAGGTTTACGGCAGTCCACACGGCACTCGTTACGGCACTTTTTAAGAGGCGTTTGCTCACAGTATGTTCAGTCAACCCAACCCTGCCATCGTCCAAATCCGACGCGAACTGCGCGGTCAACTCCCCGACGAGTGGCTCGAAGAAGTCGTCTCGATTCTGGAATACCAGTTGACCTATCAACCGATCGACGAGCTGGCGACCAATGACTTACTCAAACTCAAACTAGGATCAGGTCTGAGCCCGACGCTGAGCACCACGCTCTCACCAGCGCTCAGCGTCGCGCCACCAGCACCAGAAGCACCAGTCGAAAGCCCCTCCCCGTTGCGACTGCCCTGGCAGTAAAAAGCGACGGCGCTGCGACTTTATTGTGTTGCTTCAGGCACAGCACAAAGCTGCCAGAAAGTGTTTTGCACACTTTCTGGCAGCTTTCAGAACAGGCTCAAGGCGAGCGTCACGCTTAGCTCACAGCAAAGGCCGTCAGCAGCACCGTGACCGTTAAGAACGCTGCCACCGCCGCTTGCTTGAGATAGCTGCGTACCTGCTCAGGAGCCGGAAAATTGGCGTAATACATGGGCGGCTCTACCGCATAGTTGTTGTTGAGACCCTCTTGATCCACCGTGGCACCGAGGGTGTTGGGTTGACGCAGAAACTGCTGACCTTCACGCCGACCCCGCACGCTCGCTTCGGCTGGGACTAGTTCTCTGTCCGTGCTGACCTTCGTTTGGTTGTTGGTCACAAGCGTTTGAGCCATGGAGCGGAAGTCAAGTGAAGTAGCGGTGGCGGCAGTCATACAGTCATCCTTTTGTTGCTTTATGTAAAGCAATGTAACATTATTTTACGAATCTGCAACATAATTCATTTTTATGGTATTGATTTGTCTTTGCTGATGCGGCATGGGTGCAGCCAGCCTACAGCGCCGCCACCCGTTAGCCCAGCGCTCACTGGAGGTGAGGCAAAGAAGTCGGCTCTCTACTGGACGACAGCTTGGCGGCGGCTTCTGTTTCTCTCGGAAGCTGCCTTTAAGCGCTGTGTAAGTTCCCACCAGCGAGCGATGGGTTTCAGCAGCAGTGCTGCTACTGTCTAAGGAGTTGAGCCGAACAGACGACCCTAAACGTGCCAGCGAGGCTAGCAGGCCTTGCTCCAGCTCAGTGGCAAGAAAGCTCTAGAACAGCGGCTCGCAAGCGGCACTTTTGTACACGAGGCTGAGGTGCCAAGAGCGCAGACGCGTTGCAGCTGCTCAAAACGCAGCCAAAGCGGCGATGGACGATTCATGCTTGCTGAGTACTTTGGTCAGCAGTTGTCCAAACCTTGACTAGGCATTGCTTGCAGCCATGTGGCTTCCATGTCCAATGCTCTGAAACTTCTACAGGTGGAGAGTGATGGCCTCATGTGGCACCTTTGGGGTCAGCTGTCGGTTCGATCGCCGAGAGGCAAGGGCAAACTTAATGCAGGTAGAAACTGATGGCCACCCAGCAAGAGCTTCAAACTCTGTTTAATCAACTAGTGGGTCACTTGGCATGAGCATCGCCATTATTTGCTGAGTCTGGCAAGATAGAGAAGTCCCCGATGCTAGAGTGCGATGACTCGCCGACAGAAAGACCCGTTGCGTGCACTCACCGATGAAGAACAGCAGGAATTAGAACGCATCGGTCGTGCAACGAGTGAATCTGCCACTCGTGTGGCTCGTGCCAAAGCCCTGC
The DNA here is from genome assembly GCA_041937185.1 of Leptolyngbya sp. BL-A-14. Lineage (GTDB taxonomy): Bacteria > Cyanobacteriota > Cyanobacteriia > Leptolyngbyales > Leptolyngbyaceae > Stenomitos. The sequence continues at coordinate 51,303 of CP166622.1, read as the reverse complement.
TAGCGGTTGCCCAAGGACTGAGCTATACCACTGCTGCCCAAGCTTGTGGGAGGCGTTCTGGGGATGCGGTTGCCCAATTAGTCGAACGGTTCAACCGAGAGGGATTAGCAGCATTAACCCCAAAGCATGGAGGTGGGGCGAAAGTCCAATACAGCGCCCAACAACGACAGCAGGTTTTAGCGGTGGCTCAACAACAGCCCGAACTAGAAATCGACGGAGTGTCGCAGTGGTCATTGGTAACGTTGCAACGACGATTGAGAGCAAACGGTGGCGATGAATTTGCAACGGTAAGTACCTACACGATTGGGCAAGTGCTGCATGAGGCCGGTTACAGTTGGCAGAATAGTCGGAGTTGGTGCAAAACAGGGAGTGCCCTGCGTCGTCGCAAAAGTGGAGTGGTGACTGTGGTAGACCCGGATGCAGAAGTAAAAAAAACTTAATTGAACGAGCGTATCGCACGGCAGAGGAAATGGGCATTGCGGTGTGGTGCCAGGATGAAGCAGGCCCGTTTCAAACAGTGCCCTATGCTGCTTCCAGTTGGCAGGAACAAGAACATCCGCAAAAACAACCGCACGAGTATATCCGCAATGGGACTGCGAAGCTGATGACATTGTTTCATCCCCAAGATGGGCAAGTGCGTGTCAAAGGGGTTGAAAGCACAACCAATATCGTCTTACATACTTGGCTCAAACAAGAACTGAGTGAGATTGTCAAGACATTACCGCCAGCATCGTCATCGTTATCACCCGAACTAACACAACAAATGTGGCTTGATTGGCGGGAAGGGTTAAATGTGAAGTTCACTTTGCCTTCCCAATTGCCACCTTTACGAATGCTGTTGGTGTGGGACAACTTAGCTGGACATCAAACCCCTGAGCTCATGATTTGGCTGTGTGAGCAAGGCATTCTGCCTTTGTACACTCCGCTTTCGGGCAGTTGGCTGAACATGGCAGAGTCGATGCAGCGAATTCTCATCAGACGAGCGTTGGATGGGCAAAACCCTGAAACACCGCAGCAAATTATCCACCGCTTAGAAACGGTTGCCAAGGTTTGGAACCAACAGCCTACACCGTTTCAGTGGGGTGGTAAGCGAGCAGAGCGACGGCAACGAGCCAGATTACGACAGCAGCAACATCGCTTAGGAGGGTCGGGGGCTTTTACCCAGTTGGTTTTGCCCTGCCAACCAGCCTTTGCCAATGGCAATGCTCATGCCAAGTGACCCACTAGATCGCGATCAAGACGGCAAAGTCTCCCTGAGTGAGCTGTTCTTAAGTCCTGGCTTAAGTGCCGTCATCGAAGCTGAAACCGGTACCCGTAGCCCCCAGGAGTTACTCGCACAGTATGGTGTCGGCGAAGACGGTCAGATTACCTTTGCAGAGTTAAAACAAGCGGTTGTGAACGCAAGTAATTTAACCTAGCAGTCAAAGCAAACCAAGACGCAAGACTGTGCAACCTTGCCCCCAAGGTGGCATGACTCGTATGGGAAACGCGAGCAGCAAAACCAGGCGCTTGGCGCAGCGCCGCTTTGACTGGCGGTGCTGATGCCTCAGCTGAGCTATGGTGCGAGCGGTGAGTCGATCGCACCATAGCTCAAGCTCTTGGTGCGTGATCGATTGCCGCTGGCGGTTGTGGTCTGCCTACCTTTTCTGCTTGCGTTCTGCGATGCATGACCATGGCCAATAAATCGGCAATCTGTTTGGCCTCCTGGAACAGCCGTGCTTTTTCCTGCGGTTCAAAATAGCGTCCTAAGCCCTGGCTCAGCATGACCTCAAATTCGCCTGAGACGAGGAAATTGCCATCCATGATGACCTTGCTGCGGCTCAAGTAGCGATAACGTGAAAGTGTAGCGCAACACGCGTGGACAAGGGTGTTAGATGACAATGAGGATGACGGATGCACGACAGCTACAAGTCGGGTTGCTTCGAGTTTTGCAGCACGATCGCCACCAGACTCATAGGCTGCGTGCGCCAAACAGAGGCTTGAAAAAGACACTAGAGGATCGCCCTATGGAGGCAAGCCTTGAGTGTCTGGGAAAAGCATTGAACCTTATCAAGTCAGAGTGTACATGAAGGCACGAGAAATCGGTTTAACCCAAACCGACGCAGCTTATATTGCCGAATTTTCAGAACGCACGGGACAACGCATTGAGGCGGAAGACTACCAACCCAACCGGGGACGGGTACGGGACTGGCGCACCTGCGCTGACCCGTTAGCCGCGGTGTGGGAAAGTGAGTTAGAGCCCATGTTGCGGCAAGCACCGAAGCTCAAGCCGATGACGTTGTTTGAGTACTTGCAAGACCAATACCCCGGCAAGTATGGGCAGGTACTGCGAACCTTGCAACGGCGTGTGCAAGCGTGGAAAGCGCTACACGGACCGGCCCCAGAAGTGATGTTCGAGTTACGGCATGAACCGGGGATGATGGGATTTTCTGACTTCACCGAGTTGAAGGGAATCACCGTCACCATTAACGGCAACCCGTTTGAGCATTTAATTTATCACTATCGCCTTGCTTACAGCGGTTGGCAGTACGCTCAAATCATCCAGGGGGGCGAGAGTTTCATCGCCCTGTCCGAGGGCTTGCAGAATGCCCTGTTTGCCTGTGGTGGTGTGCCCAAGCAGCATCGTACCGACAGTCTGAGTGCCGCTTATCGCAACCTCGGTGGCAAGCAGAAGCCGTTAACCCGGTTGTATGACGACTTGTGCCACCACTATCAGATGCAACCAACGCGCAACAACACGGGCATTGCTCACGAAAACGGGTCGATTGAAGCATCCCACGGACACCTCAAGAACCGAATTGAGCAAGCTTTGTATCTGCGCGGCAACTTCGATTTTGCTAGTGTTGCCGAGTATGGAACCTTCATCGACCAAGCCGCTCATCGACTCAACGCCCAGCACACCGAGAAGTTTGTCGTCGAACAAGCGTCTCTGCAACCCTTGCCGCCCCAGCGAGTGGCAGACTATGAAGTGCTGACTGCCAAAGTCAGTTGTCGCAGCACCATTGATGTGCGCTGTGTGTTGTACACCGTTCCGGCACGTCTGATTGGACGACCACTCGAACTGCATCTGTATCATGACCGGATTGTGGGGTACCTGAATCATCAGCCCGTCGTGCAACTACCGCGCATCCGAGTCGTCGGTACGGACAAACGCCGTGCTCGCTGCATCAATTACCGACATGTGATTGAAGGGCTGCGCCGCAAGCCCAAAGCTTTTCTCTACTGCACCTGGCAGCAAGAGTTGCTGCCGAATGACTTGTGGCGGGACTTATGGCAGCAGTTGAAAGTCCGGGTTGAGCTTGACAGTGCGGCGGTTCTCATCGTCGAGGCGCTTTACATAGCGGCAAGGCAAGACAAAGAACAGACCGTGGCCCAGTACCTGCAAACACAGTTGGAGACAAACACTTTGACCTTGGTCGCGCTCCGCCACCAGTTTGGCTTGCTCCACCGGGCAGGAGTGCCCAAATTGCACATCGAACAACATGAACTCTCCTCTTATGACCAACTCCTCTCCACCAGCCGTGTCACCGAGTCCTTACCAAAGCCTGAGTCTGCACCTCAAGCAACTGCAACTCTCCCACATGCTGACCCACTGGGAGAGCCTCGAGCATCAAGCCATGCAAGAGCGTTGGTCGTACGCTCAATTCTTGCTAGCTCTTTGCGAATTGGAGGCACAACGACGCTGGAGTGTGCGCCTGCAACGAGCGCTCAGCGAAGCCCAACTACCCAACGCAAAAACTCTTGCCAATTTTGATTTTTCGCACTGTCCAACGTTCAATCCTGCACCCTTGATGCAGCTGGTAGATGACCCAGGTTGGTTAGGACGTACCGAGAATCTGTTGCTCTTTGGCGCAAGCGGTGTGGGCAAAACCCATCTGGCAGCGGGTGTCGCACGTCGGATGGTCGAGTTGGGCAAACGAGTCAAGTTCTTTTCCGCTATCGCCCTCGTGCAACAGCTACAGCAAGCCAAACTGCAATTGCAACTGCAAGCGGCACTCAAAAAACTCGACCGCTTTGACTTACTGATCCTCGATGACGTGGGCTATGTCAAAAAGTCGGAAGCCGAAACCTCGGTGCTGTTTGAGTTGATTGCCCATCGCTATGAGCGTCGGAGTTTATTAATCACTGCCAACCAACCCTTCAGTCAATGGGATACCATCTTCACCGACTCGATGATGACGGTGGCTGCCGTTGACCGTTTGGTGCATCATGCCCTGATTGTGGAGATTGTGACCGAAAGCTACCGCAAACAGTCGGCAGTCGCGAAGTCAGCCATCACAACGCAGGCAAAAACTGAGGCTCAAGCAAGCTTGCGATCCTAGTTGTCACTGCGATCTTAGTTGTCATTTCGATCTTAGTTGTCGCCAGTAATTTTGCACGGTAAACCACCGGCGGCATTGCTGTTGATTCTTTTTGCTTTGCTAGCTGACTTCAATGTCAACTTGTCTTCGCACTCATTGTGTTACCCATCACCACGTTGCTCAAAGTCTTAAAGTCGCCTTTCTAGCTGTCGTTTATTGGTATGTAGTTGACATTTGATACAAGGGGTTTGAGTTGCGCCTCTAAATCTTCGTACATATCGGCGGCAATCCCCTCATTCAGAACGAAGTCAATGCCAGCCTCCTGTAGCTCAAATTGGAACAAAAAAAGAGATACGTCGTTGCCAGCGAGATTCCGCCTTTGCTTGCCTTGCTTCATTGCTGTCAGACCCAATTTCCTCCCGTCACCTTTGACCCTAACCGAACGAAAGACTCCATTTCAACTGGTTGGCATGGCGTTCGAGTGAAATAGTAGTAGCCCTGGTTCTGTACCCGTGGCGGGAGTCTCCCTAGCATGGCTTACTGCTACACACAGGACGGTCAAGGCGAATAGCGACCATCTTTGATGTCTGACAGGACGGCATCTCAAAGCCCTTACCGCTCGCGCCATCGTGCAGCACTCCTTTGATACTTATCGTACCGTTGCCCTTCTGCTGGGGGGTGCAATAAATCAGGTGGGTTAATGAAGGGCTGGAAGCACGATTGAAACTGAGGTTTAAGTGTGCGGTCGATGCCATTTTCAAGACTTTGGACTGTGATCAGGCTGTCGAGGGGACAAACTAAGCCCCCTCGACAGCCTGATCACCCGCTTGAACTGCATCGCGATCAGGCTATCGAGAAATTAAGCTCCTTCTGCCAACTTAAATATCTGCTGACGCTCCTCTGCAGTAAGTTGACGCAAATCCTCCACCAAAGTCAGGAGATTTGGCTTGGCAACCTCCTTCTCCGGCGGTTCCTCCAACTGCTGGAATAAGTGACGATCGATCGCCTCATAGATCGGACGCAGCTTCTCCTCGGGGGTGCATCTTTCATACATCTTTCGCAGCGTTTCCACGCTATGACCCATCGCATATGCCAGTGATCGCAATTCCTGATCGCTTAACCCTACCTGAAACGCCCAGGTTGCCCAGATATAGCGAGTCATGTGAGGTGTAATGCGTTTGCCCAAAATTTGATAGGACGTCCGCTCAAAGGAACCACCAAACGAGCAGCCATTGGCTGGTAAGCCTGTATTTGGGACTGGGAACAAGTAGCCGGAGCGCCAGATGGGCGATTGCCGCCGATGCGGAGCCTCACAGATGTCCTGGGGCTCAAACTCTGCCCGGCCCTTCGTGACCCAACGCCCGCGCCGCCCCTTTAACTGCGGATCCCACCAGTCATAAGCCTGTAACTTCTTCCTGCCCTCGGGCATCCACCAGCCGCACAGATAGTGGTCCAGGTGATCGTAGAACGTGCTGCCGTCTTCAAACTGGCGATCAGGAAGCATCATTGAGTAAATCCCGTACGTTTCATCCGTCTTGAAAGACGTGAGTTCCAGAATCCAAAGGCCTTGAGGGTAAGCCTTGCCTTTATAGAGATAGGTCTTGTACAGATAGTTATCTGCCAGCGTGCCGTCATGATTTTTTTCCCGTTCCTCTGGCGGGGGTAAAGGAAAATAACACCCGTCAGGTGGGACATCAGCAGGACACTTAACCGGACAAGAGAGGGCAATTTTGGTCGTCCGGTACGCCTTTTGCCGCCGGGGAGGCAGATCAGTCACAAACGCCCACTTGAGATAGTGCTGGTGCGAAATCGCAATCACAAACGGTTCCCGAAAGACACCATCCTGCCGACGCGGACGGCATTCAAGCCGTAACGGTTCCAGTACTTCGCGGCGTAAAGTGGTTAAGGCCGTTTCGCCCTCCACCACATCGGGCCACTTGCGCTCCTGGTTGGCAACGTAGGTTTTGGTTTTCTCCCACTTCTTCTTGACCGCGACGACCCTGCTAATCTCGTCTTCCAGGGTCACCAAAACTGGAATGGAGTGGTAATCGCCTTTGCGACTCACTTCGTGGCGGTAGAGATAGTGAGCCACTCGCTGAACCGCAACCAGCTTGGAAAGCTGAGTACGTGGACTGGTTGAGTTATTTTGCACTCGGATAAACTCGAAGTATTCATGCAGCCACGCTTCCAGATAAAGCTGCTTTTCCTTCCAGAGCCTTTTCTGTTGCCGATAACTCAATCCTTCCAAATCATCCTCCGTCACCACGGGGACAAGATCCTCTAACCGCAATTGATCGAGCGGCACAGGTATTTGTTTGTGCTGGTAGAAGAAACCCAAAATTAGGTGAACATCCTTCAGATAACCATCCCTTGTTTGAGGCTTTACCGGATCAAAAACCCGTCCCGAAAACCGAGGAGCCACAAGGAATTGATCTACCCCTTCAAGCTGCGCTTGCAAAGCAGGGGGTGTTTCTGCCTCCATTAACCGATACCGAAGATACTGTCCATTGCGACTCGTCAGGGGTAAGTCCGAATAATGCCGCCGTCCGCTGATTCGCTGAGGCGGGCGGCACTGGTCCTGAATCTTGAGCAAACGCTCACAGGGCCACCAGGATTGCTGTTCCGCCCATTGCAGAAACTGCTCAAGTCGGTTGCCGTAAGTATTGCGGCTTGATGGGGTAACAGCCGCCTTGGCAAAGGTACTTTCGAGTAGATCCCGTGCTCTCACCAAGCGCTGTACGCAGATTGACTTGGTATATTCTTCAGCTGCTTGCACGTCAGTGCTCGTCATTTTGCGTCCAGTTTTACCTCGTTCAAACCCCCATTCAGGAAGCAAGAACCGAAATAAACCGGAGCGAAATTCATTGATGATGCGTTCTGCTTGTCGAGCAGAATTTTGATTTCTGATTTCCTCAGCATAGAGTTCACAGATCTCATAAAGCGTCACGAACTTGCCCATAATAAACCTCCTTTGGAAAGTGGCAAATTTGCTTCATATCGATTAGCTATTATTGAAAAGCCAATTAAATTCATCACAAGCATCTCCATAAAACAACAAAAGTCGATTATTTATTATTGATTAAAGCCGGAAAAATAGCAATGTTCTTCCGGTACGTCCATAGCTACTTATAGCTATGTAATAGCTATAAGTAGCAAAGTCGATTCAGAAGTTTGCACCATAAAAGCCGTAATAAATTCTTCAAAATAACTCAATAAAAAGAAGGTCATAAATAAAGCCAAAGGTTACAGTAGGCAAGCTTTATTAAAGATGAGTTCTAGGTTAAATACCCTTTCAAAAAGCGTTTTAGAGAGAATCAGCTCCTCTGTATGGGCTCCAAATCGATACAAGAGGAAGCTTAGAAAACAGCAAGAGAGGCTTAACACGATAGTTCAGCTCCAGACTGATCAAGTAAAGAAATGCTATCGATTTGAATCTTTCCTCTTGCCACTCTTTCAAGCAGTTCACTAGCAGATATGCCAAGTTCTTTGCTTTTTTGTTTGAGCAGATCTGCACCTGTCTGCGTCAGACTGAAGGAGACAACTTTTTTGACCTCACCGTACTCAGTCTCTGCTTGACCTCGCATTGATTTTTTATTCAGTACCTTCTTCTTTTGATACTCTTCGCGACGCTTTTGCTTCTTTTTACTGCTTAAAACTGCCATAGTGAACCTACAAAAACTTAAAAGGGCCCGCCGACTATTTATGTCAGCGGGCCCTTTGAGGGGATACCCGTTATTACTTGTGCCAACTGAGTGGCTCAATCTTTCTAGTTTAACTATACGCTAACAACCCTGTCAATCAATATCCTGATAAACTCGTAATGTTAAATGTGCTATTTAATACCTACCTCTTTTATAAGTAAGACTCCAGCTTATTTGCATTACCAATCAGGCATAGCTTTTCATGACGATTGGTTTTGAGGCAGCAAGCAGCTTACTTCCCATCTGCTTCTAAGCTCTAGATAGACCACCCCTTGCTCAGAGTGGAGAGCGATGTCCTCTTGGGGATCACTTGGCAAATCAACAATGAGCCTCCCGTTTTGTTTCAATAGGCTCCAGCGATGACCGAGATTAGAGGCAAGCATCATGGCTTCTGGCTCTGAGATGTTGCAGATCTCTAGCTTTACCTCTTCTTCTAGCGGCGGTTCTTCATCAGGGTGCTCTGGATCCTCAAAATAAATCATCCGAGACTGGACGGCCCTGCTTGAGATTTCAATACTTTCCTGATCGCCTTTTAAGCCCTGCCTCAACCCCTCTGGGAGCGTTTGCATCCACGCGTCTCTTTCCTGCGCAGGAATTTTCACATACTCCTCTAGCAAATTTATGAGGTGCTGTCGCTGCGACTCAGCAGCCCGCTGCCGATCTAACTGCTGGGCATATGCCATGACTTCAATCGCTAAATGCTCAGGAACACGAATGTTGGTCGTCTTGCTGGTACTCCACTTAGACTTCCTACCCGCTCCAGTTCTAGCCCCACCCTTAGCCATTTCTGAATTTGCTACAAAATCAATAAGTCTATATTAGCTTACGGCAGTGACTTTCAAGTGTGCTTTTTGGTTTTCTGCTCCAATTTCAATGAAAGCTGGTACCCTTTTACTAAAACGATCTACTTTTTGCAGAAGAGGGGCTTTAACCAAAAAGATTTCGATATAGGGCCAGAGATTCGATCTACTTCGCTTTAGGCGCGGCGGGTGACCCACGCGATCGGCTGTTGATTTGCAATTGAACACGATAGCGGCTCTTTTCCAGGGGAAGTCCCCAGCGTTTCAAAATTAGCCTTTTGTAAGTAATGAGGGTGTAGTTATGTTCTAGGACGCCTAGAAGCCAAAAAACCCCACTGCGTTAAACAGCTATCCATTACGCAAAAGTCGGCAGAATGGTTGCAGGGCCTAGGCTTTAGCAGTGAGTTGTGCGCCTTCGAGTAAATGGTGGAGTACCCGAATGCCTCGCCAAAGTGTTTTCAGTCCGGGTTCACCATCCCCCTTGCGAGCAAGAAAGCCTCCCAGTTGAGCGATCCAGCGCACCGCTTGACGCAGAGTTGGAGGCTTTCGAGAGCGATTTTTCGGCTCAAACTTGCGACGCAACAATTTCCATTCAGTCGAGTGTAAGACCGTGTCACAGGACTCATCGGGTGAGAGCCTAGCGTGATAGACCAGCCACATCAAGCGCCAAGCCACGATGGAGTAAGTCGCCAAGGCATTGAGCAAACGCGCTGCGGTTTCTAGTTGCAAGGCTTCAATCTGACAACCGCTCTTGAGCGTGAAATGAAAGCGCTCAATGAGCCACCGCAGACTATACCACTGGACACACTGCCAAGCCTGCTCGAAGTTGTCAATCGGTAGCGTCGTCAGCAAGAGCCAGCGAATCGGCTTGCCCTCAGACGGCGGGATGACTTCTTCGACCAGCAGCACATTTAAGGTCACAGGTTGACACTGCTTGGGCTGTTTGTGATGGCGTGGTACTTCCATGGTCACTTGCAAACCGCGCACCGTTAAGGTCGCACTCCGGGCTGGTCGTTCGGGGTTGCGCTCCAACTCAAGCGTCTGTTGTCCCAGCACAGGCGCTTGCTCAAGCGCTGGGATGAGATAGCCCAACTCGTGCTGTACTTTGCGGTTATGCTCGGCTCGAATCAGTAATTGACTATGGCTGCGCCTGGGTTGGACAAAGAGGTCGTAAATATCCGCTTCTCGGTCGCCCACATGCACCAGGCACACCGTCTCATCGAGTCCTTGTTCGGCGGCTGTTAACGTGTCGAGCCAGCGCTGACTCTCCTTCTCACGGGTGGCTTTTTTGCGCCGTTCTCCCCGCTTGCCCGCCCGTTCCGCGCGTGTCCAGGTGTGCTGATGCAAGAGTCCCAACGGTGCGCCACTGCCACTGGCGGCAAAGCAACTATGTACTTTCAGCCCTTGCTGCTGGCTCTGGTTGATAAAGCCCAAGCCACTAGTCTGCTTCAAACCACTGAAGTTTAAGTCCGTTGTGTCTTGAATTGCCAGCACGACCCCTGCCTCGTTGGCTCGCTCCACCACACTGCCGCGATGACTCGCCAAAATCTGTGTCGGCTGCACCCGCTCATTCGCCCAAAATCGATCGATACTCTGACTCTCAGCGGCACTCCCACTCGCTTGTGGCACACTCGCTTCCGGCCGCTCAGCTAACAGGCGCACCGTCTCCCGTAAGCGTTGCCCATGCCGAAAATCACCGAAGGGATGACTTTTGATTTCTTAGTGTGCCCAATCTCGCATGATGCCCTCTCTCTAAATGACTCAAAAACTGCCATTAAGGCTCTCACACCCGATGCTCCGAAGCCATACCCTGTAACACTTCTACGCACTTGTGCCTAATGGATAGGTTAAACAGAGAGGGGCTCAAGGCTTCAAAACTAATTTTCTTAAAGGTTGGGCGCTAACCGCAAAGCTTTACGACGGCTAAAAGTTGGTTCACCCAATCAGGGACAAAACCAGACGGACGTTTGCAACGTTCGCGGATTTTGCCATGCCAATTTTAGGGTTAAGTTACCGAGTTGCGCAACTTTTTCGGTAACTTAAACCCTGGCTGCGGCATGGCGATTTGTCCCGTTTGACGACCACATATCAGGGACAGAACCATGTCAAGCACCTTTACCCCTACCCGACAGGGCAACTCCTGTCAGCTGTGCGGCGACACCACGGGCAAGTGCCGTGAAACGCCGAGTCTTTACCTGTGCATGTCCTTTACCGACGCACTGGATACACCCCCCAGCTTCACCTTCCTGGGTCGGACGAAAGACCACCTCTGGGGCAAATGGGTCCTCGACCAGGGGCAAGACTGGAACGAGGACCAACGTGCCGCCTGGCGACGGGAGCGTCAGCAACGCCAGGTCGCACGCGCGCAAGCCGAAGCCCAACGGCAAGCCACAGCCCTCTCCGCGATCGAGCGCGAGCGCTACTACACACAACTACTGGAGCAGCTCAGCTTGCATCCCGCCGACCGGGCTGATTTAAGCGCCCGTGGCCTGGACGAGGTGCAGATCCAGGCCTGGGGTGTGAAGTCGGTGGCACCCTGGCAGCGGCTAGACCACACCCTGCCCCACACGCTGCCTGGTGTGAACCTGAACGGTGACCAGTTGAATGTCGCTGGTGCCGGGTTCCTCTGCCCTATCCGCGATGTCAACGGCTTGCTGGTCGGGTTTCAGCTGCGGTTACGCGTAGCTGAGTCCGGCGGACGCTACCGGTGGCTCACTTCCGCTACTAAAAAGCGGCCCTACGGACCCACCCCGCACCTACCGCATGGCGAGTTACCGCTCGCCGTACATCGCCCGCCTCAAGTGCAACAGGCGGCGATCGCGCTGGTGGAAGGCACGGGACCCAAACCGTTTCTGCTTTGTCAGCGTCGGGGTCAGGTGGTGGTCGGAGCCGCGGGGGGCAGTTTGCGAGCAGCCCCCAAACCCTACAGCACACGCTGGCCGTCCTGGCGGCAGAGTTGGGTACCCAGACCGTTGAATTTTTTCCCGACGCGGGGGCGATCGCCAATCGGCAGGTGATGCGGCAGTATCGTCGCACCTGGAAACGCCTGCGTCAGCTTGGCTACCAGGTGCGCGTCGCCTGGTGGGGACAAGACACTAAAGCGGCACCCGATATTGATGAACTGGCTGAACTCGATGCACTGACGTCGCTGACGTGGTTGACCACAGCCCAACTGGAAGCGTTGGCACAGCCTCGCTTCGACTGGCTAGCACGCCTGCAAGCACGGTTGCAACGGTCGCAGCCGCCTCAAGCGTCGGCCGTGGCGCTGCGACAGGCGTTGGAGGGACCCGACCCGGAGCTGGTGGAGTATGCGGCAGGCGAGCGCTTGTTAACCTGGCAGCGGACCGTGGCGCAGGGCTATCAGTTTGTCCTAGACCAATCCCCCACCGGCACAGGCAAGAGTTTTGATGCCGGACTGGTCGAGCCCGACCCACTGCAGGCCCAACAGGTGTTCTATCTTTCAGCCCAGCATCGCAATCCAACGGTGGAGACACTGCAAACGGACCAGGGTTGGGTGGATCTCGAAGCACGCCATGCGGGACTGGTCCTGGAGTGGACACCGGGTGGGGGGCAGCGCTGGAAACGGGCAGGCAGTGGCGAGACGCCGCAGACACCGGCAAACTGTGGACGAACACAATTGCTGGGGGCACTGCGCGCGAAGCACGTAGCGGGGGCCGATACCGCTGCACTCATCTGTGGCACTTGTCCCCTCAAAGAAGCCTGTACCCATGCCACTGGTCCGGGCTACGGCTTTTTGCAGCAACGGCAAGGGGCACTGGCGGCACCCAAAGTGCGCGCGCATCCCGACAGTCTGCCCCTGCCCCCAGACTATGACTATACTGACGTCGTTCTCCTCTGGGATGAACCGGGGCAAAGCTTCGTCACGAAGCACGAGCGGCACGTCACGCTGACGGATTTAGAGCAAACAATCACGGCCCTAGTGTCCTACCCGGAGTTGTTTGCTGCCATCCAGCCCCTGGTCGCGACGTTACTACCGTATCTCAAGCGGCAGCACCCGTTGGGACGCTTTGGTCTGTCACATACCGAAGTGTTAGCCCGGTTACCCGTACCGACCGTGAACGCGACGGCGCTGGAGCAGGTGTTACAGCCGGATCTCACGTTTCTCAATCCCACCGCCGTGCATGGGGTCGATGCCGCTGACTTACCAGCAACGTTGCGCAAGCGCTTTACAGAGCGCGATACCGAGGTGGCGGCGCAGACCGAGCAGCGGGTGGTGAAGCAGTGGTTATCAGACTTAATCCGCGTCCTGACTGGACAGATCCGCGGGTCGTTGCGCTTGGCGTCCGGGGTGTTGACGCTGTCACTAGCCGACACGCGCCACCGGGAGATCGCTCAGGCAGCACAGGCGGTCATCTTTCTGGATGCGACGTTGAGCCGCCAGGACCTGGCGTTGCAGTTGGGGTGTGACCTCAGTGCCATTTATGTCTGTCGCCAGCAGGTGCCGACGCACAACAACTTGACGCTGGTGCAGGTGACGGATCTAGGGCGGTTGAGCCTGCAGCGGGGCGCAGACCAGCAACGACGGGTGCAGGCGCTGGTAGAGCACTATCAGGCGCTGGACCCAGACACCAAGGTGATTGATTTTAAGCGCTTTACGCCCACAGGCATGGGGGCCTGGTGGCGCGATAGCCGCGGCGTGAATGACTTCACCGAGACGCGGACGTTAGTCCTGGTGGGCACGCCCTGCCGCAATCTGGCGGACTTGCAGGCGGAGTATGCCATCCTCACGGGTTGTCAGGCGGAGACAGAGGCGGGTTTCACCGCGTTTGTGGACCGTGCGATTCGGGCTGACATCCATCAGGCGATCGGGAGGTTGAGAGCCCATCGCCGACCGGATGAAACCTTGCAGGTCATTTTGCTGAGTGACTTCCCGCTGGACTGCCCGACGCAGCGCGTGAACGCTTCGACAATTACGGTGGCAGCGGCCAGTAAGTTTGAGTGCTTTCTCTTGGCGGTGCGACAAGCAGGAGACCACCTCAAAGCAACCGGGGCAAAGGTCACGCAAACGGCGCTCGCAAAGCTGTCTGGGTACAGTCAAAGCTATATCAGCCGCTTTTGGCACTTATTACAAACGCTATTAGAGAGTTCCAATAGCGTTTGTAATAGTCCACCAGTAGCTCCCTCTGACCCTGAAACAGCCGCGATGGTAACAGCGGTGGGTCATGTGTTGACGCTGGTAGCTGACTCATCCACAGGGGTGGACTTGCTTGAAGTGGTGGGTGAAGCCTTCTTGAGCTGGCTCCCACCGGCGCAATGGTCTCCTGTGTGGCGCTTACTGCCTCTAGAGACGCAGACCCGTGTCCTCGCGGCGCTGCTGCTTACCCTACCCACGGCGACGTTAACGTCTCTGACGCAGACAGTGTCGCCAAGTTTGCTGCCTGCTAAGGGATAAACCTGTTGCTTAGGGTTGCTTAGGTTTGGACAACTCTGAACTGCTACGCGCCCTACTGCGGGCCCGGCAAGAGACCAAAGCTCAATGAAGAGGCATCCTTTCTCCCCGACGGCTGGACTCGAACTGCCTTGGCCTTCTCTCTAGGCTTTAGGAGACCAGTGCCGTCTTCGCGGGTGAGCGCACCCCTATTTTTTGCACCTTCACCGGAGCACCTTGTCCCAGCGTGATGCCCCGACGGGCAGGCCGGACAGGGCTGGTGTTGACCAGAGTCAGGTCAACCTGAGTCAGCATGGTCGCGAGGGCAAGCTTCAGCTCATACTGGGCCAACGCATAGCCGATACACCGCCGCACACCGCCACCAAAGGGCACAAACTCATAGGGTGAAAACTGCCGTTCGAGAAACCGTTCCGGCCGGAATTGTTGGGGCTGGGGGTAGAGGTCGGCGCGCTGATGGATCAGGTAAATACAGCCCTCGATCAACGTCCCTGCGGCGATCGGATGACCACAAAGCTTGATCGGCACTGTCGTCCGGCGCGGGAAGGTCAGCATGGCGACGGGGTGAATGCGCAAGGTTTCGTTGCAGACCGCCGTCAGATAGGGCAAGGGCAGCACCTGATCCACATCCGTCGGGTCTGCAACGGCATCCAGTTCAGCCAGCAGCTTTTGCTTCACAGCCGGCAGGTGGTGAAGCCAGTAGACAGCCCACGTGAGGGCGGTGGCGGTGGTCTCGTAGCCGGCCAGCAGTAAAGTCATTAATTCATCGCGTAGCGCCTGATCCGTCAAGCCGTGGCCCGCTTCATCTTTAGCCGTCAGCAGCAAAGACAGTATGTCCATGTGCTCGTGCTCGTGCTGGGGGCGTCGCTCTTGAATTTCGGCAAACAATAACTGGTCCGTGGTCGCCGCTAACTGACGCATGCGAGCACCAGGACTCCAGTCACCGAAGTCTTGTTGCAGCCAAGGGAGAAACAGGAGCGTCGAACTCAAGGGCGAGCTGAGCATGTCCAGACGCATACTGAGCAGGTGCTCCAGTTGACTGTAGCGCTCGCCTTGATCGAGTCCAAACACGACCTGCAGGATCACTCGCAGCGTCAATTGCTGCATGGACTGGCGCACATCGAGAGGCGTGTGCAGGGGCCACTGACCGATGAGAGTCTGGGTAAGACGCTGAATCATCTGCCCATAAGCCTTGAGGCGTTCCCCGTGAAACGGCGGCATGACCAACTGTCGCCGGTGCCGATGTGGGTCACCGCTCAGCAGCATCAGGCTTTGTTGACCGACTAGCGGCTCCAACAAAGGCTCTCCCGGTGCAGTGAAGGCCTTGCTCATATCATGAGTCAGGAGATATTGCATCGCCTTCGGCTCGTTCACAATGAGCACAGGTTCATCGCTGCCTGCGACCAGTTGAGCGGCAAAGATATCGCCATAGCGCTCAAAGTTGCTGGTCAGATAGCCGATCGGGTCGAGAATCCACTGGGCGGCTTGCAGGAGTTTGGGTGTTTTGGGCGTTGGTACAGGCATGGGGGCTTCCGTGTCCTTGAAGGTTAGCTTGAATCTGCATGAGGGTTGTACCTTGCCTCGCTGTAAGGCTAAGGACAGAGAGCTTTGCTTTTGACACGTTTGTCATTTGCCCAGAGGCTAGAAGCGGTGCTTGAGGCAGCAAGTCACCGACGACGATGCCAGCCATTGCCAGTTTGGGGGCTTTGCTTTCCTGCGAAGATGCCGATCCGCTCATCTGCACAGGTGGTTGTGCGGCGGACTCGCTCACGCACCAAGACGCAAGGTTGACCAGCAATACGGAAGGATCGCCATTCAGCGGCAATGAGGATAACCAAAAAGAGCGAGTCGCGTCAGGGCATATTGCTCCCACTGATTGAACAATAGTCGCACGAAGAAGTGCATTTCTGCTGGATAGCCTGAACTCGCAACAGCAACGTGAATGGGGTAAGGGGCAAACAAATAATTCGCTCGCTTCAAGTGATTCGGGGATGTCACCACGATCGCAGACTGCCAGTGTTTCTTCTGCATGATGCCCACCGAGTTTAGGGCATTTTGACAAGTATTTTTTGCTTGTGTCTCTTGAACGATCGCGGCGGCGGGAACGCCCATTGAGCGAGCCACTGCAGCCATGACTGCCGCTTCCACAAAGCGATTATGAGCCGCTCCCCCAGTGAGCATCAGATGATGAGCGGCATGAGCGTTGAACAGTCTGACGGCTTCACCGACCCGCTGTTTCAGCATTGCACTCGGTTGTCCATTTTCCAAGCTGGGATAGCCAAGCGCAATGATGACATCAAACGTCTTGTTCCCCACCGGGTACATGGGAGCAGTAATGAAGAAGGCTGGGATGAGATTGATGGCAATGAAGACTGCCATGAGGAGTGCGAGGGGCATGCCGATGAGCCATCGACGCGCTTTTCTGCTGTTCATCAGAGCTGACCTTGCAAGCATGAATAGACGCAAATGATGGTGCTTGAAAGCAGTCTGACTCCTTTTCACACCGCCTCAGATGGTTCGGCTTTGCCTAGCAGCAACGTCAGGTTACAAAGAGAGTCAGCACTTTGGACGACTGCGTCGCTTGGCAGTAGTGCAAACACGCCCCCACCGCAGTCGAACCGCAATCACCTTTTATGTGTGCTTCACCTTACCCTAGCGAACCATCCTTGGTCTACTGTGGGCCCGGCAGTGAACCAAGGTGAGTCAAGTGTCTCTCAGTGGCAACGACAGGGCTCAGCCAAACGCAACGGCAATGCCAGGTTAGAATGCTGAGGGTAAAAAAAGCAGCGCTGTCTCTGAGTTGCCCCCATGCAGGCTGAAGCAACGAAAGATTTTTTTGTCAGCTACAACCGACACGACAAAAACTGGGCAGAGTGGATTGCCTGGACGCTCGAAGCCGCAGGCTATACCGTCGTCATTCAGGCGTGGGATTTCCGTCCGGGAGGAAACTTCGTGCTGGATATGCAACGAGCCGCATCCCAAGCCGACCGCACGATAGCTGTTCTATCCGAAAACTATCTCAACGCCCAATTCACCCAACCAGAATGGGCAGCAGCGTTTGCCCAAGATCCAAACGGAGAGAAGCGATCGCTGATTCCGATTCGAGTCGGTGAGTGTACGCTATCAGGACTGTGGGCACCGATCGTCTATGTGGATGTCGTTGGCGTTGAGGAAACAGCTGCGCAGAATCTTGTCTTACAGGCGGTACAAACAGGACGCACCAAGCCAGAGCAAAAGCCAAGCTTTCCTGGACAAACGACACCGACGATGGATGGGACGAAGCCGGTCTATCCGCCAAACATCTTGCAGAATCTTCCTTACGGTAGTACGAACTTTGTCGGGCGAGAAGCGGAACTAGAGCAGATTCACGAGCAGTTGCAACAGCGATCAACCGTAGCCATTTCCGCCCTGTCAGGGATGGGGGGCATTGGTAAGGCCGAACTCGCTTTGCAGTATGCCCGCCAACACGGTCACGAGGGTGGCTATCCCGGTGGGCTGTGCTGGGTACGGGCAAGAGAGGACGTCGGCACTCAAATCATTAGCTTTGTGCGATCATGCTTGGAGTTAGTGCCGCCCGACGATCTGGAATTAGTTGAGAAGGTACGCTGGTGCTGGGGACGGTGGCGTGAAGGAGCAGCACTGCTGATCTTTGATGATGTGCAGCAGTACGAGGATATTGCACCGTTTCTGCCGCCGCAGGCGTCGCGCTTTAAGGTATTACTGACCACGCGATTGCACTTTGGCTCGCCCGTGCAGGAAATCCAACTGGAGGTGCTGCCGGAGGCAGAGGCACTAGAATTATTGCGATCGTTGGTGAACGGCGATCGAGTAGATCAACAATTAGCGCCAGCCAAACAAGTCTGCGAATGGCTAGGCTATTTGCCGTTGGGGGTAGAGTTAGTGGGGCGGTATTTAGCCCGTAAGCCGGATCTCTCCCTCGCCGCCTTTTGGCAACGATTACAGGATAAGCGCCTAGATGCCATTGCCTTCAAAAAAGCCGAACCCGGTATGACCGCATCGTTCGGGGTGGCAGCGGCATTTGAGTTGAGCTGGCAGACATTGGATGCGTTGGCGCAGCAAGTCGCCGCTGTGTTGAGCCTGTTTGCTCTGGTGGAAATTCCCTGGACGCTGGTGGTGCAGTGTTTACCGACTCTGGATGCGGAAGAATTAGAGGAGCTTCGCGATGAGCAGCTTTTGGGTACCCATCTGCTAAAGCGAGTGGATCAAGGTATGTACCAACTGCATCAATTGTTGCGGGAATTTTTTGCCGCAAAGCGAGCACAACGGGCAGATGAAGCGGGCTTGCAACAACGGTTTCACGAAGTAGTGATTGCTGAGGCAGAGAGAGTTCAGGCTTTTCCTGAACGATCACTAATCAAGGAATCGACGGTAATGCTTGCTCATTTACAAGCGGCGATGGAACAGTTAGACAGACCAGAACAAGCGCTAGATTTAGCGACCTGTCTCAATTGGATAGCAGAACTCTATTATGTACAAGGACGCTATAGGGAAGCTGAGCCACTGTATGTGCGAGCGCTCTCAATTCGAGAACAGCAGTTGGGCACTGACCATCCTGATGTAGCACTCGTTCTCAACAATCTGGCAAATCTCTACCACTCTACAGGACGCTACGCTGAAGCAGAACCGCTTTTGGCGCGAACACTCTTAATTTGGGAACAGCAGCTAGGCGGCGACCATCTTAATGTGGCACAAAGTCTTAACGATTTGGCAGTACTGTACAAGGCCCAAGGCCGCTACAAGGAAGCAGAGCTACTTCATGTACGATCACTCTTGATTCGGGAACAGCAGTTGGGCGGCGACCATCTCAATGTGGCACAAAGCCTAAACAATCTGGCAGTACTCTACAACGATCAAGGCCGCTACAAGGAAGCAGAGCTACTTCATGTACGATCACTCTTGATTCGGGAACAGCAGTTGGGCGGCGACCATCTCAATGTGGCACAAAGCCTAAACAATCTGGCGTATCTCTACTCTAGTCAAGGACGCTATGCTGAGGCGGAACCGCTCTATGTACGATCACTCTTGATTCAGGAGCAACAGTTAGGCCGTGACCATTCTGATGTAGCACTTGTCCTCAGCAATCTGGCGTACCTCTACAGCAGGCAAGGACGCTATGCCGAGGCGGAACCGCTCTACGTACGATCACTCTCGATTGACGAACGAATGGCTGGAACAATGCATCTTAATGTTGCATACGACCTGAACGGTTTGGCAGCACTCTACAGCAGGCAAGAACGCTACACCGAGGCAGAACCACTCTTTCTGCGCTCCGTCAACATTCTGCAAACACAGTTACCTGCTGACCACCCCTTAACAGCCAGAATCGTGAGTAATCTAGCATACCTCTACGATTTCCAAGGCCGCTATCGGGAGGCGGAATCCCTTTACCTGCAAGCCCTCCCCATCTTGTCTGCTCGCTTAGAGGAAAGCCACACCTGGCGGCAGGAAGCAACCCAACGATTTCGGTCTTTCCTTCAAAAAGTGCTTCAGAATCAGGGCACGGGTGAACTGTCGGATGACCCAATGACGCGATCAGTGTTGCAAGAACTGCGAGCGGAGAGTGAGGAGTAGAGAGTGGGGGAGAGCGATCGCACTCAGGTGGTGTACTAGTGGCTCTGGACGCAATTTGGACTAATTTTAAGCAAAAGCGGGTAGTACAGAGGTGAATTTACCCGATTTGAGCGGCTGAAACCCTTGTTCCACGCTGCACTTCTGCTCCCCGGGGGCAGTGAACCAAGGTATCCTCTGCGTCTCCTTCTCAATCATTAAGGAAATTGAAATTCCAATAGGATTATGATTTCTCTATTCCTGCCTTAAGTTGAGTAATTTTACGTTGAAGCCTATCTATCTTGCCGGCATCTCCAAGAGACGAAAACCCAGCTTTTGCCTGCTCAAAATATACCAACGCTTGTCGAGGATCAGCCAAATCCTTTTCGTACAGCCATCCCAGACTTTCTTGAGCAAGGGTTTGGTTTTCTAAATCTTCCAATCCTCGAAAGAGGGCAATTGCCTGTAAGTAGTGTGCTTCTGCAAGGCGAATTAACCCAATCTGTCGATAGAGCGTTGCTAATGTGCGATGTATGAGAGGGGAAGCTTTGCCTTTTTCAATGCGAGCTTCAAGCAATGAGATTGCCTCGCCGGTTAGGCTATAGGTATCAAAGGTATCAGCAGGTAGGTGATAGGTTCCAATGAGACTTTCAGGAAGTGTGTAGCTACTGTAGTGTTCTACTAATTCCAAAAGCTCTGTATCATCATTGGAAAGTTTTATTGAAATAGCGCTAGCTTCGGATGGACGAAGAATTCTGAAATCAAGGTGATTAGCTGGACGCTTGTCGGAAGAGTGATCGTCTAAGGAAGATTTTCCCGTGTTAGTGCGGATAGTTACAGTATAGGGCTCGCCAGAATTGAGAGGCTTGCCTGCATACAGAACTTGGCTGTCTTTTGTTTTAGTTTGCCATACTGTACCGGATGATCCTGTGACTTCGACAGTGTATTGCGTCGCACCGGAAACCTGATTCCAACGTAGTAGTGGCTTGTTGCTAACTAGTAGAGTATGACGGGGGGCGATGAGATAAGGAATGGTAGTATCGACTCCACCAGCAGTCGCTGGATCAATGGTAGATGCTCTATTTGTGCGACTAATCCAGTTAATACATACTTGGCTTAGTGTAGAGATTTTTCCTGACGGAACTCGTACAAATTCGCCTTGAGCTATACATTTGACTTTCGCAGTTAAACCTCGATCGGGAAGAATTTGGTCACCATCGTTAATTTCAGTACCAGACGAAACTGGGATCCAATTAGTACGATTCTTGCGCTGAAGTTTAACTTGTCCACTCCCCGAATCGAATTTGATTCGGGGAGTATAGGCACTAACTGAGCCTCCTTTCAGCAACTCTGAGGCAAATAAGCAAGCAGTTAAAATTAGAGTGATCTTTATCATTTTCATTTACGAGTCTCCTGTGGCAGTAATCTTTCTTGAGCAATCACTGCCCACCTATCCTGTTCTTGAATGGTAGGGTTAGCGTTGTCACTGCAAATCTTCCATTCTGTCAGTGCATCTTTTTTGGCACTTTGCGCTTCCATTACTTGTGCTAGCAAACAATGAGAATCAGCAATTTCATCAGGTTTAAACTGCGTAGTGGATTCCAGATCGATCGCGTCACGAAGTTTAGCATCGGCTTCAGGATAGTTTTTTTGTTCAAAACGTGCCCAACCTAAGTTTTTTAGGACAGCATGCTTGACTTTTGGCTCCAAAGGCTTCTGTTTTTCAGTAGCTAAGGCTTTAAGCAGTAAGGATACGGCAGCGCCATAGTCCTTCTTTAAAATATTGAGCCGCGCCAAATTATTGGCAGCAGCCATCACGCCACCCTGAAAAGCTCGTTGGTACTGAGGACGTGCTTGGTCAAGCAGTTGGAGGTCTTCATAAAGGTTACCGAGATTAAATTGCGCTTGAGCATCATCAGCATTGAGCTGGATAGCACGTTTGAATTGACTTTCAGCAGTTCCCCAATCACCATTTGTACGACTTTTGATGGCGGGATCAGTGTAAAAGTGCGTAGCAATCCAAGGAAGAGACTGGCGCAATCCGAAGAAGCTTATCATGAGTAGTAACGCCCCTACTGCACCAAGTTCGTGCCAGTATTTTTCAGGGAGACGAATAGTTTTGAGCGTGTGCTTGAGTCCTTCCCGCCCGGCTTCGGTTAGGGTTCCACCAGCAGCAATTAAGGTGAGAATGCTTTGAGCGCTGACAGCGATAGCTGCAAAGGAGTCAGGTCCACCCGTAAGAAAGCGTGGAGCAATGTCACCTAGTAAACCAAGAGAAATAGTAAGTGCAGTGATGGATATAGTGCTCCACACAGCATCAAAGCGATCACTCCAGTGCTGTTTAGGTGCTTTCAGAGACCACCACCAAGCTTTTTTGTTCGGGGCAAGGCTAGCACGCCAATCGGTAAATTGAGGGAGAGAGGTGATTACATTAGCTTGGCTACGAAGAGTTTTGTCAAGTTGGCTAAGATGATCGAGGTTACTATTGAACGCGATGGGGATTTCAGTAATAGGAATATTTTCTAAAACGGCCTGAACATAATCACGTGCGGTGAGAACGTCGAGAACAAGGGAGGAAAGTAGTGAAGGATCTGTAGAAGAAGCACTAATAGATTCAGTCGTTGAAGATTCTGGAGAACTAGGAGGATAGGTAGGCGAATGAGTGAACTGAGCTAATGCCTTCAGGGCAATAGCGTACTGTTGAAGGGCGAGTTCTAGCGCCGCTGTAGTCATCATCATCAAATACAATCTTGTGACCGCTACTTCATAGCCAGTTACCAATCAAGATAAAAGGTGCCCAATAATAAGGATGACTGAGATCACGAGAACCCGCTTTTTGAATCATATTCAATTGAGCTTTTTGTAAAGCTTCAGCCTTAGTCATACTGCCTGTAGCAAGATTTTGATAGAACTGTTGCATCAACTCACTTGTGCTAGTGTCGTTGACTTTCCAAAGAGCTGCTAGCACTGCTTTAGCTTTGTTTTCACCACCTGTGAAGTAGGCACTAATGCCAAGAATTTCTTTGCCATCAGCGGCTGTGTCGTTCAAAGCCGTTTTGCAAGCAGATAACACTACAAGATTAATCTTGCTTAGATTAGGAATACCCTTAATTTTTCGAATAGGGTACTTCTCACCATTGCCGAGCAGTAGAAAAGAATCATTGGGATGAGTGGAGTAGAATTCTGCATGCGTAGCTATATGGAGAATGTTTTGATTGCTTAAGTTGTTCTCTAGAGCAGCCCTATCAAAATCCTTATTGAAAAACTTCTTGCCAGGGTAGATGCCACGGGTATCTCCATCAGCACGGACAATTTCTGTTAATTCTGATTTTACGTTTCCTAATGCTAAGAATTCGGGTGGAAAATCATCTGTTACACCAAATGCGAGAACAGAAGTATTTGGTGCCGAAGAGGGTAGTCGATCTTTCATGATCGTCTCGCCAGCGTTGAGAACCGTAGAAATGACGTACTTCTGGATCAAATATTTCTGGCTCCGATCTACTAGCGCACTCATAGGAATGTAACGAGTTGTACCGTCTAGAGAGAACACCAGGTGTTTGATGCTTTTGGATGCGAGCGCAGGTTCTAGGGGTTTGATCAACCAGTCGTAAAGCTTTTGCCCAGACTGCTGAAGTTTGACAAATTCAGAAGGGTCATTACTAGGAGGCTTTTCCAACCGATCTCGGTAATCCTTAACTGCTTGAAGCAACTGGTTGCGTCCAACACCAGGTACTTTAGTAGAATCAAGAATACCGCCTGCTGATGCCCACAGTAACCAAATTTCGTTTTCAGTAACAAAAGGGTAGATAAGTAAAGTGCCCGGTTCTGATTCAACAAGTGTTTTAGCAGCACTAATAAAATCATCTTTGCCCGCGCTAGCACTCTGAAAGATGCCATTCTTAGCTTCAGTTTCAACTTTGTTCAAAGCTTCTTCAAATTGATCAAACAAGTTCCGTCTCTGAGCCTTCCACTGCTCTGATTGAGCTAAGGTACAAGTTTTTGGCTGAGTTTCACAATTGTAGAGCTTCTCACCCAATGCAATGAGACTACCATGCTCTTTGTTAATTTCTTTTTCGGTATCAGTGTATTCAATACCAGATGCAGCGAGGGTAGCCCGTGTATCCTGGTCAATGCTTCGAATTTCTTGAATCTTCAATAATTCCAAGACCTCTTGCGCCTCTAGGAGTCGCCCTTGAAGTAGGAGCAGTTTAGCGAGATTACGATAAGTGTCTTCTACGGTTTTAGTATAGGATTCCTGTTGCTCGCGGGATAAAGCTTTGATTTCTTGCCGAATAGTCTCAGTGACTTCGACGGACTGCTTATAAAACAAAATTGCTGAAGCTGGTTGCTTCTGTTGACTATATAAATCTCCCAAATTGCTGAGAGTGGTTCGCTCACCAAACCGTTGTTTACTAGCTTTAAATAGGGTTAATGCTTGGTAGTAGTAGTACCGGGATTTTAAATGATTACCTAGTTTTCTGTATACTGTTCCCAGACTGTCAAGTGTATTACCTTCTGCCATTCGATCATCTACTCGGCGAAGAATCGGCAATGCTTGTTCTAGTACTGTCAATGCCTCAAAATTTCTCTCTAGTTGGCTATACGCGAACCCAAGATTGTTAAGTGTAGCGGCTTCACCCTCTTTAGATCCTATTTTGCGGCGAATAGCTAATGCTTGTTGATAAACATTGATCGCTTGAAGATATTGCCCACTTCTAGCATAAGTAAATCCCATGTTGTGAAGTACACCAGCCTCGTTAAAACGATCTCCTAATTTTTGGAGGATAGGTAAACTCTGCTGATAGTTCTTAATTGCCTTGGCATATTCACCCAGTTGAGTATGAACAGTCGCAATGTTTGTCAGGAGGATCGCTTCACCGTTTCGGTCACGTTCCTTACGCGCAATTGTTAATGCTTGCTCATAAAACTCCAACGCTTGAATGTAGTTGCTAAGCTGGTTATAGATCGACCCAATCGTAGTGAGCGTGTCACCAAGGAGAACTTGATCACCTAGCTTACGGCGAATTTCTAGACTTTGTTGAGCTGCCTGTAATGCTAAATCGTAACTCCCTAACTGTTGATAGACTTCGCTCAAACTATTGAATGTAAAACCTAAACCATCTTGATCATTAATTTGCTGCCGAATGCTTAGAGCTAAGTGGTAAAATTCTATTGCCTTGGCCATTTCTCCTAATTGTTGGTAAGTTACCCCTACCTCATTTAAAATGTTGGCTTCTCCATAGCGATTTCCCGCCTTTCGATAAAGAGCAAGGGCACGTTGGTAACTTCTCAATGCCTCAGAGTAACGCCCGCTATTGTAATACTCTACTCCTTCCTTATAAAGTCGATCTACTTCTATTTTCTGTTCTTGAGCGGGTTTAGCAATTACCAAGGAGTAGCTGCTCAAACTTAAGATCTGAGAGATAACGATACTGCTGATAGAAGTAGATAGTAAAAAGTAGAAGAATTTAGATCGAGTCATCGTACTTTTCTAGGAGGCTTTTTACTCAGAACAAGATAACCATCAAGTCCAAAACTTGGGTCATTTCCAGAAGATGGATATTCCATGTATAGATAGACTTCATATGCAGTTTGGCCATTGGAAAATCGGCTGTACGTAGCAGTTTCGTTGATATAGTAAATACAGCCATTACCCATTTGAATTCCCCAGTCATCCCCAACGTAGTAGTTTGAGGTTGGGAGCCATGTATTGCCATTAGGATTAATTGTCCATGTCCCATTAGGAAGTCCACTGTCAGGGTGATACAGCGTAAAACTCATAGGCTTACCTGTGTCATTGTGGATAAGCACAGCACCAGTACGATTAAGCGACCTTAGACTCAGATTTTTCCCAGGATAGGTTTTGCGGCACTGCTGTGCCGTCGCAGGTTGAGGAAGGCAAACGCTGTCCATTAACAACAGTCCCGACACCAGAACAGTTGCAGCAACTTTCACTATCCTGAATTTGTGCATACTCTTTCTCTAAACGTATTTACATATTATTCCTTAATAGGAGTTCTATAGCAAATATTCAGAAACTGGACAGAAATTTAATCTTTATCAAACCTTTACATTAATAATTTTTATTAATTCTGTAAATACTTCCTAAAGAGATAGAGCTAGGGTTTAAAACCCTTGAAATACTCAACGTATTCTTACCTGCTGTTGTTTGTAAAATTGACGCGTTTCTTTTTCACTGCTTAATCAATGTGATAGTTCCGTCTAATTGTCTCAGTGAGAGTTGAATATGAAATTTAAAAACTTAATCTCTAAGCCCTTTCTCTCAATTTCGACTGTAATTCTATTACTTATTATGTTTGAAGTTACTATAGAAGCTAAACAACCTCACTTGGTAGCCCAACAACTTCTTCGAAATAAGAATGATTATGCTGAAAGGGTTATCGCCACTAGTTTAGACAAGCAGTTTGAGTTGAAATATGCGCAAGTAGCCTTCGTAAGATCTCATAATCTTAGGATACGCTTTTCGGGTGTTTCTGAAGACTCAAGATGTCCATCTGAAGTTGCATGTATTTGGGAAGGGCAAGTTACCATCGCTGTAAATGTTGCGCAGGGTAGCAGAAATCTTGGTAGTGGTAATCTAACAATTAGTCCCAGGAGTAAGGCTTCATCAATTAATTTTGAGAACTACAACATAAAATTGTTAAGTGTTTCCCCTTATCCTAAAGACAGCCACAAAGTAGAGCTCTCAGAATACAGCGTTACTCTAGTCATCTCAAGAAAAAAGGGTGAAGGTGCTTCCAGTAAAGCTTTAATTACTACGGAGCAGCTTCCCGCTCTTTAAGGGGTTTGAGCAGCCTGAGACCCAAAACGTATGTTAAGCGTTGCCAGCGTTCTGTACCAAAATGAACGTCTCCGCCGCAAGCGGACGGAGTATACTTCGCTACGCCTCACACGCTTCGCGGCTCGGCTACACTCAACAGCGCCCATTCAGACTGCTGTGCCTCATGCGCCCCAAGGGGGGGGAATTGACCCGTAGTGCATTAAACCCTGCTGACAAGAAGAGTCTAAGACCCTTGATATATCGTTCTACTTCCGTGTACCAATTAGCCCTTAGTCTGATTGGTATGTCTTATTGAGACCGGGTGGGGGTTAAGACATGGTCTTTAACCCCCTTACGCAGCAACGGTCACCGCCTTAGCGTACGTTACTGTTCCATTGCTACTTAACCCTGCTCCGAAATTAAGGCGTCAGTCCGCGGTGCTCCCCTGATAAAACGTGAGCGCCGCAATCGCCCGCCCCTTCTGCTCCTCGCTCACCTCCAGGTACTTCTGCAAGGCGGCCAGCGAGCGATGCCCGGAGAGCTCCTGGATCACCCGCAGCGGAATCCCGGCCGCACTCATCTGTGTCAGCGCCGTGCGCCGAAAACTGTGGGTTGAGGCCCCGACAATCCCCACTCGCTCAAATGCCGCCTGTAGCAGCTTGTGGGCGGACGTCGGTTTGAGGTACTGCCGTCCCCAGCGACCGGGAAACAGATACTCTTTACCGGCCTGGGCGTAATAAGCTGCCAACCATTCCCGCAGCTGCGGATGCACCTGAATCGAGCGTGTCGCCTGCTGCCCCTTCGTATCCTGCTTCCGAATCAGCACCTCCGCGCGCACGCTCCCGGACTCCCGATAGACATCCCGCGTCAGCCGCGTACAGGCCTCATTGATCCGACAGCCGGTATAAAGGCACAGACCAAACAAGGCCCGATCGCGCTCACACTGCAACCCGTCTTGAAAGAGACGGTGAATTTCCGCTGCAGTTAAAACTTTAGCCTGGCCATGTCTGGCGGTCTTCAACTGTCACACTCCTGCCAGTGCCTGTCCCTGTGCCTCTCCAGCATAGGACAGGAAATTGTCCTTTCTTACCCTATCAACTCCAAAGTCAGGCTACGCCGTGGTGGTGTTTAAGACCCGAGATCACTTAAGGGCAACTTATTAATGCTTGGCTAGCAAGTCATTTTAGGAAACGGCTGAACCCCCGATGCGATCGTGCCGTGTCGCTGATTGCATCACTTCACTTTATTAATGCCCTGTAGCGCTCCCCGGTTCGACTCTACGTAGTACAACAGGCTATGGGTTGCGCCAGTTTGGTGTATCGGGTGCCTCAACTCGTCGCACTAACAGTTGCCCCTTCCGCATCGAGAGGACGAAAAAGGTTTGGGATGCATCAGAGGGATGGCTCCCTGCTTACTGTAGACCTTCTGACGGCGCGCGCTCCTTCGGCACAAGGTAACTTTGCTGCCAGGCTGGCCGCAGCGGCAGCTTGCCCTTCTGAAGTGTTGCCTTCCATTCAGAATCGGCTAAGCGTGTCAGTCCTGGCAGGCTGAATTCATAGTGGCTTAAGACGGGACCAGCATACACCATTCGGTCTGCGCCATTTTCGACAGCCAGGACGAGCATGTTAACATTCCCGATCGCTTCGTGCAGGACACAGCCCGAATCACCCAGTGCATCAGCTGGCAAATCAGTGTGGACGTCCGCCACAATGGCATCCCATTCCCAATAGTCCCGCTTGTAGAAGAGACCAAAGTACCAGCCGGTGTAGGTCGGTCCACCTGAAGAGAGATGAATGACTTCGACAATGGTTTGCAGAAACTGCAACTCAGTTTCGGAGAAGGGTTCTTGCGCCAATTCTTTCCGAGCCAGTTCTTTGAGCACCGCGAGCTGCTGGGCAAAGTTCTGGAAAAATTGCACCTGACGTTGTTGCTGCCACTGTAGTTGTTGTGTGGGTAGCACTAACCTCTGTAAGAGCGCGGCAGCGCGCACAGCCATTTTCTCAAAACAAGCCCAAAAGTCCAGTCGTGGCTCCACAAAGCCAGCGGGGTAGCAGCAGGTGATGCCAAAAGATTGAGACTGCTTGACGTACAGGATGGTATCGTGGCGCAGCTGGGTCCAGGAGGCGAGCTGCGTGTTGAGTGTCTTCATCGCCCAAGCTCGCGTGCGCATGGTTTCTGGATATTCAGGACTGGTGGTGGGAGCCGACAGGGTCCGGAGTGTCGCTAACCAGCAGAGATAAAGATTGTCCTCCCATTGGTGATCATCCAGGGCATCGATCGCCTGCCGTAGCGCCGCCAGGTTGTGCTGGTAAGGCAACCCATCTCGTAAAGGATGCCCCTGGGCGTTGGTCATGGCCGCCACTAAGTTTGGCACCACCTGATCATTCGCTAAGGCGGCAAAAGCGACATCGAGGCACGTGGGAATGCGCCGTTGAATCTTCTCCCCATGCCACTGAAGGCGATCAAACACAACTTGAGCAAGCACCCAGCTATCCAAAACAAACTTTTGCCCCATGAGTGTGAAAGCGGCAGGCAGTTGGCTGGGTTGTCCCGTCGGCATAGCATCGTAGGGATGTCCCGCGATCGCTTGTCCTCCAGGGGAGGCATGCGTCAGCCTTGCTTGCAGTTGCACTAACGACTCTCGGTGCTCGACCGCATCGAGAGTCTGCAGGTTGGCGTCCGCGAGCAGCTGATCCAAGTGAGCAAAGGTGAGGGAATCACTCTGACCCACAAAGGTTTGGAGCAGTTCATCAAATTGCTGCCACTGCTCAAATTTGTCGGACAGCTGCAAGAGATGATAGAGCACGACGGCCGCGCCTAATTCACGTGGAAAAGCCGTTGTAGCAGTGCCAGCGAGACGGAAGTCAATCGTGCCACACCACATCATGCCCCGGAAATAGCGCTTCAACTGGTCCGAATTTTCGTAATGCCCCCGAGGCTTGAACTGGGAGTAGTCAACTGTCCGTTTTTGCCCAAACAGCTCCACTGCCTCCAACTGTGCCCGTCCGATCGCCGTCAGCGTTTCGATGACGCGTTGCTCCTGCCCTAGCACCGTTTGAATGAGCGCTGGGTTGGGCTGTGGACTCAGTGCATCCTGCAACAGAAGCGATCGCGTCACCGCGAGAAAGTAGTCCACCTCCTGCAAGCTTTCCCGCAGTGGGCCGTTGCCATATTCCTGCCAGACAGCCGGAAGGTGCTCTGCCATGCCT
This sequence comes from Leptolyngbya sp. BL-A-14, assembly GCA_041937185.1. Lineage (GTDB taxonomy): Bacteria > Cyanobacteriota > Cyanobacteriia > Leptolyngbyales > Leptolyngbyaceae > Stenomitos. Next base: position 21,536 of record CP166622.1, on the reverse strand, counting down.
TGCAGTAGTTCTGTCAGCGAGTGAAAGAGATAGTTCGCTTCCAGCTCTTCTAGAACGGCATCATAGGAACGGTGCCAGGCGTGCAAGATGGCATCTGCCGACACAAAGACGGGTAAATCATTACTATAGAGGCGGTAGAAAAGCTCACTAAAGCTTTGACCACCCAACCGTTCACTGACGACAAAGCCCTGCCGCTTAAACACCGCCAATTCTCGCTCCGTCAGCCGAAAATCAAAGGGCCGCCGTTGTTTGCTGCTGGGTTGCTGTTGCCGTTCAGAGGGGTCACAGTGGAAGTCCTGCCAAAACTGAGCTGTCGTGGGGTCCCAACTCAGCTGCGGCAAGTAATGTGCGTGACTGGAGTAACGCTGAGCAAAGGCTTGCGGCGAGAGTTGTCCCACCTGCTGCAAGGCAGCTTGAAAAGCGGCTTGCACCTTTACACTTAAGCCGTCGGTGCTCAACGGTAAAGGTGTTGGATGCACATCTGTCTGCGGCGCTGCGAATTGGTCATCAGCATGTGGATGAGAAGGTGCCATAGTACTCCTGGTGGTTTCGTCAAACGGTTTTCGGTGATCGCCGTAGATATCCCTGTTGCTGGCTCACGCCGTCGTGATGGTGCCCGTAGCACTTGACGGTTCCTCTTCATGAGCAAGACTTTAACTAAAAAAAGATGGTCATTGCTGCCTTGAGGTGGGCTCACTAAGTGCTTTAGGCCGACTGAAGGCGCAGGGTCAGACGAACCGTGGTGTTGATAGATGGATCGGGTTGCCAGGTGAGCAACATGCGGCGAATTTTCTTAATCGCTGTTTCTCTTCCTTCTTGCACCATAGAAGCTTGCTCATCCAAGACAACCTGATGAACACGCGCGTTGGACACTTGAAATTCAAACGTAAGTTCGCCACTGAAGCCGAGTGGGTAGTGAATTGACTGCAACCGTTCGATGAGCAAATCAATTTCCCGCTGTGCAAATCCTGCTACACTCACAACCTGTAAGCGCTCACCTACTGTTTCAACCGGAGGCACTGCTCGTCGTGTCTGAGGATGATAGGACATTGGAGCAAACTCCTTGCTGGGTTCGCTCGACTCTATAGAACAGCGCTGCAGATAAGTAGAGGTAGATATGGAAGTAGTTATAGTAGCCGTTGCCATGGCTGGCAACGCACCAGCCGCGGCACCCCCAAAAACACTGACATGGCTGACGCCTTCGGGCATTTCCACGGGTACCTGCACCGAGATGACTGGCTCCTGAGGATTAACGCGCACTTCCTCGCTAATAGCAACGAATGCTGTATAAGATGACAGGAGTTGATAGGTCAGCGCTGTCTGCGTGACAGCTGCCACGCAGGCTTTCGTCTCGCCACTCATCATGTGATTCATCAGGTCTTTGATGCGAGCGCGACCCCAGAGTTGGGCGATCGCAGGCTGATCTGTAGCTTCAAACTGAAGGTGGAACGTTTGCTGATAGCGCTTACCCCCTGCTGCAATCCCTGAAACGTGCAACTTCCCGGCAACCCGATCCGCCTTGCGACCAAAGATGACCAGGGGCTGTTCGGCAAATAAATCGGGTGGAGTGGGTGGATGCAGGATCGGTGGTTCGCCAACCCCTTCCCAACGGAGATGTAGATTGGTCAGCACAGGGTTATTAATCTGCCGAAAGAACTGTTCGGCAACCTCTGCTGTCGGTTCATCGTGTCGCACAATGCGGGCGACACCGCGACCGCACTCAGCCATGCGGCTGAGCAGAAAACGGTTCACTGAACTACCTGCACCGAAGCTATAGAGCCGATTCCCTGGCTGTAGCTGCTGCTGCACCTCGGCCAGAATCTGATTTTCATTGCCAATGTAACCATCCGTCAGCAAAACGATGCTCCGCAAGCGCCCTGGTTGCATCAGGGGAAAGTGCAGCACGGCTCGGAGCCCCCGCAGCAGTTCTGTGCCCCCCCCAGCCTGCAACTGATTAATGTAAGACAGAGCAAGCGCCTGGTTTTGGGGCGTATTGGGCAGTGGCAACGGCGACAGTTGGCGGGTCGTGTCTGAAAAATCAATGATGCTAAACGTGTCATCAGGGTTTAACCCCTGAATGAAGCGGCGCATCAACTCCTGGCACTTCCATAGTGGATCGCCCTGTTGAGACCCAGAGGTATCAATGAGAAAGACGACATCCTTAGGTACCAATTTGTCCGGAGGGTACTGGAGTGCCGGAATGAGGTAGAGGGCGAAATGACCGCCCCGCTCGTCCGCTTGCGTCAGGATCGTCGCCTGGGTGTTGCTACCAGCCACTTGATAACGCAGAACCAGATCTTTGTTGGGAATCGTATCTGCACCTGCAAGTTGCACCCGCAGGGTTTGCCCTTCCTGCTCCACCTCGATTTGATGGGAGGGCGAAACAATTCGCTGTATCGGCGTGCCAGCGTCGATTGTGACCATCACGCTGATGTCATAACTGGAGCGGCTGCCTTCGGGTAGAATAGGTGCATTGAGGCGAGAGGCATCGGGCACTCGATCGGTATCCTGGTTACGGGTCAAAGGCGCGCTCGCTGTACCAACTCCCATACGCTCGTCGCCGATGGTAAGACCCGGGATGTAGCGCGGACCCACAACCATTGGGAAGACAAATTCATAGTCACCCCCTGCAAATGCCAGACTGGCGGTGTAGCAAAGCCTGACCTCGACCAACTCGCCCGGTTGAATGTTGGTCAGGGATTGGGTGAAGATATTGTCCCGCTCCTGTTCCAATAGTCCAGCCGTATGACCCTGTTGCTTGGCCTGCTCGTACAGTTGTTGCGCCTCCTGACGCTTCTTGATGCTGCCTTTAATGGTGCGATCACCCAGTCGCAGTTCCATCGCGTCTACAGCTGCTTGCTCGGGCAGAGGAAAGACGTAAGTGGCTTCTAAGGGTTTCGTGAAGGGATTGCCAAAGGTTTGAGTGACTTCTACCCGGGATACATTTCCCGTAATGTGGGCGTTGACAGCCGTATGCTGGAGGGGAAACACAAGCGGTGGCTGATGGGGTGCTTCGATATATAAGCCACTGGCTTGGCGTTCAAGACTTTGCATTGGAGTCATCGCTGGGTTTTCCTCCACATCAGGTTTGCTTGTTTCCAGCTTAAGAGCGGCTTACGGCAAGAAAGGCTCACCTTTGTGCTCACCTTTGTGCTCAGTTTCTCTCCGTACGCTCAAAAATGAGCCAAAATCAAAGCACTTTGATGGCAATCGCTATCTTAGCTGACGTGTGGTCCGGCTAGCGGTTGGACTATTAGTGCATCTTTTTCAAGCCACCAAAAGCCAAACGTGTATGGGTAACACAAACTCGCTGAAAGCATCGGTTACTGGTTTGGCCATGGTTGACCAAGCACGACGGCAACGTGGCTGGACGAAGACCAGTACCGCTCGCTGGTGGCAAGACGCTCACACCTCTAGAGCGACCTTGCGGCGCTTTTGGCAGGGCGAGCGCATTCAGCACGACATCTTCATCGCCCTTTGTCAGGTCGTCGGACTGAGCCAATGGGAACAGATTGCCGATTTATCAACGCCACTCCTTGAAGAGGCTCTCCCAAAAGAGACAGTGCTCTCTCAAAGAACCGTCTATGAATTGGATGAAGCACCGGATGTGGCAAGCTTTTATGGGCGAGACCAGGAGCTGAACCGCCTGACTGAATGGATCGTTGTTGATCGCTGCAAGCTGTTGACCGTTTTAGGCATGGGCGGCATCGGCAAAACAGCGCTGGCGTTGGCGCTGGTGGATCAGTTGGGCAACCGAGGCAAGCAAAAGCTACCGTTCTCCAAACCCGCTGTTTCTGCCTTGCCCTTTGAGTGCATCCTCTGGCGATCACTGCAGACAGCACCGACCTTGCATCAGTTACTTGATGGTCTCTTGCACACGTTTTCCAGGGGACAAACCATACACACGGCCCATGATGTACAACTATGCCGTCTGCAGTTGTTACATTATTTGCAGACCCGGCGCTGCCTGTTGGTGCTTGATGGGTTGGAAGCAATTTTGGATGGCAGCCATGCCTACCGCTCGGGCTACGAAGAGTATGGTGAGTTCTTCCGGCAGTTGAGCTACAGTCGCCACCAGAGTTGTCTTTTGGTGACGAGCCGGGAACGGCCACCGGGCTTTGACACCGAGGGCGAAAAAGTCCGAGGTTTGACGCTGCGGGGGCTAAACACCGCAGACGCTCTCAACTTATTGCAAAGTCGGTCTTTCACCGGCAAAGAACATGGCTTACAAGCGCTGATTAAGCTCTATGGTGGCAATCCACTGGCACTCAAGTTAACGACTCCGCTCATTCGGGAGCTGTTTGATGGCAACGTGCTTGCCTACTTAAATCAGCATACGGTGATGATGGGTAACCGCCTCCGAGCCATGCTGCAGCAACAATTACGGCGGCTGTCTACGTTGGAGTGGGCGATCGTATACTGGCTGGCAATCTGGCAGGAACCCATCTCCCTTTATCGCCTGCAAAGCCATCTCCTCGATGTACCGGATGCTGCCGCACTGCTAGAGAGCGTTGTGAGTTTAGAAGAGCGCTCCTTCGTGGAAAAGCTGTTTCTTCAGGCTGAGCCACTGCTTACACTTCAACCCTTTGTGATGAAAGCGGTCAGCGAAGCCTTAGTCAAGCAGGCTGCCCAGGAGCTACGCCAGGCCATTCAAACCAATCAAATCACCCATTTTCAAGTCATCCGGACCCACTGCCTGCTGAGGCCGGGGACGGACAATCTCGTGGGCGATCGCCTCTTGACCCAACTCCGTGACCAATTAGGGCCTATGGCGGGCAGCGAGCTCCTGCGCTCACTGAGTCGTCTGCTGCCCCTTTTGCAATCACAGCCTCCTTTTGCCGTCGGTTATGCCGCACACAATTTTGATGCTCTACTCCGCCTCCTGACTTAAACCAGTATGATATCGGCTGCCGCACGTGTTCAGGCATGGTATCACCCTTTGAGAGATCGAACGGTAGCGAAGCGCGCGCAAGCACATTGACTTGTTTGCGTGCGCTTCGCCACAGGTTAATCGATGCTAACGTTACATCGGCTGTTATATGTCTCAAAGGCTAGCGGCAGCAATGAGTTTGGAGACAAAGCGACAGGATTGCTTTACTAAGAGGCTTTGCGAGCGAATCGGTGATCACTATTGAGACAGCCTTACAATCAGCTTGAGCGAAAGCTCTACGCTGCAAGGCTTTCACGCTGTCTTGTCTCAACATCTACCGTTTAGGGCGAGTGCTAGATGCGTTGTACCGGGGTGGGCTCGATCCATTGGTTGTTGCCATACGCATAAGAGCCGCCTATAAATTTGGTATGGGGTGCCAGAGCGCCCATGTTGTCTAGACGCCGCATGGCAAAAACTGACTGCACTTCTAGCCAGCTTTGACATAGATAAACAGGTAGCCAAGTAAATTTCTACTGGTTAGTACATGTTAAAAGAGGTTTGGTTTAACCCCAACTCTACTTAAACCACTTTTGCTATGAAGATAAGCCGCTGCCTAATCTGGTTAAATTGGAGCAACAGCGACCATCCAGCAAAGGTTTGTCTTAGAGCAGACGTGATAATATCTTCGGTCTAGTGATCTACTTGTGGAAGGGAATTTGTGAGTGGAGTACAATCGCCTCCTAGCCGGAATTAGCTACATCAATAGCTTTAGCCAAATTGCCGTTGCTCGGGCTGTCAACCAAACGCTCACACTCCGCAACTGGTTAATCGGGGCTTACATTATTGAATATGAGCAGAACGGCATTGATCGCGCTGCCTATGGCACCCAACTGATTGAGACCCTTGCAAAAGACCTGAAAAAACGAGGCATTACAGGCTTCGCTCTTAGTAATCTAAGAAACTTTCGGCAGTTTGCGCTTGCCTATCCTCATCTTGCCGAAGAAGCTATCTTACCCAAGCTAATCTCCTTTGCCAGACTTGCGCCGACTGAGATTCACCAGACACCGTCTGGTGAATTGAGATCAGAGCCTAGTGAGGTGACTGTTGATGCCATTGAGATTTCCTTCGCAGAGCTCTTACTGTTTCCATCCTTGCAAAGTCGCGCTCAAAACGAACCGCCCCTGCTATGGCAAGATGCAGCGTATTATCAGAAACTTTTTGCCACCGTATCTTGGTCACATCTGCTAGAGCTTTGTCGGATTAGCGATCGCCTTAAGCGAGCTTTCTATGAACTGGAGGCAGTTAAAAGCAATTGGTCTCTTCGCGAGATGAAGCGCCAGATGAATAATATGCTTTACGAGCGCATTGGGCTATCTAAAGATAAAGCAGCCGTTCTCACGCTTACGCAACAAGGACAATTGGTTGACTCTCCGCAAACTCTTATTCGCGATCCCTATATTTTAGAATTTCTAGGACTGGCAGAACGTCCTGTCTACACTGAAACCGACCTAGAGCAAGCTCTCATTGACCATCTTCAGGAATTTATGCAGGAACTCGGTCGAGATTTCTGCTTTGTTGAGCGACAATTCCGAATGACGGTTGAGAGTGAACATCACTTTCTGGATCTACTGTTCTATCATCGCGCGCTTCAATGCCTGATTGCGATTGACCTTAAGCTTGGGAAGTTTAAGCACGACTACGCTGGGCAAATGAATTTTTATCTGAATTACCTACGAGAGAATGTTGCCTACCCCCATGAAAACCCTCCAGTTGGTATCATTCTGTGTGCGGAACGAGACGCAGAAACTGTTAGGTATGCCACCGCAGGGCTAGACAACCAACTTTTTGTCTCTCGCTATCTCATTGCTCTTCCTTCAGAAGCTACGCTCAAACAATGGCTGCGAGAGGAGCAAGAACGACTTAGTGAGCCGAGAGAGCAATCGTGAGCGTTGAAAGGCTAAGTTTAGTGCTGCAGATGAGTAAAGTACAAGTAGAATTCTAGAACGACACTAACGTTAGTGTCATGCCTGCAGTAGACAAGCGACACTAACGTTAGTGTCAAGAAAATTGTCGAATCATATCCCTGCCTGAATGAAGACACGAAAAGCAGTACAGCGCCAAATCCGTCTTGCCATTCTTAGCAACGCGGGCGGCAGCGGCAAAACCACAGCAGCGGTTCATCTTGCTTATGTAATCGGGGCGAAAGGCTACAAGGTTACATTAGTTGAGCTAGATAGTAACGGTTCAATTCAAACCTTTGCCGGACTCCCCCCAGCCAAAGCTGAAAGCTCTTTGGCTGTAGTACTCAAAAAAGGTTTCGATGGTAACTATCCATTGATTCCTCTTTGGTCAGAGCACGTCTCCAGTATTTGGACAATACAAGGTGGCGCACCCTTAAGAGAAAGTGTTGTTGAAATTAATAACTCTGAACGGAAATCTCAAACGCTGAGAGATCGGCTGGAAGACTATCCCCTCGAAAGTGACTTGATCATTTTTGATACCCCTGCATCACTTGACACGATGGGGCTGCTTGCTTTGGCTGCCTGTACACATCTACTCGCCCCGATCAAACCAGAATACAAAGACACGGGATCATTTGTTGATTTACTTAACTGGTACAACGAAAAAATTCGAGAACTTCGGCTCAAACCTCGTCCAGAAATTTTAGGTTTTGTCCCATCACGCGTTGATATTGGAGAAGAAGCCATACACAGAAATCTTTTGGGCTTGACGAAGCAAGGAAAACTGAATAAGAAGATTCCTTCTGAAGAAACTTTACCCTTTCAAATTGAGCAAATGGGTATCCATTGCTTTCCACTCATTCGGGAATCCAGCTACTATCTATGGGCTTCAGGGGCGGGACTTCCACTTCATCTTTATCGTCCCGGTTGCCCTTTTGTTGAGGATTTTCAACCTTTGGCTAATGCTGTTGAAAAATTAATGACAGAGTAGGACTTATGCCCGCAAAGAAACCCGCTTCAATCTCTCAAATGTTTGCTCCAGCCTCTCAAAATCAAGAAGTATTGCAGCTTCAAGATCGAGTCGAAGAGTTAGAAGACGAACTACGGCAGTTGCGTTTGCAGGAACTTGATTCTGATGTAAAAACGGCTTTGGAAGAGCAGATTCAAGAGCTTGCTCAACAGCTTGCTCAACAAGGGGGAGAGCATTATATCTCCTTGGAGCAGATTCAACCCGATGCTGATCAACCCAGAACCGTCTTTCCACCCACAGTGATTCAAGCTCGTGCCAAAAGCCTCCGTGAAGAGGGACAACATTCCCCGATTATTCTGATTCCTCAGGCAGAAGATTTGTACAAACTCTTCGATGGTGAGCTGCGTTGGCGCTCTGCCTCTCAAGCTGGTCTGACTACACTACGGGCAGTCTTTCTCACGCAAGAAGCCCTAGATAAACTAGACAAGGCCGCCGTCTTTGATCGTCAGCTGACAACCAGCCTGCAATCTGAAAAACTTCATCCTTTTGACCTTGCTAACGGTTTGGTCAAGTTGATGGTGATGCGTCATCCTCAATTGAATGAGCAAGTCAAAGCAATTCCAAGCTTACTTAATGCTGTCATCCAGCGGTTGCGGCGTTCGGGGGAGATTGCAAAGCTGGAGGCGGTTGCGATCGCAGACCAAACTGTTCAACAGGAGTGGATTTCAAGGGTCTGCGTTTCTGAACCAGAGCGTTGGATTCTAGAAGCTATCTTAAGTAAGCAACTGAATCCGGTGTCTATCAATAGCAATGTCTTTACCTTGTTAAACCTACCAGACGACCTTCAGTTAGCTATTCGTACGGTGGGTTTAGAAGGTAGTAAGGTGCTTGAGTTAAGAAAGATTTCTGGCAAAAGCTTGAATGTTGATGAAGCAACAGCAAAAGACTTACGGACCAAGCTAATCCATGAAATAGTCCATCAAGGTCTGTCGCTCGACAAAATTCGATTCAAAGTAAAGGCAATTCTTAAAGAACATGTAGAAGCACACCAGCGACCAAAACCCCTTGATCTTTCGCAACGGCTTTCAAGCATTCCTAAACAGCTCAAACAGGCAAAGGTTTGGGAAAACGCGCAGAAACGACAGAAATTGGAGAAGTTACTCAATGAATTAGAGAGCTTGTTGCTTTAAGCAGAAGCGAGGTGATTTTAGTTTTTGTCGATACGCTTCCTAACATCCGCCGTTGCTCAGCCTCAAGCGCTTTCTCATCTCTCTTTTGCATTGGGTGACTCTGTTGGCTTTTCCTTTCTGCCGCTTCTTGGTAGAGATTGTTAATACGGTAACAGTATGTTTCCTCCACATCTTGTACAGCGTTAAAAATTCTGCGCTGGGGCATGCCGAGTGGCAGTTTATCTCGGCGGCAGCAAATCATATTCTTGGGGCGGCTCAGAGTACAGAGGCAAGGCCGCTGGCTCAAGTAGCACAGTTTTCTGGATACCCTTTAGAATCATGGCACTGAATAAACGAATTACGCATGTGCGATACCTTCATTGCCCTATCCGATGCGACCCTTGATGGCTCGGTCTTTTTGGCAAGAATAGCGATCGCCCCGAAGGTGAGATCCAGGATGTTGTGACCTTCCCGGCTCAGACCTATACTCCAGGGCAGAATGTCCAATGTACTTACATTCAGCTTCCTCAGATTGAACGCACCTATGGGGTGATTCTTTCCAAGCCTAGATGGATGTGGGGAGCCGAGATGGGAGCCAATGAGTGTGGCGTTGTGATTGGCAATGAAGCAGTTTGGACAACGCAGCCTTACCAAGCCACTGGGCTACTGGGAATGGATTTAGTCCGGCTGGGACTGGAACGAGGAGAAACTGCCTTTGCTGCCCTACAAGTCATCGTTGATTTGTTGGAGCAGTATGGGCAGGGTGGCAATTGTGCAGAACATTTTTCCTTCACTTACCACAACTCTTTTCTCATTGCCGATCACAAAGAAGCCTGGGTTTTAGAAACCGCTGGGAGATACTGGGTGGCTGAGCGAGTAACACAAGGGACGCGATCAATTTCCAACAACCTCAGCATCAGAAATGCTGGAGCTTCGCGCCATCCCGATGTGGTTCGCGATGCAGTTGCTCAAGGACGATGCAAAGGTGAGTCCGATTTTGATTTTGCCAAACTCTTTTCGGACGGTGGAGTCGAAGATCCCTTGTCTCCTTACTCCAGGGAAGGACGGGTGCGATCGCTGTGTCAGATGCATCAAGGTAAATTCACGATAGAGACAGCAAAATCAATTCTGCGAGATCACCAGGGAGACATCTGTATGCACGGGCAGTTTGAAACACGAGGGAGCCAAATCTCTCGATTAACGGCTCAACAGAATGAACACTGGTTGATCGATCGCCCCTTCCCCTGCCAGCAAGAATATCAAAGGGTTGAATTAGCAGGAATGGTGAGACAGGAAAATTACTCATCGAATGCCAGCCTACCGACTAAAGGTTAGCAATCGTTGCCCAGTAAGCGATTTCTCCTTACAAAATTAAACTCATCACTTTATTGGTTGCTTAAAAGGAGTTGTTTTTGGCTGAACCCCTTAAAAATCAATTTGGCATCGAGATACCCCAGAAAATTGCGGCAATGATGGCTAGGGTATCGCCTAACTTCGCTACAGAAAACTTTCTGAACGAGGTACGAGATGGCTATGATGACTTGGACTTGATGCCACGAGGATGGAAAATCGCAGAGGCACTCCATCATCATTTACCCAGTAACTACGAAGAAGCTGCCGATGTTCTGATCGCCTCTTTGGGGCCGAAACTCGAAGAGACAAAACAGTCTGGCATGGCTCCTTTCCTCTACCTGCCTCATGTTCTGTTCGTCGCGAAATACGGGCTGGAGTATTTTGAGGCTTCGATGCAGGCTCAGTATGAGTTAACGCAGCGGTTTACCGCTGAATTTAGTCTTCGCCCCTTTCTAGAACGGTATCCCGAAGCAACTCTGGTACGGCTAAAAACATGGACACAAGACCCCAGCGCCCATGTTCGTCGCTTAGTCTCCGAAGGCACTCGTCCCCGCTTGCCTTGGGCACCCCGTTTACGAGCATTCCAAAAAAATCCCTACCCCGTCTTGGCATTGCTGGAGTTGCTCAAAGATGATCCCGCACTCTATGTCCGCCGTTCTGTTGCCAATAATCTAAATGACATCGGCAAGGATCACCCGTCGTTACTGATAGAAATCGCTCACCGATGGTTAGTTGATGCAACCGATGAACGACGCTGGTTGATTCGCCACGCACTGCGCTCAGCTGTCAAGCGAGCTGATCCCGGAGCGATCGCTGCTCTAGGTTTTGGTGATGGCGTCATGGTATCAATTGGCAAGGTTAGCATTATCCCTGAACCAGTCGTCATGGGGAATTCTCTCTCCATTGCCTTTGAAATCACCAATACCGGTCCTCAGCCTCAGCGACTTTTGGTTGATCTGCGGCTTCATTTTGTCAAAGCGAACCACAAGACCAGCCCCAAAGTTTTCAAGTTAAAGACCGTTGAACTTGCACCTAGAGAAACGGTACAACTCAGTAAAGCCATTTCCCTGGCAGACATGACCACCCGTAAACATTACCCTGGAAGCCATTTGATAGAACTCCTCTTGAATGGACAAACAGTTCCTTTAGGCTCCTTTGAATTAGTAAGGGCACTACCACCCAGCGATGCCTATGTCTTGAATAACATAGAGATTTGAGGGGCTTGTTTGCCATCCATCACATCACGCCACCTTTGCAGTCTTGCAACATTCTGCAATCGAAGGAATAAGAACGAGCCGGGACATTCCCGCCGCCCACCTTGACAGCTATTGTTTGTCTTCTTCATCCTCGCCGATCGCCTTCAAATATGCCTCAGCAGCCGCCTGCTTAAACACTCCTTTGGTGTAGCGTTGGAACACGCGATCGCTCTTAATCCCCATCAACTCTTTGCCAAACAGCGGATCAACTCCTCGTCGAGTCACCTCCGTGCCAAAGGTATGCCGGAACCGATGCGGGTTAATATCCTCCACCCCAGCCCGCTTCCCGAGTTTCTTTACCATGCGGTGCAAGCCTTTGTAGCCCAACCGTTTCCCGGCACTCTTCGGGTCTTGAGCCAGAAACATGGGGCTTTCCGGTAGTGGTTCAAACATCTCGCCCTGCTGCTGTCGCCACTCCAGGTAGGCTTCCAGGTACTGTCTCGCTTCCCGATGCAGCGGCACCTCACTCCCGTTCTGCCCTTTGGAGCGATGCACCTTTAGAATCTTGCCGTTCCAGTGTCCCACATTCAGGTTGGATGCCTCAGAGGCACGTAACCCGTGACTGAGAACGGCAATAATGGCACGGTCACGAATGGCAGTCTTCTCCTCAAACTCCAGTACCAGCCAGATCTGTGCCAGCTCATCTCCGTCAATGTGGTCGGCTTCCGGTTCTGGCTGGCGTTCCAAATCGATCGCATCCGTCGGTAACGGCTTGTTCATGGGATAGCCATTGCTCCGCCGCAACCACCCATAAAATGCCTTCAGCGTATTGAGTGCATGGTTGACCGAGGTCGCCTTCAGCCCCTTCAGCTTCAACTCTCGTCGATACTTCCCAATATCACTGGGGGTTACATCCAGCCAGGACTTATTGCACCAAGCGACAAACCGCACCAACTGCCCCCGGTAAGCCCGCTGGGTATTATCTGCTTTCCCCGTCTGTCTGAGGAACTCCTCAATCTGCCAGTGACGGAGATCTGGTGGTTCTGGTTGTCGGGGTTCCTCCTGCTTGCCGCCTTCGAGCGACACGATCACGATCGGCAGAACAGGATCAGAAGGGGATGAAGTCATAGCGATCGCCTGCTTGAATGTCATTTCAGATAGAGATAACTGAACTTATCTCTATCTGAGTATTATCAGAATATTAACGCATCGGAGCAGGTACTGTGCTTTGCAGCGATAATGAAGACAGTTCAAAGGGCAGCGCATGGGACGGCAAACGAACGAGAAATGTTGGGCTTGCTCCCTGCTCACCGCCGCAGAGGCACGGAGACTGCATGAGACAGCACTGGGTGGGGACGGGTGCTGGCGGGAGGAGACTTGCCGGAGCCGTCGCTCCTATTACCGTAAAGGGCGTAGTCGTCTGGCGCAACGCAGGGCAGCGATTGAGTCAATGATTGTCCCCATCCCTCAAATCCCTTATGTGGTGCTGCACACCTATGTAGACCAACCCCGTCAACCGCATGATGAAGTCGTTATTCATGCCATGTGTGCCGAATTATGGATGGGCGAAGCCCCAATGGCGATGACGCAACCCCAACATACCTTCGGGCTGCCGCCCCGTCTGGTGAAGGAGTACGCCCGACAATTATTGGAGGCTCTCTACCAACGGTATGGACAGGAACGGCGGAGTGGCTTTGAACGGTTTGCCCGCGAAGAACAACACTCCGTTTCGCAATGTCCGATCCGTCCTTGCTCGTATCATGCTGAGCATCTCCACCTTGTACAGGTGAGAGGGCATTCATGAAGGGAGAACAGCTAGAACGGCCTCTCTGGGAGGCATTGCGACGAGCACAGCAAAGGCCGGAAACGGTTGAGGTAGTGCAGATCCTCAACGCGATGGCGGTCACAGCGGCGCAGCTCCCGGAGGCGGCACAGCTTCAGTTTGCTGGGGAGGCTCTACTTCAGATTGCCGAACTATGTGCAGCACGGGCAACTGTCTTGATGACTGAGTGGGAAGAAGCCTATCGCGATCCAGTCGTGCAGCAGGGCTTCTTTACGGATCTGGTGCGTCAGACGATGGCCGTGGATCTGAGTGAATTGATGGAGCCAACAACCCCGCGCAAGTCTCGTACAAAACGGGGCAAGTCAGCCGAAACAGAAGCGGGGTCCGTCGTCGCGACAGTTGACAAAGCAGCCTTACTGGCAATGGTAGATCAGTTGGAGTCGGAGGCCGCTCTTGAGGCGGAACGAAAACAGCAGGTCTTGCAGATCGCCCATGATGAAGATGTATCGCGGTGGATTGAGGCGATCGCCCAATGGCTCAGGGCAGTTCCGCGTAAGCAAGCATCCTTCCAACAGTTGTGTCAAAGTTTGGGAATGCCACGCGTGGAGGTGTGGCTCGGTGCCCTGTTGGGCGAGTTTGAATTGGAGCAGGGCCAAGAATTCTACAGTGATACGCTCTGGATCAAAGAGGCTGCCGCTGGTACTCGGTCATAACTGCAATACTGTGCGCCTAGCCTGCGTAGAATGCAGCTTCAAAGCGCTTGATGCGTGTCAAAATTAATTATTACTACTTTGATCTGACACGCATCACTGCTGAACTACCGCGAACTTAAGGCACAATTGGCCGCTCTAGAGGCCGAAATCAGCGCCATCCGGACAGAGGGAGAGAGCCTGACAGACGCTCGAATTGACTCCTCTAAACCTAGAGGAACCGCACGAGGACAGCCAACGACCCAACATCGCTTGCGGATGAAAGGGCAAAAGGCTCGTTATCTCAAACCCGTTGAAGTCCTTGAAACTAGGGCGGCGATCGCGCGTGGCAAACGCTTGAAACAGCTAGAGCGTGAACGCCAGCGCGTCCAAGCACAATTGGAGCGGTTAGCAGGCAAAGCCGCCGCACTGGGACTAGCGTTGCCAGAGTAAGGGCGACCGAGACGATCGTTCTTTTGATGCGTGTCAAAATTTGAGCAAACAAATCAAATTTGACACGCATCAAAACATGGCATGCTTTAGGCATGGAGCCGTTGGATGGCGGAAACCCATCGGTTGTCAGCGCAGGTCAGTGGACAAAGAGGCGATGAGACGCTTTTGCGGTAGCCTTCCATGCAGCTACGGTGGCCAAGACCAACAAGCGACCTTTGTCTAATTTCTGCCAAGCCACAAAGCCAGACAAAGGCACGAAAACACTCAACCCAGGGGTCAGGTTAGTGCCAGCAAGACTCTTTTAGCCTTGCCGCTTTGCCTGCAACCAGCCCTTGGCATCTAGTAAGAGCAGCCAGATGGCGACCGGATAGTTATGGGCGTTATGACTCCCCCCACCGGGACAGAAGCTGTGGCTGCCATGAGTAATTAGAATGCTAAAGAACGGCTACAAACAGAACACTGGATGCTGTGAAGCCGGTAAGCCCAAGATTTTAACCGATGCACCAAACTCAAGAGCGCGCTAAAGTTGTCATCGTGGGAGCTGGATGGGCTGGCCTAGGAGCAGCCTATCATCTTGCCCAACAGGGGTATGATGTGACCCTACTAGAAGCAGGAGGGTCTCCCGGTGGTTTGGTCGCAGGATGGCAAACAGCCCAGGGGCGATCAGTCGAGGCGGGTGTTCATGGCTTCTGGTATCCCTACCGCAACATTTTTGCTTTAGTGGAGCGCTTAGGTTTAACCCCCTTTACCGATTGGACGCGCTCTTCCCAGTATTCTCCCGCCGGTTTGGAAGTGGAGTCGCCGATTTTTCAGCGGGAACCTCGGCTACCCACACCCCTGGGCACCTTTCTGTATACCCGTTTCCAACGACTTCCCCTGAGTGATCGCCTCTCTGCCTTACCCTTGCTCTACGCCATCATCGATTTTGACAACTCCGATGCCGCCTGGAAACGGTATGACCCCGTGACCGCTCGTGAACTCTTTAAGCAGTTTGGGGTCTCTGCCCGTCTCTATAAAGAGTCGTTTGAGCCCATGTTGCTGGTGGGCTTATTTGCACCGGGAGAACAATGCTCCGCCGCCGCTGCCTTGGGCATGCTGTATTACTTCATCCTGGCTCACCAGCCCGATTTTGACGTCCGCTGGTGTCGCGGCACCGTGGGAGACTTAATTTTTCGCCCCTGGGTGCAGCAAATTGAACAAGCGGGTGGGCAGATACTCACGCAGCGACGCGTCACCGATTTGCTCATGCAGGCCGACGCAACGGGCGGTCCTCAACCGCAGGTGACTGGCGTCGTCTGCGGGGATGAAGTCTTTGAGTCCGACGCCGTGATTTTTGCTGTCGGCGTCACGGGGATGCAAAAAATTGTGAGTAGCAGTGCCGTGCTGCGACAATGCCCTGAATTCTGTCACGTAATGAATTTGAGTGCGATCGATGTCTTGGCGACCCGGCTGTGGTTCGATCGCAAAGTGACAGTACCCTTACCATCGAATGCTTGCTTTGGGTTTGATGCCACCACGGGCTGGACGTTTTTTGATCTCAATGCCCTGCACGACGAATGGAAGGACGCACCGGGTAGTGTGATTGAAGCGGACTTTTACCATGCCAACCAACTGCTGCCGCTCGATGACGCACAGCTTGTGGCCAAGGTGCACCAGGACTTAGCCACATGTATACCGCCATTTCGCCAGGCTAAAGTGATCGATCGTAGTGTGGTGCGGTTGCCCAAAGCGGTGACCCACTTTTCCTCGGGCAGCTACCAGTCGATGCTGCCTGGAACGACGAGTTTAACCAATCTCTTTATGAGTGGCGATTGGATTACGACCCGTCACGGCTCCTGGTCGCAGGAAAAGGCGTATGTCACAGGGCTAGAAGCCGCCAATCGAGTCATTGAGCAGTTGGGCGTGGGTATGCCTGCTCAAATCATTGGGGTTGAGCCCGATGAAGCCCACATTGCCTCCGCTCGTAGGCTCAATCGTAGCCTGCAAGCTTGGACCAGTCGCTTTTTACCGCCCCTCTGGTTACCTTAAGATGAATGGCACTGACGAAAGCTGAGTCTGCCTGGGCATCGAGTTAGAGCACCAGCAGGCGTTGTCTGATGCCGAAGCCTGTGCTCGGATTGTCTTGCCAGCCAACCAAGCACAAAACGCTTGCCAGGATCGGCGTTGAACCGAGCAGCAAAAACAAAAGTGTAAGCATCGCTAGAAAAGCTGATCAAGGTTGAGTGATGGCGTCGCGATCACAGCGAGGTTCAGCAAGGCTCAGTCCAGTCACGGGGGTGAAGAGCGTACTCGCTTGATGAGTAGCCCTGGATCAGGTTGGGCTGGCTGCTCCTTAGGTACAGGTGACGCTGGCACATTAGAGCTGCGTGCTTGTCGTCGGAACGCTCGCACTTCTGCTTTTAGTTGCCGCAACAGTGCCGCATGCCGCGTCTGCTCTGCTTGTTCCCAGGGATTGTCTAGCTGTTCAAAGTCACTCATCTGGTGTCTTAAATTTGAGCCATACGAACGCGATTTTGCAGCGAGCGCAAAAAGTTCGCGTAGTGACCTGTAATTTTTAGAATTAAATTGCACTGAATTTTCAGCGCTATTTTGCACTTTAACGAGTGCCAATAACCAAACATTCCCTAGCCGCCTCAACGACTTCAGCGGTCATAAAGGTCAAACCATTCACTTGAAGAATGCGAGAAATCTGCTTGAGCAATCGATTGAGGAGGCGGAAGTTCCCTCCCGTAATCCGAATGATTGCACTCATTGCTTCGGCATCTGTAAAGTCCTCTGGCTTGAACGCTAACCCCAATTCCTGCCAGTGTTGTTGGAGGACACACTGCATTTCTGCTGGGCTCAAAAGGCGAAACGCATGGAGAAAGCCAACGCGCGAGTAGAGTTGGGGATAGCGAGACATGCGTTTTTCTAACCCTGGCATGCCGATCAACACCAAACCGAGTTGGCTGCGGTCATACATATCCCGTAGCTGCTCCAATGTGGACAGCTTTAACCGATCCGCCTCATCCACAATGAGCAGTTCCAGACGATTGGGTGGCAGTCCAAACCTGACTGGGTCGCCAGGTTGATGCGTGACTTCCTCAACAAAGCGATTGAGCATGAGTTGCATCTCAGGAATTTCTTGCTTGATCTGACGCGGCGTATTCAGGACTTCCGGTGTGTAGAGCAAGGTTCGGCAGTCCGCAACCTCCGGCGGTAAAGGCAGGTAAGGGCGGTCCCGGGGCAGGCGGTGTTCCAGCAAATCCCAACGCGCATAGTGCCTGGCCGAAAGCGTTTTACCAACGCCCGCTGGGCCATAACATAACCCAACGTAGCGTTCTCGGCGACAAGCATCACAAAATTCAGCAAAGCGTTTGTATTCCTTGGTGACAATAAACTCTGTTGCAGTCGGGCGGTCCACTTGAGATTGCATCATTTCACGAGTCGGCATAACGCTTGAGTCGAGTCTTGGGACCTGGAACGGTTTGACAGACGTGAGATTGTTCTGACGAGAGCGGTTTGGGCTTCACGCCGACTAAGGCATCAACGAGTGAAGTCCGTTCAGCCAATTGCTTTTTGAGTGCCTGTCGGCGCTGATTACGAGCGGTCACGATGTCTTTGAGGCTGATCACTTCCGACGTTAAGTCCGGACAGATGGCGCGACAGAGAAACTGATTTTTGTGAAAGACACGCACTTCCGCTAAATCCCGTGGGTCATAGCGTAAAACCACTGCCTCGCCGACATAAGCGGCGAGGGTAGGTTCGATGTAGCGGAGGCCTTGAAAGCGAATCCCGTCTTGGTGCACTTTGCGGGGTTGAGCGACTGTGAGTAGCAGCAAATCAAGTTGTTCGAGCGATGCCGGCATCTGGGGTAAAAAGCCTTGAGCAGTCCAGCGTGCTTGGGGCGCGATCTGAGTCGCACTATGAGGACGGTGATGATAGGTTTGTAAAAAGTCCTGGAAGGCCTTGTCTAGCTCGGAAAGCATCAGAACTGGCGCAATTCCCGTACTACCAGCAGGCGCATAACCCGGTAAGTGAGAGAGCAGTAATTGATTGACGGTTTCAAAAAAACGCTCGATTTTACCGCGACCACGCGGTTGTCCCACCTGAGAAAACACCAATTGGATTTTGAGGTCAGCACTCACTTGCTCCAAGTGGCGGGAGGTAAAGTCAGTGCCGTGATCCGTATAGAGCACCGCAGGAATGCCGCAGACACTCCAGTGTGCGATCGCTTTGTGCCAAATGGCTTGATGCAGTGATAAAGCCGTTTGCCAAGCAGAGGGAGCCGCAAAAGAAAGGAAATAGCCTGCCAGCGCGCGACTGTAGTCGTCCATCACCACCGTCAACCACGGTTTAGCCGCATCGCCTTTTTCATTCTTGATCCAGATATCTAGCAGCGTATGGTCCGCTTGCCAAATCTCATTGGGAGCCTTGGCTTCGCGGCGGTGTAGCAAGTCAAAGGTTTCTCGATAGGCACGACTACCTTCATGAGCCAACATCACCAAGCCAGGATCTAGCTGCTGGATCAAGTGATAAACACTGCTATAGCTAGGAACCGTTTCTCCCCGTGCCGTGGTAAATTCAACCACCCGACGATGAATGGCAGCTTGGCTCAGTCGCGGTTTCTGTAACGCTAAGCCCTCGACCAGTTGCACCAGTTCTGCTGAAAACTGACGGTAGCTCCCTCGATCAGCACGAGGTTTGCGCATCAGTCCCTGCAAGCCATACTGACGATACTGGCTAACCCAGTAACGTGCTGTTCGGAGACTCATGCCTTGCTCTTGGATCGCTTCATGTAAAGCGATTCCATCCTCTAGAAAAGGACGAATCACCTGAAAGCGTTTGAGCGCTTCTTCCCGTTGTGCTTCCGAAAAATCACTCAACAGCATAGAAGATGGCACAGCATCAAAAACCCCATTTGGAGTTGTTGCCACACTGTGTCACCGTTCGGCAAATCAAGCAGAGGGAATCATTATTTCTCAAGAAAAAATTGCGTAAACATATGTTTGTGCAATAAAACGACGTGAACTGTGTAGCAATTGTTTTTGTTTTGCATAAACCTATTGCTAAATGTGTTTGAATGGCAACAGGTTTATGCAAGCTTTTACCGATGTTAATTGGCTATGCCCGTGTGTCGCGTCAAGATGGCCAAGATACGGCGCTCCAGATTCAAGCACTCAAGGCGGCAGGGGTTGACCGGGTCTTTGAAGAGAAAGCTTCCGGGGGACGCTGGGACCGTCCGCAACTCCATCGGGCACTCGATCAATTGCGTCCGGGGGATGTGTTTGTCGTCTGGAAGCTCGATCGCCTCTCGCGATCACTCAAGGATCTACTGACGCTGATGGAGAAGATGGCTGCGCTCGGTGCAGGCTTTCGCAGTTTAACCGAAGCCATTGATACGACCACACCAGCTGGGCGCATGATGATGCAGATGGTGGGCAGTTTTGCCGAGTTTGAACGGGCGATGATTCGAGAGCGCACAAAAGCGGGGTTGGATGCCGCCAGGAAACAAGGTCGGGTGGGCGGGCGGCGACCAAAGCTGACAGTACATCAGCAGCAAGAAATTGTGGCAATGGTGACCAGTGAGCGCAAAAGCAGTTCTGAGGCCGCTCGGCTCTTCAATGTGCATCCTGCCACTGTCAGTCGCATACTTGCAAAGTATCGTTTGAAAGAAGCATTGTCCGACAGTGCAAAATAACGCTGAAGCTTCGGTGCAATTTAATTCTAAAAATTACAGCATGCCAGTGCCCTTAAACCGTTGCGTGATTAACCACTTGCAAGCACTCTCTACCATACCGGAACCAATCGGGAACCCTAACTTTTTGAATTGACGATACTGGAGGTGGGGCAGATGGGTGCTGAGATACTGCTGCACTCGCTGCAATGTCGGTTTGGCCGTTGCGGGGGTGGAGCGATACTTCAAGAGATGCCCCAATTCTCGGATCGTCGGACGGACATAACCGTGCCGCAATTGCCGGCGCAGTCGCTCAAACCATTGCTGGGGCGTGCGGGTGGAAATGGTTTGACCATAAGCTTCAGCGGCTTGCCAGAGGTGCTGCGTGGCATGATAGAAATCCAAAATACCAATGGCGAGTTGGGCAAAACTTTGTTCAAATAAGCGCCACAGGCCGGGTGCGCCATCACTAATCCAAACGACTTGTGGCGCAGTCGTGATGCTTTGACGGACTGCCTCCAGTTGCAACCGGGTTTGCAGGGCATCAATCCCTCCAAGCACTGCCACGAGGCGTCGTTGCTGCAAGCGCGTGTGCCGCTTCCCGGTGCGAGTGCAAACCTGTTTGAGGCGGGCAAGCACAGCGATCTTGACTTCTCGAAAGCGAATTTTGCCCCTGGCAGTGCCCGGAACTGGGCGAAAGGGGACACTCACACCATCAGCGGCAAGCACCAGCGGTAACGCTGCTAGAACCGGGTCTAGTGGCTCAGGCCGGGGTTCAATCCCCTTTGCCAGTTGCTCCAGTTCCTGGTCTAGTTGATGCTGCGCTTGTCGTCCAAACTGCTGTACCCATTGCCAAACACTATCGTCACGGAGGCGAACACCACACAATTGCCCCAACAAGTGCACCGCCAACTCAAACGGCAAAAATACGGCAAGTAAACAGCCCAACCGCACCAATTCCGTCGAGGTCTGTTGGTAAGCTGTAAGGCCAAGCCGTGCATCAAATGGGGCGCAATGACTCCTAGCACAGCGATTTGGACACCGTCCAACCCGTCGTTGCCACGCTACCCATCCGACTAAGGTCAGCATCCGGCGGCGCACAAAACCCTTACTTTCTAAACGACGACCGCACTTGCTACAATGCCCCCACACCTGCGCCTGCTTGGCACGTTCATTCAATTGGTGTTCGACAAGAGTCTTGGCAAACCATAAGCCGATTTCCCATGCCGTTAAAACCAGACTGGCAAGCGTGATACTCGTTTGCAGCTTGTCATAAAGCGGTTGTAACCCAGGGGTATCGAGTGCAGCAGAGGGGTGGGGCGTTAGCATGGAAGTAGAAAAGTTTATTGTTTCGGTGTGCTTAGTAGGGCGCACCTTTTTTCCTCTTCTATTCTCCCTAATCTTCTTTAGAGTCCCCCAACCGCCAGATGTGCCCC
>CP166623.1:0-48779 GCA_041937185.1 Leptolyngbya sp. BL-A-14 | reverse complement strand
GCAAAACTGCTCCCATACATTCGAGCGCTCAGCTCTTTGTAAGGTTGTCGTCATGGTGGAATAAGTGCGTTGTAAAGGAACAATGTGCCGCAGCACGGAAATAATATGTCCCTAATGTAACGGAAGTGCAACGAAATGTAAAGTAGTCTGTGAGTAAAAATGACTAGCGGCGCGATGAAGCGCACGGTCAGTCCAGCGCACGCTGAGGTTTGGGAGCACGGCTACGTTTGTGTGACACCGCGTTTAGCGGCTTGGCAGTCTAACGTAAAGACTGTCTTCAGCCGTCAAACTGTGCCGTCTCAAAGCGATCGTGAAGTCGCCGACTTGAGATAGCCCTCAGCCACTTCCGTGACGGGATGTCCGATTTTGACCCCACAATGAGTTGAGAGTGTGGTTGGGAGCAACAAACCGCCAGTGGCAAGGTATGTGTCCAACAGCTGCACTACCGTAAACGTGAGCCGGTTGAGAGTGCCAGTCGGCTGCCGTCCCAGAGGCTCTGGCTCAGATTGGCTCATTGCTCGTGTCATAGAAACCCATGTATAACCCTGATCAACCGCTACGCACGGCCACGACGCAGGACTTATGGACCGCGTTACTGCTGAAGCGACACTTCAACAGCTTTGAGCCGGAGCCGATCGTGCAAGACCTCTACGCACAGCCACAGCTTTGGCGGCGATTCTGGTTAGGGTGGTTGGTCTTTGATCTGGAGTTTTATCAGAAAACGGGTGAAGCACCCATTGCCCGGTTGCTGGAGATGCTCGTTTATGCCCAAGATGAGCGGCTCTGTCGCAATGATGTGCTGTATATCCAGAGTGCTGACGACGCTTCTGTGCCCGCACTACTAGACTTAGCCAAACAGTGGCGCGCTGATGACTGTGAGCTTTACGATCGCACGCGGTTAGCCAAGATCTTGGGGCACTTGACGACCTTGATTGAGGTGTTGGGCGAAGAGAAAATGGCCTCACAAATCGAGGAGTGGAAGGAGCGAGCGATCTGTACGCCGATCATTGCCATGTGGTGGGATTAGCGACGAGCGGTGTGATGCTAAGAGAATGGCACCAGTATGATGCTTTTCGGTTCGGCTTGCTGTGTTGACTGCTCTCCTTGCACTTCTGCCCCGCGCCGCAGTAGGGCAAAATAGCACTGTAAGCGTCTCAAACTCCTTGTCCTACTTAACGTGAGTCTCCAACGGAGAGGACTGCGGGAAGCAGGACATCTCGACCTCTGTTAGCAAAGCCCGCGGTCTTGGGCCCCTAAGGTCTTGAGTGAGCCTCTCTGGGAAGCCGTGAGCCCAGTGGTGTGAGTAATTGTCATGCCTTCATAAGGACGCGCCACTTGCAACACACGTTGAGCCTGCGGTACAAGTACCTCCTGAATGCGCCACAACACACAGGTAGCCTTTTCACAGGCGATCGCAAACCAGCTACCGTCTGCGTTGAAGAGGAGTTTGCTATTTGGTTCCAGCGTGACAATGAACGTTTGCAGGCATACGCCATCTTGTAAGGACCATAACATGATCGTGCCATCAAGACTGGCACTTGCTAACAGGTCTGAATGGGGATTACAGGCGATCGCTTCGACCGCCGCTGCATGGGCGTGTAAGACCATGCAGGTATCGTGATCAAGGTGCCAAACTCGCACCGTACGGTCTTGTCCACAGCTAATTAAGCGTTGCCCATCAGGCGTAAAAAGTACCTGCCGCACTTGTCCAGTATGCTCTGCTAACGTCTTAACGCAACGACCTTGTTGCAGATCCCATAGTTTGATGGTGCAGTCCCAACTGCCGCTTGCCAAGAGGTTGCCGTGGGGATGAAACGCCACTGATCGCACAGGACTGGTATGTCCGGTCAAGGTATGTAAACAAGCACCAGTAGAAAGCTGCCAGAGCTTGATCGTGTGGTCGCCACTCGCACTGGCAAGAAACAGCCCATCAGGGCTGAAAGCGACTTCCCGCACCCAGGCTAAGTGTCCTGAGAGTGTTTTCCAAAGCATCCCGTTGTCAAGCTGGTAGAGCCGGATTGTGGCATCGGTATTGCTGATCGCTAATGTTGTTTGATCAGGACTCAGAACTGCGTGGAGCGCACCTTGCGACGGCAAACATTGGGTTTTGACGCACTGATCTGTGGCGAGATCCCAGACGCGGAGCTGCTGATCAGCACTAAAGGTCAGCAGTTGCGTCTGGTTGAAGCCGATGGGAATTGTCTGATTGTGATAGCCCTGCCAAAGTCGGAGACAACGACCAGTCTCAAAATCCCATAAGCGTACCGTTTGATCATCACTACCGCTCACTAACGTTTTGCCATCAGGACTGATGGACAAAGACCAAATGCGATCGCTATGACCAGAGAACACTTTGAGACAGCGTTGCGTTGGCAGATGCCATAAGTTGATCAACCCAGCGTCACCAGCACTGATCAGGTAATCTCCGTCTGGACTCGAAACCAAACTCCAGAGACGCTGTGGAGCCGGAGTTTCTGGATCGCCGCCTAACGCCAAAAAGCCTGATTCCTCGGTGTCTAGATCCCACACATAGAGCTTGCCATCGTCCCCAGCAGCAGCTAACAGAGACGCACCAGCCGTCTGCAGCAGGGTCAGACTATGCAGCGCTACCGGAGCCGTTAAAACCTTGAAGCATCGTCCCGTCAAGACTTCCCACAACTTCACTGTCCCGTCTAAGCTGGCACTGATTAAGGTTAATGGCGCGATGGGAGGCTCCTGATCCCTCTGGACAGGCTGATCCATGAACGCACTGAAAGCAACCGCTAACACGGTACCTTGATGGCCGTTCAAAACTTGTACACAGTCGCCCGTTCGGACATCCATGACCTTAATCGTTTGCACGGAACTGCCGATTGCTAGCAAATTGCCATCAGGACTAAAGGCGATCGACACAATGCCTTCAGAGCGTTCTTGCATAGTGCGGACACAATGCCCGGTCGTCAAATCCCATAGTTTGATCTGTCCATCTAAGCCACCACTCGCGAGAAAGCGCTGGTCAGGACTGAAGGCGAGGGCAAAAATCCAATGTTCGTGCGCCCGAAAGGAGAGTAATGATTGACCGGAGACCACGTGCCAAAGGCTGATCCAACCCCGATCGTCACTTTTAACGATGGTTTGACCATCCGGACTGAAGGCGACACATAAGACATGACTAAAAGGCTCAGTGAAGCGCGAGCGCTTGAAATTTGCACCCGTAAAATTTGCACCCTGGAGTATGGCACCCTGGAGATCGGCTTGCCAGATCGTGATGTAAGAGCCATCGAACTGCGTTAGCTCTAATTGGAGCGCACGCAAAATGTTGAGAATGTTGCCAGCGGCGTAGCCTGTTTTGAGGGGTGGCTTGCCTCGTAAGGTGTCTAAAGAGTGCAATAACCGATGCTGCAAAGCCTGGTTGGTTTCACAGATGCTTTGCAGCCTCTCGATCAGCGGTTGCAGCAGCAACCGTTTCTGCGCCTCTCGCACATCATCTCTGGCAGTGGCTTTGATCAAGGCATGAGTACAGAACAGCATGAGTGCACCGGACTCAATTTCAGTGCAGACCTGTGCAATCAAACGGTAAGTCACATATTCCATCACGGCCGGTTGAAGCGTCATGCCAAACGGTCGTGGTTCCAGGAGCGATCGCCGTTGCAAGAGCGCCAACGTTTCGGTGAGTGTCCGTTCGGACTTAGGTAATAACAGGTCGTGCTTTAACTCCTCCAAGGTGATCGGCTCACGGGCAATCGCCAGCCAATACAAGATATCCTGTTCCCGCAACGACAGGCGATGAAACTGACGTGCTAACAGATCATGAATATCACCAAAAAGCAAGCGGCTCTGCTGTAGTTCGCTTACAAAAGCGGTGGTGTCACCACCCATAACATCACGAATGCCCGCCGCTGCGATTTTCAGTGCTAAAGGATTGCCTGCATAGTGATCGACAATCACCTGATACACCTCTAACGAGGTTACCATTGCGCCACCGCGTGCAAGAATTTCTTGTCCGGCTTTTACAGGTAAGCCTTGTAGCCGTAGCGATCGCCCCCAATCGCCGTCTAAGCGAGTCATTTCCCGGCTTTGTTCCCGACTGGTTAACAGCAGGCAACTGCGGTGGCGTTCTTCGCCGACACGGCGAATGAGTTCACCATACTCGTCGTAACCCGCCTCGTAGTCGCCTTCTGCGTGCAAAACGGTTTCGGCATTGTCCAGCACGAGGAGACAGCGATGCTGTCGTAAAGCGGTCATGAGCCGAGACAGGAGCAAATGGTCTGCCGCGATCGTCAGATCGCCTAACGCTTGCAACACATCGGTCAGCAGCACTGGAGGCGCTGGCGCATTGCGGAGCGATCGCCACACCACAAACTCAAACTGATCCAACACGCGATCGACCAGTTGCACAGCTAACGTGGTCTTGCCCATGCCGCCCATGCCAAGCACCATCACAACCTTGCAGCGATCGCCCGTGACCCAACGTTCTAACGTTTGAAGTTCTTCGGTGCGTCCACAAAAGAAGGTTAGCTCAGGTGCTTCCCCCCAGTCGGCGATCGCGGCTTGTTGAGGGTGACTATCCGCGACTGTTTTCCAGTCCACACTAATGGCGGCGCAGATCCCGATAAACGCCTCGCGATTCAAGCGCTCTCGTCGCCAAAACAGTTTCAAACTGGCAACAGTGGTTAAAGCCGCTTCTGCCCACGCCACGGATTGCCGATTCCAGCCTCGCCGTTTGCGTGCTTGATCAACCCGTTCTAGCCCTTCTATGGATGCTCTGAGTGCCCCCTCCATCGTTGCACCTGCAATCACAGGTCAATCTTAGTCTACAGAGCGCCAAAACCTTAGCCAATTTCTTAGCCAACCGTCTTTGCCGCATCCAGCATTCTAGAGAAGTCAAGGTTCTGCAAGCAAAGGAATCGAGCCATGCCAGTTTTGCCCCCTGTAGCTAGCCTCAAATTATCCACAGACAGACTACCATTCTCCGTGCCGCCATCTGCTTCGCTTGCTCCTGCAACACCAACGCAATCGCTTGCGGCACAAACCGCTTATTTAGGTTGGATTCTCATCCGTAGAGGCTGGATCACTGTTGCCCAACTAGAAAGGACCTTGCTTGTTCAGCAAACCAATGGAGCCCCAATAGGGTCACTGTTGCTTCAAGATTCGCTCTTGACGCCAGAACAGCTTGACATTGCCTTAAAGGAACAGTTTTGGCGCAGAAAGGGCTACTGGGTTATTTAATCCCAGCTTGCAAAACCATCGATCGAATCGGTTGAGCCGTGCTTGTCTCTGCCCTCGCAACGCTCAAGCCCTCAAAGTTCAGGAACGCTAACCAATCAATTTTTTCTGGAGGTTTCATGATGTCTCGTCAACTAATCACTTCCGCCCACAACTCAAACAAAACCACCATGTCTCATCCCCACTATTTGCGTACCCGCGCTCGCCTGAACGGGTTGATCAATCAATACCTATCG
Organism: Leptolyngbya sp. BL-A-14; assembly: GCA_041937185.1. GTDB lineage: Bacteria > Cyanobacteriota > Cyanobacteriia > Leptolyngbyales > Leptolyngbyaceae > Stenomitos. The sequence continues at coordinate 43,338 of CP166623.1, read as the reverse complement.
ATCGAACAGTTAAGTGATCGCCTCTCTGATTTACCCAGCCAATTTGAGACGCCTCACCAACGACATTGGGAACCGATTCACTGGCACGCGATCGATCGCAGTCAAGTAATTGACGTTGATCTCGAGCTGTTTCTGAAGGTGATTGCCTCTGCTGCTGAAGTCGAAGCTCCCATTCGCGCGTATGCCAAAGAAAGCTGGGACTACTTCCACGCCTTACATCCCCAGATGGCAACCTTCATGGGGGGCACGTTTGCAGAGGATGGCTCAACCCTCACCCTTGGCATTTGGGAAAAAGAAGAACGGCAACATGCGCCAGTCTTTCGCAAGCTTTACCAGCAATTGACGACTGAAGCAATTGTCTCAAAGCCTAATTCGGTCAGCGGCTGCCAGCCCACGCCAGATCCTTGGTACGACCTGCATCACCACGTATTGAGCCGTCTCGCCACAGAATGGAGCGCGGTCGCTGTTTATCTCTGGTTGATGGCACATTCTACTGGTGAACTGCAACGGGCAATTGCCCAACCCTTACAGGATGAAGTGAACCACCTCGCAAAGTTTTGGGGTTTCAGTCGCTGGGCGTTTGCAGATTCTTACTATCAGCAAGTCAAGGGGTCAACTGCCAATCTGGCTGCTTTGTTGAAGCATCACCGCAGTGAACGGACGTATAGCGGTGATCTCGTCAGCAAGACTCGTCGCCTGAATAACGCTATCTACGCGATTGAGCTTGCCGCTGCCTTTGTCCGTGTGATGGCTCGTCTGCGCCGCTGGGATCGAGAGCTATCCAACAGTTACCTCCGCCATCTGTTTGGACCATCGCCTGCCATGGCGCATCGGGCGATCGCAGCCTAACGCTTCTCGTTGTTACAGTCTCACATCAACGTTCAGACAATCATTTTAGCGGTCAATGCTATGGCGACTAAATATAATGCAACCCCCGTTCCGGCTCACAGTTCTGCTTGGCTTTTTCAAGCCTGGACAATGTTTATACTTTCAGCTTGTGCAATGTCGATCGGCATTGTCTACACGCCAGCCAATAATTGGGTCAAAGGCTATCTGGGCATGGGACTCCTGTTTTCTGTCGGTTCCACCTTTAGCCTTTCTAAAACAATTCGTGATGTCCATGAATCAAATCGACTTTGGTCTCGAGTCGATGAAGCCAAGCTAGAACGGATTTTGGCCGAACATGACCCGTTCAAACCATAGAAAGAGTTGAGTTTAACTCAATCCTTAAGTACACGTCATCATAGACGGGGGTTGGAGTTAGATGTCTTGCTTCAGGTTCATGCTTTAATCCTTGTTTCTACCAATGGCCAATGATCAATGACCGTATTGCTTGATTTCCGACCCCTGTCAAGGAACGGGAGGGAGTAAAAGAGGAAAACAGAGTAGCTGTTTATTTAAGCCCGCAAAGAGTTCATGTTGAGCCTTCTTGCTCGAATTCCTCGACAATAGCGGCCACAGCCTCAATCTCGTGTTGCAAGTCTTCAATTGAAGGCAGCTGCGCTTTGAACTCTTCTGGTAGTGCAGCCGTCGTGCGGTAAGTAGAGACGCTGATGGGTTGGCTCATACCTCGAAGTGCATACTCGACAACCGCCTTTTTCTTGGAGCGGCAAAGGACGATCCCGATCGTCGGATTATCAGTCGGGCGACGTAACTTATCATCAATGACATTGACATAGAAGTTGATCTGCCCCGAATACTCAGGTTTGAAGTCAGTTGTTTTTAACTCGATCACGACAAAGCAACTGAGGGCAAGGTGGTAAAAGAGCAGATCAACGAAAAACTCGTCTCCTTCAACATCAAGCCGATATTGACTGCCCACAAACGCAAAGCCAACACCCAGTTCCAGCAGAAACTTCTGCATATGTTCGAGCAAGGCACGTTCTAAATCACGTTCAAGCGCTTTTTCACGTAGATTGAGAAACTCCAGGTTGTACTCCGACTTGAGCAAGCTTTGGGCAAGGTCAGACTGAGGAGACGGAAGCACTGCCTGAAAATTTGTTAGTGCACCACCCTGCCGACTGTATAGATCGGTATCAATCTGGTGGACTAAGACATTGCGACTCCACCCATTCTCGATCGTCTTTTGAATGTACCAAAGGCGCTGTTCTGGGATTTTCACCTTATCTATGAGAACGCAGTTATGCTTCCAAGGGATTTGTCCACCAAGCTGGTGGACAAATTGCTCGTCCGGATACGCTTCAGCAAACGCTCTCATATAAAGGAGATTAGTGCGCGAGAATCCGGTTATGTCAGGGAACTCCAAACGTAAATCCCTGGCAAGACGCTCAATGACTTTTGCGCCCCAGCCTGCTTCCTGCTGGCGTTGTAAAATCTCCTGCCCAATTTGCCAGTAAAGCAGCACTAACTCTTTGTTGACAGCTAAAGCCGCTTTTACTTGAGTCGAACGAATACGTTCTTTCAGGTTGCGGAAAAAGTCATCGTAGTTGTCAGGAAAAAGCGAAGTTTGCTTCGTCATACTCAAATATTGTTAATAGCGGTCGAAATTCCCCCCTAAGCATCTGCAGTCAGACGCTCTAGCTCATCCAGTAACTTGGTAATTCGATCGTGCTTTTTCCGTTCTGTCCAGGCTTTGCTCTTCTTCAACTGCTTAGTGATCTCTGTCATCCGACCGATTAATACTTGCTCCGATGTTGCATCTGGATCAGCATCTGGCTTTGCTGCTTTGACCTGTGCCTTGATCTCATTTAGCGAAAGATTTTGGGCGATCGCCTGTTTGAGTAAAGCGTCCCGCTGCTGTTCATCTTTTACACGAGCGATCGAACGTGCTTTTGTGTACTCCAGTTGCCCTTCTCGCAGAGCCTCCAAGATATGAGAGGGGAGGTTGAGCAGGGGCAAACGGCTACTACGCAGGGATTCCAGATTAAAGCGCCCCAATTCCGCTAGGCAGGATTCAATCTTTTCTAGCTGAAGGGAAACGTTCTCCTTCAGCGCTTGTCCTCGGTTTTTCGCGTTCGCTGCTTGATAGATTACTGACTTCACCTCCTCAGTACTGGTGTTGAGGGCGAGCGCCAGTAGGTCTAAGACTGCCTCAGTTTCCTCGATCGGGTTGAGGTCATCGCGCTGAAGATTCTCCACCAATGCCACTTGAAAGGCTTCCTGGTCAGAGAAGTCTCGTGAAATGACTGGGATTTGAGCTAGCCCAACTGCTTGGGCTGCTCGTAACCGACGTTCTCCCGCAATAAGTTCATAATCACCGTCTCCTAGAGGACGAACCAAAACTGGTTCTAGAACGCCATACTCTTTAACAGATGCCACAAGCTGTGCCATTTTCTCAGGATCAAAATAACGGCGGGGTTGCCGTTTTGTTGGTAGCTTGATCGCGCTAAGAGGAATAGTCGTAGAGGGCTGATCGGTTTGAATTTGAATGCTATTGGGATCAGCGACGAAACGTTTCATCACAGCATCGCTGAGGCTTTTGCGCTCTCTAGCCATTTAAGACCTCCATCGCTTGTTTGAAGAGGTTATCTAATTCACGTCGTGCTGTTCCTGCTGGCGTTCCAGTTAAATCAAACACCGTAGCCCCTTGACCAAAAGAGTCCGTAATAATCTGACGCTGGTGGACGATTGTGTCCACCAGTTCAACATCCTGAACCTGCTGCAAAACAGCAAAGGCTTCATCTTTCAATTTGGTTCCCTTGATCGCTTTATTGAGAAACAAAACGGCTTTAGGCAGTCCACCCCGAATTGCCTGTGCCTGCCGTACCAGCCGCACGGTATCGGAAGCACTCGCTAAATCGACACCTGCTGGCTGGCAAGGAATTAAGGCTAAGTCAGCCCATAGCAGAAGTGCCCTGGTTGTTTCACTGAGCGTTGCTGGTCCATCTACCAGTACCCATTCATATTCTTTCGCAAGTTTAGGCAACTGATCGAGAAGTTCGTCAGGATTCTGTAGGACTCGGAAGGGAAGCTCATTTTCTAAAGACTCTAGCCAAATAGAGGAGGTCCGTTGTCCATCCGCATCAACAAGTAAAATAGCTTTCTTCTGGCGCTGTAACCAGCGAGCTAGATGGACAGCTATCGTGGACTTCCCTGCTCCCCCTTTCTGATTGACAACGGCGATTGTAGGCATGAAGCAATCAAGAACGACAAGATAAGTTTATGCCAAGCGAGGTGAAGGAAAACGTTTCCCTTCAGTAAAAACTCTAAAAACAGCGATGCGGTCTCAGGCATGCTCTGTCAAGACGAGCATACCCAATTTCCAGCAGCAACAGTGACAAGAGCTCAGTAGTGTGCCAGTTGGGAGTGTCTCTTAAACGGTCCCAAAAGAGAGATTGAGAAGAGCGATCGCGCTGTAATTTTTAGAATTAAATTGCACCGAAGCTTCAGCGTTATTTTGCACTGTCGGACAATGCTTCTTTCAAACGATACTTTGCAAGTATGCGACTGACAGTGGCAGGATGCACATTGAAGAGCCGAGCGGCCTCAGAACTGCTTTTGCGCTCACTGGTCACCATTGCCACAATTTCTTGCTGCTGATGTACTGTCAGCTTTGGTCGCCGCCCGCCCCCCGACCTTGTTTCCTGGCGGCATCCAACCCCGCTTTTGTGCGCTCTCGAATCATCGCCCGTTCAAACTCGGCAAAACTGCCCACCATCTGCATCATCATGCGCCCAGCTGGTGTGGTCGTATCAATGGCTTCGGTTAAACTGCGAAAGCCTGCACCGAGCGCAGCCATCTTCTCCATCAGCGTCAGTAGATCCTTGAGTGATCGCGAGAGGCGATCGAGCTTCCAGACGACAAACACATCCCCCGGACGCAATTGATCGAGTGCCCGATGGAGTTGCGGACGGTCCCAGCGTCCCCCGGAAGCTTTCTCTTCAAAGACCCGGTCAACCCCTGCCGCCTTGAGTGCTTGAATCTGGAGCGCCGTATCTTGGCCATCTTGACGCGACACACGGGCATAGCCAATTAACATCGGTAAAAGCTTGCATAAACCTGTTGCCATTCAAACACATTTAGCAATAGGTTTATGCAAAACAAAAACAATTGCTACACAGTTCACGTCGTTTTATTGCACTGTAATTTTTAGAATTAAATTGCACCGAAGCTTCAGCGTTATTTTGCACTGTCGGACAATGCTTCTTTCAAACGATACTTTGCAAGTATGCGACTGACAGTGGCAGGATGCACATTGAAGAGCCGAGCGGCCTCAGAACTGCTTTTGCGCTCACTGGTCACCATTGCCACAATTTCTTGCTGCTGATGTACTGTCAGCTTTGGTCGCCGCCCGCCCACCCGACCTTGTTTCCTGGCGGCATCCAACCCCGCTTTTGTGCGCTCTCGAATCATCGCCCGTTCAAACTCGGCAAAACTGCCCACCATCTGCATCATCATGCGCCCAGCTGGTGTGGTCGTATCAATGGCTTCGGTTAAACTGCGAAAGCCTGCACCGAGCGCAGCCATCTTCTCCATCAGCGTCAGTAGATCCTTGAGTGATCGCGAGAGGCGATCGAGCTTCCAGACGACAAACACATCCCCCGGACGCAATTGATCGAGTGCCCGATGGAGTTGCGGACGGTCCCAGCGTCCCCCGGAAGCTTTCTCTTCAAAGACCCGGTCAACCCCTGCCGCCTTGAGTGCTTGAATCTGGAGCGCCGTATCTTGGCCATCTTGACGCGACACACGGGCATAGCCAATTAACATCGGTAAAAGCTTGCATAAACCTGTTGCCATTCAAACACATTTAGCAATAGGTTTATGCAAAACAAAAACAATTGCTACACAGTTCACGTCGTTTTATTGCACAAACATATGTTTACGCAATTTTTTCTTGAGAAATAATGATTCCCTCTGCTTGATTTGCCGAACGGTGACACAGTGTGGCAACAACTCCAAATGGGGTTTTTGATGCTGTGCCATCTTCTATGCTGTTGAGTGATTTTTCGGAAGCACAACGGGAAGAAGCGCTCAAACGCTTTCAGGTGATTCGTCCTTTTCTAGAGGATGGAATCGCTTTACATGAAGCGATCCAAGAGCAAGGCATGAGTCTCCGAACAGCACGTTACTGGGTTAGCCAGTATCGTCAGTATGGCTTGCAGGGACTGATGCGCAAACCTCGTGCTGATCGAGGGAGCTACCGTCAGTTTTCAGCAGAACTGGTGCAACTGGTCGAGGGCTTAGCGTTACAGAAACCGCGACTGAGCCAAGCTGCCATTCATCGTCGGGTGGTTGAATTTACCACGGCACGGGGAGAAACGGTTCCTAGCTATAGCAGTGTTTATCACTTGATCCAGCAGCTAGATCCTGGCTTGGTGATGTTGGCTCATGAAGGTAGTCGTGCCTATCGAGAAACCTTTGACTTGCTACACCGCCGCGAAGCCAAGGCTCCCAATGAGATTTGGCAAGCGGACCATACGCTGCTAGATATCTGGATCAAGAATGAAAAAGGCGATGCGGCTAAACCGTGGTTGACGGTGGTGATGGACGACTACAGTCGCGCGCTGGCAGGCTATTTCCTTTCTTTTGCGGCTCCCTCTGCTTGGCAAACGGCTTTATCACTGCATCAAGCCATTTGGCACAAAGCGATCGCACACTGGAGTGTCTGCGGCATTCCTGCGGTGCTCTATACGGATCACGGCACTGACTTTACCTCCCGCCACTTGGAGCAAGTGAGTGCTGACCTCAAAATCCAATTGGTGTTTTCTCAGGTGGGACAACCGCGTGGTCGCGGTAAAATCGAGCGTTTTTTTGAAACCGTCAATCAATTACTGCTCTCTCACTTACCGGGTTATGCGCCTGCTGGTAGTACGGGAATTGCGCCAGTTCTGATGCTTTCCGAGCTAGACAAGGCCTTCCAGGACTTTTTACAAACCTATCATCACCGTCCTCATAGTGCGACTCAGATCGCGCCCCAAGCACGCTGGACTGCTCAAGGCTTTTTACCCCAGATGCCGGCATCGCTCGAACAACTTGATTTGCTGCTACTCACAGTCGCTCAACCCCGCAAAGTGCACCAAGACGGGATTCGCTTTCAAGGCCTCCGCTACATCGAACCTACCCTCGCCGCTTATGTCGGCGAGGCAGTGGTTTTACGCTATGACCCACGGGATTTAGCGGAAGTGCGTGTCTTTCACAAAAATCAGTTTCTCTGTCGCGCCATCTGTCCGGACTTAACGTCGGAAGTGATCAGCCTCAAAGACATCGTGACCGCTCGTAATCAGCGCCGACAGGCACTCAAAAAGCAATTGGCTGAACGGACTTCACTCGTTGATGCCTTAGTCGGCGTGAAGCCCAAACCGCTCTCGTCAGAACAATCTCACGTCTGTCAAACCGTTCCAGGTCCCAAGACTCGACTCAAGCGTTATGCCGACTCGTGAAATGATGCAATCTCAAGTGGACCGCCCGACTGCAACAGAGTTTATTGTCACCAAGGAATACAAACGCTTTGCTGAATTTTGTGATGCTTGTCGCCGAGAACGCTACGTTGGGTTATGTTATGGCCCAGCGGGCGTTGGTAAAACGCTTTCGGCCAGGCACTATGCGCGTTGGGATTTGCTGGAACACCGCCTGCCCCGGGACCGCCCTTACCTGCCTTTACCGCCGGAGGTTGCGGACTGCCGAACCTTGCTCTACACACCGGAAGTCCTGAATACGCCGCGTCAGATCAAGCAAGAAATTCCTGAGATGCAACTCATGCTCAATCGCTTTGTTGAGGAAGTCACGCATCAACCTGGCGACCCAGTCAGGTTTGGACTGCCACCCAATCGTCTGGAACTGCTCATTGTGGATGAGGCGGATCGGTTAAAGCTGTCCACATTGGAGCAGCTACGGGATATGTATGACCGCAGCCAACTCGGTTTGGTGTTGATCGGCATGCCAGGGTTAGAAAAACGCATGTCTCGCTATCCCCAACTCTACTCGCGCGTTGGCTTTCTCCATGCGTTTCGCCTTTTGAGCCCAGCAGAAATGCAGTGTGTCCTCCAACAACACTGGCAGGAATTGGGGTTAGCGTTCAAGCCAGAGGACTTTACAGATGCCGAAGCAATGAGTGCAATCATTCGGATTACGGGAGGGAACTTCCGCCTCCTCAATCGATTGCTCAAGCAGATTTCTCGCATTCTTCAAGTGAATGGTTTGACCTTTATGACCGCTGAAGTCGTTGAGGCGGCTAGGGAATGTTTGGTTATTGGCACTCGTTAAAGTGCAAAATAGCGCTGAAAATTCAGTGCAATTTAATTCTAAAAATTACATGCCCGGTTTCGGCAAAACTTTTATAGTTGCTGCTACTCGCCAAGGATGCCTAACTCCAAAGTAGGGAGAGTAAGACCAGTAGCGAGGCTTCAAGCACTAGAAAATGTCGTTAAGCAACTTTTGCGGCTATGGGTAAATTGGTATCAGTCTGCTCAAACTGTGGGGAACTTAATGCACAAACGTCGACTCACTCCAAAGGAGATTCAAGAAGCTGTCTCTCAACAAACACACGAACTGCACGAGATGGCTCGGAGTCTCTCGTTCTGGCTAAGCGGTGTACATTATCCATCCGAGGGAGAGTATTTGGAGTATGTAGTTCGGTCTTACCTTAGGAGACGAATTCCAAAACGCTTCGAAATATCGACTGGGTTTATCTCAACACTCGAAACAAATAGACCCGCCAGTGGAGCATTAGAAGTTACCCGGAATGTATCGCGACAGTTTGACGTTCTCATCTGGGATGCAGATGCCTTTCCACCGCTATTTCGCGCTGATGACTTTGTGGTTGTAGTACCAGAGTCTGTCAGAGCAGTCATTGAGGTAACCAAGTGCTTAGATGCAGCCAAGGCACGTGAAGACTTGGGGAAATTTGATGACCTATATGAAATGTATTCCCCAGAGCGTCAACGATTTCGCCCATACACGGGAATCCTAGCGTTTTCATCCAAGCACCGGATGCCGAGCTTGCTGCAAATGCTAGAACGATTTTATCTTTTTGATTCAAATATCCCTATCCCGTTTCGCTATCATGCTGCTCGAATTAAAGGACGTGACGTTCGACCACTGGCTCTGCCAGGTTTTATCGATTCCCTCTGTGTCGTAGACCAGGGGTTGATTAAGGGCAAGATGGAGACTGCACTCATAGAACCGCTAAGCAGTGTTGTGCGGTATGTTGCTTATGCAAACGAACCTCACATTGATGCCTCATTCGGCTTTTTTGAAAGAGATATAGTGTTAACACTTTCCCAATCTGCTGCCGAGGCCTCTGGTTCCTGGGAGTCTTCTGTGGATGTGTATCGGGAGTTTATGCACGCAGTTTCACACAAAGCTTGTAGTTCACTCATTATTGAAGACTGGAATTCAGTTTTCCCAAGCCTTAATGTCCTCGATAAGGGGCATCCAATCACACCCCATTTCCCAAGTGACATCATGAATGCTTCGAAATTTGTTGGCGCGGACTTCGTTGCTGATCATCCACGCCCAGCAATGTACATTGAAGATTTTGGTCCTAATATTTGGGCCTTTGAGCGCCATCCTGAAAACGTCTTTGCCTGTGGTCCGTATGCTCAAGGTAATCGTGTAAAGTCGTGGAACCTATTCACCACCTCTGATGAAGTGCGCCAAAGAGGTTGTATCCATCGCGTCAAGATGGGAGAAAGTAGCTTCTCAAAAATCCTTGAAACTTTCAAAGCCACTGCATGGCGAGATGCTCCAGAGCATGATGGGTAACTAAAACGTCAAGGCTATTGATGTTGCCTCCTCCAAAATGAGGCCAAGACAAACTCCTCTCTTTAAGTGCCTGCTGGCCCAATAACAGTTTCAGCAAAGCTGAAATGATTCATAGTTCCAACTCATAAATGGCGGCAATCTCATTCGACTGAATCCCTAAATAGGCCAGCGTTTGCTGCTGGGTCGCATGCCCAAAGGCTTCCATCAACAGGGGAATGGCCGTACCGCGCTCCAGGCGTTGCCAGTAGCCCCACGTCTTCCGCAGCGTATGGCTACCATAGTTGCCCTTCAGTCCTACATCCTGACACCAGGTCTTCACCCGTGTGCTCATCGTTTCCACGGTCAAGCAGCCGCGTTGCCCCGTAAATAAATAGTCCTCCGCTTTCAAGTCTCCGCTTGCCAACCAGGCTTGTATGGATGAGATCGCCGTCGGATTCAGCGTCACCGGGCGATACTTATGCGTCTTACGCTGCTTCAGGTCCAGCACATCCCCAGCTTGCAGATTCTTCACCTGTCCCACCTTGAGTGACAGCAGCTCATTCGCACGGTACGCTGTGTTAATGCCCAGCGTGAACAGGCACAAATCCCGGGGACGATCGGCCAGAATTTTCTTAATGCGTTGGATCGCCTTCTTATCCCGAATCGGTTCTACCTTAATGGTGGATCCAGCAGCGGGATGGTTCGGATTTTGCCCCTTGGGAAACGGCATCGCGATCGCTCTTGCACGTAATTAACTTTTCCACATTTTAGCCTGAATACTTAGTCAGTCACCCACCGCCCCTTTTCAGCCCGCCTCCCATGCACTACGCTCAAAGTCCGTCCCAGCAAACCTTCTAGTCCCTCTCCCACTCATTAACTTCTCCATAAGAGTTAATGAGTAGAGAAAGTCACAAAAAATAGTCGTCATTGCCCTGGCAGCATTTTGGGGTCTCCCACGCTGGCAGATCGCTGTCGAACCAGTGAGACAGAATCTAGCGAAAATCTAGCAAAGTAGGGCTCGAAGTTGGGGTAATGCTGCGGGTCATCAGACATGGCTCGGCAGTCTAGCGTCATTGGGCAGTAGGGTTTGCTTAGTATAAAAGTTAAAAAATCTGCAAGTTTTTATATGTCGTAAAAAGCAAAGTTACGCTGTTTCTAACTTGAACTGCAAGCAATCTGGCTAAGCCTCTCTAACGCGAAGGTTCAGGAGCTTCGCGTTGCGTTGGTTCCTCTATTCGGGGGAATGGCCGACCTGGCGTTTCCTGCAACCGCGGGTTCGGCGGTGGAGCTTATGAGGGTGTGATAAGAGCGACGGCAAGTCTCCTTGCCTTAGTCAAATCCAACTCGAAGCGGCCCTCCCATGTACGGGCCGCCTGAACCGCAGGGGCAATCTCACCATGGTAAATAACCTCAAAATCACCGTCGTGGTAGCGGAGCACCATGAGATCATCGGCGCGCTCCGCAGTCTTTACATTTAGCGACACAAAACCTGATCGCTGTGCTGTCGTCTTCACACTAACGCGCCTACCACTGCTCGTGATGACATCAAAACCCTCCTGGTTGACCCGCCGCGCAAGCTGGCCTCGTGTGACACGAGCGCAGTAGAACTCACCTAGCCGCCCAATCAGGTGCCTCGTCTCAGTCGGCTTACAACCAAATGACGAGACCTCCAGTGTGAGAATCTCCATGTACTCCTCGTACAAGCGATCCAGCTGTTTGGGGCTGAGCGGAATTCCTTCTGTGTTGGTGGGTGATTTAGGAACAATGGGAGTATCCTTCTGAGCAGCACTCCCAATCGTTGCTCCAACAGGACTCGCGGCGGCAGTAGGCTCCGTCGTGTCAGCAATAGAGAGGCTACTCTGGTAGAGAGTCAGTTCTCCGTCCGCCCATTCACCTATTACCTGATCCGCTTCTTCCCCTTTTGGTCGCCAGAAAACCAAACCTGTGTACGGTTGAGCAGGTCCGATGTACCGATACTCCCCCGCACCGACACGAACAAAGAGCGGGTTCCGCAACTGAATGCCCGCATTCCAGCGGTTGTAGCAGAAATCAGAAGGAAGGATGCTATTCGGATTGGTGCCAAACCGTTCAACGATCCGGCTCTTGATTTCAGTAGATGTAAGAAGCTCGCCCTCGTCAGGGCTACAGACTTCGATCAATTGCTGATAGACAGTCACCGCCTCACCTCCATCAATGTCCCTACACTCCGCCGAGCTGCCGAACGGCCGAGTTGAACCGCTTCGCCGACTTAACCATCGCCCTTTAACGGCCGTGTCTGTTTTAACGTAGTGTTGTGTCGCGCCGACACTAGGGTTCCCAAGCACTAACATTTAATCTACATGCGTACATAACGATGCCCTTCACCTACCGCTAATGAACTATCGGTCCAGATAAACTAAATATGCTTAGGCCTCATAGACTTGCGGGATCGCTTAAAGCTCTTTGGGGTAGGTGACCGTCCGACTTAGTTTGACCATAGGCCCAATTCATACCCGTTTTTTGACACCCTCAGAGATCGCCACCACACACGCTGCACAAAGCTGGAAGGAATCAAGCAATAGACCAGGCTGTGGTTTAGTATCGTGGCATGCGATCGATGCGCTTACTCTTTGACACGCCAGAGGCAGCCCGTGAGGTAGCCTTCATGCTGCAGTGCGAATACGACGGCTTCACCATGATTACGGTACCGCCGATTCATGACACACCGGCACTCAGAACCGCGATCGAACTCACTGGCGCTGATTTCTGTTTTGCTGGTGACCACTACCCACTGGTGCTGGCGGTAGAAACTAACGCACTAACCCGAGTGAGTGCAAACCAGCAGGCTGAGCGTATTAGTCGGAAAGCGGAGTTGTGGCAGGATATTGCGCCGTTCTGATGCTAGGCCGCAACATTGCCGAAAAGAATGGTTGATCCCTTGCTTGTAGTACGGCTCAAAACTCTACTAGGAAAGGGCTAGGGAGAAAAACTTTGCCCAATTAAACGCATTTTCGGCAAAGATACAGGCGTTAACGTCTCAAATCAGTGACGGCAGGTAACCTCAAACTTAGCACCAGCACCTTTGAAGGAGAGGGAGCATCCCACTTTTGTAAAAACACTCCTTGGATAAGGACAAACTCCTCGTATCGCGTTAGGCAAAAAGGTATATCTGCAAAAGTGGGATGCTCCTGAAGGAGATCCAGCAGTGAGAGCATTGAGGTAGACTCATTTGCTTGAATATATTCCTAAAGGAATGTTAAAAAAGTAACAACAAGCTTCAGTAGCGACTAGGATAGTCGGGAAGAAATCCTCCAGCAATATTTATTGTCATATGAAAGGGTGCTCATAAGGGTTTAGCTTTACTTTATCGCGCACAAATTCATGAGTACTCGATGGCATTATAAAGATCAGCACCGGGGTAGACTGCTGAATGTCTTACTAGCAAGTGGACTATTGAGCCAAATCCTAGTAGGACTTGGACTCCCATCTCCTGCAATAGCTCAGGTTACTCCTGACAATAGCTTAGGCATCGAGAAATCCGTTGTTACGCCAGATGTGATAAACGGGTTACCAAGCGATCGCATTACAGGTGGTGCAGTCAGAGGGACAAACCTCTTCCATAGCTTTCAACAATTTCTTATCAAAGATGGTCAAAGAGCTTACTTCGATCCAGGAACGAATATTGTCAATATCTTTAGTCGAATCACGGGCGGCAGCCGAGTTGACATTCTTGGAACGTTAGGTGTGCTTAGCAACGCCAACTTGTATCTCATCAGCCCAAACGGCATCTTGTTTGGTCCGAATGCACGACTAGATTTGAAAGGGTCTTTTGTTGCAAGTACAGCGAGTGGAGTCAATTTCGCTGATGGAAGCCAATACAATGCCACGAACCAAGATTCTCCGCTCTTGACTATTGCAACACCTATTGGGCTTCAGTTTGGTCAAGCACCTGGTGGTATCTCGATTCAAAAAGCAGACTTGAAAGTATTGCCTGCACAAACACTGGCTCTGGTAGGCGGTGATTTGACGTTTGAGGGTGGCAATGTTTCTGCATCTGGTGGACGCATTGAAATAGGCAGTGTTGCAGGAAATAGCCAAGTTCAACTTAACTCCGTCCCTAATGGCTTATCGTTGGGTTTTTCAGGAGTGGAGAATTTTCAGAATGTCACGGTGACTCAAGGAGCACGGATTAGCGCTGAAGCCCCTAATGGTGCTCTGACTATTACGAGTAAACAGCTAACCGTAGATGGATCTCAAATTTTTACCACGGCGTTTGGTGTAGGAGATGCTGGACCTCTAACGGTTCGAACTACTGAACTTGTTGAATTGCGGGGGAAAACGCCTGACGGTCAATTCAGAAGTGGTTTGTTTTCTAACGTTAATCCAGGTGCTGAGGGAAAAGGCGGAGACTTACTAGTAGAAACGAAGCGTCTTGTGGTACGAGATGAAGCCCTTATTAATGGAGCTACCTTTAGCAAAGGTAACGCTGGTAATGTTACTATTCGCGCCTCTGAATCTATCGATGTAAGCCGCTCTGGTAGCATTATTGCAGGTGTGGAACTAGGGGCTGAAGGAGATGGTGGAAGTCTTACTATTGAAACTCGCAAATTGAGCATTGACAACGCACAAGTTTCCACTTCAACGTTTGGTGTAGGCAATGCTGGAGATTTGACAATCCGAGCCTCGGAGTCTGTAAATTTAAAGTTTGGTGGCTTATTTGCTCAAGTGCTCTCTACCTCAGGGAAACAAGGTGGCAACCTGAACATTTTTACAAATAAGTTAGAGGCTTTTAATGGTTCAGTGATCAGTGTAAGTAGCTTAGGGCTTGGAACGGCTGGAAATCTCAATATAAATGCTAGGTCCATAAATCTACGGAGGAGCCAAATTCTGGCAGAAACAGCCTCTGGGAACGGTGGCAATATTAATCTGAATATAAAAGATTTCTTGCTCATGACTCGGGGTAGCAGAATATCGACAACTGCAGGAACTATAAACGCTGGAGGAAATGGCGGCAATATCACTATTAATAGTAACTTTGTTATTGCGACTCCAAGAGCTAGTAATACTATTACAGCAAATGCCTTTGATGGTAATGGAGGAAAAGTTTCAATTACTGCAAGAGGGATATTTGGTTTTTTAGACGGAGTTCAGAAATCGCCAAAAAGCTTCATCTCCGCTAGCTCTGCGCGCGGTATAGCTGGTGAACTTAATGTAACCACATTGGACTTAAATCCTAGCCGATCAGTTGTTGAGTTACCAAGTACTGTAATTGATTCTTCTAGGTTGATTTCTCGAAACTGTCAGTCAGGTCGACGATCAGCTTCTCAAGGACGGTTTGTAATTAAGGAGGAACCCCCCAAAAGCGTTCCTAATCCCGGTGAAGTGCTTGCATTAAGTGAGGCTAGATCAGACCAAATTATAGAAGCCCAAGGATTAACCAGATTAGGAAAAAATGGTGAATGGGTTGTCTTTAAAGCAGCGAATACGCCAGAAAATGTAACTTCTATTTCTGCTGCTTCAACGAGATGTCATGAAGATTAAGGCCTTTTGGAACAACTATTGGGGTTCTTATACTCCTCTTAAGCTTGCAGTTCTAACCGTAGGATGTCTAACTGTCCAGCCTTATGCTGGAGCTACAGACTCTGCTTCAAATTATATCAAGGTAAGTCAACTCCCTCGAGCTATACCTCAACTTCAAGAACCATTCCAACCATCTCCTTCACAACCACCATCTACTCAGCCGATTCTGCCACCTCCTAATGATCTGTTGCGTATTTCTCCTACTTCGCCACTTCCTAACGAGGCAATTCCGGCATCTTCGTCTGAAACAATAATAGTCAAAGAGTTCAAATTTAAGTTTGATCGTACTAACTTAGAGTCTGTACATAAAGATGAAAATGTAGGTAAGAACGACAAAGAAGCGCGTGACGCTAAAATAGCAGCAGAGATTAAATCTCTTGAGGATCGTAGTTTAGTATTTGGGAATGAGGAACTACAAAAGGTTGTAGCTGGCTTTCTCAATCGTCCGATCTCTTTTGCTGAATTACTACAAGCCCGAACAGCTATAACGAAACTCTATATCAGTAAAGGCTATATAACTTCTGGAGCTTATATTCCTGAACAGGCAACGCTAACACAAAACGGTAAAGTAATTGTCGAAATTAGAGTTGTTGAGGGAATATTAGAAAGTCCTCGTATCACAATTAGCTCTTTGGATGGTCGGGACGAATCCAACAATTCAAATGATGACTTATTCGACGGCTCGAGTAACCTCGAACACACGATTAGAGACAGCTTAGTAGAACGCTTTAAACCTTTAAGTCGTGACCGATTGCTGAATAGGTTACAAATTCTCCAAAAGGATCCTAGGGTTAAAACAATCTCTGCAACTCTGTCCTTGGGGGATAGGCCTGGCATAAGTAACCTGAGTGTCGAAGTGATTAAGCAGTCCTCTTTTTTTGGGCAACTTAGTTTAGATAATGGTCGGTCTCCTGTAGTTGGGAGTTTACGTCATCGAGCACAAATTGTTTTTGGCACGGCTGATTCTTATGGGTTTGGCGATCCTAGCCTAGGGTTAAAAATTGACTTCACTAGGGGAAGTGAAACGATAGACGTGTCTGGAAGCTTGCCCATCAACTCTTTTTCCTTATCCGCTAGGTACATTGATTCAGGTAGTACTGTAGTCGAACCTCCCTTTGATCAACTACTGATTGATTCTCCGTCTCGCTATTACGAAATTACTGGGCGCTATCGGGTGCTTTCGACTCCTGAGCAAGATTTGTTACTGGGAGTCACGGTTAATCACCAACGGAGTTTTACGACGATTTTAGGTGAACCGGTGCCTCTGTTACCAGGAGGAGATGGCGATGGGTTGACA
Organism: Leptolyngbya sp. BL-A-14; assembly: GCA_041937185.1. Taxonomy (GTDB): domain Bacteria; phylum Cyanobacteriota; class Cyanobacteriia; order Leptolyngbyales; family Leptolyngbyaceae; genus Stenomitos. Next base: position 26,840 of record CP166623.1, on the reverse strand, counting down.
CAAATTTGGGCATTGAGATTACTGCTACCAGAATGGACAAAACGGAGCAACAACAGTATATTTGCATTTCGTTCTCAGCTAAGTATTGGACTAAATTTTCTCGGTTCGTCTTCCAATATTCCTCCTCCAAACGGGAAATTTCTTGCTTGGCGAGGTCAATTTCAGTGGATTAGACGCCTTGCGCCTGAGACCCTATTCATCGCTCGTGCTGATGCTCAGTGGGCAGATAGACCACTTGTTCCACTTGAGCAATTTGGAATTGGTGGATCCGAAAGTGTACGAGGCTACCGTCAAGATTTTTTGCTTACTGATAACGGTGTTCTCGGTTCTGTAGAACTCCAGCTTCCTGTTTTACGTATTCCTAATTGGAGAAGTAAAGTTTACTTCAATCCGTTTGTTGACTATGGAGTCGGTTGGAACAACGGTGGTTTTGTTAATCCAAAGCCAAATGCCTTGGCTGCAACTGGATTTGGATTGCAATGGCGACATCAGGATGAAAGCAACCGCGATCGTCTTATCATTCAATTTAGTTTGGGCATCCCTCTAGTCGATGTTGATTCTAATCGAGATACGCTGCAGGACAAAGGCATTTATTTCTCTGTAATCTATAACTTTTACTAGCAGAATGTTCTCAAAAAAGATTGGCCGAAAATCAATACATCTTCCAGCTTGGAAAAAGCGAAGATTTCTTTATTCAACATTTATATTCTTAGTTTGGGTAGTACTAAGTATAGCTTTAGCTGTCTTTATACAAGAGGCGCTAGTTCAAAAAGCTAATGGACTTGAATCAACTGCTATATCCAAATTAGCTTCAAAAGAAGCAATACTGTCAGTAAAGGTTCAAAAGGATGTAGCTTGTATCAAACCTAAAGACACGCCTTCAGCACCAAAAGCTTCTGATCTATACAAAGATATCCAGGATTACAAAAAAGCTTTACAGCTTTTTAAGAAGCACAAAAAAGAAGATAAAGCAAATGTTTCTGAACTAAGAGAAATTGCTAAAAATTTAGCTAGTACTGCTAAAAAAGCCGAAGAGATTTGTGAACCAAGAGCAGAATCTTATGCATTAGGATTCTTAGGAGAAGCTTACGAGCAAGCAGGGCTTTGGGCTGAAGCGAGTGACCTTACTCAAAAAGCACTTCGGATTGCTGAGAGTTTTTCAGATAGAGAAGTTTCTAATGGACTTGCTTATCAGTGGCAATGGCAGCTTGGGCGGATTTATAGAGATAGAGAAGATCAAAAAAAGAATACTAAGCAAGCAGTAGCTTACTATGGATTAGCCGTGAACACTCTCAATGCAGTTAGAGCAAAATTAGTTTCCATTGATTCTGACACTCAAATAAAGTTCTTAGAAAATGTAGAACCAATTTATCGAGAATACGTTAGCTTACTGCTAGATGAATATGTCGGGTTACTTGAAACTGGAATAGACCAGCAAGCAAATCTTGAGCAGGCTCGTGTAGTAATTTCCTCTCTACAAGCATCAGAATTAGCAAGTTTCTTAGAAGAACCTTGCCCAATAAATCGCCCAGAATTTCTTGATAATGTAGTTGACAAAAAAGATGAGACGGCAGCTTTATTTTATCCAATCGTTTTAGAGAAGCGCATAGCAGTCATTCTCAAACTGCCTAAGCAAAAGAAACTTCACTATTACGATTTTCCAGTTGACACTTCCGGCGCAAACAATTCGTTTGAGCATACCTTAGAAGCTCTTCAAGCCTCATTAGAGGAGGCATACACGTTCAAATCGGTGAAAGCTCTATCTAAGCAAGTATATAGCTGGCTTATTCAAGGCGCGGAGAAACACTTAATCGAGTATGCAAAAACGCACAATCAGCCAATTAAAACATTGGTGTTTGTGCTAGACACTCCCCTAAGAAATATTCCTCTGGCTGCGCTTTACGACGGCAAACAATACCTGATTGAGAAATATGCAGTTGCGATTGCTCCTAGGCTAGAGCTTCCTGACTTAAGACCATTATCTAAACGTCGCCTTAGTATACTAGCAGCTGGATTGACTGAACCACCACCAAAAGAGGCTTCTAACTACGGCAAACTTCTTTACGTGAAAGCTGAATTAGAGTCCATTCGGCAAACAGGTGCAAGAGTGGAACAACTACTAGACAAAGAGTTCACATTATATGGTTTTAATAAGAAACTGAACTCAAATTCGTTTCAAATTGTTCACCTGGCTACACACGGTCAATTTAGCAGCAATCCTGATGAAACCTTCATCCTTTCAGCCGATAGTAAAATCCAAGCATCTAAAAATACTAATCAACTCTCATTAGATGAAATGTTTCGGGCAAAAGGGGAAAACGATTTATCGCCAATTGAGCTGTTGGTACTCAATGCTTGTGAGACGGCAACAGGAGATGGAAGAGAAACACTAGGAATCTCTGGAATCTCTGTTAAGGCAGGTGTTCGAAGTGCGATCGCCTCGCTGTGGACACTATCTGATGAAATTAGTGTCGATTTTACCAAACAATTATATCGACACCTTAGACAACCTAGTCTATCAAAAGCTGAAGCGTTGCAACGGACACAGCAAGCACTTCTTAAAGATCCCCGATACGAGCATCCCCGCTATTGGGCACCCTATATATTGGTTGGAAATTGGTTGTGATGTTTACAGTGCGATTCTGATAAAACTTGTTGTTAAGGAGTGCAACAGTGGACAAAGCTGATTTTCAATTGTTCTTGTCGAGATAGCTGCGAAATGTCTGAGAGACCGATCAGCTTTAGTAGTGTCTCCCAATCTTGCGGTTTTTCAATCTTTTCTTTACCATCCCTATAAGCAATTGCCAGTTCAGTTAATCGGTCGTACCAGATAGCATTTTCTCCAGCCGTTTGAAGGGAGACTCTCTGTATCCAGCCATTAACGTCAGGGTTACGTGATGGGCGTTTTTCATCACACACTACTGAGAGATACCAAGCATACTGCCTATTAATCTGCAAAGGAGAGATCGGCCTTCCTTCCTTATCTTGGTTGGGTAACTTTAAACCTACAATTCCAGGAGTTTCGTTCAGTGGGAACTCAATTGGTTGATCAAACAATTGATTCTGTTCTTCGTCCAAGAGCATTAGCCTCAAAGTTACTTCTTTTTGGTAATTCAAGAGCATTAGCTTCAAAGCTGTCTTTTCTCGCGAGGGTTGTTCTCTATTCAACAGCATTAGATTCGAAGCTACTTTTTCTTGTGAGGGTTTGTAAGGGACATAAAACCACAAGGTAGGATAGCCCTCAGTTGTGTATCCCCCTAAATAGGTGATATCAGGACTATCTGGTTGACTTGGTAGCCCTTCGATTTTGGTCGGAACTACTAGCGCAGTTAATGGTATAGGGCTGCGCGGAGAGCAAGAATTTCCACGCCCAATAGTTCCCTTACCTCTTCCAGGAGGAGTTCGCGGCGGTGGCGGTGGAGAAATTATTTCTAATACTCGCTGGAGCCAACCAGCTTGAGCTGGACTAGGCAGAAAGGCTGGGTGAAGGATAAGCAGACTTAGAGATAGTACCCCAATCAAACCTGTCCGCAAGCAAAATCGAAGGTGCTGTTTCATGGTGTAGGATTCAGCAATTTGCGACTATTGGATAGCATTAATCTCGGATTAGAAAAGGCTACTCCTGCACTAGAAATCAGCATAGCAATACCTGACGGAATAAGAGGTAGCCAAGCACTCCAGATACAAAAAATAATAACCCCAGACGCATAAAGAAACCCTAACGAAAAGGCTAGTGCTAATCCTAAATTTCTAGACAACTGAAGTCGCCATGCTAAAAATCCTCCAACTAGTGACCATCCCCCTACATATAAACATTCTGACCATAAGGGTAGCGCCCAAATCAATTGTTGTTTTTGACCAGGTTCTACAGCATCAAGAATTTGACGAATCATATGAGCTTGAACAATGACTCCTGGCATTACTGAATCTATAGGTGTTTTATGGATGTCTTGCTGATTAAAGAGATTAGGATCTGGACCAATTAGAACAATCCGATGCTTTAGTGAATCACTTGGTACCTGTTTAAGAAATTTGTTAACAGTGAAAATTGGAGCAATTTCGCGTGATTGAAAACTAAGCAAGCTTTGGCAACCAGATCGTAAGTATCCTTCCCCTTGATAGCCCCCTGTAAAAGCAGGTAAGGGTTTGAACACAACTCCATTGCTGAATCGAATAGAACAATCACTGTTATCTGAAGCCACTGCAACCTCGAATCCAATCTTGTGCATCTTCTGTAGATAATGAGCTGCAAGAAGTAGACTCATAGAAGCTTGAGATGCACATCGCTCTTCTTCTTTAAGATTCGTCTGATCTGGTGGATAAAATGCTAGTAAAAATCGACGTATAATACTACCCGACTCTGGCGGATCTTGAATACTATCTGTGAACCCAACCCTTTCCCTGGGCACTTCTGGAGGAGGAGCAATAGAGCTTATAGGCTCGCCTTTTGCACCTTCAGCAGGAGCTTTGCATGCTGCAAATAGATTTGTGTTTGTAATAAGCGTGTCTTTCAGTTCTTTCAGCTTGGAATAATCTTTTCTGTTCTTTCCTACATATAAATTACTACGGTCCAAATCTAGTCCTACAGCAATAGGCTCATACGCCTTGAGCTTCGCCAAAATTTGCTCTAATTCAAGATCAGTAATCGACACTTTTTCACCAAGGCTTCTTTCTTCCTTCTGCTCGGGTGTATCCTCACTCTGATTTGCCGCGATAATCAAAAGACGTTGGTCCTGCCCTCGATCTGGTCGGATAGCTGTAAGATGATCGAATGTTTGAAGTTCCAGAGGTTGCAGCCCACCGACTAATCGGTACAGAAGGAGTAGTGCCGTGGTGCCAACGCTAGTCAGTACAACTCGACGGATGCTGCATCGAGTTGAAGGTAACAAATTCCGCCAGTTGGGGTTTTTCTGATGAAAGTGTTTCTGTTGAGTAGATAGTTCACTAAATTTTGCCAGTATTGCTGCTGATGGAATTGCTCCTCCGCCAAGATCGTTGCTTTTATCACGGGTATATTTAACTATTCCACAAACTTTACAAGTTCTGTGATTTAGTAGAGGAGATCCGCTAAAACCTGGACGAATCTGCCCTAGTTTAAACTTTATTTGTCGTGGATTATCTCCTGTTAAGTTCTCGCAACTTGCAGAAACAGGCGCTCCGTTTGGGTAATCTTTGTCAGGGTAACCAAAAGTATATAGTTCATCTCCAGTTCGAACTGAACTTTCAGGTTGGGTGGATTCATCTAGATAAACACAAGGATGAGTCGGGGGAGCAGCAGTTAGTTTAAGGAGCGCCATATCGTAGGGATCTGGAAAAAGACCTTCGACTTTAGCTTGGTACTCGAAGAACTCAACTTGATCTCCAATTGTTGTTGAATCACTCGAAACATAAGGATTGCCTGTTTTTTGCCAATAAACAGTAACAGTTTTTTCTCCTACGTCTTTTACTACATGAGCGCACGTCAAAATGTACCCAGGAGCAACAAAAAAACCGCTTCCCCAACCAAATTTTTCCTGAGTCAATTTGACACTACAAAACCTCAGTAGTTCATCTAACTCCTGCTGTTTATCTAATGAAGTAGCTTTAACTGCCATGATTAGCTGCTCCATTCCAGGGTTATTTCCAAGTTTGCCTTGCTAGTGCCTTTTACGATCGTTGCAGTCAGCGACCCCGACTCAACGCCAAGCTCCATTCCAAACTTGACACTTGCCTTGGTAGGCTTGGCCTTTTGAATTGGACCTGCAACAGCCTGAATAATTCCTTCCAGCGCATCAGTGACTTGACTCAAGGGTTTGATATCAAATGCTACATCTTCTCGTCCTGTCTGCGTGACTTCAAACTGCACCACTGCTCCATTTGGTAATCCCACCGGAATCCGCTCTACTGAAGACTCTTCAAATGTCATCCTTTTTTCCAGAAATAACTCTGCGGATGAATCCTAGCCTAGATAACCGAAATCAACAACAGCTTTTAACCGCACTACTAGAAGATTGATGTTTAGAATTAACTGACCTCGCTGCAATCCGAATCTTCAGGCATGGGAGCAGTCCTGCTCCCATGCGGGGTTCAATGAGTAGTCGTACAAAAACTCACGCTAAGGCTGAAATACTTACTGGGCAGGTATTCCCTAAAACAGTTCTCAGGTTCACTGAGGCTTAGTAATGAGCTTTAAGTGAGACGGGCGAACATAAAGGCAAAAGGTGCCAAATGACCGAGAAGGCTTGTCTAGACTGAGCTTAGGCAAAGAAATGATCCGTTTCTCTTAAACCTGCACTATTGCCCCTGGGAGCAAACTTAGCTGTGCGATCGCCTGGGTCTCCTGCCCCCGGGGAGCAGAAGTGCCACATGAAACAAGGGTTTCAGCCGCTCAAACCGGGTAAATTCGCCTCTGTACTACCGCTTTCGGAGTCAAAATAGTCCAAAACCTGTCCAGAGCACTAGTACACCCCGCAAAACCGCTTGCTGTGCGACCACTGATTGCACTGCTTTGACTCGGCGATCGCGATCGTGCTCAGTCAATCATGGTGACCCACAATCCAGCATGATAAAAGAGCAAGTTCTTGGCAGTAAAGCAACGGTATGGCGAAACAGAAGACGAACGCACCCTTAACCGGCGTAGCGTTACTCCAGAAAGTCAAGACGTTAGCGACTCTGAGCAAATCCCAGAAAGCGAAAGCCTGTGGCTATTACACCGTCACGAAGGGGGGTGGAGAGCGCGTCAACCTGTTGCAGTTCATGCAGGCTCTCCTGGAAGCGGAAGGGATTGCTCTGGATAAACCAGCGGCCGAGCGTGGGCGCGATGGGCGCAGTGCGCGTTACCGGATCACGGTGCAAGCGAATGGTCAATTGTTGATCGGGACCGCGTATACCCAGCAAATGGGGCTCCAACCGGGTGATACGTTTGAGTTGGTGCTAGGGCGCAAACACCTACAGCTCAAACAACTGGACTCTGTCGATGGCGGGGACTGACACCGTTTCTGGCTCGGAAAGACCACAGCGCTTCAAAACTTTCCCCGCAGACGTTTCAAATTGTGATCGGGCTGCTTTTAGTCCAGCTGAGGCGCAAAATTGCTGTCAGCAAGTTGGGGCAGAGCGTGCTTGCTCCCTGTGACGGCGCTGCGCTTTAACGGCCCATCAGGGCGGGGCCAGCACACGGTCCCCAGTCTCCGCTTGCAAGGCAAGGAGTGACCGCGATCGCTTCACCAGCGCTGGGACAGTCAGGGTTACGCAAACAAGTTCTCGCTCACCTTACCCCTAAACCTTCCTGGTCACGGGTGTCGCGAGCAATGATCGGACGGCTGCCGTTTCTGTTTGTGCCGATGGGAACTCTAGTGAAACGATTCCCAGGCAGTGCATAAGACCGATGAGCGATTTTCCTGACTTGACAGAGTACGGTTACCAGGTCGAGCGCGAACTGGGGCACAACCGCAGTAATGGACGTGTCACCTATCTGGCGCTTGAGCAGAGCACGCAAGCCGTCGTCGTCATCAAGCAATTTCAGTTTGCGCAAGCGGGGTCTACCTGGTCAGACTATCAGCAGTATGAGCAAGAAATGAAGCTGCTGCAACGCCTCAAGCACCCCAGTATTCCGCGTTTTCTCACGTCCTTTGAGACCCCAACGGGCTTCTGCCTGGTGCAGGAATACAAGCCAGCTTCCTCTCTAGCGCAGCGGCATGTCTGGACATTAGTGGAAGTCCGACAGATCGCTGAAGCCTTGCTGAACGTGCTGATGTACCTGCAACAGCAACAGCCACCCATTCTGCATCGCGACATCAAGCCCGAAAATATCCTGGTGGAGCGTCAGAACAGCCTCAAAGTTTACTTAGTCGATTTTGGCTTCGCTCGCGCCGGTGGTGGCGATTTGGCCGTGAGCAGTGTGGTCAAAGGCACGCTGGGCTTTCTGCCACCAGAGCAACTGTTGCACCGCGAATTAACCAAGGCTTCGGACCTATACAGTCTGGGCGTGACGCTGCTGTGTTTGCTGACCGGCACACGCTCACGCGATGTCGGACAACTCATCAACGAAAATTACGGCATCAATCTGGCCACATTGCCGCCGCAAGGGCGCGTGCTGGAGCCGTGGTTGCTTGCAATGACCGCGCCGAAGGCGGTTGAGCGGTATGCCGATGCGCGCTCGGCCTTACAAGCGTTGCGACAGGTGGATCTTGCGGCGACGAACAGTCTTTGGAACGCCCTACCGGTGTTTTCTATCCAGCTTCCCAAAAGACGACCAGTCATCCTCGCCGCTGTGCTAGGGACGGCTACCGCCCTTGCGCTTGCGACCTGGAATGGACCCCAGCAGCCACAGACACCTGCGAGCCGTCAAGCTGGTTACTATGAATTACTGCACCAAGGTCAACGGCTGATGGCAGCGTCACAGTATGCGCAGGCGCTCGATGTGTTTGACCTGGCTGTGCGACTGGATCCCAACCGCGGTGATGCGCTGTATGGCAAATGTGCCGCGTTAGCCGCCGTCGGCTATCGGGAGGCCGCGTTTGCGTGTCTGGATTGTTAGATGACAATGAGGATGACGGATGCACGACAGCTACAAGTCGGGTTGCTTCGAGTTTTGCAGCACGATCGCCACCAGACTCATAGGCTGCGTGCGCCAAACAGAGGCTTGAAAAAGACACTAGAGGATCGCCCTATGGAGGCAAGCCTTGAGTGTCTGGGAAAAGCATTGAACCTTATCAAGTCAGAGTGTACATGAAGGCACGAGAAATCGGTTTAACCCAAACCGACGCAGCTTATATTGCCGAATTTTCAGAACGCACGGGACAACGCATTGAGGCGGAAGACTACCAACCCAACCGGGGACGGGTACGGGACTGGCGCACCTGCGCTGACCCGTTAGCCGCGGTGTGGGAAAGTGAGTTAGAGCCCATGTTGCGGCAAGCACCGAAGCTCAAGCCGATGACGTTGTTTGAGTACTTGCAAGACCAATACCCCGGCAAGTATGGGCAGGTACTGCGAACCTTGCAACGGCGTGTGCAAGCGTGGAAAGCGCTACACGGACCGGCCCCAGAAGTGATGTTCGAGTTACGGCATGAACCGGGGATGATGGGATTTTCTGACTTCACCGAGTTGAAGGGAATCACCGTCACCATTAACGGCAACCCGTTTGAGCATTTAATTTATCACTATCGCCTTGCTTACAGCGGTTGGCAGTACGCTCAAATCATCCAGGGGGGCGAGAGTTTCATCGCCCTGTCCGAGGGCTTGCAGAATGCCCTGTTTGCCTGTGGTGGTGTGCCCAAGCAGCATCGTACCGACAGTCTGAGTGCCGCTTATCGCAACCTCGGTGGCAAGCAGAAGCCGTTAACCCGGTTGTATGACGACTTGTGCCACCACTATCAGATGCAACCAACGCGCAACAACACGGGCATTGCTCACGAAAACGGGTCGATTGAAGCATCCCACGGACACCTCAAGAACCGAATTGAGCAAGCTTTGTATCTGCGCGGCAACTTCGATTTTGCTAGTGTTGCCGAGTATGGAACCTTCATCGACCAAGCCGCTCATCGACTCAACGCCCAGCACACCGAGAAGTTTGTCGTCGAACAAGCGTCTCTGCAACCCTTGCCGCCCCAGCGAGTGGCAGACTATGAAGTGCTGACTGCCAAAGTCAGTTGTCGCAGCACCATTGATGTGCGCTGTGTGTTGTACACCGTTCCGGCACGTCTGATTGGACGACCACTCGAACTGCATCTGTATCATGACCGGATTGTGGGGTACCTGAATCATCAGCCCGTCGTGCAACTACCGCGCATCCGAGTCGTCGGTACGGACAAACGCCGTGCTCGCTGCATCAATTACCGACATGTGATTGAAGGGCTGCGCCGCAAGCCAAAGCTTTTCTCTACTGCACCTGGCAGCAAGAGTTGCTGCCGAATGACTTGTGGCGGGACTTATGGCAGCAGTTGAAAGTCCGGGTTGAGCTTGACAGTGCGGCGGTTCTCATCGTCGAGGCGCTTTACATAGCGGCAAGGCAAGACAAAGAACAGACCGTGGCCCAGTACCTGCAAACACAGTTGGAGACAAACACTTTGACCTTGGTCGCGCTCCGCCACCAGTTTGGCTTGCTCCACCGGGCAGGAGTGCCCAAATTGCACATCGAACAACATGAACTCTCCTCTTATGACCAACTCCTCTCCACCAGCCGTGTCACCGAGTCCTTACCAAAGCCTGAGTCTGCACCTCAAGCAACTGCAACTCTCCCACATGCTGACCCACTGGGAGAGCCTCGAGCATCAAGCCATGCAAGAGCGTTGGTCGTACGCTCAATTCTTGCTAGCTCTTTGCGAATTGGAGGCACAACGACGCTGGAGTGTGCGCCTGCAACGAGCGCTCAGCGAAGCCCAACTACCCAACGCAAAAACTCTTGCCAATTTTGATTTTTCGCACTGTCCAACGTTCAATCCTGCACCCTTGATGCAGCTGGTAGATGACCCAGGTTGGTTAGGACGTACCGAGAATCTGTTGCTCTTTGGCGCAAGCGGTGTGGGCAAAACCCATCTGGCAGCGGGTGTCGCACGTCGGATGGTCGAGTTGGGCAAACGAGTCAAGTTCTTTTCCGCTATCGCCCTCGTGCAACAGCTACAGCAAGCCAAACTGCAATTGCAACTGCAAGCGGCACTCAAAAAACTCGACCGCTTTGACTTACTGATCCTCGATGACGTGGGCTATGTCAAAAAGTCGGAAGCCGAAACCTCGGTGCTGTTTGAGTTGATTGCCCATCGCTATGAGCGTCGGAGTTTATTAATCACTGCCAACCAACCCTTCAGTCAATGGGATACCATCTTCACCGACTCGATGATGACGGTGGCTGCCGTTGACCGTTTGGTGCATCATGCCCTGATTGTGGAGATTGTGACCGAAAGCTACCGCAAACAGTCGGCAGTCGCGAAGTCAGCCATCACAACGCAGGCAAAAACTGAGGCTCAAGCAAGCTTGCGATCCTAGTTGTCACTGCGATCTTAGTTGTCATTTCGATCTTAGTTGTCGCCAGTAATTTTGCACGGTAAACCACCGGCGGCATTGCTGTTGATTCTTTTTGCTTTGCTAGCTGACTTCAATGTCAACTTGTCTTCGCACTCATTGTGTTACCCATCACCACGTTGCTCAAAGTCTTAAAGTCGCCTTTCTAGCTGTCGTTTATTGGTATGTAGTTGACATTTGATACTGGATACCGCACTGCAACCAAACTTGGCCTGGGAAACCGTCGGCGTCGAGTCTGTTTGGTGGTCCAAAGGTGTGATGCTGGCTGGACTGCAGCGTAAAGCGGAAGCGATCGCGGCTTTTGATCAGGCGTTGCAAATCAAACCTGACTTCGCCCTGGCACAACAGGCGCGCGTGCGTGTGATACATAACGAACCGTTTGCACCCTAAAGCCAAGAGGCTGACCCGTTGATCACTGATGTTTGATGTGGCCAAAGTACAAGTCCGGGTGCCATCACGGACGGAAGACAGAACAGCGCTCCTGCCGGGCCCGCAATCGTGCTCTGCCTTTTTCTTAACATTGAGAGTCAAGGCTGGAGCAACAGGATGGCTGTTTAGTACGATTTAAGCCTTAACGGGAGGATCTTCCTGGTGTCGTTCCGGCTAAGCCCGGTGCTGTCCCTGCCAGTCCGGGTGGCAAGGCACCGCTTTGTCCCGGTGTCGTTCCGGCTTGTCCAGGTGTGTTCCCTGCCAGTCCGGGTGGCAAGGCACCGCTTTGTCCCGGTGTCGTTCCGGCTTGTCCAGGTGTGTTCCCTGCCAGTCCGGGGGGTAAGCCACCACTTTGTGTGTTGCCCGCGACTCCTGGCAGTGGGTTACCGATTTGCCCTGACGTATTGCCTGCTATGCCTGGAGGTATGCCTGGCAATGGGGTATTACCGCCGCTATTCAGTGAGGTGGTGCTACCCACTGCAGTGGGTAGAGTGACACCAGTGGTTGGGAGCGTCACTGTGGCTGGAAAGACGGTGGACAACGAAGCTGTAGGGGGCGTTAATAATTTCTCAACTGGCAGGGCAATTCCAGAAGGACCTGGGGTCTGCGGTGAGGCACTGACAGACGACGTCGGCGACTGATTTGTATGAGGGGTTTTAGCCTTGGCATCGAATGGTGCTCCCCTGGTGACCGCGCTCACCGAGCCAACGCTTGCTTGTGTCTTCACAGCCTCAGAGGTTTCGGTTCGAACGGCCGCGATCGCCGGATCGTTTGACCATGCCGACGGCTCGCTGGCAACAGAGCGCTGTAACTCTAGCCCCTTGACTAATTCACTGGTCTCGTAAAACGTCTTCAGATCAAAGTGATAAACTTGCTCGATCCGATCTTTGATCACGACCGCCATCTGGCCTGCTCCAAGCGGTTGCGTTTGAGAGCGATCGCGATTAGTAATTTCAATGCCGCTCTCGGTCAGCGCCCCAATCAGCGTCACGTCTGTTTCTGCAAGGTAGCGGACAAACAGTGCGGATCCACGAATGCCAGCCGCGGCATTGGGGGTTTGAATCCGTGTTTGCCCACGGCCGGGTGGCACCAGGAGTAGCAGGGTGCCGTTCGAAAGCTGGAACGTGCGAGTATGGGGCAAAAAGCGAAACAGCGCTTGCCCACCGACCCTGGCCAGTGAGCCATCATTAAAACGGAGCTCAGCAAGCGCCGCACGAGCAGTCGCGATCGCATCGCCAGGCGTGAGCGCATCGCGAACTTTGGCTGCTCGTGGCGCTTGATTGTTCAAGATGAGTTCGACCGCATTCCGTAGGGATGCAATGACCGCACGATTAAGCGGTACTTCAGCCTGAGCCGCACCTGACATGAGCACACTGCCGCACCAGAAGCTGAGCGCCAGGAGTGGCGCGACGTGACGCAACAGGTATCCTCTAACCATTAAGACACCTCAATTATGAGACGGTTCTCAGCAGCGCCGCCGTTCTAAGCTGCACGGGGTCTCATCGGGCTAAGCGCTCAAACGCCCTTCCCAACCGCACCTGGTCCCAATCGTTGGTTTGGGAAAGCGCTCAGCTCATGAGGCGCGAAGGCGACAACACTTGAAGAAAAAATTAAAGGGTAACTCCCTTGGTCCACACTCTGAAACGATGCAGCCTGAGATGAATTTGTTCCAGGTAGTGCCACCCGCTAGCGGTCGCAAGCAGCAACACGCAAGCGAACTCGATCACTCGAATCTGTTGCTGATGCGCTCAGTATAGCGCAGCAACGCTTTATCAGCCTCTTTCCCAGGTAAGTCTTATGGCGCATGAGCCGAAAATCTAGCGCGCTTTGCCAATGAGTGGCGCGACAAGCGAGAGCAGCGACAAGCTAGCGTTCTAGCTTCTGATCAGTTGCTATGAAACGGCGTTTGAGGAACAGCCGTTGGCAGTCAATGAAATCCTGAAACGCTTGCAGATGCTGGCTTTGTAAGCTTGTGCTAGCGATTTGCAAATTGCGCAAGATCTTTTGCTCAGTCACACTCACCGCCGCGGCGACCAGAAGCGCACTCGCGCTCACCCTTGCACTGTCAGTGGTTACCAGGTACCGGCTTGAGCAAGGTGTTCGCTGCTGCACCCGGGTAGCTGGCGCGATCAAGGGACTGCAACGCGCACCAGTCAGTACCAAGCGCGGCGCTCAAACCTGTACGCTAGAGAACGTTATCCAGTTAGGAGCGCCTCCACACTGAAGACAGCTACTCACCAGCCCTTCGACGGCTGGTCCTTAGACGAGCGAGACCCTCAAGTCATTGACGCCTTGCGCCCACTCGGAGAGTGGCTCCACCGCTATTACTTTCGGGTCACCACCGACGGTTGGCAGCACTTACCGGCGGCTGGCAGCATGCTGCTGGTCGGCTCCCATAACGGCGGCATGCTTGCGCCCGATACCCTGATGTTTATGGTTGACTGGTTCCGTAAGTTCGGTGCCGCGCGTCCGGTTTATGGGCTGATGCATCCCAATGTCTGGCTGCTGCCTGGTTATGCGCCGCTGACCGTCAAGCTGGGAGCCGTGCGGGCTCACCCGAAAATGGCGAGCGCGGCTCTGAGGCAAGGGGCAGCGGTCTTAGTCTACCCGGGTGGTGCGGAAGACCTGTGGCGACTGCACAAGGACCGTCATCGTATCCACTTTGCGGGCCGTCAAGGCTTCATCAAGTTAGCGCTGCGGGAGGGGGTCCCGATCGTCCCAGCCATCTCGTATGGCGCACATGATACCTTGATCATCCTCGCGGATTACTACCCAGCGCTGCGGCAACTCCATGAGTGGGGGATGCCGTGGTTGTTTGGCTTGGACCCGCTCGTGTGGCCGCTTTATTTAGGGCTGCCGTGGGGGTTGGCGCTGGGACCCTTGCCCAACATTCCACTGCCGGTTCCCATTCACACTCGCCTTTGTGCCCCGATCCGGTTTGAGCGTTACGGTCGGGCGGCGGCGCTGGATCGGGAGTATGTGGCGGCTTGCTATACGCAAGTGGTGCGGCAGATGCAGTGGGCGCTCGATCAGTTAGTGCAAGAGCAGAGTGGCCGTCACTAAGGTTGAGCCGCGAGACAGGCCCAAAGGTGCCAGTGCCGCTCTAACTGGCGCTGCTTTTCACCCCAGGTTGTGCGTTGCAGTGGCTCAGCACCGTGTTCTCGGTCATGGCTGCTGATCGGGTTCTCTGCGTCCCAGCGGCGCTCCAACGCTGGCGTTGCGCGGACCGTCGTGCTTCTTCGTAGCGCATGACGGTCCGTTTCGCGGCTGCTTGACCGGGACCGTGGTGCGAACGCGGTGCTGGCGGTAGCGCGACAACGACCGTGCCGTGCTGCACGTCCAGCGGTCTGGGCGGTGCCGCTGCCAGCACTGGTTGAGGCAAGAGCGACAGCAAACTAACAGGCAGTGCCAGGAGGGTGGCTGCCCTGCGGAGCCGCCTTGACTGCTTCCCGCCACTGCCCGGACGCCGCTGGACGCCAGTAGTAGTCCCTGTCTGGTGCATGGCTGGCCGTCACTCGCCTGTGGGTTGTTTGTCTGGTGCACGGTTCCGCTTAGTTAGACCGTCGTTGCGCCGTTGCGGTTTAAGCAAACTCAGAAAACGTGACCTTGGATACCCACGCTGTCGCTCCATGTTGACGCTTGACGACCATGCAGGCAGCGCTGGTGCAAGCGGTAGCACCTCCCAGCCGCCCGTCGCTCCAGGATCACAAACGCCCAAAGCAAAACCCCTGCCATACCAAGCAGGGGTCTTTCAAAGCTCTAAAACTACTGGTGCCGCTGTCTTACAGCGCGGTACGACCCGCGAAGCGGTTCCAAAGGAAGGAGAAGACGATCGCGCCAATCACCGCGACCACAATACCGCCTAAAGACAACCCACTGGCTGCCAGCGTGAACGTCCCGGTGGTCAACAGGGTAAACAGGGTACCGCCCACAAAGGCACCGACAATGCCTAACAACATGGTGCCTAAAAGACCACCACCGCGTGCACCGGGATCAATCGCTTTGGCGATCGCACCGGCAATCAGACCTAAAACCACCCACGCTAAAATGTTCATGTGCTTAAAACCTCTTGTTTGACTAAGCCGTTGTGTTCACAGTAGCAACCCAAACCCGGCTCACTGCTCTCTCAGCAGACTGAAACTGATGTTGTCGTTGGGTAGAAGAAAGCCTTTAGAGCCGTGACCCTAAAGGCGAGTTGAACATTTTGCTTGGACGTTCTGCCGTTAGCCTAACGGATCGATCCCCGCTTGCCACCGTCCCGAGGATGGTAGTCCCGTGCACACTGAATGTTGCGCACGGTCGGTAGTGGCTCCAACGTCGCGATGGCTACACTCTGGCGGCAACGAAGCTCAACCGCCGCCCCGTCCCAACCACGTCCTGTGTCAGCACAACACCCTTGTCTGCCCTTTGGGACGCCGCCTGCTTCAGTGGCTATGTGCCGTTGCGTGGGTCTCTCTGGACTGGCCCCTAGACTGTCCCAACCAGCGTCAGGCTGCTGGAGCAGGGTTCCTTGAAAGCCAGAGCACGGCCCTACTGCCGGGCCCGCAGAAGGGCCGCAACTTACCAAAGGCACTAGGCCCTCAAGCAAAGTACCTGCTGGACGCTAGCCCAATGCCTTGACTCACTGGTGTTTCCGTCGGTGTGTGTCAGGCGGTAGAATGTGCGTACTACTGACACACGGGCCTATGACCTTTCAGGCGTTACAACAGCAATACCGGCAACTAACCGCCGCGATCGCGCAGCTGCAGACCGCGGGTGTGGTCCTTGTGCACCCGCCTTTGGGGCTGGACAGCAGCAGTCAGGCTCAGAACAACCAGACTGACTACCACAAGCACTGGTTGGATGAGGCTGGGCGTGAGCAGAATGCGCCTTTGTCAGCCGCCGAGGACGACGGCACTAAAGCCGCGATCACGCGTGGTCAAGTCCTGCAAACTCTGGAAGAGAGAAGGAAGCAGGTCGCAGCAGACTTGGCTCACCTTAAGGCCCTAGCCGAGCAGCATGGCTTCCTGCTCCCGCCACAGAAGTCCCATGACTGTGCCGTGCAGCACTCGAGCGATTCGAATGAGTGGTATACCCTTCCCGTTTGGGTGGAACAAGCCCGCGAGTTAATGGGTGGGATTGACCTCGACCCCGCCTCGAGTGTCGAAGCCCAGTCTTGGATTCAAGCTCAAACCTACTACACGCAAGTGGAGGATGGCTTGCAGCAATCCTGGTCGGGTCGCCTGTGGCTCAACCCACCCTATGGCAAACGCAACCACGCGCAAAAGACGTACGGGGCCACTGTCTGGGTGCTACGGGCGATCGCAGAGTATGAAGCGGGTCACGTCACGCAAGCCGTGTTATGGCTACGCGCTAGTGGTAATGCCGGTATCCGTGCCTTGGAGCAAGCAGGCTTTCCCAGAGTCACCTTGGGTCGGATTCCCCATGCCCCAGCCGGTGCCAATGGCGTGCCACAGAAGGCCGTCGGTCACGATACGGTGGTTTGGTATTTGGGTCCTCACACCGAGCGTTTCCACACTCTGTTTGTGCCCCCTGTTTCAGGAGCAATCAGGAGCCGCAACGCCTACGCTCAGGTCGATTGAGCCCAAACCCACGTTAAAGCACAGCGCCTAAGGTGCTTGCGGAAGGTTGGGGTTAGCCAGGCGTGTGAGTTCTACCGTTTGCTCATGAGCCGAGGCTAGAGCCCCTTCCGGTACCACCGACTCCACCGGATGAAAGCGCCGGGTACGAGTGGTATACAACCAGGTCAGGCCATCTGGATCGCGGGCTTGACTCCAGCGCCCAAAGCCCACTTGAGACCGCTTCCGACTAATCATTGAGGCGCTCGTCTGCAGACGAGCCGCTAAAGCTGTGCCAGTGAGCCCTCGACGGGCTGTGTGTGCCCAAGACAAGGATGCACTCGGTGCTTGCCCGTGCGTCATTCCACCTGTAGACCAAGCAGCAACGGCTGGATCGTAAAGACCACCGGTTGGGTGCAGCACCGCCGCTGTCAAAGCATTGAGAGTGACGACCGCATTGGCCAACTGAGACTGACACTGTGTCAGCGTGATGAGCGTCGTGGTGAGCAGGGCTTGGTGTTCCAGAGACAGCGGTGCTTGCGTTCGCTCGGTCGTGATGCAAGACGCTTCCAGCACTTGCTGCGCCGCTTGTGCCCATGCGGGTAGTTGCCTGTCAGCTTGGTATTGCAGCAGAAATTGTTGTGCCTCTGGACTCAGAGACTCAAGGAAGAGCGGGTCTGTCATGGCTAGTGGGTAAAGACTTGCTTTCAGTAGCGCTGGCAGCGATTGTGCTGACCTTGATCGATCGCTGTGTTGTTGTTCACCAGCTATCGCTCGGGATGATAGTTGATAGAAGTATTGCCCAGCCACGTATGGAGTCTGTAATGCACAGCGATTCAAAGGAAAAAGCCACCAATCCAACCAGTGCTTGCTTGGGCTGGTGCTTGTTTGTCTCGCTTGCTAAACTCAACGCATGACGTACTGAGACATTTGTGGGAAATTAGCGTTGGGCTCGTGGCTTGAGGTCATCTTGAGCCGAGCGATGTCTCTAGGTACTCTAAAGCTTGAATCAGGCGGCTAGCAGCCGTTAGAGCGGTTAGTACGATCGCATACTGCAAAAAGTACGCCGCTTGCATCCGTTCAAACGCTGAAAGAGTTCACCTGGTAAAGCTTTCGCACCGTTTTTGTTAGAGCTTTCTCATCAACCTCGTCAGCGTTAAAACCGAGAATATGTCGCTTATTTCGTACTTTTTGCATGCCATTGAGTATGTGATGAATCAAACTAAAAAAAGCAAAAGGGAGAGCAATGTTGCTCTCCCTTTCAATCGTGATTTAAGTCTCGCTGTAGTTGCAGTTACTGCCTTAAAACAGAGTCAGAAGGCTCATGCCGCCTGATTACACAATCCATCATTAGTACAACTAAGCAAGCCGATCTTGCTTAGGGTTGTGCCAGAAACATCTGTTCAAGGCGCTTTCCACCAATCATCGACGACATCCAGAGTCTCCTCGTAATCAGTAAGAATTTGTTTGGCGTAATCATCGGCCATCTTACAGCTATGACCCATAAGGAGGGCTAAGGCTTCTTTGTTACCGTGAATTTGACGAATGTGCTTAGCTGCGACATGGCGCAGAGCATGAGGGTTGAGCCAACATGCTCGTCCAAACAAGGCCTCCGTTGCAGTCGCCATGGACTGCCGAACCATTACATAAACTCCTTCACTCTCCAAAGGCTGACCAAATTTATGACGATAGCCTAGAGCGCCAAAGCGGAAAAAGAACGGATCGGCAGTCTCGAAGTTCGCCTTGGCACTTTCTCTAGCTGCGATCAACTTCTGGAGATTGGACACCCTCTGTTCAAGCCGCCGAATAGAGGCTGGAGTCGACTGACTAGGGTATGAAGGCGCGTTTGCTCTTGCCGCTTGAAGTCGTTGCTCTAGCTTTTCCAGGCTATCTGCTTCATGGCCCCAGAATGCCAACCATAAAGCCGGTGAAGTGGCCGCCTGCACCGCTTTCGGTCGCCAGATATGCAACCAGTCGTCCAGGTCCTGAGTCAGAACTGCAGGCAGTTTATAGCGACGATCTTCACCGGTCTTGGACTTGAGCTTGTGCTCCGTAACCAGAGCAGAATAGAAGGGTTGCCCATCCGTCTCTAGCTCTCGGAACAGGGTGATGCCAGAACGATATTGCCGGATTTCTTGCTGGCGTACTGGCAAATAGACCAACAATTTGACGATGAGATGAACCATCCAGGCGCGTACAACGACGGCATCGGTGCGCTGATGGTCTCTGACACGTTTACCCGTTTTAGGGCTGATGCTACTACGGTGAGAAGCGCAGAGCTGGCGCAAATACTGCACCGCTTGCCTTGCCTCTGCATGCGTGAGCTCTTTGGTCTTCCATTTTATGGTTAGAGCCGCTGCTTGCTCCTTCTTGTACTGTTCTTGAAAAAAACTTTGGAGTTCCCGCAATTCTTGAATCAGCGGAATATCGGACCAATCGCGCCGTTGGACCTGACCATATGTTTTCCACTTTGCCACGGCAATACCAATGCTAACGATTTGGACACCGACACAATGTGTTCGGTGTCGTTGCTCGACGAGCCACTCAACATAGTCCTCAAGTTGCTCCAGATCCGTCACGGCATCTAAAGATAGAGCTGCTAACGCCTCTCCCCGCACGTTGACGCACCAGCCCAGAAACAAAAGCAGGAACGGCTTCTCTTTGTGCTCAAAACTGCCTTCTTTGACGCAGTTTAATCGAGGATGGACGCTTTCTCGGTGCTGACCGAGACTACGTTGTTGTCTCAATCTTTGCTTCAACGCTTGCTTCCCCCCAGTCAGGCGGAAGTCCTTAAAAGCGGCCAGTTCTTCCTTCAAGGACTCTGGCAATTGGTCTGTTTTTAAGCTGTAGCAACTGTGCTGGCGACGAAATCTAGGCCGTTTTAAGCCACGCGGTACCGCTGGTAGCAGCTCTGGTAACTGGGGCGGAAACAGTTCTTGCCACCAGACCTGCGTCACCAGCCACTGCAAGTACTGCCCCAATACTGCCCGATAATTACGCTTCGTCTGCCGACTGGTTAGTCTCAGCGCCACGGCTGCATCAAACTGGCGATCGAACAGCGCCATCACTGACGGCCCAAACTGCACGCTTGGGCACAGTTGACCCACACCTAGCAGCTGTCCCGACTCAGTCACAGTCTGGTCTACCAGTGACTCCACCGGCAACTTCGACAGGGCATCGACCCATTGCTTGACAGACCACTGGTCACAGAACTGTTCAAAGTCTGCAGGCTTCAACGGTCGTGTGTTTAAGCCAAGCCCCTCAAACACGTAGAGCTTTAAGGCCGTCCGCAGATTTTTCAGCGGGCGTTGCGCTGCCCCCCGTGACTCTAAAGCTTGTTGCCACGCTTGAAATGTATCTAACACCGAAATGGTCATAGGTGCAAAGGGTTGAGATGGATAAGAAAACCGATGAGACGCTGGGGGCAAGCGTCCAGCAGATCGCGCACTAACTTACAAGACAGACACTATCACACGTTATAAGTTTTAGTTAGGCGTGATACTTTGGTCTTACAGGGTGATGAGCGTCAAAAATTTGTCTAGTGTGCGCCGTGGAAATGAAGCCGCTGCCATAGCCACTGCTGACAGCATGACCGCGCGCTTCAACTGGCGCAGGTACGACTGCAATGCTTTAACAGACGTTATAAAACGTTATAAATTCAAGTCAGACGAAGGCCAAGTTTTTGTAGAGTGTGTGTCATGGTAATTTTGCAGGGCGGCTGCCGTAGAAAATTTGAGGCGTGTGCGTCGTGGAAATGAAGCTGCCACCCCAGTCTGTTCTAGACGTGTGGCTGCTTTACCAGCAGCGTGTGCGCCAGGAGCATCCAGCCTCAAAAGCGACCGCTCTGTTGGCGCAAGCCAAGTCAGCGGTGTGTCGGTATACTTTGCCTGGTTGGGGATTCCCCCTACCACAGGGCAAAGGGTTGACCAAGCAAGCAACAGCGGACGCTTTGGCTTTCATGGCACAAATGCCGGTGGCCCAATTAGCGCAGGCGGCTCCTGTGCAACAAGGCGTTTTTGACACGCGGTCGCTGCCGCTGCCAACGCAACGGACTTACCGACATGCTTTACTGCGGTGGCTCCACTGGTGTGAGACGCAACCCTGGTGGACAGAGCCACTCATGGAGGCACCCCTGCCGGTACAGCCGCGGACACCGAAAGGCTCGGCTAGCCTAGAGCATGTGACCGAGCGTCGTCGTGTGGATGACCAGGGACAGAAGCTGTATGAGTATGTCTATGGGTTAGGACAGGTGTCAGGCGATGTGTTTTCAACAGGGTTAGAGGCAGAACTGGCGGCGTTCTACCAGTACCGCACGACACCTGCGGTCACCACTGGCAGGAGCCCCGTGCAACCAGCGACTGCCACTGAGGAACTAGGCCTGCTCCGGCTCCTCTTAGGGTGGCTACATCGCGAACGCCAGGTACCGCTGGATCAACTCAGTCTGCGCCAGTTAGTGCCGTCGGTACGCTTGCAGCTCGGCACGGTGACTGAGCCACTGCCGGTAGATGCGGCGGCCACAGTGGCGCTGGCTGATGCTTACTTGCAGTGGTTGCAGGAGACGCCAGTCATCGGGGACAAACCGCAGCGTAGCCCTAGAAGTCAGGGTAACCAGACGCCGTTACGGTTGTTACGGCTCTGGCAAACAGTCGCGAAATTTGTTTACCGTGCTCCTGGTGGTGGTATGCCAGGAGCACAGCCCGAGGCCCCGGCACAGGAGGCTCTGCAACAGCGGCTCTGGCAGCTAGCAGCTCCATTGCCGTCCCACCCATCCCTCAATCTCGCCGCGTCCAAGCGCTTGGAGCAGGACCAATTCCGGAACTTGGTGGAAGCCTTGCGGCAGGAGTGTCAGCCACGACAGTTGTATGCCACAGCCACAGCGCCTGGACAGTCTAGCCCTGGTGCCTGGCGGTCGCCTGCAACGATCGCGTTTTGCTATCAACGGTTTCTGTTTGCGGCACTGCTGGAGCTGCTGCCGCAATGGCGCTCCGTTTTCTGGCGTCGTTTGGTGGTGGTGCTGCCAGGGAGAACCTCAGCTGTTGCGGCAGTGGAGGAACATCCAGTGGGCGTGAGTGGCTTTTTAGCGCTGGAAGCGGGACAGTGGTGCATTCACCCGGCCCAGTCAACAACAACGGCTCAGGACAAAATCATCCTGCCCAATCAGCGTTATGACGATGGTCGCTGTTTCTATGCTTATCTGGAGGCGTGGTTAGTGCAATACACGGATGCGAAGCGAACGCTGCCTGGACTCCGCTCTGTGTTTCAACCAGAGCATGACTATCTGTTGACGAAGCGGAATGGCCAACCGTACACACGGGCCAATGCGTTGAAGCATCTCCTGCGCAATCCAGCCTTCCGCTTGACGGGACAGCTGCCGACGCCAGAAACAATCCGGCTTGTCTTTAAGGATTAGCGTTCGTTCTTTTTTCGAATTGGGAGTAAAATATCAGGCTTAGTGTTGGAAAAAGCTTCGTTACATGGCAACGAAGGTATCAATAGCGATACCTTCAGAGATGAGAGAAGTGAATCAGCTCAACTTGTATCTTCTCAGGCTACATTGCTAGTCTCATGAGTTCCAGCAGGTGAGACTACCAAAGCACCTCGCCCCAATTGTTCCAACAACTCGGAAGTACTGAGTCCTAAAGTGTTTGCCATCTCTTGCAATCCACTCCAACCTGTAGTTGTTACAGAGACAGACCGAACTTTTTTAGGCTCCTCATATATCTGAGGCCGCCCATCACGAGTCAAGTTCGCTAGTGAGTTTGGATGGATACTCTGCTTCATCTCCAAGCGTTGACCCAAAACTTAGAACCAGATCCCGTTGCAAAAACCTATGCAATTCAATCCACTACTTATATAATGAATCGAACTTATCTGCAAATTCTACAGATAAAGTTGCGCTTAACAACGGATTTCCAGCTTTTATTCTAAGGGATTCACCCATCTTGTTACAAGTTTGTGTGGATAGCTTGGAAGGAGTAGGGGATGCAGCGCTGCTTCCTGACTTCGTTCTTATTCCACTCTCGCAATTTCAACGTAATTGCAGCCGTTTCTAGGATCTACGGTTAGATTGCAATACCGATGAAAGAGAGAGCCATAGATGAGCTCGCAAGTTTCCACACTTGAATATAAAGAGGTGACCGCATGACATAGAAATCCTTTAAAAGTCAAAACCCCAACTGCTGGAAACAGAAGGGGCAAAAGACTTGATATTCACTTTTAGATAGGATTTGGGGACTCTAACTCACCGCCGTCGTAAAGCAAAAGTTAAGTCGCCCGAGATTGCTATGCCAATTTTAGTGGCAATTCGTCAAATGGTGCAACCTTTTTGACAAATTGCTCTAGTTTTTGCATGGCTTCCTATCCACTGCTCACACCAGTCATAGGGAGTTAACTCGTGCATCGAAAACTTGATGAGGGCAAGAGGAACCTTGTCCTGCAAAAGATTGCCGTAGACAGGGAGGGTAGCCGATGAATCTCCCTGCCCCCCAATTTCAAGCAATTCAAGAGTCAGACGCGTTTCTGAGTCTCTTTCCACATCGGTTCGATTTCATCTATGCCGAGCATCCAGACCCTAGCGATCGCCCGGACTGGAAAACCGAAGACAGGCATCCCTTAAGCGATCGCCTCATTCAAGAAAGTGCTTACTTGTATGGCGTGCGGTTTGGCAAACAAACCGACTACCTGCTGCTCGACATCGACATGGGTAGCCTCTACCATCCCCACAGTGATCGCCTTGCCATCTCACGTCTGTTGGCTGCCCTAGAACCGCTAGGACTAGTCGAGGCCGTCGCCGTGACTAGCAGTTACCGGGGTGGCATTCACCTCTACCTACCCTTTCAGAAGGCGCAAGAAACGTGGGCGATCGCCCAGGTCGTCTCGACCTTGCTGGCTCAGGCGGGCTTCAAACTCAAACCGGGGCAACTCGAACTGTTTCCTAACCCCAAACCCTACAGCGAAGCACCCAGCTTGTATGCTGCCCACCGACTCCCCCTGCAAGCCGGTTCCTACATGCTCAACCAAGACTTCCAGCCCATCTACGGTGAACAAACGACTTTTGTGCAGCGCTGGCAGTTTGCCCAGCACCGTAATGAGATCGACCAACGTACCCTGAAGCGGGTTTTGCAACAGACCAAGCGCCAGCGGTACAAACTCTCCGGCAAAGCCGAGAAATTCCTCCACGACCTGAACACCGAAGTGTTAACCGGGTGGACCGACACCGGGCAGACCAACTACCTGTTGGGACGCATTGCCATGCGGGAATACATCTTTGGACACGTCCAGCGCGGTGTTGAACCCCTCACGGGCGAAGACTTAGCCGCCGCCATCTATGAAGTCGCTCGCTCGCTCCCTGGCTTTGAGACCTATTGCCGCCATCAAGCCAACCTGGAACAACGAGCGATGTTCTACGCCCGTTCCATCCAGTCCAGCCATTACTATCCCTTTGGCACCAAACACCAGGCAAAGACTTCACTCTTACCAGAACCGACTGCACCACCCAAACCGAACTGGAACCAGTCACAGTCGCAAGCCGCTCGTGATCGCATCCAGCACGCTCTCACTGACTTGCGGCAAAGCATGGCGTTGCCAGAGACAACGACCGCCCGTAGAGAAGCAATTAGAGCCTATGGGATCGGGAATCAAACCTTAGATAAATACAAGGAGTTATGGCACCCTAAGTACCTCAAACCCACACAGGGAGAGGGCTACCACCCTATTGATACCGATCCCATCCATGCAGAAGCGCTAGAACCCATACAGGGAGAGAGCTACCACCCTATTAATACCAATAAGCTTGTGCCCCATGCCGCTGCCCCTCAAGGGCAAGCGGTTGGGCTTCAAGTAGATGGGGGGTCTGGGGGACTTTCCACAGGTCTCGCTGTCGAAGCTGCCCACCGCAAGTCCGTTAGGGCGGAGCAGCAGCTTGCTAAGATGCGGGTATGGTTGGAGAGTGGTGACCCGATTTTGGTGGCAGAAGCCCAGCAGTTCTTTGCTGCCCAAGCACAGCAAGAGTCGGTCAGCCTAGTCAGTATGGATGTCGTGGTACCAGAGAAACCCGAAGAGTGTTTGAGCGAGGAGGCGTTGATGCCAGGTGGTTTTGGACGATCGCAACCGCAACGCCGAGGTGGTAAGACTGCCTTGCAAGAAATTCAGCAACTGAGTGTTGTGTCTCAACCACCAGTGCTAGAAGCGGCTGTCGATCTGGCCATGCAAGCGGAAGTGGAGGCATTCTGTGCTCAATACCAGCAAGAGCATCCCGAAGAGACGGTTTTGGCCTGGTCGGCTGGTGTCTACAATCCGCTGGCGCAGGTAGATTTGCTGGCTGTGGGTGCCCGCTACCTGGAGCCAGCGGAGGAAGACTGGCTGGCTCTGGCACGCATGGTTGGTTGGCTGCTCGTTGAGGATGAACTGGATGCCATCTACTTCACCGCGCCACCACCCACTTTTGCTTTGGAGCAAGCCGATTGGTATGTGCGACCGGATTTGACGACCTTTCTAGAGGCACCGATGTTGCTGCATGAAGCGGTGCCGCAGTATCCCATTACCTTGGAGGCTATGCAAGCAGCGATCGACCAGCGCGTGCAGCAATTGGGGTGGACGCTGGAACAGCGCCATCACCTTGTGTGGGAGTTGTTTGAGCGATCAGAAGCGGCGTTGACTCAAGCAGAGTGCGAGCGCTTGTTGTTTGAGCTGCAAAGTCAACGGCCAGAGACGGACTAACCCCAACAGCGCTGTAGACCGGCTTGACACCGACGAGTACGGGACATAGCAAAAGCGCCCCTCGTCGGAGGAGCGCTTGCAAACTCACACGGAGCGAGTCAACTAACCATTGATGCTGGGAGCGGAGAGAGCGACTGGAGCCGCTTCACCCGCTGCCAAGTCGAGGGGGAAGTTGTGCGCATTCCGCTCGTGCATCACTTCCATCCCCAGGTTCGCCCGGTTCAAGATGTCCGCCCAAGTACCCACCACACGACCCTGCGAGTCGATGATGCTCTGGTTAAAGTTGAACCCGTTCAGGTTGAACGCCATCGTGCTGATGCCCAACGCCGTGAACCAAATTCCAATCACTGGCCACGCACCCAAGAAGAAGTGCAAGCTGCGGGAGTTGTTGAACGACGCGTATTGGAAGATCAACCGACCGAAGTAGCCGTGTGCTGCGACGATGTTGTAGGTCTCTTCTTCTTGGCCAAACTTGTAACCCGCATTCGCTGACTCGTTCTCGCTGGTCTCACGCACCAACGAGGAGGTGACCAACGAACCGTGCATCGCACTGAACAAGCTGCCACCGAACACACCGGCCACACCCAACATGTGGAAGGGGTGCATCAGAATGTTGTGCTCGGCCTGAAACACGAACATGAAGTTGAACGTACCGGAGATACCCAAAGGCATGCCGTCAGAGAAGGAACCTTGACCAATCGGGTAGATCAAGAACACTGCCGTTGCTGCGGCTACAGGTGCACTGTAAGCGACGCAGATCCAGGGGCGCATGCCGAGGCGGTAGGACAGTTCCCACTCACGACCCATGTAAGCGAAGACGCCAATCAGGAAGTGGAACACCACTAACTGGTAAGGGCCACCGTTGTACAGCCACTCATCTAAGGAAGCGGCTTCCCAGATGGGGTAGAAGTGCAGACCAATCGCGTTGGACGAAGGGACAACCGCACCAGAGATGATGTTGTTGCCGTACATGAGGGAGCCAGCGACGGGCTCACGGATGCCATCGATGTCCACAGGAGGGGCAGCGATGAAAGCGATGATGAAGCAGATGGTCGCAGACAGCAGGGTGGGAACCATCAGGACGCCGAACCAGCCTACATACAGGCGGTTGTCGGTGCTGGTCACCCAGTTGCAAAC